>NZ_AWNH01000053.1 GCF_000482245.1 Leptolyngbya sp. Heron Island J | reverse complement strand
CGGAATTGGGTCGAATATGGTTTGAAACAAAGCAAGAATGAACTGGGATGGGCAGATTTTCGAGTAACGAACTATGCCCAAATTGAAAAGTGGTGGGAACTGGTTATGAGTGCCTACTTAATGGTAACGCTATACACTCCGCCCCTCCGCCCCGACGGGATCATTCCTCCAGAACAGGCTGATTCAACAGTGTTCTCATCGTTTCTCAAACACCGTTATTGGGAGGATGGAGAGGGTTGGAAGAGTTGGCTGAACAACCTACGCTTAATTCTTCTTCCTTGGGTTAGCTTTAACTTACTCAAGCCTTGGTTAGAGATTTTTTCCATTCCCCAATTAACAGAAGGGTTTGATTGTTTGATTGCATGGATGAACCAGTTTCCAGGGATAGCTGTTCCCATACAAGAGAGTCCTCCTTGAAAATCATCTCGCCAGAGTCATTAAAGAGCGCTAGAGGCTTTATCTGTAGCTGGTATCTAGAGAATTGGTATCACAGGGCTAGCGAAAGTTGCTTTCAGTTCACAATTTAAAGTCAGGGAAGCAGAAAAAATGCCCTGTAACTCCAAAAATGCATAGATTGCTAAGAGTAATCGTTTTAATTCATAGAAACGGGAAGTTAACTGGATATCTGAGATGGCTTAACTGTCTAACTATTTGATATTAGACGGTTTTAGAGATCTCTGATCGACCTATTAAAAAGGTTGTTCCCCCAAAAGTCTCGTTCGTCTTAAACCTTTAATCACCTGGAGAATTAATAATGACGACAGAATACACTATTTACCTTGTCAACGAATCTGCAAGTAGCCAAACTTTTTGGTGCTTCTTGAAGCGTCCAGAAGAACTTGCCAGTGATCCTCAAGTTTATGCTAACTCCAGCACTAATTTGACAGTTGGTTCCTTCCAACCTGGGATAAATACGTTCACCATTCCTGTGCAGTATCAGGTAGGTGCTGGTGCCAGTAATAAGGCCGTAGGTTTGGATATCAAGGTCAACTCCGGTGTCAGCAATGATGCTGATTTGGGCGATACATGGGAAGCAGATTATGTAACGGTGCCTCCTAAGCAGGGACCTACAATGCAAAAATTAAGTTCAGATCCATCAAAGAAGAGTATTGCAATTGCGTCCAATGCGTTTGATCGAGGAAAGAATGAAGGCAACCAATGGTTTAGTAACATGTCCTTTGGGATTGAAACTAGCCAAGGTTTCATTGGTATGACATGGTCTCCTTCTCCTCAGCAAACGAGAACGCTCACTCCCAAGTTAAAATTCTACGTTGCGATTGGAAGCTACGGTAACAATACTTTGGCCGACTGGACTACGGTATCTAATAATGCTGCAGAAATCTCAGTTCCAGGAAGCTTTAAATATAATGAAACCACTGTTACGTATACTTCAACAGGAGCCTGGAAAGTAGAACCAGGAAAGCCCTCAGCGATGATATTAACTGAGGGTAATGTCATGAACACACTGATCCAGAGCCATGAAAACATGTCAAAAGCCCATGCCGATTTAATTGCCTGGGCACAACACAGCTCTGACAATCTTGCCTTGCCAGCTACTAGTGATCTTGCCTTGCTAGGTAGCTCAAAGCAAACAGACAAGATTGTCAAAGTAAATTGGAGTAATGCCGAGCTAGACTACAGTGATAACGCCAACGTTATCATTACTGGAACCCTTACCGTTGCAACCGCTCTCACTGCAGCCTTTGCCTACTTTATCTTGAGCGGGGTACGGTTTGAAATTAATGGTGATGCAACAGGTCGTACAAGCTTCAGCTTCACCTATAACGGTGAGCGTTCTGCTCAAGCAATCCGCGATCTTGTGGTGGCAGGTGCCAACATAGCACTCGGTGGCAATCAAAATGCTCTTACAGGAGCAAATGGATCTCGTAGCAATAAGGCGCTACAACAAGTCTGAATCTAAAGAGCATAACCACCTTAGTTTAAAGTTGATAACAGCGCTGGTAATGCCCATAAATTGCTAGAGCATCTACGCTCTAGCAATAGCTCTAATGTCAGCGAGAGTTTTGAGCGAGTAATGTACTCCATTCTTTGAACGGGCGCAGCTAAATTTTAGTTGTTGCTTGAAAGCGACTAAAATTTAGCTGTTGCTTGTATTAAGTAGGTGGCCAATACTATTCAATATCTCGAATGCTGCCAGTCAAGCATCTTAGAGATTCAGAACTACATTTACTTACCTAAATTTAGGCCAAATAAAGGGCACTTATGACCACCCACTTAGTTGCAGTGCCTTCTATGTCTAAATTCAAAATTGGAAGGATTGCTTTTGTACAAAGTAAACTAGTTTTAGCCATGGTAGTGCCTCCTTTTGCAATCACAAAAAAACAACTACAAAATGCTAACGATCTTTTCTCGCCTATTGTATTAGCATCGAATCCTACAATTGTTTGGATAACAAGTGAATATAATCTAGATATTCAACTGGTGGCAACTTTTTCACCACTAAGGCCTGTTGATAATGGCATCAGAAGAGTCTCAGGGAAACAAACCCTCAACACAAATGTTGAAATTAATTTTGATAAACAATTATCTCTTCATTGGATGGCTTCCGTTTTAAGAAAGGGCGATATAAGCCCTAACCAATCCTACTATAAATATTCCAGCGATAGAGATACCTTTTCGATGTCTATGAACAGTTTCATTACACTTAAACACGATGATCATGGGTGGAAAATACCTGTATATAATTCTAGCGAATATACAGTAAATATAGGTTTTGGCCTGGGTCTAGGGGAATATATTTGTTGGGGATATTCAGTTCCTGCTCAACCGCAAATGATTTTCGATGTAAAGGCAGGCTCGTATGAGCTTGTTAGATCAAATAGACAAGAGAAAATTGGGGATCCTGTTGCGCCCAGTAAAGGAAACTGGTCTATGCCGAGGGGATACACTTACACATTGGAGTTTAACTCATGTGGAGATGGCACTCTCACTAATGAATGAAAGCATCAGATACTTAGAGCATAATTTCATGCCCCTGTAGATATAGTCTTGCATATTTTTGGAGAAAAATAGACTCTTTCCGATTAATTTTGTCTGTAATGTTACTATAATTAACCCTCAAGAATTACATCCACATGGGAAAAGCATTCAATTGCCTTTCTTTCAAAGCCCCTTTTAACAAACCCATTCTAACTGGAATATCATAGAGTCTGCCTAAACCTAATCGCCTCCACATATGCCGTATCCCCGGCACAATCACCTTCACCACCCTCAACCCCACATCAGCCCGAGTCTGATCCAACACCAACAACTCCATGTTTTTCTCCTCAACAATCCGCTGACAAAGCTGCACATCCTCCAATAAATCATGACTGCCCCTCTGATCATAGTCATCATATTTTTTCGGCTTTAACTTGCTATCAGGCACTAAATAACGATGCTCTGCTAACCTAGCTGTTGTCCACCACTCAATCGCCAACGGGTCTGTATATTGAGGATATTGTGTTGTTCCATCTGCCCTTGCTGACAAAACACTCGGCAGAATTTGATTCAACTCCGTTAACGCCCGACTCATGGCAATCTTTGGATCAAAATGGGTGCCATAGCCCAAGATAATATCCTCCACAGCATGATCTCGCCGACCAGAAATCGCCGCAAATGTCGGAATATTCAAATCACTGGTAATATCCAACACCCAAAGATCCCGTCCCAACCCTTGATAATACTGTTTTAGGCTATGGCAATAAGGCTCATCAAACCTATCTAGATCCACCTGGGGTTTCCGCAATCGGTTGTACCACCACAAGGCCACCGCATCCCGCTCCACCAACTCCATAAACCCTTGCAGAATAGCCTCTTCAATGGTGTTTCCCGCTGCACACCCGTTGGAATCCGCCCAACAATCCAGAGGATAGTCTTGAGGATAGCCATAGTAACAATAAGCCGTCGGTAAATACTTAAACGCCTGATGAGTCAACGACCAAACCGGAGTCCAGTCAATCTCTCGTTCCTGATCAAATGGCTCAGGTACCTTCTGAAACCAACCTTGGCACTGAGCATTCCACGCTTTTCTCGTCTCATACTGCCGTTGACTAAAATTCATACAGGCATTAGGATGAATCGCCTGGTCACCTAGCTTCTGATAACTACTTTTAATCCTAATCTCATCCCCTTGAAACACCCCAGAGTACCGTTCAATCGCCTCACAAAAACCACTAGCCCTCGCTTGAGCATCAGTTCTACCTTTTCCCGAACTTCTACCCCCTAAATTCTTCCTCAAGTTATCCACATCATCAAAGACAGTGACAAAATGATGTTTGGCAATATAGGTATGGTTCAGTGAATTGATTGGTATTTTCGTTAGTTCACGCACCACTCCAGTGATGGGACTAATATGATGCCGATATTTACTCAGAGTTTCTTGGGGCGAACAACAGCGATGTCCGCCTTCTGCCGTAAACGTTTTCTTGCGGTGCCCGAGGACAACGGGTAACGGTCTTTGTTCTAAGCCGTGGAGTTGACCACAACTAGGACATTGAGGTCGCTTTACCAGATGGTGATCCCGGCTTTGCAGGGTAAGCGTATCGTAGGTAATCAGAGTATTCCTTAATCGATGGTTACTGCGGGAAACAACCCACTTAAAAACCTCTGTAGCAACCATGCCAAGTGCGGTCTGTACTGTAGCCGCCAAAAAGCCCTGAGGTGCGGAAGATGCAATCACCTGAGAAGAATCCCTAGAATTTACCCTTTGGATAAAACTTTCAACGGGTCTGTTATCTTGCAAACGTCGGGCCAAACATTGCCAGCAAGCCGATTGCGGTGGTTCAAATAGAGGCCCTAACCAGATTACTGTGCCCACTGGCTTGACCAATAGCCAGGGATGTCCATTTTGAAGGGCTTGACTATTAAAGTCAGCTAAATTTGGATGCAAATAGTCATCGGTCAAAACTACAGTTAAGTCTGCCTGGTTGGAGTCAGAGATGATTTGAACTTTTAGGTCTTGTAAGGTGGCTATCAACTCTTTTATAAATGGAGCTCCAAATGCTTTAACTGCTACTTTTGTGGTCTTCAGCCGTTGGTCAGCTTGGCTGGGGCTAATATTTAAATGGTGACAAACTGTAAGTAGATGGGAGGGCAAGGACTCATCTTGTTCAACTAGATACCCTTCTTTTTCAAGTTTAAATAAGATTGCCTGGGCCTGAATGCTTACATTAAGCACATCTTGAAATAAAGCAGCCTGCTCTTGGATGTTTGCCTCTTGAGGCATCATCTGCCATTGAATGGCTTCAATAATTTCGTCGCTGCTGCGATCGCAACCAATTAAAGAAGCAACTAGATAGGTCATGCGATCGCACAAGCAAACCGATCCCCGTTCCGATAAGATAAAAACTTGATTAGGCTCTATCGTTTCAACAGAATAACAAGACTTAAATCGTGGTTTGTTAAGCATGTTGTTTTCCCTGTAGAAAAGACTTTCTATACAACTCACAGCTAGGTAATACTTTGTTGCCTGACTGTTTAATTAGCCCCATGCTGCTTAACCGATAGATTATCATCGGTTCTAATGACACCGGCTCAGAGGCTGCCATAACAGACTTCAGCACTAGCAATAGCTCTGGTTGTTCTTCTAGGTTGGCCCAATGACGTTGCAAGTGGTAGTTATAAATTCCAGTCGGGGTATTGGCTTTTTCCAAGAGTTGAGCCAGCGAAACTTGTCGCTGACTCAAATAATAAAGAGTAATGTGTACTAAAGCGGGATGACCTCCCACAATATCCATTAGTTGTTGAACCTGTTGGTTATTCTGATCCCAATCGAGGTCATAACATTTAGCCAGCTGTTGAATCTGCTCTAAGCTAAATCCCTCTAACTGAATCGGTAATCCGACATTAAATGGAGACTGCTTTAGCTGTAAGGGAACGTAAATTTCTGTTGAGTGAATGACCACTAAGCGTAACTTTCCCCAACAGGGTAATCGTTTTGCCTCCTCGTACCAAGAACGGAATAGGGGTAAAACATCTTTAGCAACCTGAGGATATTCAAACAATTTATTGACTTCATCCAGAGCTAACACGAACGGCTCATTAATTTGCCTTAATATATAGTCCTGGAAGTATAGAGTACAGCTGACCTTGCCACCGATATCTTCATCCCAATAGTCATCCAGCTTTGATTCAAGGTTGAGCTGATGGGAAACATTGGCACAAAGCCAACGTAAAAAACGATTTAAATTACCCAGTATTGCATCATCAATTTGCTGCAGATTTAAGCTAACAGTGCGATACCCATGATGATTAGCATAATCTAAAATCCTGAGGAGCAGTGATGTTTTACCCATTTCTTGAGGGGCTTTAATTCTAACTAAGGCTCCCGGCTTCATAATTTCTGCATAGGTCAGTTCTTCTAATGGTGTACGTTCAATGTAGTAAGGAGAACCAACAGGCACTGATCCGCTAGGATAGCGAGGCGATCCAACTGCCTCAATTTGGTGCCCAGCCTGAGAATTCGCTAATGGTCGGTTGATGGATGTTGAGTTGGTTGACGCTTTACTAGTTTCCATATTGTCCGAGACTACCTGGCCAGTGGCATAGGCTTCTAATAGTGCCCGGCAAGTTTTTTTGGTAATCCGTTGGCCAATCAGCTTAGACAACCGCTTAAATAACTCAGGCGCAACTACATTCGTAAAGTAAATCGGGCTGTAATCCCCCTCCATGGCAATTTGTTTGTAGGTGCGATATTGCCAGATCCCCCTTAAAATCATTATTTCTGGGGCATTCAGAGGACGATTTTGACTATCGATCAAGTCGCGACTAAGGAGTTCAATTAGGGCATCCAGGTTCATGGGCGCTTAAGGTTGACGCTTGCAATTGCCTACCCACAGAAATTAATAATTTCCTGTAAGTAAGTATCCACGTACAGATTTTATTAGGTTTTATATGAGTTTCTTGATGAGTTTTTTCATGAACTCTACGGTTGGCTTTATGAGCTTTAGGCAATATTGCGCAGACTACTATGAATCATATGAAGCTCAGATGAGCAGTCAATAAAGCGCCCGCATGACCTTAAGGATAGTAATTCTGGAATGGTTCATGCCTGCTAACTCAGCTTCACCTGTTTCCTGTATCTATCTTCGAAGCAGCAATGATAGCCCCAAACTCTGATTGCCCAAAAAAATCTTCGCAAGAGGAAAATCTCTTATTACAATTAGCTCAAGGGGAGCGTAAGATCTTCTGGAAAATATGGAATATCCATAGAGAGTATCTTTATGCTCGTTGTCGAGTCTGGATGGGAGGTAATCATTTTGATGCAGAGGAGGCGATCAGTCTAGCCGCACTTAAGGCCTGGGCCAAGCTACCAAAGCATGCATCGTCGATTACTAATCTCAAAGGATGGCTGACTCGATTAACTCATAATCTTTGTGTCGATCTACATCGACAGCACCAGCGCCATGCATTAAGTACAGACGCCATAGAAGACACACAGCATAGTCTGCAAGAAATTTGTAATGCCAGCGTTAGCACCCCAGAGACACGCTTACTGCAACAAGAACGCAATATTTATCTTCGTTATTGCATTGAGCAGTTGCCTTCCAGGTTGCGAAATCCTTTGATATTACGCTATTACCATGAAATGTCCTGCGCAGAGATAGGACAAAAATTATCGATTACCCAGAATACTGTCTCGAAACGACTTCAAGAAGCAAGAGATCTACTGAAAGATTGTTTCCAGCAGTACTCTTCTGGTCTTAACAAGATTGTTATTGATGAGGTGCGATCCCAGGAGTTAGAACAGAAAAACTTTCAAGCACCTATCAAGATTGAGCCCAAGATTGAAGAAATTAGCTATACCGTTACTATCTCATGTCTCGAAACTTTGCTTCCAGTTTGGTGCGACTCTCTCCAAACGATAGATTGGATATAAATGTCTATCTAGCCTTAGAGAAAAAAAACGCTCGACAAGCACAAAAGCTTAAGACCTTGCAAAAGTATGTTCAGAAATATCGCTCGGGATGGAAAAAGCGCTTAGAATTAGCTGATTTGCTATATGAGACAGGTCAATGGCCACAAGCTATCGTTGAATACAACCAAGTTATTCAAAAACAGCCCCAACTGCTTAAGCCTCGTATGCAATTGGGGAAAATCTTACAGCTTACAAACAGAATGGAGGAAGCCGTTGAAGTTTATCGAGGAGCGATCGCATGTGCTAAACAAGAAGCGACTCGACAGCATTTAATTGGCCTGCTCGCATCTTGTCAGGGTAATTCCAGAGATGCGATCGCAGCCTTGCGATCAGCAACTACGTTAGAGCCTCAGAATCTCACCCACTGGCTAGCATTAGGGAAGCTACAAATGGAGATGGAATATCCTGTAGCGGCTCTCTCTAGCTTTGACACCTTATTATCCCTCGAACCTAATGACTTGATGGGATTGGTTTATAGTCATGATCTGTTGCTGACATTGGGAAACCTTCCAGAGGCCGAAAATTATTTAAATAGGGCAATGGAAATTGCACCTGAAGATGTGCAGATACTCAAACGAGTAATCATAAATCGATGCCGCAAAAGATTAGTCTTCGATGCAGCTGGAAAACAAACTAAAAAGCTGATTAGCGCCTTGCTCAAACAAGCCCCAAGTTTACCATCAGCCCATAACTTATCAGCTCAATATTATATTGCTCGAAATGAGTTGCAAAGGGGGCTAGAAGTCATGCGAGATTTTGCAGAAGAGTATGCCAACAATCCTCATTCCTGGTATTACTATAGCTCATGCTTATTCGACCTTGGTGAAAATAAATTAGCTACTGAAGCAATTTTAACAGCTCATAATCTGTCTCAGGGAATGTGCGATCGCGAAATTTATCGAGCCCTTTGTAAAATTCTGCCAGCTACAGGAAAATTAAACCAAACCCGTATCATTATCACAGAAATGTTATCCTGTTTCCCAGAAAGCTGGAGCCTTTGGGCAACTGCGGGCAGAGTTTTAGTCGAGAATTTAAAGGAGAATGAGCGTGGTTGTCAATATTCTCTTCAAGCGACCCAGTTAGCTCCTCAGCTAGCAGACACCTGGTTTTGTCATGGCAGAGTTTTGTTACTTACAGACCAACATCAAGCTGCCGTAGAGGCTTTTACCCAAGGTTGGCAATTATTATTGCCCGAAGCTAATCATCTCAAATCAGTTTCAGCGGCTGTTTGGTTAGGAGCAAGCTATCAAGCATTAGGACTTACCCATCTTGGGCAAGCATGGCTACACATCGCCTCTCAACAAGCCCAGGAATTAATTGAGTTTGATCCTATCAAAGCAAGATATTGGCAAGATCAAGCGTTAGCTAGATTGAAAAATATGGAGCTTGACATCTGATTTAGAGCTTACTTGCGACAAGATAAAGTATCTAAAGCTATCGAATAACCTTTTACCTGCTTATGCTAGAACGGTAGAGCAGCCGTCAATTACTGGGATACTATCGCAGAGCTATGAAAGTCAAAGCGTTTATAGGCGTAGCAGGATTAGGTGCATTGGCGACCGTGCTGATTGCTACTAATCCCGATCAAGAGCAGTACAACACGTTTGCAGCAGAAACCCTACAGAATGAAGCCCGTGCAGCGTTTTGCCAGGCAGAAGAGCTAGATAGCTGGCTGGGTGATCTGGGGAAAGCCCTAGGGGATATTTGTGAGACGGCTATTGAACAAGGCACCCTGATTGGCGAAGACGATCTGAAAGGCTTTATAGAAGATAATACTGAGCGTCAAAACTTTGGAGTGTTTAGTCTCTACACGACTCAAATTCCTTCAATACGTGTGAGAATTCTTGGTATTTTTAACCGATTTATTCCTATTCAACAAACAGTAGGTTGAGTCCTATGGCAAACTCTCCTATCTATCTTGACTTCCATGCAACAACGCCGGTTGATCAGCGGGTTGTTGATGCTATGCTGCCTTTTTTTACAGACTATTTTGGCAATCCTAGCAGCCTGCACAGCTATGGCTGGCAGGCTGAAGCGGCGGTTAAAAACAGTCGTGAGACGATTGCTAAAACAATTAATGCTCAACCGGAAGAGATTGTTTTTACCAGTGGGGCAACTGAGGCAAACAACTTAGCGATTAAAGGTGTCGCTGAAGCGTACTTTAGTTATGGTAAGCACATCATTACTGTGCAAACAGAGCATAGTGCTGTATTGGATCCCTGTCGCTATTTGGAATCCTTGGGGTTTGAAGTCACATATTTGCCGGTAGAGTCTGATGGGTTGGTCTCGCTAACAACGTTGGAAAAGGCTATTCGACCCGAGACTATTTTGGTCTCAGTGATGGCGGCTAATAATGAAATTGGAGTGCTGCAGCCGATTGAAGAGATTGGAGCGCTATGTCAAAAACAGGAGATTTTGTTTCACACGGATGCGGCTCAGGCGATTGGCAAAGTGCCTTTGGATGTTCAGGCGATGAACATTCATCTGATGTCGATGACGGCTCATAAAGTATATGGTCCTAAGGGCATTGGCGCGCTGTATGTGCGCCGCCGCCAGCCTCGGGTTAATCTGGCAGCCCAGCTCCATGGCGGTGGCCATGAACGGGGGATGCGTTCGGGGACTTTATATCCGCCGCAAATTGTGGGGTTTGCGAAAGCTCTGGACCTAGCTGTGGCAGAAATGGATTCAGAACGTAAGCGGCTAGTCGGGCTGCGATCGCAACTTCTCCATTCCCTCAACCAGCTACCCGATATTTGTCTCAATGGTCATCCTACCCAGCGTCTACCGGGAAATCTCAACGTCAGCTTTGGGGGTGTGGATGGTCAAGCCCTGTTGCTAGGGCTGCAATCAGTCGTGGCCCTGTCGTCGGGGTCCGCCTGTAGTTCAGCTAGCACGGCCCCATCCCATGTGCTGAAGGCGCTGGGGCGTAGTGATCAACTTGCCTATGCGTCGTTACGGTTTGGTTTAGGCCGCTTTACAACAGCCGCTGAAATTCAGCAGGTGGGTGAGGCAGTTGTGGCAACGGTTAAGGCGTTGAGAGCTGTTTAATGGCAATGGCCGAAATATATCCCTACTGGCCCATCTGTCGTTTTAATTCTTCAAGTTCTGCCTCGGTTTCCCAGCGCTGAAAACTTTCTTCTAGAGGGTCCAGAGGCCTGGACTGAAAAGGACTGCGGTGCCAGCCTGTGGTACTAGAGTCCCTAGGCTGTGCTTGGGCAGCTGTTTGGGCAGCTGCAATTTTAGCTTTAAGTTCCTGGCGCTTTGTGTGGATTTGCTGTTGTAAATTTTGGGTTTCTGCCAAACGTGACTTAATGCTTTTCATCTGACCCCACAGATGATTCCCCTGGCGTAGCAGGGTAGCCTCCCGTTCTCTAGCTGGTTTGACTAAATCAAATCGCTGGGCCGCCTCTGCTTTGGCAATGCGTTCATGCCAGCGTTTGATGTCTTTAGCTGTATCTAGAACGGCTGTTTCAAGTTCCGCTTCCCTCCGTTTGAGGGTGGCTAGGGTTGCGATCGCATCTTCCTCTTGACCCCGTAGTTGCTCTTCAAGGGCCATCATCTCCAGGTGAGGATGGGCTTTTAGAAACTCATCTAAACGAGTCTCCAAAAAGCGACTGAAATCGTCAAATATGCTCATTTGCTAAGTCAACCCCATGCAGCCAAACATCAGGCACAGTGTCCTCAACATAGTTTAGTTTAGAACTGTTGCCCAATGTAAATGGAGCGAACTTCACCATTACGTCGCACTACAACCTCTTCGTTGTTGATTGACACAATACTCCAGCCACTTCCCCCGATGGTTTCGCCAATGTAGACCCGCTGTGACGAGCCGTTGACTTCAAACAGGGCAGCTGAGCGATCGCCTAACTCCAAAACACCTACAAGTTCATAGGTATTACTAGCTGCAATATTGGGAACAGGTGTAGCGTTATTGTTCTGGCCAGTGGTGCCAGCATTGGGTGCGGGCAACGAGGGAGGTAGCGTCACCACGTTGGAAGGGCGACCTTGGTTATTATTGCCTGCACTAGGCTGCAATAAAGGCACAAACACCCGCTCGATGACATTGTTAGCCTGCTGCGGCGAGCCTGCTGCTTGAGTCCCGGTTGCTGTTGTGGGGGCTGTTGCAATAGCGCTGGGGAATTGAGTCTCAGTCTGAGCACTACGCTCACTGCTAATCACTCGTAGCGATCGCTTCAGGTAGTTCCCAAAAGCAGCTTCTTCGGAAATTATCGGAGTCGGTGGAGCGGTAGGGGCGGTTGCAGTAGGAACGGTTGCTGATTGAAAGCTAGGCTGCTGCCGTATCCACCAAATTCCAGTGGCGGTGAGAGCTGATAAACAGATTGCACCCAATGCAAAAGTCCGCCATCGTCGCTTTTTAGTGGATTTATCAGCCGATGGCTTACCCGTATCAGTGTCGCCTACCCTCGCTTTTTGCTCGGTGATGGGTGCCGTGGCCCGTGCCTCTACTGCTTGATCAGCAGTGACTGGCACAATCATGGCTGGGACAGTGACCGCTTCAGCCTTTAGCAAAGAAGCTGCATCCTGCTCTTGAACCAGGGGCTCTGCATAAATAGCCGATTCTTCACCCGCTAAAATGCGATCGACATCATCAAAGATTTCATCCATGAGGTCTTCAGCATAGGCTTCGACCAACGTGTCAGCTTCTAGGGATGTGCCTGCAGGGGGAGTTGCTGTGGCATTGGACTGTCTAGATTGGCTCATAACTCGACATGTACGATTTGACAGTAGTGACTATGGACGGACCAACAATAGCCGACTTGATAGACGGGATGCCTAGGAAGTTAGCAGAGTATACAGCAAACTGAAAAGAAAAATTTGGATTTTATAAAAAATATTCCCATCATCAAGACCTATAATGTCGGCTGAAACCTTTCTGGAATAGAGCTTTTCAGGGTTTTGTCTATGTCTGTAGAAGCAACTCAACGCCGTATAAACTTTCTGCTGACGCCACAAAGCTGGCCCACCACAGGCTGACACACGCTATCCGTGCAGTCGCTGCTTGCGATGCACACGTAAGTCCCAGCAGGGTGTATTGAGGATTAAAGACAGATCAGCTGTAACGGGACTATGCCAGTGTGTGAGAAATATCGAGATGCCCAAAGGTCAGGCTCAGGGCCAGGTTGAGGGTTTCCAATATTTTCACCAGCCAACCCACAGAATCTTGCTTGGCTAATTCGTAGTGGTTAAACAAGGTGGACAGCCGCCGCTCCAGGTAGGGCTTAACCTTACGGCATAGCAGCAAAATTCTCAGCAGTAGACCGGTTGTGAGGGTGGCTCCCAAATTATTGATTAGGTCAATGAAGACAAAGTGTGAATGGGACCCTGCAGGATCGACCACTAGGAAATTAAACAAGTTGGAGCAGGTTCGTACTAATAAGAAATCATTGAGCCGCTGGCTATCGTTTTCAGGATAGATATCTTTCAAATTTTGATATAGAGCATCGTTAAAATGTTGCCGACCATAGGCTGGGTCAACCCCTGACACGAGGTATTCATAAAAGTTGTCCTTAAAGGACTTAAAGGTGACTGCTTCACAACATTGACTGCGAAACCTTAATGCCAGGTCGTTGTAGGTCCGTCCCTGGGAGTCCTTGCCAGAAAACTGCTGTAGGGAATCGACCAGTTCGCGATCGCTCAGTAAGGTGGGATTGTTTGAGGGACGTAGCCACCGGCCTTGCTCTTCTAAAAGTCCTTCTCGCTTGAGTCGTGAGCGTCGCACACGATAGTTCACATACTGAGATAAATCCAGCTCTACCTTTTTCTGCGCCTGGTGTCGCATGCGGCGAATGTGAGTTTTTTGTTCCTTAGGGCTCTCTTCGCTCAGCAAACAATGTTCATAAAGATATGGATAGCGACCAATCAGGGTACCCAGGGGCTGGCGGGACCGTAGTATCGGCTCGCTCTCTCGCTCCATCACCTGAACCAGGCGCTTGAGCATTAGGTATTGCTCAGTTTTTCTAAACTGGGAAACGATTTCTCGTAAACGCCTGACAGAGCGCGCCCGAGATACCTCACGTACAGCGTGGCTGGGAGAATATTCAAATAGGGTGACTAGTTCTGCGATCGCGGGTTGATATTCCCGATTCTTTTGCCAGCGGTTGATCAGAATATGACAGCAACGATTCAGAATATGGTGAAAATACATATCGGCGTGGGAGTCCAGCAGAATTTTGTCAAGACTGCTGACAACCTGACGATCGCTATAGCCAGTGCCGTCAACGAACAGGGTATTGAACCGCTCGATGAGTACATTGGGCGGCTCAGAGTTGACACAGCCAATCCAATGGTCATAAAGCACCTGTTCCTGCGGACTAACTAATCGCGCACCGTAGTCAGATCGCGAATAGCTTGATTGGACATTCACCAGTGAAACCTCAGCAAATACACCTTATATAACAATCTCGTACAGGGAAAACTTGCGCCGACCAAAACTAGCATCAGACTGATTTTAAGTCTAACTGGTTATGATGACCTAAGACAGCATGAAAACTTACAAAAGCACCTGAAAATTACTGACGGCTAGGTAATTTAGGCATTTAGCCAGATAAATGGCTCTAATTGTCAAAGGTTCAGCTAGAGCTACAAAAGTCTGAGAGTAAATGTTGGTATGTAACTGCGGTTTGACATGTTGGCTGCGTAAGTCGAGACTAACATCCCCCTTGATCTCTAACAGTGCTTTGATACACAGCAAACTTACGCTCCATTAGTTTAGCTATGGGATTTTTCAGATAGGATGCTTTTGCAGCAAGCTCTTCTGAAGCTTCTGTAAAATTACTGGCCTTTCTTCATCAAGCCTATATGTGATAACGGGATAGTACTGATGAGTTTGTCTTGCTTCATTCCTTCAAAGCTTTGTTATGCCTAGTTTTGCCCTGATTTCTCAAATTTTAGATGCCCTCGGTGATGAGGTTGTTGGACATACCCTGTTGTCTACCCATTTAAATCAGACAGTGGGTCATATCAGTACAGATACGCGCACGATTCGACCCCAAGATGTGTTTTTAGCGCTAGAAGGTGAGCGTTTTGATGGCCATCAATTTATAGCGCAGGCGATCACATCAGGTGCGATCGCCACCATCACTCGCCAGGGGGTAATTACTGCTGATATTCCCCGCATAGAGGTTAAAGATACTCTGGTGGCCTACCAGGCTATTGGCCGCTGGTGGCGGCAGCAGTTGGGCCTGCCGGTGGTAGCGATTACGGGATCTGTGGGTAAGACAACCACCAAAGAACTGATCTCGGCGGCGCTCGGGCTCCACGGTTCTGTACATAAGACCCGTGCCAATTTCAACAATGAAATTGGTGTGCCTAAGACCCTATTAGAGCTCACCTCTGATCACGACTATGCGGTAGTGGAAATGGGGATGCGGGGGCCTGGGCAAATTGCACTACTGGCCCAGATTGCTCAACCCAATGTTTCTGTGATTACTAATGTGGGCACGGCCCACATTGGGCTGTTGGGCTCAGAGCAGGCCATTGCTGATGCCAAGTGTGAGCTGCTGACTCATATGCCAGCCGATGGCACTGCTGTGCTGAATCATGATAATGCTCGACTGATGGATACAGCGGCGCGGGTGTGGTCTGGGAACACCATTACCTATGGTTTGATGGGGGGAGATGTGCATGGCCATTTTCAAGGCAATACGGTGGTGGTGGATGATATAGAGCTGCCGTTGCCACTAGAAGGCCAGCACAATGCGTTGAATTATTTGAGTGCGATCGCAACGCTGCAGGCGCTAAACCTGGATTGGCGTGGTTTAGCCCTGGGCCTCACAGTTGATATGCCTGCAGGTCGGGCCAAACGCTATGAATTGAAAAATGACATCGTGCTGCTGGATGAAACCTACAACGCGGGTGCTGAATCGATGAAAGCGGCTCTGCGACTCCTCAAAGATCAGCCAGGTCAGCGGCATATTGCTGTGCTGGGCACGATGAAAGAACTAGGCCATAAGTCAGTGGAGCTGCACCAAACCATTGGCACCGTGGTGCAAAGCTTGGGTCTCGACCACTTATTTATTCTGGCCGATCCTGCTGAAGCGAACGCAATGGCCATGGGGGCTGGTGATGTACCCCATCAAAAGTTCACCCACCATACTGACTTAGCACAGCACCTCAAGCAATTTATTCAGCCAGGCGACCGATTGCTTTTCAAAGCATCGCGCTCGGTGGCTATGGACAAGGTGGTTGAGCCATTGCTTGAGTAGATCAGTTTTTTTGCGTCTTTAAGACTGATTTCTGCAATTTGAAGGCTGATGCTACCTGCAAGGTGTCTTCTGACGATTATTAAGGATATTAATTAAGCGTCACGGAATCTGCTCTACAATAAAAAATCTGACGCTTTTTGAGCAGACTGGTTGTGGCTCTGACCCTCACACAAGCGCATATTGAGCGCGTGCAAGCCCATGCGGAACAGGCCTATCCCCATGAGGGGTGCGGTTTGCTGGTGGGTCTGTTTGACGCTGTGGCCGACCAAAAAACTTTGGTGGATGTAGTCTTGCTCGATAATGCTTGGACTGCTGATGTGGCTGATAATTTGGCTGAGTCAGGTCAGGGCAATTCAGCCACCATGACCAAAGCGCGACGCTATTGCATCGACCCCAAAGATTTGTTTGAAACTCAGCGCCAGGCTCGGGAAAAAGGCTTGACCATTATTGGGGTATATCATTCGCATCCTGATGCTGAGGCGGTGCCTTCGGAGTGCGATCGCAACTTAGCCTGGTCCAGCTATTCCTATATCATCGCGTCTGTCCGTAATGGCGTGGCTGTTGATCTGCAAAACTGGCAGCTGGATAGTAGTCATCAATTTCAACCTGAGCCGCTCAAAATTGCTCCAGCGTCTGCGGCTAAAGATCGAATGCCGCTTGTCGTCCTGAAATAAGAAACGCCCATACTGCAGCGTTGTTATCAAATCCTGCCAATTATTTTTCGTTCTTAAGGAACCATGCTGAATCCAAATTTGGATGACATCCAACTGACTAAAGAAGACTATGAGCGTTACTCGCGGCATTTAATTCTGCCCGAGATCGGCGTTGATGGTCAAAAACGGCTCAAAGCTGCCAGTGTGCTGTGTATTGGTACCGGTGGGCTGGGCTCCCCCTTAATTCTCTATTTGGCTGCGGCTGGTGTCGGTCGCATTGGCCTGGTTGATTTTGACGTTGTGGATTATTCCAACCTCCAGCGTCAGATTATCCATAGCACCTCTTGGGTGAACAAGCCTAAAATTGAATCGGCCAAGAATCGTATTCTCGAAATTAACCCCCATTGTCAGGTAGACCTGTATAACACCCGTCTGAGCTCTGACAATGCCCTGAAGATTTTTGAACCCTATGACATCGTGGTAGATGGGACTGACAATTTCCCCACCCGCTACCTGGTTAATGATGCTTGTGTATTGCTCAACAAGCCTAATGTCTACGGCTCTATTTTCCGATTTGAAGGCCAGGCGACGGTCTTCAACTACGAAGATGGACCAAACTATCGCGATCTCTATCCCGAGCCCCCACCGCCGGGACTGGTTCCTTCCTGTGCAGAAGGCGGGGTTTTAGGGATTCTGCCTGGCCTTATTGGGGTGATTCAAGCGACTGAAACCATCAAGATTATTTTGGGTGAGGGCAATACCCTCAGCGGTCGTTTGTTGCTCTACAACTCTCTGGATATGACGTTCCGGGAGCTGAAGCTGCGACCCAATCCGGTACGTCCTGTCATTGAGAAGCTGATTGATTATGACCAGTTTTGTGGCATTCCAGATGCCAAAGCAGCTGAGGCGGAGCAACAAGCGGCCATTACTGAAATGAGTGTCGCCGATCTCAAGGGCTTAATCGATAGCGGTGCAGATGATTACGTGCTTTTAGATGTGCGTAACCCTAACGAATATGAGATTGCTAAGATTCCCGGCTCGGTACTGATTCCGCTTCCTGAAATTGAAAATGGGACTGGTATCGAAAAAGTACGTGAACTTGTCAACGGTCACAAGTTAATCGCCCATTGCAAGATGGGTGGCCGTTCTGCCAAAGCGCTCTCCATCCTCAAGGACGCAGGTATCGAAGGCACCAATGTCACTGGTGGTATTCTTGCCTGGAGTCGTGAGGTTGACCCCTCCATCCCTCAATATTAGGTCGGCTAGCATCTCTCTAAAGTCTCTCTCCCAAGAGAGAGACTTTCAGAACCCCAAACCCCTCTCCCGCGGGAGAGGCACTTTGATCTGACTCCCCAACAGGCGTTGCAGGCAACGTCTTTTTAACCATGTCTCTTAAAGACCGTATCAGCAACGACATCAAGACTGCGATGAAAGCCCGCGACAAAGTGCGTCTAGAAACTGTTCGCAGTGTTAAAAAAGTGATTCTGGAAAAAGAAACAGAAGTACGTCCCAAGGGCCAGGATGCGCTAACCCCTGAGCAAGAAATTGAAGTGGTTACTCAGTTGGCCAAACAGCGTAAGGACTCAATTGAGCAATATAGGAGTGCAGGTCGTGACGACCTGGCTGACAAAGAAGCTCAAGAACTAGCGATCTTGCAAGAGTATCTGCCTGAGCAGATGACTGATGATGAAATTGAAGCGGTGATTGACGAGCTAATTGTTAAAACTGGGGCCAGTGGTCCTCGTGATATGGGGAAAGTGATGGGGCCTGCCATGAAACAGATGAAAGGCAAGGCCGATGGTGCAAAAGTGCAGGCTTTAGTGAAAGCAAAGTTAGCTGGCAGTTAATGCGGGCTTGAGAAAAGTAAATATGAATTAAATGCTAAATAAACAATGCGGGCTCAACAGCAACTGTTAAGCCCGCATTGTTGAAAAAAATCACTTTAGCTTGAGACTATCGTCGTGGCTGATAGTAGACTTTTTGCCCCTCATTAGGTACAAAAATACATTCGCGAGCAGAACGCCAGAAGCTAGTCCAGATAGAGTCTTTGGCTTCGCGGTAATAGTCTCCTAAAATTGGCTTGATAGCCTCAGTAGCATCTTTAAGATGATAGTGGGGCATATTCAGAAAAATATGATGGGCCACGTGGGTGCCAATATTGTGGTGAATACTGTTGATGAACCCGTAGTCGCGATCAATGGTGGAGAGTGCTCCCTTGAGGAAATACCAGCTGTCATTGCGATACCAGGGAATATCAGGTTCGGTATGGTGCAGGAATGTGACTAAATCAAGCCATACAACAAAAACCAGGTAGGGCATCACGTAGAACTTAAGCAAAAAGACTATGCCAAACTGGAAACCAATCCAACCCAGGAAGCCGACAAACAGAGTCCATAGCGCTGTGCTTGTGAGCACATCCCACTTTTCGGAAGAACGAAAGAGATCGCTGCCAGGCATAAAATGAGAGCCTTTACGACCGGGAGAACGCTTGAATAAATAAAATGGATAGGCTAAGAGAAACAGATTAAATCGAATCGCTCTGCCAATGGCATCCATTTCGTTGTAATCCTTTTCAGAAATGGGATACCAGCTTTCGTCTGTGTCTATGTTGCCAGTGTTGGCATGATGGGTGCGATGACTGATCCGCCAGCCATGAAAGGGGACCAAGATAGGGGTATGACTAAGATGCCCAATGAGATTATTTAGCCACTTGTGCTTAGAAAAAGACCTGTGACCACAGTCATGGCCAACAACAAACAAGGCCCAAAACATAGTACCTTGCATTAGCCAAAACAAAGGAAAAAACAGCCAGGAATTGAGGCTGTAAGCGATGCCATACAGGCCAGCGATAATACCAATGTCTAGGAAAAAGTAGGCTAAGGAACGACCGGTGGAGGGTTCAAAACAGTAATCCGGAATCGCATCCTTGAGGTCTTTAAGCGTAAATGGAATCTCGCTCGTAGGGAGCTCAGAAGACCCAGTTGGGCGGGTAGTTAATTGCACTTATTACCTATGTTTGACGTCTAAAATCAGGCTTTGAAGACTGACGCGTTGCAGACTGTCAAGGAGCATTCGCATCCAGTCCTAAAAGTGATTCACAAAGCTTTACAATACTATAGATCTAGTCACAGATGTAATGCTTAGTCATCAATTCAAGGAAATGTACTAACAAAATATCTAGTCTTTATGAGTATTTAACAAAAAATCCTGAACTACTACGATGAGCTGTCCCTCAGAGGGATGGCGTTATTTGTGATAACGTCCGCCTTGCAAGATAGTTTTGCCTCGATAAAGTTGTTCGAGCAGCAGTAGCCGGGCTACCTCGTGGGGAAATGTCATCGCTGATAAGCTGAGTATCTGATCGGCCTTTTGCTTAAGATCATGGCTGACTCCGGTGGGGCCACCAATGAAAAACACGAGGGTGCCAGAGGCTTCTGCACCTAGCCAGTGGCCGAACGTTACTGAGTCAAAGTGTTTGCCATCTTCCGAGAGCACTATCAGCTTGTCATAGGTTTTGAGTAAGCCCAGTACTTTGTTGGCTTCTGCTTTGGGATTGCTGTCTTTGATTTCCAGGAACTCAATTTCAGGTAGTCGCTGAGTATAAAGGTCAATACCGTCTTTGAGCCAGCCTTTTTTGACTTTGCCAACTGCGATTATTTTTACTTTTGGAAAGCTCTGTCCCATGGGTGACTCACTGCTTGACCCTGAATTTTACTCTACTGGCGTTGAGAGAAACTCTGGCAATGTCTCTGCTTGAGCGGAGAATGCCGCTAATTGGGGATACTCTGCAAGTGTAATCACGTCGGCTGTGTATAACTGAGTAAATCGCCAGGCAACAGCAATCGTGATCTCTGGCTGCAGCAGTGAGTCACAGGTGAACGTATGCGCCATCTGTTCTAGCTGACCATAGGCCGCATGGAGCTGTTTGGCAACACGTTCAAGCCAGGGCTGATACTGTTTTTCAGCCGGGCGTAGCGTCCGCTCGTAGACAATTTGTACTGTTTTATCGCAGGCCATCAAAGCCAGCCCGATTAGCCTCAGGGCTTCAGGTTTAGCAGTCTCAGGCATCAAGCTCTGAGCTGATATGCCTTCGATATACTGCAGGATCAAGGTGGAATCTACGAGGACAACGCCGTCATCAGTGACCAGGGTGGGTGCTTTGACAATGGGATTGATCTGGCTAAAAGTATCGAAATCACGAAAGACTGATAGTGACTTGTGCTCAAACGGTATTGCTAGCCGTTTGAGCGTAATGGCCACTCGTCTAACGTAGGGCGAATCGAGCATCCCAATCAGCTGCATAGGCATACTAGGCGTAAGCGAACACTTCTGAGGGTAAAAGACGCCCACAGGCGATCAGCCATACCTTAGATGTTTCTTTAGATATTGCCAGCGCCAATTATTGCTTTTGGTCGGTGACATAGTCGATCGCCCACCGAGCAGCGGCTAAGCTAATGCGGGCTTGTTCCATCGAGGATAGAGACTCCCACTCGATGTCGCGGACTGAGTTAATAGTGGCGTCTAAGATTTCTTCTTGACCACGCATAGCATGGGCTAAGGGACGGGCCATTACCTGTAGGTCTGCATCATCCCACCCAGCGAGAGTGTCACGAACACAGGCAATGAGTTGCTCTGCCAGGGGGCGACCATTATTGATCACTTGTGCGGCCTTGGCGGTAATTTGATCAATAATGTCTGCGGACAGACGACGAGCAAAGCGCTGGGCCAGGGCAGTTTGTATAGAAGTTTCACCCCAAAAGGCATCTAACTGAGCGGAGAATGCTTGCCAGCCAAGCTGGGCTTCTTCGTCGGAAAGAGTGAGTTCATCACCGGCGTCGATGGCTTCTGCAAAATAATCTGATGCTTCTGCAGGCATCCAAGGGTAGGGGGGTTGATTTGTTAGAACTGACTGCAGCATCTCCTGCTGAGCTAGGTTTTCTGCTGACAGGCTTGTCTGAGACTGAGAATTTCTGTGGTTGACCATGGTAGTTTTACCCTCCCATAAGTTCATTGAGCTGTGACAGGAAGAGGATACAGGCTTGATTCCAAGTGTTCCGCATCTAATTATTGAACTTACGGCAAACTTAAGCTAAAAGACGTAAGTTCGTATACCCAACACAGGGAAACTACGCTAAAGTTTGCCTTTTAAGTATGCCGAGACAGGGAGTATTTAGGTCTGTGCCGGGGGTTCAACGATGAATTCTAGCAAGCAGCCGTCGGAGCTGCCAAATCGGAGCTGTGTCCCGGATGCCAGGGGAATTTCTTGGCGGTGGATCTGCTGCCACCCTTGATTACTCAGATAATAGGTGCCGTAGCGGGAGAAGTCTCGGAGAAAGTAAGTGGGGGCTGCGGATTCTGCCGCGACGCGGCGGTAAAAAATTTCGGCATGTTTACTGGATACCCAGGGCTCGGCAATGACTAAGTCATTATCGGGCAGTCTGCCGACGCGCATCAGACCTCGGTAAATGGGCCACACTTTACCCTCCCCACCAATTTCGCGAATGCTAATATTGTGCGCATTGGCGCGTCCGCCGATGCCAGAATCCCCTGGCAGCCGGGTAATGTCTGTAGGCATCGGTGTGAGTAGCTCTCCATCAAAGTCGGGGTGCATGTAGAGCACTGGTAAGGTCCAGGCGGGCTGATTGAATTTATAGAGGGTGAGTAAGTGCTGACGTGCGATCGCAACTGCTTCATCTACGGGTTTACGTTCAGCCAATGCCTGGGCAAATTTCTGAATAAAGCTGAGAGCTTCCTCATCGGCAATGGAATCTCGCATGGCCAAGACAGCGGGCACACCATGGTGTAACAACACCTCCGCCAGGCTACTGCGGGGAATGGCCTGCTGACCGCTACGTTCTGGTTGGGCTCCCCAGCAGGTATTAAATACCGCTAGCTTCACACGACAGCGGGTCAGCACCTGGGCTAGTTCGGTGCCATTGAGCGTGGCATTGGGCTGGAGGAATAGTAAGCCACCGTCGGGAGCCGGTATACCATGCCCTGCGTAAAAGAAAACGTTGTAGCGATAGCGTTCTAGATGCTTGACGAGTTCGGCTGGAGACGGCTGCAGCAATACATCCACCTGTCGCACCACCCGTCGGCCGGGTCTAGAGTCAGCTCGGCTTTCAAGAATATTTTTGAGCAACTCAGCTTCTTTCTCCAGACTTAGGGTAGACGCTGCCCGATCGTCTGCCTTGGAGTTATCGTCATGCCCCACCACTAGTAGGATTCTGAGGCCATTATCCAAGCCCCAATCGGCTAGGGGATCGACGTCACTGGTTGTCCGGCTAAATAAAATCTGCTGATTGAGGGCAACAGCGGGACGGCCAGGTTGGGATTGCATGATTTCCCAAGGCACGCTGATTAACTCAGGATCGCGAACCTCCAACCGTAGCCGCATCACTGTACTCTGGCCCTGGGCAATGCCGCAGCTATGGTCAAGACTACTTTGCACAGGGCCATCAAATAGCCACTGCCACAAATTTAACCCCAGATGCTGCATCAGACGACTGCTGTAGCTATTGGTCTGGCTAGAGCTAGGCATGTCATTGCTGTCATCTAGCAATAGCTGAGGCACGTAGGCCGATGGCACATGGGGAACCTGGGGCAGTCCGCGTAGGGAAAACATGGACTGCCAGGTTTGCCAGGCCTGGGATAAGGTGTGGTTCCAGATGCGATCGTGGTGGACATGACCGCTGGGAAAAGGGGACTTAAGAACCCAAATAGCGTAGTGCTCTGGATCGGCAGCGGTAAGCCGATCTAGGGCCAGCCATAGACAAAGTGACTCTGAAGATGACATAGAAGCGGTCATAAACGTCCTGCCACAATAGAAATACAACACCCACCTACTCAGTGGGGCAGTTGCGTGCTTCAGCGGCACGAGCAACTTTGGCTAGCTGGGCTTCAAGCACCCAGCCCACTGCTCCAGAGTTTAGTGGGGGTGACCCAGGCATTGTGACAGATGAATCTGAGGTTGGTGGGCCTGATGAGCCAACGGATGGACTAACTGGGAGGGCAGTTTCCTGAGGAGGACTGGTAGCTTGGTCGTTTGATGGCTCTATAGGTGAGATCGCACAAACCTGGAGCTTTACCCAACGAGCCTCTTGCGCCGCTGGCTCTTGTCGAGTCAGGACTTGAACAATGGCACCATTGGGCAACTGGCCAAGGATGTTGGCATCCTCCCCTGTTGTCTGAGGCCCTCTCAATAGCTCAACTGATTGACTTAACTGTAAATAGCTTCTCGGAGTTAGAAGCGGATTTGCCAGTTCATCGTCAGTAATGCCGACGGCTTCAATATCTTGATCGATTTTATCCTGAATAGTTTCAGGCAGGGAGGGAGCCGCTGCATCAGGGGGGGTGGTGGTGTTTTCTTGTCTGAAGTATACGAACGCCAGGGCAGCGGCGGTGCCTAGGAATCCTACAAATCCCAGTAAAACTAACCAGGAGCCAGCCTTCTTGGCCTTTTGGGGTGTGGCAGGCGGTGCTTGAGCAATTACCGTTGGATAATCAACCGGTGTCGGTTGAGTCTGTGCAGTCTCGGTCGGCGGTGGCTGAGAAGGTGACAGAAGAGGAATTGTCGGCGGTTTAAAGGCCTGAATGTGCCCGACTACGACACCGACTGTGACGTTGTCATGGCCGTTGTAGGTGTTGGCCAGCTGTACTAGATTGGCGACAGCGGTAGCGGGCTTTGACTCACCGGTGAGTACGGGCAGTAGGTGAGTGGGCCAGGACTGTTCCACCCGATCGTAGTCACTTAAACCATCGGAACAGAGTAGTAAAACGATGTCACTGTCTAGAACTAGGCGTTGTATGGCCACATGTAAGGCTGTGGAATGCCCCATGCCTAGGGCCTGAATTAGTGCCCCGGTGCCGGGGCGATTGACGACATCAGCGTAGAACCCATACCCCAGGCGAACTTCACGGGCTGCAACGTCATCGTCAAAGGTGATTTGTCGACAGCTGTTAGGGCTGATGCGATAGGCACGGCTGTCACCGACGTGGGCAATGTAGATTTGGACGCCGATAATGAGGGTCATGACCAAGGTCGTGCCCATGCGATCGCGAGCCTGACGGTGCCCTTGATCATTATGTTGAGAAATATTGTCATTAGCCGCATAGATGGCGGCTTTGATAGCCTCGGTGACAGCTATAGAATCATGTTCTGGCTGTTTGGCGAGCTGCTCTAAGAGTGGCGATAGCCGCTGCTGGATCGTTGAGATCGCCAGCTGACTAGCCACATCTCCCCCTTCGTGGCCCCCAATCCCATCACAAACTAACAGCAGTAGGGGGCGTTGATGTCGGTGTTTGGCCTTGGGGCCTACCCCATGGGTTTGACTGGTTCCACTGGTGGGATAGCAAGCATCTTCATTCCGCTTACGGCTAGGGCCTTGATCAGTGATGACCGCCATACCATAGTCCGCCTGATAACCCTGGGCGCTTAGAGCAATGGCCTGATCCAAACAGTCAATTAATCCAGCCGGAGTGACAATCTCTCCTGAAACTAGTTGGGTACACAGATTTTCTAAAAAATCACGAATAGCTGGCTGCGCCTTGGGTATCAGCGTTTGCCAAAAAGTCCCCAAATGGTTCAAAGTCAGTGGCTGTACATCGGCGGCGAGTTCCAACAGCCGCACCAATGAGCCATGCACTCGCAATAGATCGCCGGACAGTAGACTGCTAGCCACCTGCTGTTCTACAAAATCTGACCATAGACCGGCAATTTGCCAAAGCCAGTTGAGCTGCCTGAGGGGAGAGGCCGCAGGCCATGCCTGGGGTAAGGAAGGCAAAAGCTTAGGCTTAGTATCGCCTGGGGCAATGGCAATCGCTGCCGTATCCAGTAGCAGGGTTTCGCGCCCTGTGCCTGGGTTCAGCAGAGCATAGGGCTGGGGCACATGTAACCCATGGGCTGCCAACATCAAATAAGGCCAAATATGAGCAGGTACGGGCTCAGGCGATGCTGGCGGTGCTCCGGGCTCAGTATCCAGCACGATCTGTTGATGCTTCCAAACATAGCGCTTATCCAGATGCTCAGGGACTAACCTTCCTGACCTGGCCGCCCACAAATAGCGATGGGGCAGATAGGTCTGACAGCTGGCGCACTGGTCGTGGCCCTCTGGATTAATCGCCTGACATTCTGGATTGGGACACTTAATCACTCTCAGACACCACGCGGGGTAGGCCCATACTATAGTTGAGCACCCGACTTCTCAGGTTGTAGCTAATTTGTCCAGATTGAAGCAAGTTTCTAACAAAGTGCTCAAGATCAGAGCCGATGCGGCGGAGATTATAGTCTGTTAATGCCTCTCCGGTAGCGACGTCTACTAATCGATCAAACTCTTTGTAGACCTGCTGCAGTGCGTCATCAGACCAATTAAACTCGTTATCTGGGTCAATGTCTAAAGTAAGTTGATTTTCACTAGGTACTAGCTCGTTGTTCTCAATGTCTGCCGCAAAGATGTGGACATGGCGTGTAGTGGACTTGAGCAGCATGGAATTGGTTGGTGATTAAGACGCTTATATTGTAAACGTTTCCTCGCAAACGCTTTGTAGGCTAATTTTTAGCTTTGTCTTTAGTTTATACACCTGTCAGTTTATTGGCCGATTACCTCTGTCAGGACGGTGTGAGGATGGCGTTAGGCTCAGATAATTGGGGTGATGGCTGACTATCTGAAATTATTATTGATCCGCCATGCTGAATCGGTGGGTAATATTGACGGGCGGTTGGAAGGCCAGATGTCCACCTCCTTGTCACGCAACGGTCAGTGGCAGACGGCTCAGCTAGCAAATTATTTATACCAGCATCAGCCCCCCCCCACTTGCCTATATAGCAGTCCCCTCCAGCGGGCGACTGAAACAGCCCAACCTTTGGCATTGAGGATAGGATGTCCTCTCAGGCTAGACATGGGTTTACAAGAACTCCACCAGGGTATTTTCCAAGGTCTGACCTGGGCAGAGGCTAGCCATCGCTATCCTCAGATTTGTGCTGCTCTGATTACAACCCTTGATTATCAGCCTGTGCCTGAAGCAGAAACGCCCATGGCGGCTCATCAGCGGGCGGTGATTTGGGGCCAGATGCTTTGGCAGCGCCATGGACCGGGTGATTCGGTGTGGATGGTGACCCACGGTGGGTTTATGCAGTCGCTGATTAGGGTGATTTTAGGGTGCGATCGCACCTGGCAAATTCCCATCCGTCACACGGCAATGTTTGAGTTTTGGCTATTACATCCGGATTGTACTGATGGCAGTCAGAATAACCCGGAGTATTGGAAAATTCTCAAGTTTAATGAAACACCCCATCTACAGCTAAAAGCCTAGGTGAGGTAAGTGCTTCAGGTGCTCGACGATATCGTCAGATCTACGGAACTTCTAAAGTAAATTGAAAGGCCATGACATTTTTGAGGTAACCTTATTCCCCAGTACTCGCAAGTACTCGGAACATACGATGTGACCAAATGTCAACTGTAACCAGGTGTTCTACCGCTCTGGGATGATTGCAGTGATGGTCTCTTGGAGACTGTTTACATGTCTACGACTACACTTACGGACATTAACGATGTTTTTGGCCAGGCCCAGGACGGCAGTGTTGCCGCCATCATTCAGATCCTGAATGAGCGACTGGCGGATAACGGCATTCGCACCCGTGCTGTGTTTGCTGATAATGTGCTGCAGCTGTTATGCGAAGCTTCTACGGACGAGCAGCTTGAAAAAAATACAGTGGTTGAGAAAATCCGAACTATTCTCGAAACCATTGCCCCTCGACGCATTCGGCGGGTCAAAATCAATAGCCGTCTAGTCCAAGAACAGCAGCTGCTGTGGTTTGAAGAAATCAGTCGCGATCCGGATAGCCAGCTGCTATGGGCAGAAATGATTACGCTCAAACAGCCCCATTGGTTGAAACGCACGCTGCGCGATCTCAGACGCCCTAAGCTGCGAGTGGATATGCCGGAGGGCGCTTCTAAGTCCGATCTGCGGCAGCGCAAAACATTTTTAGGTGGTGCTATTGGCGTCTTATCAGTCATCCTGCTCGTTGCGGGTATCAGCGTGTGGGCCTACAGGCGTTTGGTGAGCGATGCCCCCGCTGTTAGCGTTTCTGGGGCTCAATCTGCCTCAGAGCAATTGCCTTTGCCGGAGTCCTATGATTCGTTTGCACGAGCTGTACGCATTGCTGAGCAAGCCGCGAAAGATGGGTCAAATGCTCAAACTTCATCTGACTGGCTGGCATTGGCGGCTCGTTGGCAGCAGGCTTCTGATCTGATGGCTGAAGTAAAGTCGTCGGATGAACGCTATCAAATCGCTCAAGACCGAGTGAATGCCTACAAATCGAATAGTGAAAGCCTTTTGCAAAAAGCTCGCCAGGTTGAATAGGTCGAGTTGAATAGGTCGAGTGGTAACTGTGTGAGTGTGCACCAGGGAGTGCAGGACATAGAGCAGATAATCCCTGTATAGAGAAAATTAAAATTTTTAAGCTTCAGATGGTTATAGCTGAGGCTTTAACAGTGTGAAGTCTAGCACTGTTGGAAAACTGTTGGAACAGTTGCCGAAAATGGAACGTTAACCCTTTATAAGCTGGATACAATCCTGGCACACAACGAGCTGTAATTAGCTCAAAGATTACTTATTAAGCACTAAGGTTGTTCTGAGCTAGCGATCGCACTCCCCCTGCGATGATGTTCCCTTTTGCCCTGAAGCTGTAACCATGGCCCACTACTACCAAATCGGTGGCAGTCTCGACTACGATGCTCCCACCTATATTGAACGGCAGGCAGATAAAGATCTCTACACCGCATTATTGGCAGGTGAATTCTGTTATGTGTTTAACTCTCGCCAAATGGGTAAGTCGTCGCTGATGGTGCGTAGTTGGCATCGGCTACAGGCAGAGGGGCATCGTTGTGCGGTCGTTGATGTGACCAACATTGGCAGTGACCACATTACTCCAGAGCAGTGGTACCGGGGCATTATGGGCACCCTGGCCATGCAATTCAACCTACGCACCCGTGACATCCGCACCTGGTGGGACGAGCACAGTCATCTGTCCTTGACGCAAATTTTGAGTCAGTTTATCGAAATGCTGCTGGCTCAGTGTCCGGAACAACGGCTATTTATCTTTGTCGATGAAGTAGACAGTCTGTTAAATCTGTCTTTCTCTGTCGATGACTTTTTTGCCCTGATTCGCTTTTGCTACAACCGTCGCACCGTGGAGCCAGACTATAAGCGGTTGACCTTTGCCATCTTTGGGGTAGCGGCTCCCGCTGATTTGATTGCGGATAAGCAACGCACGCCCTTTAATATCGGTCGCGCCATTGTGTTGCGTGGGTTTGACTTAGAAGAGGCGACTCCTCTGGCAGCAGGATTAGACATTCAAACTCCAAATACCCAATCCATTTTGCAAGAAGTGCTTAGTTGGACGGGTGGACAACCCTTTTTAACCCAGAAGGTCTTTCAATTGCTGGTCACTTCTAGCCAAACGGCAGTGAATGAGCCACTGAATGTTCCCCTTGGGATGGAGAAATTCTGGGTGGATAGTGTGGTGCGATCACAAATCATCGACCATTGGGAATCCCAGGATGAACCCGAGCACCTGCGCACAATTCGCGATCGCCTCCTCTATGACGAGCGTCGTACAGGACGCCTCTTAGGCATTTATCAGCACTGGCTAGAAGGCCAAGCCATACCCACTAATGACAGTCGCGACCAAATTGAGCTGTTGCTCAGTGGCCTGATGGTGCAGCAGACCGGTCAGTTGCGTGGTAAAAATCGCATTTATGAAAGTGTTTTCGATCTGGGATGGGTGCAAAAGCAACTCAACGCCCTGCGCCCCTACTCGGAAGCTTTCGAGGCTTGGGTCACCTCCCAACAGATGGACGCATCTCGACTATTGCGAGGACAGGCATTGCAGGATGCCCAAGCCTGGGCTAGAGGAAAAAGTCTCAGCAATTTAGACTATCGTTTTTTAGCCCTAGGGCAAGAACAGGAACAGGCTGAGATTCAGCGATCCCTAGACCTCGAAAAGGCTGAAGCTGCCAAACGAACAACCCGTTTACAACGGTTTCTGCTCGGAATTACCTCTGGGGCATTGGTGGTTGTTTCATTGTTAGGGACGGCGGCATTTTTTCAATATCGGCGTGCGATCGCCAGCGAACACACTGCTCGCCTCAATGAAGTTCAGGCATTAATTTCATCCGCAAAAGGACAGTTTGCGGCCCACCAAGAGCTAGATGCCCTCGTTGATGCCATTAAGGCCAAGCGCAAGCTCCAATCGCTTGACGAATCTCATTCAGAGTTAGAAGCAGCCGCTGAGCGCGCGCTGCACCAGATTGTTTACTGGATGAATGAACGCAATCGGCTATCGGGACATGCGACATCCATCCTAGCGGTTGCTTATAGCCCAGATGGGAAATTGATTGTCACGACTAGTAGAGATGCCACTGCCAAGCTCTGGGCTGCGGATGGTCAGCTATTACACATGTTTGAAGATGCAGGTGACAGCTATGGTGTGGCGTTTCATCCCCATCGTCCTCTCATGGCAACAGCTAATTTGGATGGCAGCTTGAAACTTTGGAACATTGCCGATAAAACATTAGTGCAAACAATTCAGGCTCACACAGGCCCGGCTTGGGATGTAACCTTCCACAGTGATGGAGCCGAGTTTTTAGTGTCTGGGGGGGCCGATCAAACGGTTAAAGTGTGGGACCTAGACGGCACCTTACTTAATACCTTGTCTGGACATCAAAGTGGTGTTTTGCGAGTTGTGGTTAATGTAACCAAGCAACTGATTCTCTCAACTGGCCTGGATAACATTGCCAAAGTTTGGACGCTTGATGGTCAGCTTTTGAGTACTTTACCCGCCGCTACTAGCGGCGGCAGCCTCTGGAGTGGATCGGTTAATCCCACTGGTGACACGATCGCCATCGGCGGAGATGACCGGATGGTACAGCTTTGGCAGCCAGATGGCACCCTGATGAACACTTTGACAGGCCATACGAAGCGCGTCGGCGGTATCGATTTTAGTCCCGATGGTACGGCGATCGCCTCCGCGGGGCTAGACCGCACTATCTGGATGCGTGGGATAGACGGCTCTCCCTGGCGGGTGCTCCAAACGGCAGGTGATATGCGTGGCATCAGTTTTCCCGGCAGCGATGCTCAAACAATGGTGACCATAGATAGCAGCAACACAGCTCAACTGAGGCAATGGGAGTCTCCTCTGCTACAAACTATCTTTCTCGATGACGATGTCTGGGATATCGCCATGAGTCCTGATGGTGAGCGAATTGTCTCTGGGGATAGCCCTATCGTTCATGTTTGGGATCGAGATCGTAAAATTGTTGCCACTCTGGATGCCGGACAAGACACACTATTTGGGTTTGATTACAGTCCAAATGGTCAAATGATTGCAGCGGTGGGTGCTAACGGTACCGTCCAACTCTGGAGTCCGACAGGAGAGCTTTTGCAAGATCTACAAGGCCTCGATGAGTTACAAGCCTGGGGTGTGAGCTTTAGTCCCGATAGCCAGCAACTAGCTGCCATCGGTGAAGATGGCAGAATTCTTGTGTGGACAACGAGTGGTGAACTCATTCATACGTTTGAGGGCAATAAGGATCTAGGTCTGAGGGTTGCGTTTAGTCCCGATGGTCAGCGGCTAGTTGCCTCTAGTGGCAGTGGTACACTCCAGGTTTTTCAGGCTGATGGCACGCTTCTCCATGAGATTAAGGGCCACGATTCCGCTGTCTTTGGCCTCTCAGTAAGTCGTGATGGTCAGTTTTTTGCCTCTGCTAGTAGTGATTCAATTGCCAAGCTGTGGCGTTGGGATGGCACTTTGGTCAGAACCTTTAAAGGGCATACTAACGCCATTTTTGGGGTGGACTTTAGTGCCGATGGTCAACTAGTAGCGACTGCCAGTGCCGATAATACGGTTACCTTATGGTCTCTAGAAGGAGAGAAAATCAAAACTCTGTATGGTCAGGGTCCTGGTTTTAAGGACGTGAAATTTAGCTCCACAGGAGAACTCATTACAGTGGCTGAAGATGGCACCCTCGCCCGATGGGATCTAGAGAAAGTGTTGGCGTTAAACGAGCTGGAATATGCCTGCATTTGGATTGCTGATTATTTACGAACAAATAGTGAGGTGGCAGAGAGCGATCGCACCCTCTGCAAAGACATAACAGAAGACATAACAACAGTTAACCCGTCTTGATAGAACCATGGCTAACTACTATCAAATCGGTGGCAGCCTTGATTACGATGCTCCCACCTATATTGAACGGCAAGCAGATAAAGACCTCTGCGCCGCGTTGTTAGCAGGCGAATTCTGTTACGTGTTTAACTCTCGCCAAATGGGCAAGTCGTCGCTGATGGTGCGCAGTTGGCATCATTTGCAGGCAGAGGGACATCGCTGTGCGGTCGTTGATGTGACTAACATTGGCAGCGATCACATTACCCCGGAGCAGTGGTACCGAGGCCTGATGGGAACCCTGGCGATACAGCTCAATCTCCGTACTCGTGACATTCGCACTTGGTGGGAGGAGCACAGTCATCTCTCTTTAACCCAAATTTTGAGTCAGTTTATTGAACTGCTGCTGACTCAGTACCCAGAACAACGGTTGTTCATCTTTGTTGATGAGGTGGATAGCCTGCTCAATCTATCGTTTTCTGTTGATGACTTTTTTGCCCTAATTCGCTACTGCTATAACCGTCGTGCGGTGGAGCCTGACTATCGCCGTCTGACCTTTGCCATTTTTGGGGTAGCTTCTCCAGCTGATTTGATCGCGGATAAACAACGGACACCGTTCAATATTGGTCGAGCAGTTGTTTTGAAAGGATTTAGTCTCTCTGAAGCGACTCCCTTGGCCCAGGGGTTAACGCTTAAAACGGCCAATACTAAAGCGATTTTACAGGAGGTGTTGAACTGGACAGGGGGACAGCCGTTTTTAACTCAAAAAGTTTGTCAGTTGTTGGTAACTTCCAGTCAAGATGCGCTGAATGAACCCCTGAGTATTCCCCCTGGGATGGAGAAATTTTGGGTGGAAACGATTGTGAGATCGCACATTATCACTCACTGGGAATCCCAGGATGAACCTGAACACTTACGGACGATTCGCGATCGCCTACTCTATGACGAACGTCGCACGAGTCGTTTGCTCGGCATTTACCAACGCTGGTTAGAGGGCAATACTGTTGCCATTGATGATAGTCGCGACCAGGTCGACTTGCTACTCAGCGGTCTCATGGTGCACGTGAATGATTATTTAGTAGTCAAAAATCAGATTTATGAACGAGTCTTTGATCTTGCCTGGATACATCGCCAGCTGACGGCTCTGCGGCCTTACTCGGAAAGCATTGATGCTTGGGTCGCTTCATCACAAACGGATGAGTCCCGGTTGTTGCGAGGACAGGCTCTCCGTGATGCGCAGACCTGGGCCAGGGGAAAAAGTCTGAGCGATGTAGACTATCGTTTCCTTGCCGGTAGTCAGGAACAAGAACAGCTCGAAACCCAGCGAACTCTGGACTTAGAAAAAGCCCAAGCGGCCAAACGTACTACTCGATTGCAACGGACGTTATTGGCAATTACCTCAGGAGCCTTAGTAATTGTTTCCCTATTAGGGCTAGCCGCTCTACAGCAATACCGTCAAGCCGCCGCCAGTGACCGCACCTCGCGCCTTAACGAAATTCGAGCGCTGATTTCATCTGCAGAAGGTCGCTTTGCCTCCCATCAGGAATTAGACGCTCTAATGGATGCAGTTAAGGCCAAGCGTCGATTAGAGGAGCTTAACGATGTGCCACTAGAGCTGATAGCGGCCTCCGATCGAGCGCTCAATCAGATTATTTATTGGATGAGTGAACGCAATCGATTTTCTGGTCATGAAGCATCGGTGTTAGAGGTTGCCTATAGCCCGGATGGGAAGTTAGTGGCGACCACCAGCGCGGATCAAACCGTCAAACTATGGGCAAAAAATGGCCAGTTGCTACACTCTTTTACTGGTAATGCTACCACCTTTGGCTTGGCCTTTCATCCCCAGCAGCCGCTGTTGGCTGCCACTAATTTAGACGGGAGCTTACAAATTTGGAACCTAGAAACCAAAAAGTTAGAGCAAACGATTCAAGCCCATGAAGGGGCCACCTGGGATGTTGACTTTAGTCCTATGGGAGATTTTTTAGTGTCGGGCGGTGCCGATCAGCAGGTAAAAGTGTGGAGTTTAGATGGTCGCTTGTTACAAACGCTATCGGGACATCAGAGGATGGTGTGGCAAGTGGCCGTCAGCCCCACAGATCAAACCATCAGCTCAGCGAGTCTGGATGGTACGGCCAAGGTATGGACTGCAGAAGGTCAGCTGATCAGTACGATCCCGGCAGCGACGGCAGACAGTAGCATATGGAGTGTTGCCTTTAGCCCCACCAAGAATATTATGGCCATGGCCGGTGATGATGCTGTGATTCAGCTCTGGGAATCGGCAACAGATTCACTCCGGTCCTTGACAGGTCATACTGAACGTATTGACCGACTGGCCTTTAGTGCTGATGGGGGTGCGATCGCATCCACAGCCCTGGATAAAACCATACGAATTTGGGGTAAAGGGGGCAATCCCTGGCGTATTCTCCAGCTGTCAGGAGAGATTCGCCGGATAGGATTTTCTCCCCATCAGTCTCACTCAATCGTGACGGCAGGCAATGGTGTCACTGCCCAAATGCGACAGTGGCAAACACCGTTACTCAAAACAATCTTGCTAGACGGCAACAGTTGGGATGTTGCCATTAGCTCCGATGGCGAGAGAATTATTGGAGGTGACGGTTCTCAAATCACCGTCTGGGATACTAGGCGCAACATCATGGCAACCCTGCAAGCTGAACAAGATACCTTCTTGGGGTTTGACTTTAGTCCGGATGGACAATTGATTGCGACAGCTAGTAGAAGTGGCAACATTCTTTTGTGGAACCAGGCAGGACGTTTTTTAAGAATGCTGGAAGGACACCAATTTCAATCTTGGGACGCAGCCTTCAGTCCAGATAGTCAGCGGTTAGCCGCTGGTGCAGAAGATGGCACCATTCGCATTTGGACTGTGGATGGGCAACTGCTCCATACGCTCTCGGGCCATGATGGTCGAGTCTATCGGGTTGCCTTTAGTCCCGATGGCCAACAGTTAGTCTCCTCTGGGGCCGATGGGACTGTCCAGATTTGGGATCAAGATGGTACCCCTATGCATCAGCTTGAGGCTCATGATTCAGATATTTTTGGGTTGTCGGTGAGCCCCGATGGTCAGTTTTTTGCGTCTGCTAGCGTTGATCAAACTGTGAAGCTGTGGCGCTGGGATGGCACTTTAGTGAGGACGTTTGAGGGACATAGTCACAATATCTATGGCGTGGACTTTAGCCCGGATAGTCAACTGTTAGCTACCGCTAGTGCCGATAATACTGTTAACCTTTGGACCCTGGATGGAGAGAAACTTAAGACGCTCTACGGTAACGGTTCTGGCTTCAAGAGCGTGAAGTTTAGCTCCACTGGAGAATTATTAGTCACAGTTGCCGAAAATGGAACGTTAACTCTGTGGAATTTAGATACAATTCTGACGCTCAATGAGCTTGGCTACGCTTGTGATTGGCTCCAAGATTACTTGAGCACCAATGCTGATCTTTTAGCTCGCGATCGCACCATTTGCGAAGGAGTCATAACCGACGATTCTTAAATTGGGCGTTGCTGATCCTCGGAATGATTTTGCTTTGAAGATACCACTGTATAGCGTTTTTCATCGAGCGGTTCATCTTCTAAATCAGCAACGGCTTAAATTGTTGGTGACGCCTGTTAAAAACTCCTATTGAACAAGGGTAATAAACTCACCTGGTCTAAAATTCCCTTTTTGAGGACGACGTTCCTGGTGATGAGACTTAAGATAAACATATTCACACAGCACACCATCAAACCTGGTAGCACTATTGATTTGCCAATCTTCTAAACAAGCTCCAGTCAAGATTACCCTTTCAAAATTAGCTGTTAGAACATGAGTCTGACTCAAGTTAGCTTCACTGAGATCAGTTTCATATAAGACAGCTCTATCTAGGGCAACTCCGCGTAAGTCAGCTCCACACAGGTTAGTGGTGCGTAAGTCAGCCCCCCGTAGGTCAGCTCCCCGTAAGTCGGCTTTATGTAAATTCGCCCCTCGTAAATTAGCGCCCCGTAGATTTGTCTCACGGAGGTTAACTGCCCGTAGGTCTGCGAGTTCTAAAGTGGCTTTAGTTAGATTTGCCTGGCATAGATTTGCACTACTTAACCAAACCTCGGCCAAATTAGCCATAGATAAATTCGTTTTACTCAGGTTAGCTCTACTGAGATTCGCTTTATATAAGTCAGAAGCGCATAAGTTTGCCGCTTGCAAATTAGTTCCATACAAATTGGCCCTGATCAGATTGGCATTTCCTAAATCTACGCCCATCAGGTTAGCCCTTGAGAGCACGGCTCTACTCAGGTCAATACCATTCAGGTTGCGTCCTTTACAGTCGATACCTATAAGATCTACTGGAAAATTGGGTTGAGTCTTGCGCCATTGATTCCATTTAGTAATATTTTGTAGACGTGTAAGCTGTCTCTGATTAGCCATAACTGATCTCAAATAAAAACTGTTGCCGTAGACCTGTTTTTCAGGGGTTTTGCCAAAGAATGGGATGTAACTGAAAGCACATTTTGAGAGGAACTTATCAAACAGTAACAACTGTTACCAATGACGGGCATGCTATTGCCGGCTATAAAGGATGGACCAATTTGTCAACCGTTTACTGGCTGATTCTTTAAATGAATGCACACCAGAAAATAGCAACGCTTGGAGTATGCTCGTCTTAGGAGAAAGTACTTGATAAGTATTCTGTTATATCTATTCTCATTGTGGTGTACTTAAACCCACAGAGTTCACTGCACCTTTAACTATCAGACCTCTCTATAAAAAAGCTGCAAAAAGGCGGAAAAGTTATAGGTCTAGACAACATCTATTTTTCTTGTACTAGGACACATCTAAATGCTACAAAAACTATGGCAATGCATGGAAGTGTGAACATATCTTGTTAAAAAGTCGGAAAAGACGGAAAGCTTTCTATGATTAACCTGAGAGTAGTTTTCTATGCGAAAATCTTGATGATTTCCTGTAAATTGGTTGAGTGTGCTTGATTACTTCTATGAACCCTGATGAAGTTCTTCTGGCTATTGAAGAGCGACTGCTCAAACGTAAGCTGACTCCAGCAGAGCGGATTGTTTTAGGGCAAACATGGAATCGGCAAACCTACGATCAAATGGCTAAGCAGTCAGGCTATGGGGATGCCCACCTCAAAGACACAGGCTATAAGCTTTGGAGAGCTTTGTCTCAGGCTTTGGGGCAGCGAGTAACCAAGAAGAGCTTACTATTTGTTTTACGCGAGCATTTACAACCCCTTGAGCCATCACCGACTCCAGTCACAGCAGTCGTGCCTTCAGGACCGAAATCAGGCTCCATCGAACAACAGTACCCATCTGGTCCCCTGCCGCCTAATTCTCCGTTCTATATCGAGCGTCCCCCCAGTGAAGATTTAGCATATGCTGAAATTCAGCGCCCTGGTGGCTTTTTAAGGATAAAAGCCCCTCAAAAAATGGGAAAAACCTCCCTGGTATTTCGTTTAATTAAAACTGCTAATCAAAATCACTATCAAACTATTCATCTTGATCTGCAGACCGTAGATCAAGATGTCTTTAGTAGTATTGATATGTTTCTAAAGTGGTTTTGTGCATGTAGTAGCCAGGCTTTAGAACTGTCACCAAAGCTGCATGAGTTTTGGGATGTCTCTATGGGGCATAAAGTCAGTAGCGAACTCTATTATCAGGAATATCTTTTGGAAAATAAAAAAAGCCCTATCCTACTGATTGTTGGTGCTGCTGAAAGGCTTATTGGACATCCTAAAATAGCTCAAGATTTTTTTCCCATGCTACGTTCCTGGCATGAAAAATCGCGGTGGAATTTACTTTGGCGTAATCTGCGGATCGTCATTGTCCATGCCACCGAAATTTATGTTCCCTTAAAAATTCACCAATCACCCTTCAATATCGGGCGAGCGATCAAATTGCCTAAATTTACAGCTAGTCAGGTGGCTGAATTAACGGCTCGCTATGGCATTAAGGAAAATAATGACACACTGGGGAGAGTTTTACTAGATTTAGTCGGTGGACATCCTTATCTGGTAAATATTTTTCTGCATCATCTGACTGCTGAGGCGGTCTCTATGGATACGCTGCTTAAAGCTGTATCGATGCCATCTGGTATTTACGGTACTCATCTGCGTAGTTATCTGGCACTTTTGCAAAAAGAACAAGATTTGGCGATTGCCTTTAAACAAGTGATCTCCTCCAGAGAAGGTGTGGAATTAGATGCTGTTACTATGTATCGTTTAGAAAGCCTTGGCCTTATCACTATTAAGGGATATCAGGCAGTTCCTAGCTGTAATATTTATCGTTCATACTTTCAACAACAACTTAGTATTTGATCCTCAAAGGATTCTTCTGATTGACCAGCTATAGAAAATTAAGCTTCTTAGAAGCTATCTGTGATTAAACAAAAAGAAGCTGTAAAGTACTCGAGTAGCCGTCTTTTCCGACTTTACTCCTACCAATTCTATTGATTATTCTCATATATATAACTGAAAATACAGCATCTTCCACGACAGCTCGAAGAGTTTTTCGAAACTCCTAGATGTTTGTCATTGCGGGTCACTTCACTGATCCGCATTTTTTATGGATTTAAAAACCGAACTATTTATCTTTCTTAATGCTTTTTGAGGTCTGATAGGGGCCTAATTTGCCGAATAATCAGACTTTACTTTTTGGACTGGGTAAGTTTGAATACCAGTAGTTCCACGGGGATATTTTTCCGAGGAATTACTACAAGCCTTTATTACGAAAAATTCTGAAGCCTCGGCTTGAGAAATCTTGGAGATAGCACAATGTAATAAAGGCTTTCTTAAAGCTAATCGAGTTAAATCTGTTGAGGTCTTTATCTTGTAAATATTTGGTCTAAGCAAGGCTGGTAATAGCTGTCGCTTTAAGACTGAATTCATTTTTGATCGCTGATTTTACTAAGTTCAATGGCGATGGTCATTGATGTTTTCTGCTGCTTAAGAACTTAGAAAAAAGAGATTTTAAAAAAGAGATTTATACCATTCATAGATTGCTCGCTTTATGAATTAGGAGTCATAATGTCTAGCCATACAGAGCAACGAGTTAAACGCAAGGAGAATAGGTCTCCTTTGTCCATGGGGGATACTCGCTATTACGATGCTTTAGTTGCATGGATGCAATGGATAAATCAGCATCGTGTCAGGGTGATTTTCTTGGTATCCATTTGGTTTGCGATCGCATTCTCAAGCTTTACCTTTGCCCAAGATAATATCGACATGGAAGCCCTAGCCGAACAGATTGCCCTCCAGCAAGGGTATATCAATGTGGTTTGGATTCTAGTGGCATCTACACTAGTGGTCTTTATGAATGCCGGGTTTGGCATGTTGGAAGTGGGAATGTGCCGTCAAAAAAACGCGGTGAACATTCTCTCCAAAAACCTGATTGTATTTGGATTAGCCCTACTCACCTATTGGGCCGTAGGCTTTGGATTTATGTTTGGGCAGGGAACTAGCCTGATTGGCTTTAGTGGCTTCTTCATGTCAGGAGATTCTGCTACCTACGGTCTAGAGCCATTTCCAGCTGGACTACCCGTAACCATCTTCTTTCTGTTCCAGGCAGCTTTTGCTGCCACCTCTGCCACCATTGTATCGGGAGCCGTAGCTGAGCGTATTCGATTTGATTCTTTTTTAATTTTTAGTGTGGTTAACATCGCCTTCTACTGTATCTCAGGCAAATGGTCCTGGGGCGGTGGTTGGCTTGCTGACCTGGGGTTTGCTGATTTTGCAGGGTCCACAGTTGTCCACAGTGTTGGCGGTTGGTCTGCATTAGTCGGAGCTATTGTTCTGGGCGCACGCTATGGCAAGTACGAAGGCAAATTAGTTAAACCCATTCCTGGTCACAACCTCAGCTTAGCCACACTAGGTTGTCTCATTCTCTGGATTGGCTGGTTTGGATTCAACCCTGGTTCCGAGTTGGCCGCCAATGAAAACATTGCCTACATTGCCATCACCACTAACCTATCGGGTGCAGCCGGGGGAACAGTAGCCACCATGGTTTCCTGGGTTAAGAATAAAAAGCCAGATCTCGGCATGGTAATCAATGGTGTTCTGGCTGGGCTAGTGGGTATTACCGCAGGGTGCGATCAGGTTTCCTTCGTATCCGCCATTATCATTGGTTGCGTATCCGGTGTTCTGGTAGTGTTTGCCATTGACTTCTTCGATGCTCTACGCATCGATGATCCAGTTGGAGCCATTTCAGTTCACCTCTGCAATGGGATTTGGGCTACTCTGGCCGTGGGTATCTTTGGTGCAAATGCTGGATTGCAGCAGTTCTGGGTACAGTTGGTGGGTGTTGTTGCCTACGGAGCCTTTACGGTGATCACAGGATACGTCTGTTGGCAGATCCTCAAGATGACGATTGGTATTCGTGTCCATGATTTCGAAGAGATCGAAGGTCTGGATATCCATGAGCATGGTCAGATTGCCTATGCTGGGTTTTCCATGGTAGATGAAGCCCCGAGTTCTGCAATTGAGACCAGGCTCTAGCCGTTAACTAGAACCGATAACAGCTTGTCTTGGCCCCAGGCCAGGATTACTCCTCGGGGGGTGTTTTACATCCCCTTTTTCTGCATTATATTTGCTGACGGAGCACCCTTATGTTTGGCCTAGCGCGGCTCAGAATTAAATCGAAGGTGATGCTTGTGCTGCTGGTGGTTAGTCTTGGGTCTGCCGCTGTGATGGGGCTACTCACCTGGCAACGGGCTCGCAATATTTTGACCCAGCGTATCTTTGCTCAACTCACCAGTGTACGTGCCTCCAAGGCGGCTGAAATTGAGTCCTATTTTCAGTTTATGTACAGCCAGGTGGAGACTTTAGCAGAAGACCGCATGATCGTATCGGCGATGCGAGAGTTTGATCAGGCGTTTGATCAGCTGAATGTGGAGACAGAACCGATCAATGACACTTGGCAACAAGCTCTGCGCATATACTACAGCGATGAGTTTTTTCCTCGCTTGAGTGAAAATATTGACGGCACCCCAATTTTTGACATCTACAGACCCGGTGGGAGAGCGGCCCAGGTATTGCAATATCAGTATATTGCTAACAATCCTCATCCGGTAGGTAGCAAGGACAATTTGCTTCGATCCGAAGATGATACACCTTACAATACCGTACATGGCCGCTATCATCGTATTTTTCGTAATCTAGTCAGCAGTTTTGGCTACTACGATCTGTTTTTAATCGATCATCAAACCGATGAGATTGTTTATTCCGTTTATAAGGAAACTGACTTTGCTACAAGTCTGGATACGGGACCTTATGCCCGCAGTAACTTTGCTGAGGTGATCGATAAAGTACAAAAAAACCCTGAACCTGGGGCAGTGCAGATTGTCGATTTTGCCCCCTATCGCCCTTCCTATGGCGCACCCGCTGCTTTTTTTGCATCTCCTATTTATGCTGGCGGTCAGCAGGTGGGTATTTTAGCTGTTCAGCTGCCGGTGGATCGGATTAATGATGTGCTCACAGGCAATCAAAACTGGGAGAACGAAGGCTTAGGGCAAACAGGAGAAGTCTATCTTGTTGGAGCAGATCTGCTCATGCGATCAATCTCTCGATTTTTGATTGAGGATGAAACAGGATACAAACAAGCTCTTCGAGATGTAGGCACTCCAGAGACTATTATTGAAACCATTGGACGATTAGAGACTTCAATTTTACTGCAATCAGTGGAAACTGAGGGAGCTGAAGCTGCGCAACAGGGTAAGACGGGGACCCAAATAATCGACGACTATCGTGGGGTACCTGTGTTGAGTTCCTATGCCCCTTTAAATATCAAAGGGGTTGATTGGGTGATTCTCTCAGAGATGGATCTTGCAGAAGCCTATGCTCCTTTGACCAATCTACAGGGCTATATTTTAATTACAGCCGTGATCCTGGTATTTTTGGTCACCTTAATTGCAGTGGTCGCGGCCAATAGTTTAGTGCGGCCCATTACTTTGTTGGTGGAAGACTCTCATAAAATTATTTCAGGAGAATTAGACCAACCCGAGCTAAAGTCGACAACTCAGGATGAGCTTAGTCTGTTGGTAGATGCTTTTAACGAAATCAATCGGAGTTTACGAGAACAACAATCGCTATTGGCCATTAAAGATCGGGATCATACGACCCTATTGCTCAATATTTTACCTGCCACAGCAGCTGAGCGCCTGCAGAATGGTGAAGCTCTCATTACCGATCATACCCAGCAGACAACTGTACTAGTTTCTAGCCTTGAAGGATTGACTGAACTGTCGGCTAAGCGCTCAGTTCTAGAGGTGACCAGAATATTATCAGAATTGTTTGGTGCCTTTGACGAGGTGGCCATGGGTTTAGATGTTCTAACCTTAGAGCGCATCGGCGATCTTTACTTTGCCGTTTGTGGGTTGACCACACCTCGTATGGATCACACAAAGCGAGTAGTGGATTTTGGGTTAGAGATGTTGGATATTTCACGGCGTTTCAATAACAAGTATAATCTCGATCTCAAGTTGTCTATTGGTATTGATGCTGGAGAATCAATTGCTGCTGTGATCGATACTAAACGCCTCAATTACCATCTCTGGGGTGAAACTCTCGCGATCGCACATCAGTTGAATCGTGTAGCTGAGAGTAATACGATTCGAGTCACCGAAGAAGTGCATGACAGTGTGGGCGACTTATACACATTTAAACCGGCTCAAGATATTGAGGTGGCTGAAGTCGGTCGCCTGACCAGCTGGGTGCTCTACCGAGGAGGAACAGGCCATCCTAGTCTGGATGACACCGTTCGAGAAATTGAAGCGATTGTGTCCCTAGGGGAAGAGCCCATATAGCTCCTTTGTACAAATTCATTATGCTTTCCAGCTCATTCCTGAAAGGAGATGCTTATGACTGAGACTATTTGGTTAAAAGCCCTTACATTTGTGGTGGGATTTCCCTTAATTACGATTATTTTGGGTGAATTAATTGATCGTCTTGAAAATCTCGGCCATAAACCGATGACCAAATTGTTGCTCAATATTCGTAATCTAGTACTGCCATCTGTAGCTGTTTGGCTATTAATGCATCAATTTCTTGCAGCAGAACGGGATACGATTACGCTCAAAGTGATCGAAACAACAATCGGGATAGCAGTGATTGTTGCAGGGCTTTCACTTTTGGGAGTTTTGCTGACCAGTGATACCAACATACCTTCCCGCAATGTTTTGCATGTACCGCGCTTATTCCTACAGATTGCTCGTATTCTAGTGGTGCTCTGCATTAGTTTTTATGTGCTGAGCGCTATTTGGGGGATCAATCTGAGTAATTTAGCCACAGCTTTAGGCGTTGGCTCATTGGTGATTGCCTTAGCATTGCAAAACACCCTGAGTAATTTGGTTTCAGGGTTTTTACTGTTGTTTGATAGTCCCTTTAAGGTCGGTGATTGGATTCGGTTTGGTGATGTTGAAGGACAAGTTGAAGATCTCAATTGGCGCTCTGTCAGATTGCGCACTCGCGAGCGCGATCTACTTGTTGTGCCTAACAGTGTTTTAGATCAAGAGAATATTTATAATTACCACAGCGGTGATCCGCTCCATGCAGAGCGTTACATTATTGGGTTTTCCTACGATGATCCTCCAAACCATGTGAAACGAGTATTAGAGCGAGCAGCTAGTGAAACCAAATATATGCGCAATGATCCGGCTCCTGATGTACGTACAATGTCATACGATGACTTTGCTATTACCTATGAGGTGAAGTATTACCTGGATGACTACCAGTATGTTGAAACGATTCACAATGAGTTTAGTACGCGCATCTTCTATGCAGCTAAGCGCAATGGTCTAACAATTCCATTTCCGATTCGGACGCTACACCATGTGCATCAACGACAACCCAAACGGACTGAGTATATTCAAGAGGTTAGCGCGTTTTTGCGATCGCTATCCTATCTCGCCTGCCTAGATAGCGATGCCATTGCTCATTTAGCCGAGAGTGCTGTCCTCCATGTCTATGGCACTGGCGATCGCGTTATCGTAGAAGGAGAGCCTGATAAAGGGTTTTACATTATTCGTAGTGGTAGCCTGCGCTTGTATGTGACAGATGCTCACCAGCAACAGCGTGAGATTGCCCATCTAGCTAAAAGTGATTTCTTTGGGGAAACAGCTCTGCTGGTGGGAGAAGCTAGCCTGGTGACCGGGATAGTAGAGCAAGATTTGACCGTGCTGGTATTTGGCCATGATGCGATCGCAACCCTAATGGCTAGCAGCGCCCGCTTTGCGAATCAGATGAACCAGTTTATTGAAGATCGCAAAACATCAATTCGCTTGGTTCAAGAAACAAAGAACATCAAACCTATTACCAATCGTCCAATAGCCATCAGTGTTGTTGACGGTTTCAACTATTAACGTGACGTCGATATAAAAAGATCACAGAGTTAGCCAGTTCACACTCAGTGATCTTATTAAAGAATCTCCCATTGTAAACAAAATAACAGATCTATGGAAAAGAAGACAAAAAGTAGTGCTAAATTCCTTAAAAAGCCCATTGAAGAGACTGTCAATCTTAGCTCAAAATCATTGCGCTCTACAAAAACGCAATCTTTGCCTTCAAAAGGTAAAACTCCTGGCGCTACAGCCGTAGACGAACAGGATTTAAGGCTATTTCAAGCTGCCGATCTCGACGGTAACGGTATGATTACTCGCGAAGAGTTTCTGTCGGCTTTTGTCCGTGCTGGTCTCAAACTGACGGATCGGCGCTTTTCTGAAAGCTTACAAGAATTAGAGTTTCTCTGTCCTCGCAGTGATTCTGAGATTGATTTTCCTAGCTTTCAAAAAATTATTCGACCCAATATTCACCTCATCCGCCGCGTTCTCAAAGCTCAGTTAGTGATTCCTGATTTTCAGGATTTTTGTCGAGACATTGACACTATCTATGAGAATGGCAGTAGCCACGATGGTGGCACTCTAGCTAACTACATTCCACAGTTAGCTAGGGTAGATGAACGCCATTATGCCGTTTCTATCTGTACGATTGATGGCCAACGCTACGCCCGTGGTAATACTCTTGAAAATTTTACGGTGCAAAGCACGAGCAAGACTATCGCATATTGTCTTGCATTAGAAGAATTGGGCACAGATAAAGTTCATCAGCATGTGGGGCGTGAACCATCGGGATTGGGATTTAATGAGCTTACTTTGAATAGCCAGGGCTTACCCCACAATCCCATGATCAATGCTGGGGCAATTATGTGTTGTTCCCTCATTCGTCATGATCTTGATCATGCAGATCGCTTCGACTATGTGCTCAATCACTGGAGTCGCCTAACCGGTAATGACCGCATTACCTTTAACAATGCCGTCTATCTTTCAGAACGTGAGACGGCCCATCGTAATCGTGCCCTCAGCCACTACATGATGGAAAAGAAGGCATTTCCAGCTTGGGCTGAACTCGAAGAGACATTAGAATTTTATTTTCAATCCTGTTCGATTGAACTAAATACGGATCAAATGTCGGTTGTTGCTGCCACTATGGCTAACGGTGGCACCTGTCCTGTCACAGGAGAGAAGATTTTTAAGACCAGTACGATACAGCATTGTCTCTCACTTATGTATTCTTGCGGTATGTATGACTACAGTGGGGAGTGGGCCTTTATGGTGGGTCTTCCGGCCAAGTCTGGAGTCTCTGGTGCGGTCATGGTGGTGATTCCAAATGTGCTCGGTTTATGCATCTGGTCACCCAAGCTCGATTCTCAGGGTAACAGTGTTCGCGGTGTCGAATTTTGTAAGCAGCTAGTCAAAAAGTTTAGTGTTCACAATTACGATAATCTTGATTTCCAATCAGAGAAAAAGAACCCTCGCATTAGTCCAATTCAGAGAGAATCAGAAGAGATTACGAGTTTGATAGAGGTGGCTAGCCGAGGCGATCTGACGGCCATTACGCAATATCAGATTCGTGGGGCTAATCTCAATGCAGGTGACTACGATAATCGTACCCCTTTGCACCTGGCTGCTGCAGGTGGTCATAAGAATGTGGTGGCATTTTTGCTAGATCACGGGGTGGATGTCAATGTTTGCGATCGCTGGGGCTGCACACCGCTTAATGATGCTGAGCAGCAAGGTCATGCGGCTGTAGTCACTATTCTGCAAGCAGCCGGAGCTCAAAAAGGTCAAGATTCTTATCCTCAAACCAATATCAATCTTCCCAGCTCTGTGACTACCGATATTACAGCAATGATTTGGGCTGCCAGCCAAGGTAAACTCAACGCAATGCTACCCTATATCGCTCGCGGTGTTTCTATGGAGGCGGCTGACTACGATGGCCGTACAGCAATTCATCTAGCGGCTGCAGAAGGTCAGCTTAAGGTAGTTAAATTTCTGCTTGCTAACAACGTTAATCCAAATATTCAAGATCGCTGGGGGTTTACTCCCTTAGACGATGCTATTCGTCATGGACATGAAGAAGTTGCAACAGCACTAAAGCAATCAGGAGGAGCTTCGGGAAATCCATAGATGCTGTGGGTTTCTTAGTCAAATGTCGGATACGACCTGTTAGTTCCAAAATTCATCCAGATTCACTTCTGATATTTCTTGCTGAACTTCCTGGAAATAAGAGCTTGTTGTTAGCGTCGCTACTTCATCTTCTCGTTTTTTCTGGTCAATTTCAATTTTTAACTCTTTTAACTGTCGTTTGAGTTCATCTTCCCGGCGTTTGCGATCGGTAATATCTTGAACAATGCCCTCGTAGTACAGTAAATCACCATTGCTATCTTTTACAGGCTGACTGGCTAGATCATTCACGGTGCTACGGCCAGTCTGAAAGGAGATAAATCCGACAACGCCAACCGCTCCCATGATTTGTAACACAAATGGAATTACTAGAGTTGTACGCAACCGGAATTTGCGCAGTGTCCGATAGGCTCTACTAGTCATTAAAGTGCTGTGCCCAAGATGACAGCTATACATTTCACTTTGCGCAAGGATTATAGAAGATCCCAGGCGTTTTGTCTGGTACAGCTGAGGAGGTTTTGGCGGCCTGGTAGGCTATCCGACTTTTCCGACTTTGTAATGGTTCTAAAGAAGCAGATGTTGTTTAGTAGCTGAGAAGACTGCACTCCTTGGGGCGATGCTATGGAGGTGATTGCTGCTGCCCGCAGGTGAGACCACACTAGCTTCCGCTGGTGGGGCTGCTGAGGTCATGGGTAATTAACATGAGTTAAGTAGGCTCTTTACTAAGGAATTTGGCATTTTCTTTGATAGCAGATTTATATCTGGTATTTTCTTGAAAAGCTTCCACCATAATTTCCCAGGTATGCCCAAAGTTGTTTCGGTACATTCTTATCGAGGCGGTACTGGTAAATCCAACTTTACTGCTAATTTAGCGACCACTATCGCCCTCCAGGGTAATCGCGTCGGTGTTGTAGATACTGATGTGCCTTCCCCTGGTATTCATAACCTATTTGGTCTAGAACCTGAGCACACCCACAAAACTCTGAATAATTATCTTTGGGGGGAAACTTCTATTGAAGACGCCGTCTATGATGTGGGTGAAAAGTTGGGTGTGGCTGACGATGGCAAGCTTTACTTGGTTCCTTCTAGTGTCAGGGCCGATGATATTGCCCGCATCCTCAAGGATGGTTACGATGTCAGGCTGATGAACGATGGCTTTCGTAACTTGGTCAAGGCGCTAAAACTTGACTATCTATTCATTGACACCCACCCAGGGCTATCCAAAGAAACCTTTTTATCGATCGCCATATCCCACGTACTGATCTTGATCCTGCGTCCCGATAAACAGGACTATCAGGGCACGGCGGTGACTGTAGATGTGGCCCGACAGCTCAAGGTTCGCAAAATGCTCTTGGCGATCAATAAGGTTTACAGCAGCTTGAATATGGATGCCCTCAAGCAGAAAGTGGAGGAAACCTACGGTGAAACCGTAGCGGGTCTGTTTCCTCTATCTGAGGATATTGTGCAGCTGGCGAGTGAAGGGGTGTTTTGTGTCAAATATCCCGAGCATCCAGTCAGTCAAGAATTTCGTAAAGTCGCCCAGCAAATTGTAGGGGGTTAGCCAGGATGTCAGATATCGGAGATCTACAGTCTCTGGCCAGTTCAATCACGGCAGTCACCTCCCCGTTTCGTAACTATTTGACTGAGCTGCACGAGAGGTTTCAAGCCATTAACGACGGTGCTGTGGCTGACTATATTCCTGAACTGGCGCTGGCCAAGCCTGAATGGTTTGGTATTTGTGTGGTCACTCAAGATGGTCAGGTGTTTGAAGTGGGGGAGTGTGACCAGCTGTTTACGATTCAGTCGATTTCCAAAGCCTTTGTTTTTGGATTGGCTCTAGAAGATCATGGTCGTGACTATGTCAACAGCAAGGTGAGTGTGGAGCCGACTGGGGAAGCCTTTAATGCTATTGTGCTGGACGAGGCGACCAATCGCCCCTATAACCCGATGGTGAATGCGGGTGCGATCGCAACCACAGATCTGATCAAAGGCAGCAGTAGCACCGAACGGCTCAAGCGCATGCTGAATATGTTTAAGCGCTACACCGGCCGAGAACACGACATTAATGTCCCTGTCTTTTTATCCGAAAAGGCTACCGGCTACCGTAACCGAGCTATGTCTTACCTGATGCTGAACTTTGGCATGGTGGGCGACAAAATTGACGAAACCCTGGATCTTTACTTTCAGCAGTGCTCGATCCTGGTCAATGCCCGTGATTTGGCTATGATGTCCGCCACCTTGGCCAATGGCGGCATCAACCCCATCACCCAAGAACGCGCTATTGATGAACGCTATGTGCAGGATGTGGTGAGCGTGATGCTCACCTGCGGCATGTACGATGCCTCCGGCGAATGGGCTTATCGAGTGGGTATGCCGGCCAAAAGTGGTGTGGGTGGTGGCATTTTAGCCGTGGTTCCTGGCAAGTTGGGCATTGGTACCTTTTCCCCACCGCTCGATGCCAAGGGTAACAGCGTTCGGGGCATCAAAGTTTGTGAGACTCTGGCCACAGATTTTGGGCTACATCTCTTTAATGCGGCTAAACCTGAGCGAGAGCTACAAGCCTGGATTGATGGCAACGATGTGGATAGCTGGTAGATAACTGATGAAACTACCCGTTCGTCTGCAGTCACCTGACAATCTGCCCCTACGAGTGGTCTTGATTGTGTTGTTTGTTGGCCAAATTGTCGGGGCCGTTGGTCTAGTAGGCTATCTATCCTTTCGCAATGGTCAAAAGGCTGTGAATGAGCTGGCTATCCAACTACGTCATGAGGTCACAGCCCGGATTGAACAAGAACTACAGAGCTATTTTGAAACCCCCCACGAGATCAATCGACTCAACGCCAGCGCCTTTGCCAGAGGCATACTGGATGTAGACGGCGCGGGCTTTGGTGAAACCCAGCTCTATCAGCAGATGCGGATTGCCCCCACCATTGCCCTGGCTTACTGCGGTAGCGCCCGCAATGGCGAATTTTTTGGAGTGTTGCGATCGCCTGAGAATGGTGCGCTGCAGCTTACTTACAGCAATCCTTCTACCCAAAATCTGCGCCGATATTACAGCTTAGATGTCCGGGGAGAACGCACCAGCTTTCTATGGCAGGCAGAGACGCCCTATGATTCTCGCCAACGGCCCTGGTATAAAGCGGCAGCCTTGGCTGAGCGGCCCCAGTGGACAGATATCTACATTGCCTTTACCACTGGGCTACCCAATATTACTGCCAGCCTCCCCGTGTATGATCGCTCCGGTAAAGATGTTCTAGGGGTATGTGCAACGGATGTGGTGCTCCCAGAAGAATTTAGAACCTTTTTGCAAAGCCTACAAATCGGCCAAACCGGGCAAGCCTTTGTGATCGATCGCCAGGGGCAGCTGATTTCCAACTCGACCGATGAACCCCTGATGGTTAACGATGGGGATACTGCCACCCCCCTGCTAGCCATCAACAGCAGCGATCAGCTAGTCCAAAATACGGCTCGTTATCTGGCCCAGCGATTCAATGGGTTTACGAATTTTACCGAAGCTCAGCAGCTACAGCTACAGCTCAACGGTAAACGCCAATTTTTAGAAGTACTGCCGTTTCAAGATGGGTTTGGTCTCGATTGGCTCATTGTGGTCGTTGTGCCCGAGGCCGATTTTATGGGCCAGATTAATGCCAACACCCGCAATACCATCCTGCTATGTGGGCTAGCGCTGCTGGTTGCCATTGCCTTAAGCGTGCTGACGGCCCGTCGAATCACTCGTTCGCTTCTACGGCTATCTCAAGCCTCCGATCGCTTGGCCCAAGGCCATCTAGACCCGCAGGTGAAGTCCAGTTTTATTGCCGAAATTGATACCCTGGCCAACTCATTTAACAAAATGACCCGGCAGCTGAAGCAGTCCTTTGAGACTATCCGCATTGCCGAGGAAAACTACCGCAGCATCTTTGAAAATGCCCTGGAGGGCATCTTCCAATCTAGCCCCGAAGGCCATTTTATCAATGTCAACCCGGCCCTAGCCAGGCTCTATGGCTATGACTCTCCCCAGGAAATGATTGATAGCATTACCGATATTGGTTCACAGCTGTATGTGGATCCAGCAAGGCGGGCGGACTTTCAATCAAAAATCGACCAGCAAGACAGCGTTACCGGGTTTCAATACCAGTGTTACTGCAAAGACGGCAAGATTATCTGGACCCAAATCCATGCCCGTGCCGTTCGTTCTTCCCAGGGGCAGGTGCTCTACTACGAGGGTATTGTCCAGGACATTACCGAACGCAAGCGACGCGAAGACGAGCTAAAACGCCAGCTGGCCGAGCTAAAAATTGAAATCGATCAACAGCAACGGCAAGAAGAAGTCGCCACCCTGACTGCTAGCAGCTACTTTCAGGAAGTCCAGCAAGAAGTTGCCGAAGTCGATCTAGATGAATTTTGGAGCTGAAGGGCCTGGAAAGATATTTTTTAGTAGCTCTTACTCAATACTCACGCCTTTAAAGGTAGTTGCTTTGGGTTTGGCTGCTACAGGTGCAGACTTAATTTGCTGAGTCCGCAGTCGGTGTTTTTGAAAATATCCCTGCCACTCATGGGGTGCATTCAGGGTTTCGCCACCATGTTGAGTAATCCGTTTCCGCACCTGGCAGAGCACCGGCGTATTCACACAGGCTCCAGAAATAATCACCTGGCCCTTGGTCAGGGCGGGTAGTTCCTTGAGCAAATCACGTCCAGCGGCTTCGACACCATATTTAAGGCTTTCTTGATCCACTGGATTGACAATGCGCATCAAAAATTGGCTCATACACTGAGAAAGCACGTCAGAATCAAGCTTGCCGGGCCGCTGGGTAATCAGCCCTACCCCCAGACCAAACTTCCGACCTTCGCTCAAAATTGTCCTGAGGACGGCCTTGCAGCGTGAGGGTTCTTTGGCTGGAGCAAATCGATGGGCTTCTTCGATTAAGACGAACACTGGAAATGGCAGATAGTTTTCGTCACCTTCCTCAATTTTGTCGCGGGCGGTATTGATGCGGGCATGGTAACTCTGGCGAAGCACCGCTGCGCAGATAACCTGTTGCTCTTCCTGACTGATTTCGTTCATCTGCAAGACGGTCACCTGCCCCGGCTCAAATAAATCCCGGGGGGCCATGTGGTTTACCTGATGAAAGTAAGGAGATCGAGCCAGACGATCCAGCTTCCACTCCAACGCAGGCGCAGACGACCCCACCTTGTCATTACCTTCATCGTCAGCTGTGGTATCAGCCTCATAAACAGCTGCAATCAGGTCATTGACGTTCCAACGGTAGTCCCCGCGCTTGTGTTTACCCAAAATGGTAAATGCTTTGTTGAGAATAGACTGCTGACGGTCGCTCATCTCGGGTAGCAGGGTCAAGATATCGTAGTAGTCCAGGGACGACATGCGAATCTGAATATCGCCTGGGGTCAGGATCTGGACTTTTGGGGCATAGCCATCGTTGGCTTGAAATGCCGGATGCCCTCGCATTTCGGAGAGGGTGTTGTATTCCCCATGGGGGTCAAAGATTAACACTGCAGCCCGGTTGTAAGGTTGTAAAAACTCTTCAATCAAGACGCCGGCAGTGTAGCTTTTGCCAGACCCTGTGCCCGCCAATATGGCCATATGGGTACTGACAATTTCTTTAACGTCGAGGGCAACAGGGACACTACCACCAGGGCGCAGCAATAAAGAGCCAATTTGAGCTGAGCCCACTTCGCCTGGCTGCTTTTTATTGACGACTTGTTGTAGGCGGTCATCCGCTGCAATATAGACTTTGGCTCCTGGATCAGGGGTAATGCGCGGGTTAATAAACCCCAGGGCTGGGTGGAAATAACCGATGACATCCACCGTCACTTCATAAATTTCTGGATTGGGATAGGCAAATCCAATCAGGGACGCAATCGTATCTGGACTAATTTGGGTATCCGCAAAGATGCGATCGGGTAGATGATCGATTAAGCGCCGGTCAGAAATTTTACCTAAAATTTCCCAGCTCCCCTGATCTGGAGCATCGACGGCGTAAAAGACAAATTCACCAATTTTCACCCGTTTATTATCGGTGGTAATAAAAACGTATTGGTTCCCATCTTCACCAGGGCCTTTGACCGTACCAATAACGGGGTTGTGCATGTCTGGATCAAGTTGAGCCGGTCGAGTCATAGGGGTGCGATCTCATCAGGGCTGACCTATGAGTACACAAGTCAGTATCACCCACCATAGTAAACCTGTATTGCTTGAGTGCAACCCTATTTATCGGATGTCTGCAGGAATGTCCTGAAATGTTTCGCAAACATTGGTAAGAAAGGGAGAACGGCCTCGAAACATGAACTTCAAAGAAGCATGCACGATGGCACGTTCTCCATGGGGGACAGGGAGAATGACGTACGGACTATAGTTGAGTTCCCTCTGCCAATCGACAGGCATTGGGCAAAATTACCATGGCGTCACCAAAAGAATAAAAACGATAGGCCTGGTTAATCGCGTCTTGATAAAGCTCCATTAATCGCTGACGCCCGATAAGAGCGCTGACCAACATTAAGAGGCTGGAGCCAGGTAGGTGAAAATTGGTAATTAAACCGTCTACGACCTGCCACTGATAGCCGGGATAAATAAATAAATTTACGCCACCTTTATAAGCTGTCAGCTGCCCTTCCTGGTTAACGACGCCTTCCAAAGTGCGCACAGTAGTGGTCCCTACAGCAAAAACATGGTTGCCCCGCGCTTTAGTTTCTTTGATCAGATCGACGGTGCTTTGGGGTAAATGAACCCATTCTGAATGCATTTGATGCTCAGTAATGGCATCTGTTTCTACAGGGCGAAAGGTGCCTAATCCCACGTGCAAGGTCACTTCAGCTCGCCGAATTCCCTTTTGCTCAAGGGCTTGAAAAACTTCTGGGGTAAAGTGCAGACCGGCTGTGGGTGCCGCTACTGCACCCGAATGTTGAGCGTAAATGGTTTGATATTGATCGGGTTCTGCCTGGGAATTAGTGATGTAGGGCGGTAACGGGATTTCCCCAAGGGATTCCATCAGTTGGTCGATGGGAGTGTTGGTTGAGGTTGAAAAACTTAGTAAGCGACCATTGGTATCGCGATCGCACTCTTCCACCCGAGCAGTGAGCAATGGCTGCTCCACGTTGGGGCCAAAATGGATTAAACTCCCTGGCTGTAAACGACGTCCAGGTTTAACCAGTGCTAACCAAAGATGCGGCTCACGGGGTTCTAGTAATAAAACTTCAACCTTTGCTCCACTTGGTTTGTATCCATACATTCTCGCCGGTATAACTCGCGTATTATTAACCACAAGTAGATCTCCGGAACACAGAAACCTGGGTAGGTCTTTAAAATGGGCATGCCGATGTTCACTGCTTGATGAAACCACCATCAAGCGAGAGTGATCACGGGGAGTGACTGGTTCTTGGGCAATCAAGTTAGGTGGTAGCTTATACTGATATGCCGCTAAGGAATAATCATCGTTCGCCTGTTGCCGATCGATGGGTTCATGGCTGTGGGCCGATTGACGGCCATTGGATAGGGGCATGGGTGAGGGAAAACTGTGGATGAAATACCGTTGATTTTTGATAAAGGCGTACCATCGACCTTACTAAGCCGAAGGATTTAATGCCAGACTAATAGCTGGACGATCTGTGGACCAGCTGCCTGAATGATTCAAACGATATAGACTGTAGCACCGCTTTATACCTATGGATTACGTTTACTATTTATCCAATGCCAGTCTTGTTCTACGAGTTGTTGAAAGGCTGCATATACTGACTCAGCTCCCATTAGAATTTTTAAGCGTCATCCATCGCATTGATGGCTGGATTATTCGCATCAGACTCCATGAAAGCGTTTCTCCCGATACAGCCTCTAACTTTCAATCCTTTTTAGATGAAGTGGGTGGCCGCTCCACACCGGGATATCGGATTCGCATGGCCCTGTGGGGATTAGAAACTGGTCAAACCGCCGTTGATGTCATGCGTCGCTATCAGGTTGCTGTTGTCTCCCACGGTAAACCTGACCGTTATGAAATTGAAGAATTTCGCAAGCAGTTTGTTCAGGGGTTGGGATATTGCCCTGAGACTCTTGCGTAGCGATCAATCAGTTTGCTTGGTCTACCGCTCAACCTGTAATGGCGTTAATTAAATAATCCTGTAGTACCAGATATTGCCGTCCGTTGGGTAAGGCCAGGTAGGCTTGGGCTACATCTGGCTGTTTGTTGTGACAGCTGACTAAGGCAACATCAAGACGGCAGGGGAGCTGAGCCAGGTGTGGATGCCGGGTCAGAAATAGGCGAGCGGTTGTCCAGAGTTTACGTTGCTTGGCACGGGTGATGGATAATCGCCCATCCAAGTCCCAGTTGCCTCGACTGCGGGTTTTTACTTCTACAAATATGAGGATCTCACTGCTCAGTTTGCCGCCTTGGGCATGATAGCCCTGGGCAACAATGTCTAATTCTCCCCAACGACAGTGCCACCGCCGGTAGAGTATTTCCCAACCCTGCTGGATGAGCCAGTTTTCTACTAATTGCTCACCATATACTCCCAGGTCTAGCTCAGCCATGATTGAAACAGTAACCTCAGGGCTAGATTGCCCGAGGCGCTAAGGTTAGAAACAAAGGCATTGCTGCTCCTCGGGATGGCTTGAGATATGAGAGGCTTTTGAATAGCATCGGTGCTAGATCGGTTCATCCCAGGGATCAGCAATCGCAAAACAAGCACCGCTAACTACCGACTGAAATCTCTGCATAACTGGGTACCATGGGCAAAGATTCCCTGGACTGAGCACTATGAGCCAAAAATTAAAAGCGGACATTCACGCCGAGTATCAACAAGCGTTTGATCAATGCACGGTGCGTTCAGAATCGTTGGGATTAGTGCAAGGTCTGACAAAACGGATGGTGGATTTGCGATCGCACTATGAGGCTGTGGAAAAAGCCACCACGGTACCCTGGTGGTTTGTAGGCATTTTGCACTACAAAGAATGGAATTTTCGAGAACCAGCGCTGTTTGAGAAACAGGTAGCAGAGGTGCTCATTGCCAAAAAGTATCATCAAGCTGCTACGCGTACCTTAGCTGCCTATCTCTGGGGATTTGACCTTTGGAATGGTTTTCAGGATGGTTCAGGGACTGAATCCTCCTGGGTTTGGGGGAGCACCAATGTGTTGGCAAAGAAAAACTCCGAAATGGGGGCTGCTGGCATTCTCAAACACTTACAAAAACAGGGCCTGGTCAAGGCGGCTGCCCCAGCAGCAACGGCCAAGTCTGTTAAACCGGCGGCAAAGGTGGCTGCCCCAAAGGCCGCTACACCAAAAGTGACCGCTCCAAAGGCGGCTACTGCCAAGCCTGCTAAAAAAGGTAAAAAAAAGCTGCCGGTCATGTATTTTTCCCAGCGTGACAATGCGGCTCAGGCCCACCGCACCTGCAATACTGCTAGCTGTTGGATGGGTGCACTCTACATGAAAACATCTCTTTGGGAAGACTGTGACGAAGATGAAAACGCCGACCTCAATTTCTACTTGCCCAAGGTAGAGACCTATGGAGACACCACGGACCATGGGGCTCAGACCAGAGCATTATCAAGTCTGGGAGTGGATTCTGCATGGCATACTACACTCTCTATGAAAGATGTCAAAAAAGAGATTGACGCAGGTCGCCCGGTGGTCTTGGGTGTATTGCATAAGGGGCATGTGAGTAGCCCCCGTGGTGGTGGCCACATGATTTTGGCTGTCGGCTACGATGATAGTGGCATGTTTATCCATGATCCCTACGGAGAGATGGATTTGGTCAACGGTGGTTACCCTGGTTCGACCGATGGCTCCTATCGCCACTACAGTTATAAAAATCTAGGGGCTCGTTTTGAAGTTGAAGGCCCAGGCAGCGGCTGGGGTCGGCTCTTTAAGGGCAGTCGCAAGTGAGAAGATTTAGATGACGGAGTTCGCGATCGTATTTGGCCCGCTCATATTTGGGACATATGATCAACGGCCCAGAGCCATAACCTAACCAATAGATAAAGCTCTATCTACCGTTACAGGTAGATAGAGCTTTACCCATCCAACTGACCATAAAATTCCCCCACCCAGGGCAAGCTAGCTAAATCCTCAAAATCGACCTGCCGTTCTTGTTCGAGTTCAGCAATTCGTTTTTTCTCGGCATAGCTTTGTTTTTGATAGTAAGCGCATTCTTCGGGATGCGTTTCCAGGTCAGTCTCTTCCCACAGCTTGAGAAAATAACGATAGCGCTTTTCACATAGAGTTTTTTCCATACAGGCCACTGAGGCGCGAATAATCAGAGGCGCACGGAGAATATCGCGCTGGGTCTTTTCATCCAGATAGAGTAAGTGGTGTACCTGGGAAAGGGGGCCGGTTGACTCGGAGGCGAGGTTACGTAGCTGTTCTAGGAGTCCTGTAGGCGAGGTTTCGGTTTCAGCTTCATCGGCAGCCTGCCACTGGATCATCATTCGCCAGAGGGCACGGTGGTGGGAAAAGCTCAGTTGCAAATCCCGTTCTTCCAGGGCTTGTTTTACGGCCTGACGATTGTTGGGCATGTGAATGTATACCCGCAGGAGCCACCCTTCGGCTTCTTCGAGGGCGCTTTTTTTAATGGCGACTTTAAACTTTGTGGGGGACTCCTCTGGCGAACGACGCTGACGGCGAACCTGGGCTAAAAAGTTTTCGGCCAGGAGGGGAACTAACCGGGCATCGCCCTGACTAAAGATTTCGGCGCAGTGGCGAATATAGTGGGTGCGGGTATCGGCGTTGGCAATGTCTGCTAACAGTTTGACGATATCTTGCGAGGCTTTTTGAAACTGGTCGGCTTGTTTGAGGTTAACGTTGCTCAGTGTTTGCTGGATTTGCCAGTCAAGCCACAGGGGAGCCGCGTCAACCAGAGCGTTATATTCATCGGCGACATGGGCTTTGAGATAGTCGTCTGGATCTTTGCCATCAGGAATGTTGAGAATGCGTAATTGGACATCCCCTCGGTGAGCCATTTCAGCGACCTCACCAATGGCACGCTGTGCGGCTTTGATCCCGGCAGCATCTGCGTCAAAATTAAAGACAATTTGTTTAGATTCGGTGTAGCGTAAGAGCTGTCGTACCTGACCGGCATTGAGAGCAGTGCCGAGAGAGGCGACGGCATTGGTGATGCCTGCAGCGTGGAGAGCAACTACATCGAAATATCCTTCAACAACGATGGCGCGATCTTGTTTTGCGATCGCACCCTTGGCCTTATCCAAGCCGTATAGGGTTTTACTTTTATCAAATAGCTCAGTTTCTGGCGAGTTTAAGTATTTGGGTTTGGCATCCCCCAAACAGCGCCCCCCAAATCCAATAATGCGGCCATTGGCATCATGGATTGGCACCATTACCCGATCTCGAAACCGATCATAGTAGCCAGTGTTGTTCTTGTTGGGGACAATCAACCCAGCCTGCTCAACCAGCTTGACGGAGTAATTCTTTTGCTCAACCAAATAGCCATAGAGTGGCTGCCAGCCGTCAGGAGCGTAGCCAAATGTAAAGCGTTTGAGGATATCATCGCTAAACTGGCGTTGCGATCGCAAATAGTCTAGTGCTTGTTGCCCTACACTTTGATATAGCGCATGTTCGTAGAACTTTGCTGTGACTGTGAGGATTTCAAACAGCTGTTCTCGTAAGGTAACTTTGCGCTGATATTCCTCTTGCCTGGCAGGTTCTAATGTTTTAACAGGGACCTGGTATCGCTTAGCAAGATCCAGCACCACCTCTGCAAAGGACTGCTGCTCCAATTCCATCAAAAATTTAAATGCGTTGCCCCCAGCTCCGCAGCTAAAACAGTAATAGAACTGTTTGGCTGGACTGACGCTAAAGCTGGGAGACTTATCGTCATGAAACGGACACAGTCCGGTAAAATCCTTACCTTGTTTTTTTAGTACTACATGTTCCGATACTACATCAACGATGTCCACGCGCTGACGGACATCATCAATGGTATCTGGGTGTATACGCGGAGAACTCATGGACCCTTAATAGTAATACTATGGTCTAGCTATCATAGGCCCGATACGATCTATCACTAGCGCTTGGACTAGTCACTGCATTACTGCTTCCTAAGCATAGCGGGGCAGCTATAGAACGATCTACACCCTCTACGAAAGTTTACTGAGACACACGTGTCCAAGTTAAGATCACACAATCTTTACTGAATACTCTTAGATTGTGGATATTGCGTAAATCGTAGCGGCCGAGATATTGATAAACCCAAGGACATGTAGATATATTCAAATCTATATGTTGGGAAAGTTACTCAAAGCTCGTAGGTGTGGCCTACTGCTCCATACCGCCGGGCCTCCGGACTATATCCGGTTGTGACGGCTATGTATTAGCTAGAAAGGTGTTAGTCCCTGAAAAGTGAATTCACTGTTGGGTAGGCTACAAGCTTCCTATGTGTCTGTACTCATTTTGTATGAGATTACACAGACAGAGCGTAGAAAGTATAGGATTTCTGCCCAGTTACAAGCTATGAGGAGCTATTTCTCTTTTTTCCTGCCATGCTGACATAGTTTTAATTATAAAAAATAGGGTATAAGAGAGTTTCGATGAACGTCTTGATGCTTGCCCCCCACCCTTTTTATCAAGCTAGGGGTACTCCTATTGCAGTGGACTTAGTATTGAGGGTCCTCTCCAGACATGGTGAGGTTGTTGATGTTGTGACTTTTGCAGAAGGTGAAGACATATACTACACCAATGTCAAAATTTATCGCATCCCCTCATTTAGGTTCACTCGCAACATTCGACCTGGATTTTCTGGTAAAAAGCTCATTTCCGACCTGTTCGTTTTTCGGAAGGCGCTGCAGCTGGCGAGAACTGGTCGCTATGACCTGATCCATGCTGGAGAGGAGGCTGTGTTTATGGCCTTATTTATCAAGAAGGTTTTCGGGATTCCATACGTCTACGATATGGATTCTTCGCTAGTGGGCCAGATGATCGATAAGTATCCTGGTTTACGGTTTTGTAAGTCTGTTTTGCGGGCATGTGAGGGGGCCGCTATTAAAAATGCTGAGGCGGTGATTCCAGTATGTAGGGCCTTGGCTACCGAAGTCCAGCGCTACAGCCCTAGCAAAAAGGTTGTTGTGATTCCTGATATCTCACTGCTCAATCAATCTCGTTGAGGTTGATTCTATATCATTTGCTTGTGTCTTTTATTAAAAACAATGGGGCTTTTACCAATGCATTTAACTCATTTAAGAAGCACTTATGAGATTACAGGACCCTTGCTGATGTATGTCGGTAATTTAGAGCGGTATCAGGGGATCGATTTGCTGTTGGACAGCTTTAAGCTGGCTCTGGCCCATGCAGATGAAGCGTGTCTAGTTGTTATTGGTGGGGCTTCTGAGCACATAAAATACTATCGGCAGCGTTCTCGACAGTTAGGGATTGAGGCTCAGGTCCATTTCATTGGTAAGCGACCCGTTGAGGATCTTGCTCACTATCTAGCTCAGGCAGATATTCTGGTATCGCCACGGACCCAGGGTAACAATACCCCTATGAAGCTGTATTCCTATTTAGATAGTGGTAAGGCATTGTTGGCAACTGATTTGCCGACTCATACTCAGGTTTTGAATCGTCAAGTTTCCTGGCTGGCTTCTCCGGAGCCACATGAGTTTTCTCAAGGCATGTTGCAGCTCATTCAAAATCAAGCTTTAAGGGGGCAGCTGGGGGTGGAGGCCCAGGCATTGATTGCTCAACAACATACCTTTGAGGCTTTCTCCGACAAGTTGACGGGACTTTATGATTGGCTGCAAATGCAGCTGATCGGAGAAATGCAGCCCTCCAAGCTCTCAGGTAGCTACTGAGCCGTGTGCCTGTCAGGTCTCTCTGAGATTTGAATGAGATTTGAAGTTGATTTTTAGGCTTGACCAGGGACCCATCGAACCAAATGCAGAACTATGCAGCGAAACTTACAGGCATTATCCAATCAAGCGTTTGATCTTTTGGTCCTTGGTGGCGGTATTCAGGGAGCTTGTGTGGCTTGGGAGGCTAGCCTCCGGGGATTGTCGGTCGCTTTGATTGATCAGTCTGATTTTGGCTCGGCTACCTCTGCCAATAGCTTGAAGATTATTCATGGTGGTCTGCGTTATTTGCAAACGGCTGATTTTAGCCGTATGAGGCAGTCTATCCGGGAACGTCAGACTTTGATGCGAATTGCGCCTCACCTGGTGCATCCGTTGCCGATTGTGGTGCCTACCTATGGCCATGGGGTAAAGGGTAAAGAGGCGATGTTTGTGGCGCTCAAACTGAATGATTTGATTAGCTGCGATCGCAACCAGGGGCTTAGCGATCCCCAGAAGCATATCCCGCCAGGTCAGGTGATTTCTCGTCAGCGCTGTCAGCAACTGGTCCCTGGAATTGTAGAGCAGGATCTCACGGGGGCTGCGACGTTCCACGATGCCCAGGTCTACAACTCTGAACGTTTGACCCTGGGATTCATAAAATCTGCGGCTCAGCAAGGGGCGACTGTCGCCAACTATGTCAAAGCCGTTGGCTTTCTGCGGACGGACGATCAGATCCAGGGAGTCATCGCCCAGGATGAGCTGACCGGTAATCGCTTTGATATTCGAGCCAGGGCTGTTGTGAATACCACGGGTCCCTGGCTTAACCAGGTTTTGGGCTTGTTGCCTCAGCCACCAGCTCAACAATCCTTTGCCAAAGCTGTTAATGTCGTGCTGTGTCGTCCGCTACTGGAAACCCCCTACGCCATTGCCTTCAAGAGTTCACCTGAGTCAGAGATTGTTAAACGAGGGCAACAAAAAGCTCGCATGCTCTTTGCGGTGCCCTGGCGTGGCACCTCTATGATCGGCACTTTCTATAGTGTTTGCAACCAAACAGCTGATAACTGGCAGGTGCATGAGGTAGAAATTGACACCCTACTGCAGCAAATTAATCAAGCATATCCACCCGCTCAGTTAACCAGAGGTGATGTGGCCTTTGTTCATGGTGGGCTCCTGCCTCAAACCGATATTTCTAGCAGTGGCGAGCCGATTCTGGCTAAACGCTACTGTCTTCGTGAACATGCTCCCCAAGGCCATCGTGGATTATGGTCTGTGACAGGGGTGAAATATACAACCTCCAGGGATGTGGCCCAGAAAGTTGTGGACCGTCTGTTGCGTACCTGGGGGCAAACCGCACCTCCCTCTCAATCGACAACTACGCCATTGGTGGATGGTGCCATTGACAATGTTGAAGAGTTTGTTCAGGCGGCGAACAAAGAGTTAATTCACCTTGACTCGCAACTGGTTCGCAGTCTGGTGTACAACTACGGAACTGCCTATGCCGAGGTGTTGGCAGGTGAAATTCAAGACTCCAGTCAGGCTATTGGGGCTCAGGTGCGCTACGCTGTCCGTGTAGAAATGGCTCAAACTCTGAAAGATGTCATCCTCCGACGTACCGAGCTGGGTTCGGCGGGTCTGCCTGACATAGCCACTATCCGTCTGTGTGGCACCATTATGGCTGAAGAACTCCATTGGACCCATGGGCAAATGCAAACAGAAATACAAAGTTTAATACCCGCCAGCCCAGTCTCGGATCGAGGCGTTGTGGCTCTTTAACTGTTTTAAAAATTTATCATTGAGCTGTTATTTAATAATTCTGTATTGAATCATGCCATCACCGCTTGCCCATGCCGTCTCTGGCTACGCTATTGCTAAAGGATTAGATGTTCCAAAAGTCAGTAAGCTATTGCCGCTAGGGTTATACGCGGTTTTTGTTGCGATCGCAGCAGATTTTGACTTTCTCCCCAAGATTGTGGCGGGTATCAATACCCATCGTGGGTTTACCCACAGTTTTGGCTTTGCCATTGTCTTTAGCATCATTCTGAGCCAGTTGCTCAGTAGCCGCACGGCCATCAAACCTCTAAAAGTCTTTGCTTTAACCCTAATTATTTACTCTTCTCACCTGGTGTTAGACTTTTTCACTCAAGGTGGTTCCGGCATCCCGCTGTTGTGGCCAATCAGTAACGCACCATTTCACTCAGCGATCCCCTTGTTCCCAGGTGTCCATCACTCCCATGGGCTATTTAATCCTATTCACGTCATCTTTCTCAGCTTTGAGCTGACCTATACGGTCATTTTGCTGTGGGGAGTATCGCGGTGGAGAAGCTTCAGATATCAGCGCCAGCAAAAGACTTCCTCCCTTGAATAGTGCACCTTGAGCAATAAGGTGAGCGGCTAGCAACAGATTGATGTAACCTATGAACTCTTTAACAAGTACTGAAATCGATAAGGTACAGACGGTGCCCTCACCCTCTACCAGGGAGCAACTGATTCTGCTGGATACCCATGTGCATATCTATGATTGCTTTGATCTCAGCACATTTTTAGATGCTGCCTGGCACAACTTCCAGCGTCGGGCTGGCGCTCACGATCAGTTTGTCGGTGTGCTTTTGCTCGCGGAAAGTGGTTTCTACCATAAATTTCAGACACTGTTAGCCCAGGCAGATCAGGCAGATCAGTCGTCCTCGTCTGACTGGACATTTGCTGCAACAGCCGAGGCTTACTCCCTGCGGGCTTTGGGGCCTCAGGGTAAAACGCTATATCTGATTGCTGGTCGTCAAATCGTGACGGCTGAGAAGTTAGAAATTCTGGCGTTGATTAGCGATCGCATCTTTCCAGATGGACTATCAGCTGTCGAAACGATTCAATCTATTCAGAGCGCTGGGGGAATAGCGGTGTTGCCCTGGGGTGTCGCCAAGTGGGTTGGTAAGCGAGGACAGTTGATCACCCACCTGGTCCAACAAAGAGAGTTATCACCATTATTTCTGGGCGATAACAGCGGGCGACCGCAATTTTGGCGGCGACCTCACCATTTTTCTCAAGTAGAACCCCAGGGATATCCCATATTACTGGGAACAGATCCGTTACCCCTCAGTGGCGAAGCTGATCGCTCAGGGCGATTTGGTCTGACGTTTATGGGAGAATTTGACGCTGATCAGCCAGGAAACTGTATTAAGACCCACTTGCTGAATCCAGCGGTCAGCTGGCAACCCTACGGTAGCCTGGAAACACCTTTACGATTTGTTCGTAACCAGCTTAGTCTCAGGCTAACCTCCCAAAAGTCTTTACCGCCTACCATGGATACCCAGACTCCTGTAGCCACTAACGGTTTCCCGGAAACTGCAGATATCGAAACTTCGTCTGAGAATTATGCGACACGGTTTGCTGGAGCCATCGGCACCTGGTTGTTACAGGTGCAAGAGGCCGCTACCTTGAAAATGTTGGCAGCGTATCCTGGGGCCAGGGTGCTGGATGTAGGCGGCGGTCACGGCCAGTTAACCAAAGCGTTAATTGAACAAGGCTATGACGTGACTGTCTTGGGAAGTGCAGAGCAGTGCAAGGTCAGAATTCAATCCTATATAGATCAAGGACAATGTGACTTTCAGGTGGGCAATGTTTTAGATATGCCCTACGCCGACAATGCCTTTGATGTTGTGATTAGCTATCGCTTCTTAGCCCATGTCACCCAGTGGCAGCGGTTCCTTAAAGAGCTGGCTAGAGTTGCTAATCAGGCTGTCATTGTAGATTATCCAACGGTGCGAAGTGTAAATGCGATCGCACCTGCCCTATTCAAGTTCAAAAAAGGGTTAGAAGGGAATACACGCCCCTTTGTCTGTTATCAGGAGCAAGATATCCTGAACTTCTATAAATCTATTGGGTGGCACCAAAGTTTACGCTACGCTCAGTTCTTTTGGCCGATGGTGCTGCATCGGACTTTGGGGAAACCAAAAGCCTCCTCTGTTCTAGAACAGCTGCCACGACGATTGGGCCTAACCAGGCTGCTAGGTTCACCTGTGATTACAAAATTTGAACAGCTTTAGATATCTGGAATCATCTTATTTATTAAAAAAATATGGACAGTAGCCAATACAACTTACCGGCTGGAAGTCGTGCTCTAATCACTGGAGCTACGGGCTTTACCGGCTCCAACCTAGCTAAGAAATTAGTTCAGCAGGGAGTGGAGGTTGTTGCCATTGCTCGGAAATCATCTAATCTCAAACCATTTGAGCAGCTACCAATTAAATGGTTTCAAGGCGATGTTTTTGATTCAGACCTGATTGCTACGGCTACCCAAGGTGTTAACTATATTTTTCATATGGTGACGCCTTTTCGAGAGGCAAAGTCACCAGATATTGGCTACCATAACGTCCATGTTGTGAGTACACAGCTGCTAGCCAAAGCGGCTTTAAAGCAGCCGAATTTTCGACGTTTTGTTCACGTTTCTACAATTGGCGTCCATGGCCATGTTGAAGATCCTCCTGGTGATGAGAACTGTCCCCTCAAACCAGGCGATATTTATCAACAAACCAAACTAGAGGGCGAGATTTGGATTAAAGAGTTTGGCCAACAAACAAGGTTACCCGTTACTGTGGTCCGACCAGCGGGGATCTATGGCCCTGGAGAAAAGCGACTATTGAAAATATATAAAATGGCCATGCAGGGTTGGGTCCCTGCCATTGGCAATGGCAGTAACCTTCTGCACTTTGTGCATGTTGATGATCTGACCAACTTTTTTATTCATACGGCGACTCAACCTCAAGCCATTGGCGAGATATTTATTTGTGGTAGTCAGCAGGCCATTACCTTTCGGGATATGGTGAAGTTAATCAGCGATCACTATCAAGTGTCTGCCCGATTTGTTAACTTGCCCGCTGGCCCCTTATTTGCCTTGGGAGATCTATGCGAACTCATCTTTCGTCCCTTAGGCATTGAACCGCCAATCTACAGGCGACGATTGGCGTTTTATACCAAAGATCGGTCTTTCAATACGAGCAAGATGCAAACGCTATTGAACTTTGCTCCGACTCATAGTGATAAAGAAGGACTGATTGAACTTGCCCAATGGTATCTGGATAACGGTTGGCTTACCCATAGAAACCCTCAGCAAAGGGCGTGATCATCGACAGAATTCTCAGCCGTTGTTTATACCAAGTTGGCCATGATATCTTCTCCAAGTCAAAAGCGTATTGAAAAGATTCCCTTGAGTGAGCAGCTGAATCAGGGAAGTGAATCTGCATTGACAAGATATCAAACCAAGGTCTTAGGTGATACAAGACTACTGCCTTTCCTTAAATATGAGCTTTTAACATTTCTCCTGAGTGATTTGACAGGAGCCATAGGCTATTTGCTGAGGAAAAAGTTCTATCCCAGCTTATTTAAAGAGATTGGTGTAGGAGCGATATTTGGTAAAGGGATCACCCTACGCTGTCCTAGCCGGATTGCCCTGGGAAAATATGTGGCTATTGACGATAATGGGTTGTTGGATGCTAGTGGTGTCACCTCAGGCATTACCCTCGGAGATAACGTAATTGTTTCTCGTAACTGCGTCATTCAAAGTAAAACTGCTGCTGTCACCATAGGCATCAAAACAGATATTGGCTGCAACACAATTATTTCTTCCAGTGGGGGTATTTCCATTGGCAATTCTGTTCTAATTGCTGGCAACTGTTATATTGGTGGCGGTCGCTACATCCACGCTCGTTTAGATGTGCCCATGATGGAGCAAGGAGTATATACAAAAGGCCCTGTCGTTATCGGCGATGACGTTTGGATCGGGGCAGGTGCGATCGTATTGGACGGTGTTCAGATTGGCAAAGGCTGCGTTGTGGGAGCAGGAGCCGTTGTTACTAAGAATTTACCTGACTATGCTGTAGCGGCTGGCGTACCTGCAACCATTAAAAAGATCCGGAGTGAGGAGGATACAGCCAACGCTATTGCCCAATAAGTATTCTTCACAGGTACTGAGTGCCTAAAAAATAATCCTTTAAAGCCGTATAACACTTGAATTTCTAACTCTTTTTCAGGGGATATATAATGAAACGCTCAACCCTAGAACATCAGATTAGCAACTCTACTATGTCAAGGCAGAGTGATTCCAGGGTGGCCCCTATTCGGGTCATGCATGTGATTGATAAGTTGAGCGTTTCTGGTTCGGGTGTTCATGGCATTACCAAGGCAATAGAGTGGTGGATACCGCGCTTTAATCAGCAGGAGTTTCAGTTCACTGTTTGCAGTTTGCGATCGCCTGAACCAGCTGGTGAAATTCTAAATCAGCAGGGAATTCCAACAGTCTTTTTGAATAAAGGCAAGTTTTCTCTGACTACTCTCACGAGTTTACTCAGCTTGATCAGGCATGAAAAGCCTCACATCCTGCATCTCCATGGCTATGGAGCAGCGAATTTTGGTCGCCTTGCCAGCTTATTAACGGGTATTCCTAATATAGTGCATGAGCATGCTGTGCTCCCCAATCAACCTTTCTACCAAACATTGGCTGATACGCTTTTATCTCCCCTGACTACAAGAGCGCTGGCTGTCTCTGAAGCAGTCCGCGAGTTTATGATTCATGAGCGTAAAGTACAACCCACCAAATTGGAAACTTTAGTGATTGGTCTTCCCTTAGCGGCTTGTCAAGCGCCACATTCAGAAGAGTTACGGGAAAAACGTGCCGATCTTGGCATTGCTGATGATGAGCAGATTGTCTGTACCGTTGGTCGCTTGGATACTCAAAAGGGGCAGATTTATCTTTTAAAGGCTGCGGCCTTAATCCTTAGAGAACTGCCCAAAACTCGCTTTTTAATTGTTGGTGAAGGTCCAGATCGCTCAATGCTGCAGTCGGTTGCCCAAGAAGAGGGGATTGCTGAGCAAGTCGTCTTTACCGGATTTCGTAACGATGTACCAGCTCTGCTCACAATGTCAGACATTGTTGCTATGCCATCGCTCTGGGAAGGCTTGCCTTTAACCCTATTAGAAGCCATGAATTTGCATAAGCCTGTAGTGGGTACGTATGCTCAAGGAATAGGGGAAGTGATTCAAGATCAAGAGACTGGTTTCCTGGTGCCGATTAAGAATGTGGATTTTTTAGCAGCAAGGATTATCTATCTCCTAAAAAATCCACATCTGGCTCGCACTATGGGAGAACAGGGATGGAAACGATGTCAGGACTATGACATTATGCACTCGGTACAGCGCCTGAGTGACATGTACAGGACATTAAGTGCCCATCATCATTGATGCTCAACAAATGAACATTGATGTTGCGATCGCACTATAAGGAAAAGGAAAATCTTCCATGCCCATCCATCTATGAAAGCTCTGCTCAGGCGTCTAGATTTATCCTATATTTATGCCTTTCTAGGTGAGGCTACCCTAGGGCTGACCTTTGTCTTCTATATTATTCTGGCCCGCATACTAGGTCCCGAACAATATGGCGTGTTTGCTGCAGCCGTTGCCTTAGCTGGTGTTCTTTCCTTTTTGATTCAATTCGGCTTACCAGCGTTACTAGCACGTGAGGTTGCGGCTGATCCCCAGAAAGGGGCAAAGTCTACAATTACATTTTTATTAGTTGAGCTCCTCAACTCTGCCGTTGTTCTTTTATGCCTATTTCCTCTTACCCAAATGCTAGGGTTTCAGGGCAATGGCATCTTAATTTGCTACCTGGTACTTTTTACGGAGGTCTGTCGCAGTGCTAAACTCACCCTTCGCAGTGTGCTGCGCGGCATCGGTGAATTTAGTACAGAAACTATCTCCGTTACGATCGAAAGAACATTAGCCTATGGGTGCGCCAGTCTGGTATTGTTTTGGACCCAAAACATTATCTGGGTAATCGCGACAATAGGTGTAGTCCGGTCCCTAGACCTTATCGGCCTAACGTATTACATCAGTCGAAAAAATAATATATTCTCGACGTTAACTCTAAACAGTCTGTGGCAAGCGTGGCGTGCCGCCTATCCGTTTGCTATATCAGGTGTGCTTTGGATTCTGTACTATCAGGTTGATATCCTGACGCTGCAATGGCTAGCGCAACCCACAGAAACCGGTTTCTATAGCGCAGCCTATCGTATTATAGAAATCTTTTCTGCGTTACCCCGAGTGATCTTTTATGTAACCTTTACGAGATTTGCTAAATACTATAGTAAACAACCTGAAAACTTACCCAGGGAAATCTATAAATCGACCAGGCTCTTGTTGATGGCCGTGCTACCTGTGGTAATTGTGGCTGGCTTTTTGACAGATGTATTAGTTAATGGGCTCTATGGTGAATCCTTTGAGCCTGCCGTTTATGCCCTGGCTATCCTCATACCGAGTCTGGGTATCAAGTTATTTGGAAATTTAGCACAACAATTTCTTGAGTCTACAGGACGCGAGAAATTTCTTCCCCCACTGCTGTTGACAACGGTCATTATTAATATTGCTGCTAATATTATTCTAATTCCATATATAGGAGCCTTAGGTGCTGCGATCGCAACGTTATTAAGTGAAGTGATTCTGGCCATTGTAGGGCTGATTATCATTTCCCGATTAGGGTATCACCATATAGGGCGACAGCTTCAGAAAATCTCCCTCCTGAGCCTATTGGCAGCCTCAGTACCTTCCTTGATCAGGATTGGGTTAAACCCTTGGTTGGGTAGTGCTCTAATGCTAGTCAGTCTTTTTTCTATTGCCATATTGATGAAAAAGAAAACGTTTCTAGAGAACCCAGGCTAGACCATGGCCAACCAATCAATATAGACTCTTGAAAAACATCATGAAGAGTATGTAAAGTTGGCTTGTTACCTCAGTGGAACTACTGTGTTCAAAGTATGATTATTGGAATAACATTGATGCCTTCGGCAGTATTAATGTTTAGGCTGGCTGTTGTAATCACGTAGTCATAGCCCAAAACAATTGATTCCGTATCGAGAGCTAGCCGTTCCCTGGTGTTCCTGTAGAAAGTAGACGTCTTAGGAAAAGGCTGTTCACTCCATGACTTTTTTCAGCTTGCCTCAAGTTAAGGGTTAGATATCAAGACTCTATGCTTGTAAGAAAAAGACTATTTGTTGTGTCTCGTAAAGTTTAACTTGTGTAATTAGCTAATTATTGGTGTGCTAAGACCTTCAGTAATTAAGTTGTCTGTTGAACTCAGCATTATTTATTCTTCTCAACCCCTGAGGAATTAGAAATATGGCATCTTCCCTCTCAATTTATGAAAAATTGACCTCAGAACAATCTACTGCTGAGCCTTCAATACAACCTGCCAGGTCGGAAATATACTTGTCTATTGTTATTCCGATTTATAACGAGGTTGATAATCTCACGAATTTAATCGATCAGGTAGCTGGAGTTTTGGAACTATGCTCCTATTCCTATGAAATTATTTGTGTTGACGATGGTTCTCGTGATGGATCTACAGAATTATTGCAAAAGCTTGCAGCTATTCGTCCAGAGTTAAGAGCAATTCTCTTCCGCCGCAACTACGGGCAAACAGCTGCGATGGCTGCAGGATTTGAATATGCTCAAGGTCAAGTTATCGTTACTTTGGATGGAGACTTACAAAACGATCCTAGGGATATTCCCGCCTTACTAGACAAGCTAGCAGAAGGGTATGACCTAGTTAGTGGTTGGCGAAAGCAAAGACAGGATGCTGCTTTCACCCGTCTTCTACCTTCAAAAATTGCTAACAAATTGATAGGTAAAGTAACCGGTGTCCGACTGCACGACTATGGTTGCTCACTCAAAGCCTACAGGGCTGAGTTAGTTGCGGATATGAACCTATATGGTGAACTTCATCGTTTTTTGCCAGCGTTAGCGTTTATTGAAGGAGCCAGAATTGCCGAGCTTCCGGTTCGGCATCATCCTCGTCGCCATGGCCAAAGTAAATATGGTTTGGGTAGAACCTTTCGGGTGATGATGGATCTGATGACAGTTGCGTTTATGAAAACATTTCTAACCCGACCCATGCATGTTTTTGGGGTATTAGGCATGGTATCCCTATCGGCGGGTTCTGTAATAGGGCTTCATTTGTTTGTTGTGCGAATTATACTGGGCCAGGCAATTGGAGGTCGCCCCTTGCTTATGCTTGCGGTTGTTTTATTCCTAGCAGGAATTCAGCTTTTCTGTTTTGGGTTATTGGCTGAGTTGTTGATGCGCACCTATCATGAATCGCAAAATAAACCTATTTACCGAGTTAGAGAGAGAGTCGGGTTCTAAAAGAGAAAAGCTTTAAACTTGTAGTTCTAGTTTTAGAAAATGCTCATCCCATCAAAGGGATGAGCATTCTGTTGTCATTCAGATAAATATCATACCCCGCTAGACCTGACTATCATTGGGGCTAACGGGGTATGGCTTTGGTAAAGAGAGAATAGCTGAAGTGATCCGTGTGGAATTAAGTGGAGCTTTTTCTTGTTATGCAGCCCCACAATACTGACTATCGTATGTACACTTTATATATTGTTGCCTTTAACAATCTAACTTAGCAGAGACTCTAGCAAGCGCAGAGATGTGAATTCTTTAGCTGATCTTTACAGGGTGTACTCTTATGAATAGTTTCCATAGAGAAACCGATTTCAGGTTGAATGAGATTCTATTGAGTGTGGTTGCTATCTCGGTATGGCTATGGATTGGGCATGATGGTCGATTGCATTGGGATGAGCCAGGGTATCTCTATACGGCTGTGTATGTGCCGTGGCAACAGATTCTCTATGAAGGGTTTGAGCCTAGCAATATAACAGGATTTAACGTTTCTCGGCTTGGCCATCTGGCAATTATCAAATGTATTGCTGCATTGTTTGGACCTGGCATTGCTCTAATTAACGCAGTGGCAGCTGTATATTTAATATTCCTAATGGCATTAGCTGTTGCCGGATACTTTATCCTGCGCTTATTGATGCCTAATGCAAAGGGACTAGGTCGGGCTACGATTATTTCTCTCTTTGCGCCAATGACGGTTTTTCTTGCTTTTAAAACTTGCCCCGATCTGCCTGCCTTGCTATTCTCTGGGCTATCCTGTCTTTTTCTGTTACTGTCACTTGAGCGCAGATCTTGGTTTAAGTGGTTTTTACTATCTGCTATTTTCCTTGCACTGACAGGATTGACAAAACATGTCCATGCATGGATGTATATTTCTCTATCTGGGACTCTTTTGCTATTTGGCCGATATCGGTGCTCGTTTCGACAGGCTCTTTTCCGAGTAACGGCTATTGGTATGACTGCGTTGCTTATCTTTGGGATTACTTTGTTTGTACTGAGAATTCCAATCAGTCAATTCCTCGGTTTTATGGTGGTTGCTAGTAAGGTCAATGAACCAATTCTCGCTAAACTGTTGAAGCTAGTGCTTACCTATGGTTTGTTTTTATTGGTTCTACCCTTAGCATGGCTAAACCCTAATCGAAAATGGAAATGGTTTATGATTGCCTGGTTTGGTCTGGCAACCGTTCCATTTCTTATTATTCTTTCACGGCTTGAGGTTCGTTACTTGACTCTGAGTGCTGTCCCACTTTCTGGTCTTGTTTGGCTGGCGTTGGATAGCTTAAATTCATGGGCAAACTATTTCCCAAATCGCTCTCGTCAACTTATGTGGACTGTTGCGATGGTGAGTGCAGTTATTGTTGCGATACTGGTGCAGCCGTTAACGGAACATGAGTTAAGAATTGATCAATTTGCCTCAACTATTCAGACTATTCAGGCTGATGCGGAAGAGCAAGAGTTTTCTGTGCTGATTCCTTGGGAATACGCTGATTTCCATTATCTACGGGTTGCTTATCCAGATCTAAACGTTTTTAGCGTGCATGAAAATAGTGACTTAAGTCCAGAAAAATTAGCAGACTGGAAGCATTTTCAGAATAAGTATTATGGTGAGCGTGTTTTGCATACTCTAGATGATATAAATGCTTTGCCAGGATTGAAGTACTACGTTGGCTATGGAGCTACGTTTTCAATTGAGAATTTAAGGCAGATGTTGGAATATTTGCCTGCGTCAGATCTTCGCCAGGAAATATCCGCTAAAGTTCAATCGATGTCTCCGTTGAGGCATATGGAAAAAAGCTGGATGTGGAATCACCCTAGTGTGGAACTTCAAGTATTTAGGAGGGTAGGGCATTATCAAATTTTTAGGGTGGACTTGTTGCCATATTCATAGGCATTTGATTTTCCTTTGTATAACCTTTATGAAAATCAAGTGCATAGAATCTTAGATCCTAGAACGTGGAAAAGTGACACCTAAAGCGCATTCCGATAAAAGTGGTTGCAGACGTTATAAAATATACCTTGTTACCTAAATGAAGCATTGGTAATCTAATCGATGAAACCAACATATCAGTAATGTTTGAAACTCATGAATTCAGTCGTTGATTCTATGCTTAATTAGCAAATGCTTTTGTAGTATTTGTTAACTTACGCCATTCAAATTAGGGTTGAAGATAGCTATGAATTTCAGTTGGATTTGTAATCGGTAATCAATGTTAGATTTATGTGAGGGTAGTACTTAAATACTGTCAAAAGGTCTTGACTTCAATCTGATTAAACTTGTCAGCTATCTTAAATAGTCCTACTGAGAGGATTCAGTTAAATGGATATAAATCGGCTCAGACCTATTGAAAAAAATTATCAGAATGCCAGGCTCAATCTTAACCAATGGGTACCAATTGCATTGGTGATGCTCCTGGCTATGGTCTTATATTTTTACGGCATCAATGCTGAGGGATTATGGATTGATGAATTAACCAGTATTGAAGATGCGCACGACTCCCATTGGAAATTTGATGTCAGACCGCTTTATTTTATATTGCTAGGGCTGTGGATGCGGTTGGGTAACAGTGATGCCTGGCTGCGGAGTCTATCAGTTATTTTTGCGATCTCAACAATCTTTCTGCTGTATCGGTTAGGGCGTCGGCTGATAGGAGAAAAAGAAGGACTGATTGCAGCGGGCATGCTGACTCTTTCTCCTCTATTCATCAACCATGCCCAAGAAGTGAGAATGTATGTGGTCTCCACCTGCCTTGGAGTAGCTGGAACTCTGTTTTTAGCTAACGCAGTGACCGGAGAGAAACTCAAAAATCCCAGTCATGTCACCTTAGCTGGCTGGTGTGTTCTCCGCTTATTAGCGATTATTACAGTGCCGCTCAATGTCACCTTGTTATTCGCTGATGTCTGTGTCTATGGGCTGCGGTTTCGCCAGCACCGTCCAGCGTTAATCCGCTTTGGAATTTGGTTGGTTCTCCTACTGCTGTTATGGTCTCCCTTTGTTTTATCGGTCTTTCAGGCCATTGCCCCAGACTCTGCCTACGCATCTCACCACCCTGGTCGTAATCCTCCAGAATTAGCCAATATGGTACGTACCTTAAAATTTTGGACAGTCTGGCCTTTCTCAGTTCAAGCCAATGCCATGGCTGCCAATTTTTATCGACTGGTAACCGCTTTAGTGGCCGGTATGATCGGCCTGGCAGTATTACAGAAACATCGTTCACCGGGTGTCCTCTGGGCGATCGCCTGGTTTACCCTACCGCTAGTCCCAATCATTGCTTTCTCGTTTATGTCGATACCCATTTGGGTAAATCGCTATTTACTCTTTGTCAGCCCTTACCTATTTGTAGTGCTTGCAGCTGGATTGTCCCGACTATGGCGACAATGGCGACCGGCGGCTGTAGCGATTGCCTTGATCTATTTAATCGCAGCTGGCGGTGGGATGATGCGATATTATACCGTACAAGATAGACCTGACTATAAATTTGTTGTCGAAACAATTGAACAAAATGAACAACCTGAAGATATAGTTGTTTGGGCTTTCTTTGCTCGCAAGGTCGTCTTAAGTCACTACTACCAGGGCACTGCACCCGTCTATTCCAATAAGACCCGGGGGGTGAAAAGTGATGCTGAAATCAGCCAGTGGCTAGCCGATTTCCCAGATGCACCTGCTCGTTTGTGGTTGGCCTTAAAGGTGAATGAGGATAACTATCCCAGATTTGAGCAACAAATTGAGAGCCAGTACACCTTAGAAGAGAAATATCAATATGAGCAAGGCTCTAAGCTACTGTTGTTAACTAAGCGGTAACCAATCTGATATCTTTTCACCTTAATACCCTGTTTTGTGGCACATATTGTACTGAGTCAGTGTTCACAAAGTTATTGCCGTATTTGTACTTATTCTAGATATGGCTAATCTGGGTAAGATTATTGAAAATGGTCCGTACCTCATCAAGACGTGTTGAAGACATCACTGATCTAACGGAGCCACACGGCACAGCGTGTGTTGCTGCGATTACTTTGAGACATTGTCACCCTTGCGTTTATCTTGATTTACGGCTGTCACTATGTACAATTCTAGACACGCCAGCTGAGCTAGCCGATTTTAAACTGCTAGAAACAATGATGTTTTTATATCTTTGAAGAGCTGAACTCAAACCCTTTTATAGCCAAAGTTTAGGATGACAATTACTGCGAATTCACGGCTAGCAAACTTAGGTAGCTTAGCATCCCAGAAACCATGGATATTAATCGTTCCAGTGCTGCTAGTGTCAACAGGATTAGGCTTTTATAAGCTGGGCGCGGAAAGTCTATGGATTGATGAGCTTTACAGTGTGTATGATGCGCTGCAAATTGACCTCAATCCCTTAGAAATTGTTGGTAGGTTTTCACAAGTTCGGCCAATTTACTATCTTCTTTTGAGGATTTGGACGCTGTTGGGGCAAGGTGAGATTTGGCTGCGCACCCTCTCTGTTTTGGTTGGCGTTGGTAGCGTATTTTTAACCTATCATCTGGGACGAAAAATTGCAGGGGTAACGGTTGGGATTGTGGCGGCGCTAATGTTAGCGTTGTCACCCATGTCTATCTACTTTTCCCAAATGGTGCGCATGTATGGCTTGGGGATGTTTTTCGGGATTTTGGGTAGCCTTTTTCTGGCGCTAGCGTTGGAAACACCTAGGGCAAAATACTTGGCCGGTTGGTCGATTGCCCGTAGTTTAGTCTTTTTGACAGCACCTCTAAATATAACGCTACTAGTCCCTGATCTGATTTTGCTAGGGCTAACATTTCGCAGACGCCCGCAGGTATTTAAAGAGGTGGGGAAATGGCTGTTATTACTTTGTCTTCTGTGTTTGCCGTCTGTCTCCTCTTTGGTGGCTGATGCCTTGCCGTTTCTCAAAAAAGCCCTTGGCTTAGTGGAAAATGTTGCTGCCGCTCAAAGAACAACTTCATTTAATTTACCCTTAGACCTGTTTCGAAAAGTTAGAAAGTTTACGATATTTCCCTTCCCATCGACCTCGGTTTTGGAAAGCCGGGTTTTACAAGCGTATACGTTGGTCATGATCAGTGTCATGGGAATTGCATTTTATAAAAATCGGCATGCATCTCGGATTTTCTGGGCGGCAGCCTGGGCGTTTATACCCTGGTTTGTGCATGGGGCTGTTTCCTCTCGGATGTTGTTTGATCGATATGTTTTTTATACGGCTCCATATTTGCTGATTCTGTTGGCAGCTGGGCTGGTTCGGGTTGTGAGAATGCATCGGGTGGTGGCGGCTGTCATTGCGATCGCATACGCCGTCATCGTTATGATGGGTCTTGCCCGGTACTACAATGTGCAAGACCGGCAAGATTGGCGAGCCCTATTTGAATTTGTTAATCAGAATGAACAGCCCGGTGACGTCATTATTTATTCGATGGAATTGGTCAATCCAGATAAGTTTAGCAATGCTCTGAAGTATTACCACAAGGGTGATGCAGCGATGATTAACATTCGCGAGCTTTGCGAAAGCCGTAATATTACGACGCCGGAGGCGATGCTAGAGCTACAACAGGTATCAGCGAATCTGGATGAGACTTGGTTGCTGTGTGGTTCAGGCTTTGATCAAGATAAATTTCAAACTGTGTTAGGAGACTATGGTCAGGTGGAAGGACATTGGCAATTTGTCAATAACGGATTTTACAGGCAGGAAGACTACATGAACCTGTTCAAAATCAATTTGAATTCCTAAACTTGTCTTAGCACTCCTGCACCTGCCATAGCAAAAGGCTCTCTAATATTAGAGAGCCTTTATGTAGTCCTAGTGTAGGTTGTGTGTTAGAGGAGTGTCTGAGATTTAGAACTTAGCGCCGCATGCTATGAGGTTGTCTTCAATTTGCTGCAGCTGTTCAGGGGTCAGAATAGCCATGACGTTCTGTTCATACTCTACTTCTGCTGCTTCAATTTCAGCGGCTTGCTCCGCGCTGGGTTCTGGCATAAATGCTTCTACTTCAGCATCCAGTTCTTCTTCTAGCATATTCACCTGTTGCTGCTGTTCAGGAGTTAGGATGCTCTGTAGTGTTTGGTCGTACTCTTCCTCAATCATATCTAAGGCTGCTTCTTGATCTTCACTTAGTTCAGGTTCAACCTCATCTTCTAGCACTTCAGGCGCGACGCTGGCGATGGTGCTTTCTGCCCAAGCATCGAGCTGAGCAACTTGCTGTTCTTGCTCAGGGGAGAGCATTGATGAAATTTGTTGTTCAAAGGAGTCTTCTAACTGCTCTATTTGGGCTTCTGTTTCAGGAGTTGTAGGCATGATAGCCTCAATCCTATTGTCTAACTGCGCTTCTAATGCTTGCAGTTGTACTTGTTGCTCTTCGCTCAGCTCAACGCCATCAAACTCGGTGGGACAGGCAAATTCTTCAGCGTGTGCCTGACGGGTTAAAGGCATTACAACTAATGCGATCGCACCTAGTAGGGTAGACAAAGTTTTAAGTTTCATAATCTTTTGGAAATTAGCATTTCCTTGAGGCTACGTCACCTACTCTAGAGAACGGTTTGGAAGAATCCAGGGAATAATTCGGGTAGAAATCGGTTAGTCGCCCTCAACCCTACAACTGCTTCAACCGATACCCCACCCCGTGCACTGTCTCAATAAAATCTGAGGGAGCGCCTGCCTTTCTTAGCTTTTGGCGTAAGCTTTTGAGATGAGATTTAACCGTTTCTTCGTCGGGAAGCGTCTGGGGAGACCAGCACTGATCAATTAAAACTGACCGACTTAACACCCGTCTGCCGCTACGCAAAAATAGTTCCAGCAGGCTAAACTCCTTAGGTGTTAGCTGCAGGGGCGCACCATCATAGAAAACCTCATGGGTGGTTGAATCGAGCTGAGTCTGACCCCAGGCCAGCATGGTGCCAGTGTCCTGCAATGTGCCGCGACGGAGTAATGCTCGCAGTCGGGCTAATAATTCCAGCAAATCAAAGGGTTTAACAACGTAGTCATCGGCACCAGCATCAAGGCCAGCTACTTTATCGGTGTTGGTATCTCGGGCTGTGAGCATGAGGATGGGTAGCCGTCTACCGGTTTCCCGCAGCCGTCGACACAGATGAATGCCGTTGATTTTGGGCAGCATGACATCCAGTACCATCAGGTCATAGGTTAAATCCGTTGCCTGCACCCAACCCATTTCGCCGTCCGTGACCCAGTCTACGACGTAGCCTTCATCGGTCAGCGCTTCATTCAATCCCTCACCTAGCTGCAGGTCATCTTCGACTAAGAGAATGCGCATGGGAAAATGTTGCCAGTTAATTACTTGGCATTGCTGACCCTTGATAATCAGCAATGGCCGTTACTCTGACTATAACGACGGTTAAATCGCGCTGTCTAGATTATTGTGGATCTGCAAGATAATGATTCAGTATAGAGACCGTTCTGGTTTCCTTTTGTCCGATGAACCTTTTACGTACTCAGCAATGGCTAACTGTGGGCTTTGGTGTGGCGATTGCGGCACTACTGAGCACGGCCCTATTGGCCCGTAATGCCATTGTGGAAAGGGTCCATCCTGAGCGGGTTGAGATAGAAGCTGATGATTATACCTATCTAAATGGTCTACTGGTTGCGATCGCGGAAGCTGAGTCCAGCTATCAGGTCTATCTCTCCACAGGGGATGAAGAATCCCTGGAGTTCTACCAAACAAAGCTGGAACTAGTGAGCGGCTATCTGGAGGAGCTGGAGACAGAGCAGGCTATTTTTGAACAAGAAATGGCCTTTGAAGATGATTTAGGCTATAGAGAAGCCCTGGAACGCCTGATAGGAGCTGCTGCAAACCACATTCAAATATTAGAAGAAGCCCTTGAACAATACAACAGCGGGCAGCTGGATCTATCGACTCAATTAGAGATTGCTCAACAAAGTAGCGAAGCCAGAGTCGATGCTCACCTGGCTTTACAGGTGCTACTGGATGAAAGCAATACAGAACGTCAGTGGGAGATGGCTGATACCAGTGTCAGTATTAATAATGATCTGTGGTTAATGGGATTAGTAGCTGGGTTTGGCAGTGTTGTTTTAGGGATTTTGTATAGCTGGTTAATGCAAACCCTCAGACAGAACCAGAAACAATCAGAGATACAACAGATAGAAACCAAAAACCTAACTGAAAACTTACAGGTTAAAACCACCGAGCTAGAAACCACAAAAAAGCTGCTGACAACAGAATTAAATCGCCTGCAAGAAATTGAAACCACCTATAAAGAGATTGAACAAGCCAAGGAACTAACCGATCTCAAACTCAACTTTTTCTCCTTAGCTTCCCATGAACTAAGAACACCCCTGAGTGCGATTCTAGTATCAGCGCAGCTACTGGATAATCGCAATGTCACCTGGTCTGAGGAAAAGCGATCCCGTAATCTCAGACGTATTCAGTCTGCAGCCAAAACCATGGCGCAGCTGTTATCTGATATTTTGCTACTGACCCGAGCCGAAGCAGGCAAGTTAGAGTTTTGTCCTCAAACGGTTGAGCTACAATCCTTTTGTAAGCATCTGGTAGAAGAAGTCAAGTTTAATACTCAGTCACAGCACCATATTATTGTGCAACAACAAGGCACCTGTGATGAGGCCTGTTTGGATGAACGCCTGCTGCGAGCTATGTTGATGAGCTTACTGACCAATGCCATCAAGTATTCGCCCCCAGAAAGCGAAATTCAACTGACGATTTGGGGGGAACAGGGACACACGCGTTTCCAGGTCAGTGACCAGGGCATTGGTGTGCCCGCTGCCGACCAGCAACACCTTTTTGAATCCTTCCATCGTGGTCAAAATGTCAAGTCATTTTCTGGGACCGGCCTAGGGCTAGCTGTTGTTAAAAAATGTTTAGAACTCCATGGCGGCAAAATTGAGGTGGAAAGTCAGGTGGGTGTAGGAACCACCTTTTCTGTGGATATGCCTTGGGTGGAGGAAACAAGCTGAGATTCTGTGGAATTCTCCAGCGTCGAACTAGGTTACTCCGCGATAGGAGCGAGCATCATCAGCGTAGAGTCGTCATCTCCTGCTACGGCAGGTTGCAGCAGGTCAAATAGCCCAGGATACTGGTCAGCCATTTCTTGCTCGGTGAGGGCGGCACTTAAAACAGTGCCAGCTCTGTCTGCGATTGAGTAGCGATAACCGCTGGGGTGAGAGGTAATTGTGACGGTGCGATCGCGAAGCTCTAATTGACTAATCACTGGGTAAGTATCGCCCTGGGTGAGGGGCTGTTCTGCTTGGGCCAGACCCGTTAACCCAGACACTGAAACCGCTATGAGTAAAGCTGCTGGTATAACCTTTAACATCAGACCGACCTCCCATGAGTTGATGTGCATGAAGCACGCTTGCCTTTAAGGCTATCCTAACGAATCAGCTGCAATGTGGATGTTGTGCCAGTTAAAAGTTGTCTACTCCACGCTCAGACTTTTATTTAAAACTAACCCCTAATTTTTTTCTGCAGTGCTGCAGATAGCCCTTTAGCACCACTGAGTTTAGGCAGAAGCCAGTTGCGTTGCAGATTAATGCGTACAAATTCTAACTCTTGTCCAAAACGCTCTCTCGGATCGGGCCAAATATCTTTGGGTGGCGCTTCTCCAAAGAATTGTCGATAGCTCCCTAGCGTGCGGGTATACCAATCAACAAACTTCTCCTGTTCAGCGCCTCCCCCTTGGGTAGGTTCATGGTGCAACGGTGTTTGCAAAATGTTGGGACAAAAATTTTGCCAGTAGGAGCGACTATAGGTGAGATGTAGGTGCCATACTTGATCCACTTGATCGGACGGGGTGACAGGATGTCCGGCGGCCAAGGCTAAGAAGGCAAATTTCTTGTACTCTTCAATCACTCTGCAGGTGTACATAAATGACCAACAATTTTCCTGGGCCAGGCGTTGGCTAAAGGAAAACTGTGCACCGGGCTGGTCGAGGGAATAGGTTTGAAGACGATTGTAAAGTTCGGTTTGCTGGTGGTTCATAGTTGTTGGTTCATGGTTCGCGCTGTTTGCATTAACCGCCGCCACCGCACCCGCCACTACCGCACCCGCCACCGCCGCACCCGCTGCTACTACAACCACTGCCGCCGCTGCTGCCGCCATCGTAACCACCCCAAACACCATGGGAGCTTGAAGAAGATGATTTGCGGGGAATAGTGCGGTTAAATTTGCGATCGTAATTGCAGTGTTGGCAGGTGTGGCTGATTTCTCTTTGACCTCGGCTATAGCGGGTTGCGTTTTTCACAACTCGATGGGTGCGCTGTAGGGTAAGTTTGCCGCAGTTGGGGCAGCGTTTTCTGATAGCTATGATGGCTCCAATAATGGAGATAAGAATGGTGCCTGGGCCTGCCCAGCTAAATAATACTACTAGGGATGAGGGTTTGGCATGCCAATAGTCTGTCTGGGCTTGTGAGACATCGAGGGCACTGGTGGGGAACTCTACTCGGATGTTTAAAAACTGTTGGGGTTCGAGGGCTCCATGGGCAACAAATTCGAAGGTGGTGGGGTTGAGTTTGCGATCGCGACTCGCCACTCCTTCACCCTGAAAACTAGTCACCTGATCTGCCAATGCCTCTGGTACCTGCAGCGTCACCCGACCGCGATTAATGGCAGCACTGCGCTCAGGGAAAAGCGCATTCCAATACAGCTGGCTGCGGTTACCCTTTACTTGTACACCGCCAACAACACGGTATTTGATCACAAAAGTATGGGTAGCGGGGATATTTAAGGGATGCTGCCAGCGAATCCAATAGTTGTTATTGCGATTACCAGTTTCAATGGCTAGAGGTTCGTTGTTCTCATAAACGGTGACATCGGCAATGTTATCAATTCCCTCTAGCGGAATATAGCGATACCGTTCATTACTGTGACTGTCTGTAAACACATACGTTTGTGTTTCTGTTACTAACAAATCACCATTGGCTGCTAAGGTCATATCCACATCAATGGAGTCCCAAAAGAAGGGGGTGGCTGCCTGGGCTAGGCCAATGCTAAGACAAAGAACACAGGCGCAGACAGCAGCAAAAAATCGCCAGTTTGTTTGTTTGAAGGCAATCATAAGCTCATTTCTGGTGCGTATGACCTCAGATTAGGCGGGGTGGTTGTTGGTTAGAGGCTGTTGCTGGTTATGGATTTGGTTATGAAGTGTGGAGTAGGGCATAGGGATGGGGAGTGGAGGGGTGAGCCTAGCTTTTGGTCTGAATGCTGGTGCTGATCATGTATAGGTGCATATCCCTGAAGACGATCGGGTAATATCATTCATAGTTCGTTGTCCTATCGATGGCTACAGAACAGCTTTTTGAGCAAGCGTCAGCACAGTGGAATTTAGAGCCGCTTTACGGGGATTTGGCGAAAGCTAAGTCTGAACAGATGCCCCATAAGCGCTATGGGCTCACAGATTTAGAGAAAACGCGGCTGCGGGGACTGCTGTTGAAACATAGTCCTGCTGAAATCTCTGGCCATGAGGGGATTGAAGCCCGCACGGTGGAGGTGGCCCTGAGTCAGGGGCTGTATCGCTATGTAGAGCAACTGACGGGGCGCGATCGCAACGCCCTAGACAGCTGGCGTGATGTGGCCGACTGGCTAGAAGCCGCAGGCTACCGTACCACCCAAGTCGCTATCAACTGGGACCAAATGCCCGATGTCCCGGTGCTCTATGGCCGTCAAGTCGAGCTGGATCAGCTGCAGCAGTGGATGCTAGGCACATCCGCCTGCCGATTTGTGTCGATTATTGGCCCCGTGGGCATGGGCAAAACCTCCCTGGCGATTACCTTGGCCAAGGTCGTGCAAACTCAGTTTGACGGCGTTATTTGGCAATCCCTGCGTCACCGACCGACGCTGGAAAACGTGCTAGGACAGTGGCTAAATGAATTGCCTGACGATGTCATTCCCCATTCTGATGAATGGTACGACCAGCTCGGTGCCCTGATGGCATACTTGCAACAACACCGTTGTCTGGTGGTGCTTGACAATCTAGAAAGTATTCTCAGCAGCGGCAGTCTGGTCAGCGAGTATGCGCCAGATTACAGCAACTATCGCGAACTGTTAAAACGCTTGGGTGAACAACCCCACCAAAGCTGTATTGTTGTCACCAGCCGCGAACGTAACCGAGAACTTGCTGGCTCTAGAGCGGCCAATAGCCCTATTCGTTATTTAGAATTAGGAGGTCTAAAGTACGATGATGCGGCCCAGCTACTAGTGGCAGAACGTTTGCCAGGATCAGGTAAACCTCACTGGAAAGGCCTGATCAACCAGTATCGGGGTAACCCGCTCATGCTGAGAATTGTTGCCATGACCATTCAGGAATTGTTTGACGGCGATGTGGATCGCTTCCGCAGACATGGCCGCACCATGTTTGGCGATATCAAATATCTGATTGATCAGCAGTATGAACGCCTGTCCGCCGTAGAACAAGATATTCTGGGTCAGCTGGCTGAGAAAGCCCAGCCTATGTCCATTGAAGATATTCAGCACCCAGATGGTCTAGCCGCTATTAGTGCCCTGCTGAGCAAGTCCCTAATTGAAAAAAGCCCTGCTGGTTTTACCCTGATTCCTGTGGTGATGGAATATGTGCGTGAACAGCTACCCTAAGACCAGCCCGGAGCAGCCATGAGCTACTGTATTAATCCCCGGTGTGGTCATCGCGATAACCCCGACGGACTGTCCCATTGCAAATCGTGTCAGACGCCGTTGCTGATAGAAGGGCGTTATCGACTGCTACGACCGCTGCGGGAGTTAGATGAATGGGAACCCTCTGAGGTGTTTGAAATTGATGACCAGGGGCAAACCAAAGTGCTCAAGGTGCTCAAAAAGAAAATTCTGCAGCCCCTGTTTGAACGCGAAGCTGCCACATTGCAAAGTCTTAAACACCCTGGCATACCTCAGGTAGACCCCGATGGCTATTTCTCTTTAGAGATTGAAGGCCGTCAGCTATTTTGCCTGGTGATGGAGAATATCCAGGGGATTAATCTGGATAAGTGGCTGCAACAACATGGCCCGATTGACCAAGCAACGGCCATAGATTGGATGAAACAGCTGGTGGACCTGCTAGCCCAGCTCCATCAAGAAGAACTGTTTCACCGAGATATCAAGCTCGCTAACATCATGCTGCGACCCACCGGACAGCTGGCTCTGGTGGACTTTGGTACTGTACGCCCCATGACCAGTACCTACTTTGCCAAAGTGGCGGGTCAGCGAGACATTACCAGTGTGGTATCACCGGGATATACGCCCCTGGAGCAAATCAACGGTCGGGCGGTACCGCAGTCTGACTTTTACGCCCTGGGCCGTTCCTTGGTTTATTTACTGACCGGCAAACACCCCATCGACCTCCCTGAAGATGACACCACCGGACGGCTTACCTGGTTGGAGCAGGCGGTTCAGCCCATCGACGACTGGTTTGCCCAACTGCTAGATGACATGATGGCTCCCTTTCCAGGGCAACGCCCCCTCAATGCTGAAGTACTGCTAGCGCGGTTGCTCAATCCCGTGCGGTCTAATATCAGTAAAGCAAGCCAGGAGCAGACCAAGATTCGTTGGCTCCTGGCTGCTAATGTAGGACTGTTGCTATTGCAACTATTTGTGGGCTGGCAGTGGTGGATGGCTCGGCAGCGGCTGGCTGAACAGTCCTTTAACCGCCCTGGGATAACGGACGCAGCAATTTCTCCGTCTCCGTTTGAGCCCACTGCATCGCAGTTTCGGCAGTCCGCTGACCGCTAAGCACATCCCCCAGGGCGGTTTGTAAAATCTCGGAGGCGGCTCCGTATTCTTTGATAAAGGGACGGAATGTGGATGAATTTTCCAGATAGTTCAGCAGCAATGGCATTTGAGGGTATTTCGCCACAATGTCTGGGTCTTGAAATAGGCTGGAACGACTGGGTAAAAAGCCGGAGGCGAGGACAAATTGTTTTTGGGCAGCTTCGCTGGTGAAGTATTTAATTGCCTCCCAGGCTGTGTCAGGGTGAGCGGCATTCTGGGCAATCCCAAACCCCCAGCCACCACGACAGCCGATCCCAGGGGTGTTGTTAAAGGAAAAGGGAAGTGCGATCGCAACCTTATCCGCTAGCTCTGAACGCTGGATCTCCTCCCAAAAATACGGCCAGCCCCGCAGAAACAGTGTCTGCCCCTCCATAAAGCGCTGCAGACCATCCTTTTCAGTGTAAGTAATCACCTCATCTGGGGAGATGCTCTGTTGAATCAGCTGCTTAAGCAACGTCGCCGCTTTGATGGTAGTTGCAGTATCTAAGCCCACCGCTCCCGTCGTTGGCTCAATCCACGTAGCGCCCATACCGCGCATCACTTCGACAAAATTAGCAACCAACCCTTCATACCGGCTACCTTGCCACAGATAGCCAACCGATGGTCTGAGAACATTCACCATCTGAGATAGTTCAGTCAGGGTATTTGGCAGCGTCATCCGCGCCTGTTTGAGCAGATCCTGGCGGTAGTACAAAACCCCGACATCCGCCCGCATGGGTAAGCGATACAGGCGACCATCCGCTTCACCAGCCGCGACTTCAGTGGCTAAAAACCCTGAAAGGTCCAGCTCATCTTGCTCAATATAGGGAGTTAAATCGTGTAGACGATCGGCAAACTGTAGCGGCCAAACAATGTCCATATATACCAGATCGTACTGGGCGACATCCGCTTGAAAATCCGCTGTATAAATGGCTTCGCGCTGATCCGTGGTGTAGCCCGTCTCTGGATCGGTGACTAGATTAATCCGAATATTAGGATGAGCTTTTTCAAAGCCAGTAATGACAGTTTCCCAGGGCTGCACCTCATCCTGGGGGACCACAAAGGACAGGTTGATCGGTGCTGACTGTGGCCAGGTCAAGCCCCACAACAGCAAGCACAAAACCTGCACCGCCAGGGCTAACATCAGCAGCTTTAGCGGTTTAAACCATCGTTTTGTCAGGCGGCTAACACGCACGTTCACACCACGAACTGGGCGTTTCTATGATAAAGCGATCGCGCCGGTCTGATTTTCATCAAGCACATTAGATTCATAACCGTCGTTATGGCTTCCCTGATGGGCGATCTTCCTACGATGCATCTGTCACTCTAGAAAGCCACCATGGATAGTCGATGGAGATTTTCCCTATGCAAGTTGTTTGTATGGGTTGCTGCAGAAATTGTATTGTCGATGCTCGGTATTGATGATTTAGCAGACTACAGCGAATTTGTATTTGAGAAAAAAGTACCCGCCCTCATCTTTCAAGACTTCGAGAGGCCATAAAGCATGGCCAAAAACTTAGCCTCCCCATCCACCCATCCACCCATCCACCCATCCACCAAACCCAGACCTTCATCCTTGTACAACCTACCTGCACTCACCAGACAACGCACTACAGCTGAACAAGATTCCTAACCTTAGTTATGAACTGCATAACCCTTTTCATCTGTACCGTATGTTTGACTAGCCAGTTAACTGGTGATTCATCACCAGGTTACGTCCTCCGTTGATGCTTTAGCATCTGCTTAACCCCCGATAATGGTTTTTGTTGCCCCTGGCAGCTAGCCCCCTCACTATCATTGAGCAAGTGACATTGATTCAAGTGATATCGGGATTCAGCAACGGATTGTGCGTAAATTCTGTGCCGATCAACTGGCCATTCCTTTGAAAGCCGCTTGGGGATGGTCCGTTGATTTTCTTGCTATGACTGGTTAGCGACTCCTTCCACTACCATTGAGAAAGCCACGCTGTAGTCAGTGTGACTGTTGGGCTTTTTTACTCAAGCGCATGGAGGCGCACCCCTATGCCAATCAACTGGCCAGCCTTAGGACGACACCCCCAGACGTATGTATTACTGTTGGGGACAGCTTTTGGCTATGGTTTGCTGATTGCCTTTGCTGGTAACCGCCCGGTGGCCTGGATTGGGGGCGGGGCGGTGGCAACGGCCATGGCCGGTAGCTGGATAACGGGCTATCGTTCGTCAGCCGTTGTGGCCAATGACCACAGCGACCTACTCAATCCCATGAGCTTTCAACGGCGGATTGAAGCTATTCAGACTAAGGTTGCTCGCGATAGCTATCGGACCTGGCAGCCGGTCAAAGATTGGGCCTTGCAATCACAAACCTTTGCGGTGCGTATTTGCGATCGCGAACCTGCCCTGCGCACCGAACTGCTGGAGGCGCTATACACCGTGGTTAATTTGGCTCAGCAGGTGGCCGATGGTCTGCAGGTGCAGGCCCAAATTCAAACCCCCACCTATCAGCAAATGGCTAAAAAGCAGCTGAAACAAAGTTGCGATCGTATGCAGCAAACCCACCAGCAACTGCAGCAGCTACAAGACCAGGTGGCCCTGGCTAGCCTCTCCCAGGGAGACACCTCCTTGCCCCAGCGTTTAGAAACCTTAATTGCCGCCAACAAAGAGATTTTAGACGCTTAAATCTGATACAAAATCCTGGTTACCTGCCCCCGATATCCCAGGGCAACCACAAGGGATTGCCCCTACGGGGTTCTCCATTTTCAATCGGAGTTACTGAATTCGGATTTGGTATGACTTGCCAAATGCCTAGATACCCGGCCAACAGCTTTTTAATCCTGACAATCAATGTTTAAAAGACTGATTCCAAACCGCACTTACCGCACTCTCATCAGTGCCGCTCTCGGGTTGATGGTTACCCTGGGGCTGAGTTTTTTGGGGGGCTGTCAATCACCGGTTACTTCTCTAGAAACCGCCCAATCTGCCCTGAACAAGCAGGTGCTACCTAACATTAACGTAGCTAGCAATTTAGTCCCCGACGAATTGGCCAGCCGCTATACCGTCGATCAAATTGCAGAACCCCTGCCCAACATTGACGATTTCCCCATCTATGGAGCCTCACCCCAGGCCGATCAGGTCTATCTAGAAATTTACAGCTCCTCTGAGAAGGCCAATATTGACCGACAAAATGAACGTTGGTTAGTAGAGGTAGCCGAGGCCTTTAACCAGCGTCAAGAAAAGAGCAGTTCCGGTAAAGTCATCCAGGTGGGTATCCGTAAAATCGCTTCGGGTACAGCCGCTCGCCTGCTTGGTGCAGGGGCCGTCCAACCTGCAGGCTATAGCCCCTCCAACGATTTGTGGGTCTCCATGATCATAAGCCAGGGCATTAAGACTACCCCGGTAGCTGAACGCCTGGTGGCTAATACCGCCGGATGGGTGGTCCCCGGCGATGTGTACCAGCAGCTCCAGGGCAGCGGGGACGTTTCCTTTGATAGTTTGCTCAATGCCATTGCCGCTGGTCAAGTCAGCGTGGCCTATCCCAATCCCTATAAAAGTTCTACGGCCCTGAACTTGCTATATACCCTCTATTGGCGAGCGGCCGGTCACCAAAAGGACGGTGGGGCACTGACCAAAGCTGAGCTGCAAACCCCCCAGGTAAAATCCGTCTTTGACCAGTTTCAATCCCAGGTGCTGATCACCACACCCACCACATTGGAGCTGCAAGAACTCTTTTTGAGAGACCAGACCAAACTCCAGGCATTCCCCCTGGAATATCAAAACTACCTGGCCCTTAAACAGGTGGCTGGGTTTGAATCCACCGAGTTTATCCCCTTTGGCATTCCCCACAACAATCCTCTCGTGGGCTTTGACTGGAACAACCCTGAAACCGCTGCTGCCCTGCAACAGTTTGCCGCCTTTGCCCAGTCTCCTGACATGGTGCAACTGGCCAATAATCAAGGGTTTGTGGATACCGATTATCTCAAGGCGACCCATCCTCCTATCCCCGATGGAGAGACCCTGTTAGCAGCTCAGTCGAGCTGGAAAATCAACAAAGACAGCGGTCGCACCGTCTATCTCGAAATGGTGATTGACACCAGCGGTTCCATGGATGGCGAACCCCTGCAGGCGGTCCAGGCCGGTTTGCGGGTTGCTAGCCAGCAAATCAACCAGGGTAACCAGGTGGGGTTAGTCACTTTTGCTGACCAGCCGGTACGCCGTCTGGCTCTTACTCCCTATGATGAGCTACAGCAGAAAAAACTGTTGGCGGCCATTGACCAGCTCCAAGCTGATGGCGGCACGGCGATGTACGATGGCGTTATGGTGGCCTTGGCTGACCTGATGGAAAAACGAGCCAATGACCCCAATGGTCGATTCTATCTGTTACTCCTCTCCGATGGTGAAGTGAATGAAGGACACCTATTCCGCGATGTGAAAGACATTATGGAATATAGCGATGTGCGCTTCTATCCCATTGCCTACGGTAACGTTAATGAGGCTGAACTCCAGGCCATCGCCAGTCTGCGGGAGTCAACGGTGAAGCAAGGCAATCCCGAAAATGTACAAACCTTGTTTAAGGACTTATTCCAGGTAAATCTGTAATGGCCCCCAACAATCCGACAAAACGCTTGATTAGTACTCTTAGCCTGGGCTGGTTAGCCTTTGGTGGTCTGGGTCTGGGGTTACGTTATGCTGTGCAAGTGCCAGAGGTTACTGTTATTATTGATCAAAGCTATTGCCCCCCGGCCCAATGGCAGACTGCTGTAGTACAGCCCTATACCGATCTGTACCAAAAGAGTCAGGCGAATCAGCGCAAGATTGCCCAGGTGGTGGTGGTGACTGATATTGATCAAACCACCCTGGCTATAATTCCTAAGCCAGATGAGCTGGGAAATCCCTTTGGCCAGGCTCCTAGCCCTGAGACATTGACGGAGTTACAACAACAGTTTTCAGAGACTGTTGTGCTCAAATGTGGCCAGTAGGTGAGGTCACACGCTGAATGGAGCATTGTTCGTAGGGGCATGCCCTTGTGGCTGCCCTGAGAAAATGATTCTGTTTTCGAAATCCTGACAGGTAGCACCAATCTCGCAGGGCTGGCGCTTGTTATGAAAAAGGATGTAGCGACGAATCTACTGAACGTAGGTTTCCTCAGTTCGATAGGAATAATGCTTCAGCCGAATAGCATCACGTACTTGATCAAGTAGTTTTCTAGGACGAGGCTCAGACGGTGGCATGGACTCAAGATAGAGGACCGGATGATAAATAAATCCTAAGTAGGATGGGTCCGATATAGGAGGGATGATTATACTGAAGCTTGTAACCTAATTACCCGTATGGGGTAGAGAGGTGGCAAGTTTCCCCTAATAAATAGTTATCTGGCAAAGCCTACACAGTTATGGATTCGCCCGACTGGATCAACAACACAACGGTAGCCGATAACATCGTCGTTGAGATCGGGTTTCTGATTGCGTCGTCGTTCTACACTGGCCCTGAAAACGATTTCACGCCGGAACAATGGGAAACCGCACGCGAACCGCTCTACTCACCAAACGTGGAACGTTACGGTGACTTTATCCTTTCCGGTGTGGTCGCGGAAGATGTGCCCGAACTTGTCGCCTATTACAAGGACGTCTTGCGGTTAGCGGATTTGCACGGCAAAGACTGCGATCAACAAGGCCATTACTTCTGGATGCGACCGCTTGTGCTCCAACGCGGATTATTTGCGATGACCTTCCCGTGGTATGACACCATGTCAGAGACTGACAGCTTCTTACAACAAATCAAGGCAACTGATGATGGACAAATCTTCTGGGATATAGACCAAGGCTGGGAAATGGAAGCGTTTGCACTTGGCGACTGGCTATACTTGCGCGAAAGCAACCCAGACGAAAACGAAGATCATTTCCTGATCAAATGCAACAAAAAACAACTACAGTCGCAACTCGATCCTTTGCTTTCTCAGATTGGAAACATCCTTCGCAAACTCAGATACGAGGTTGGCGCAGACTATTGGTCAACGCGATAATTGACGGATAACGAGGCAATGCGCCAGAGCGGGCTACGTTGATCACTCGCGTTAGTCCGCCCCGTGCTCTTAGACATTATTCCACTGAGTCTTTGCGTGAATCGAACGTTGCAATCATGACCACTCCTTTACGACTTGATGATTCACAACGTGAAGACAACGACGCGGCGGTTTACAAACTACTGACGCGTGATGTGTGCTTCCTGTTTCACGAACTCGCCGTATACCGGCATATTATCGGCGACCTCGACTATGCCAATGACTATGCGATTCCCTACTGGATACTGATTAACCGAATTGAAACTGGCCGTGATGATGATCGCTTGATTCGATCGGGGATCCTGATTCTCTTTTTGGCTATGCTTCAAGATGAATTCGACGGTTCAGGATGCTGGATTTCCAACCATCTAGATGCTGTGTCTGCCGCCCTACATCAATTTGTTCCCGAAGATAACGAAATGCTGCAGCTATCAGACTCGGTGTTGCATGGAATCGAACTGCTCCGCGCTAATATTAAATCGGACGACAGATTCGACGGTGATTTAGCTTGGGCGTACAATACTTTTGTGCGACGCTACTTTGAAGACTCGACTGCCTGATGATGTATCGTGGCATAACAAACGGATGGACTGCGGAATTAGCTGGGTGGCTCGCTTTGCTCGAAAGAATTATTTCCCCGCTCGTTCATCCTCGGCGTTAGGTTCCAATGTCTGACTACCCAGGTCCATTCAGACACTATGGTTTTTGTTGCCTTAATCATTACGTTGATGTTATTTCAAGCATAAAGCCGGAGATTGTGCGTCGTGTTGTGGCCTAACATATTTCCTGAGGCGGACATGAGAAATACTATTGATCTGCTACCTGATCCTATGCAGGAGCGGACGGAATGAGTAATCTGGGTTTTGGTGCAAAAATGTTGGCTGCCGCCCAGCTCCATGTTACGTCTCTCCCTCAGCAAATATCTGAAAATTGCAGAGGTATTTTTTGATGTACTCCGAACAAAAACTTACAGCAATGATCGTGCCATTCTATCAGGGTGAAAAGTCAGACCTTGAGGGGCGCAAAATACAACAAATGTGGGCATGGGATTTTGAGGAACTAGAGTGTGCTCACGATTACATTCAATGGTTATTTCCCATTGCCGAGAAAAGCCACTTTAATCTCCATGCTCCAGTTGTAGATGAGGATGTTATCCAAGCATTTAGGGAAAATCCTCATCTACAGAAAAACTTGTTCCAGTCATTCTCTGTGATGCTTCATTTCTATGGGTTAGCGATCTCTAAGGATGAACAAGGCAAGGTAGTTGTGGAGAAATCGGAAAACTACCCGGATCGCAAGCAAGAATGGGTAAATATGCTCAACCACAACTATCTTCGTATTACCCGAATACTCAAATGCTTAATGGCTTTCGGCTTCATACAGGAAGCTCAAGCATTTTATGAATGTCTACAGAAGATTTATCAAGAAGACAGCGACCAGATTGGTGGTGAGACATTTCAATACTGGACAGATGCGATTAACTCTGCATAATATGCTGGGCTGTATTAATTGTTAGGTACCGCACCGCTAGGTGCATTAGCCATCTTAACCTGCTCATTAGGAGTAACTTTGAGGGTTATTTTCATGACTGCATAAATAAACTGACACTAAATGCGGTGCTATAGTAGTGTCATGGCTACTCATTCATCTTTGCGGGTCGTGAGTGAGGATATTTATGGATTTAGCGATCGCAGATTTCAAATCAATTAGGAGTGAGGACAATAGGGATTGAGTCTTTCCAATCAGGTGACGCCGCAATGGTTTCTTTCACCATAGCGATCGCCACATAATTCGTCACTATCTTCAACTACACTGCACATCTCTCTATAAAAGTCTCCTTTTGATCAGTCATAAATTCCACAAAGGCACGAATTCTAGTGGCAACGAAGCGGCGATCAAGATAGCAAATCCAAATGGGAATTTCTGGCGGGCGATAGGGTCTTAGCACTTCAACTAAGGTGCCAGCGGCGATCGCATCTTTTGCTAAAAACAACGGCATTTGGCTAATGCCCAGTCCTGCGATCGCACTTCTCACCACCGCATCAGCATTATCCAATACCACAGTCCCACTGCCGCTGTAAGTCTTCTGTTCTCCCGCTACATGAAACATCCAGGGGTAAAGCCGTCCCGTATCACGATTACGAAAATTCAGACACACATGCTCTGCTAGCTCATCGGGATGGTGCGGTTCTCCATGCTGATCAAAATAGTCCGGTGATCCACAGATGCCCATGGGATAGGCCACCAAACGACTGGCAATTAGGTTAGCGCTATCACTGAGCTGGCCAGTTCGCAGTACGATATCAATCCCTTCAGCAGCCAAGTCTACCGCGCGATCGTCCATAGAAATATCCAACGTAATGGCAGGGAATGTTTGGGTAAACGCCTTAAGCAAGGGTACAACGCAGATACGCCCAAAGGCGGGAGAAACACTGACAGTCAAGCGTCCCTGGGGAGTCGCTTTATTGCCCTGCACTTCAGCCGTAAGCGCCTCAAATTCGATCAACAACTGCTGACAGCCTTCATAGAACCGGCTTCCATCCGGCGTCAGGTTAACACTGCGTGTAGTGCGGTGAAATAGCTTGACGCCTAAATCCGCCTCTAGCCGAGCGACGGCTTTACTCACCGCTGAAGTCGATAGCCCCAAAACATTCGAGGCCTTGGCAAAGCTCTCTACTTCAGCAACGCGAACAAACGTCTGAATGTTAGACAGGCTCTTCATGGCTCATTGATGAAAAAAAGTGGATAAAGAAGTGATTTTTAACCCCTTCTCAAGGTATTGTAATCCAAATATCTTGTAATCAATGACGGCAGAGCGCAATTACTTGCGATCAGCTCTGAACCAAAATCTTTAGAGGTCTAACTATCATGACGGTTCAACCCCCGACTCAAGCACGGCTGTCCACACAGCTGCCCGATGCACTCTTTGCGCAATACACCACAGCAACACCGGCTCTATCCGCTGCAGACAAGCTGGAGATTATCGAAAAGCTACATTTACTAGAACTGATCTTTGATACCCGCCGCTATGACGTTATGAATGCCATTTTGACTGAGGATTTTGTTTTTGATCATGGGTTGGCAAAGCGACTGGATCGAGATAGCTTCAAACAACTCTGGCAGGAAAACGCTCCGATTTTACTCGATGGCATTCGCCACCAGCTTAACAATGTTTTGGTCTATGGCAATCCCGATGGCACTGCCACCGCAGTGGCCTATCTCAATGTCCTGAAGTTTGCAATGGCACCAGATACTGAAACGATTGATACGCCTCACTTGCTAGCCCATGCAGTGCAGGTGGTTCAGCTCCGACAGGAGAATGATGTTTGGAAACTGGTAAGCCTAACCATCGACCAAATGGCTGTTTCAGACCTGTTTGGCCTAGATAAAGCAACCCAACATTATTTTGCGGCTTTGGCAGGCGATCGCGATCAGCTCCGCCAGCCACTGTTCTAAACCCATTTGTATCTTTATCAAGAATCATCTCCAACGACAAATCAGCAAAAGCAATTGTGGCACAGCTGATAGAAGATAGCGGTGGTCGTCCGTTCGATCTGGACTCTCTTGATAATGTCAGCCTTATGGAGATTCGGGGCACGTTTGCTCTGAGCGATGCTCTCACCCTGAGTAATGCCCTTGAAAAACGGTTACAGATCCTTAGATATTAGTGGTGGCATAACAATCTGGTTAGAGCGGACTGTAAAGTGACTGCCGTTGTTATATGGTGGAGTTGCTTTCAGCTGCTCAATCGAAACGTTAGGCGACACCGACAACTATCGTAGAAGGCAATTTTCTATAGCTGAACTAGTCTTGCTAAAATCCTGCCAGTTTCTTCGATTTCCTCATAAGACCTTTATCTTTTTGTTCCAGAATTAGAAAGCCAGGATAACAAGGTTGGTTTGTACCTTCTAACCCAATGATATGACAATATCGAAAGAGTTGTTACGATCATTGTAATGTCTATTAATTACACAAGCTAACATAGACCCATGCACTCTGATCGCTAAGAATTACAGGGTTATACGGCGAAGTTTAATGGCGGTGAGTGCTGAGTAACATTAGTCAATAGGAGGAGATCGTTTGAAACCGAAAGTGATTCTGTATACTGCGGCGAGCTTGGATGGTCGAACTACGGGGTTCTCTGTCGATATGGGTTTGTTCTACTCATTGGCGCAACGCTGGAGTGAAAATGCATCCCTCGTGGGCTGTGATACCCTTCTCAATGTACCGGATGAGATACCTGAAGATGAGGCATCCGAAGTATCCACGATCTCACCGAGTGCAGACGATTCACGCCCCATTCTGGTAGTTCCAGACAGTCGCGGGAGACTCAAGAGCTGGCACTATTGGCGAGAACAGCCGTATTGGAAGGATTTTATTTCTTTGTGCACCAAGAGCACACCTCCTGACCATGTCGAGTACTTGAAGCGCAATGGTATCAAGACTATAACGGCGGGAAAGGAGCACGTGAACTACAGGCAAGCCTTCGACGTCCTGCATCGTCAGTTCGGGACGACCGCAGTGCGGGTAGACAGTGGAGGAACGCTGAACGGGGTGTTGCTCAGGGCTGGACTAGTCGATGAACTCCACCTCCTGGTACATCCGACCCTGGTGGGTGGGATTACTCAGAAGACGTTTTTTCGGGACGCACATTCGGAGCAGGCAGGTGAGATTGCCCTGAGATTCCTGGGATCTGAGTTATATTCTGAGAGGATTCTGCTTCTCAGTTACGCAGTGGTGAAGTAACGCTTGCTTACCCAAAGCATTTACAACGTCACAGCAACATCTTTTTCTGACTACGTCGATGATGAGTACCATCATCATTACCCGTGACCTATTGCCCATTGCCTCACCAGCATGTATTCATCTCAAGCGAGAAGCGCTATATTTGACGATGGTTGAAACCACTTCCTAAAAACAATCACCTTTTACAAAAAACATGTCTACACAAAATATATTTTTTCGGGCATTGTTTCCAGTGAGTGTGGTGCTGGCCCCATGAGTTTCATCCAACTGTTTTTAAGTGTTTTATAACTTAACGAATGTACAGGCCGATTTTAACCACCAAGCTGTATATTCCACCACCACGACCCAATGCTGTGGTGCGATCGTACCTGATTAAACGACTGAATACAGGGCTACACTGCAAGCTAACCCTGATCTCTGCTCCTGCGGGCTTTGGCAAAACAACGTTGCTCAGCGAATGGGCTGCCGTCTGTAAACAACCCGTGTCCTGGCTGTCACTAGATGAGGAGCATAATGATCCAACTCGCTTTCTGGTTTACCTGGTGTCTGCCTTGCAAACGCTTACCTTAAGCAAGGTCGAGGGGGCTCCTCAACTCGGTGAAGAGGTTTTAAGTGCCTTAAAATCACCCCAACCACCCCCAATCACTTCAATTTTAACGACGCTGATCAATGAGATTACGACCGTTTCCAAATACTTCATTCTTGTCCTTGATGACTACCACCTGATTGACTCCAAACCGGTGGATCAGGCACTGGAATTTTTGGTGCAGCACCTGCCGCCATCCATGCACCTGTTTATTGCTACCCGCAAGGACCCACCGCTGCCCCTGGCACGCCTGCGTGCGCGGGGGCAGGTGACCGAGCTACGCGCTCTCGATTTACGCTTTAGCCAAGTCGAAACGGCGGAATTTCTTAACAAAATGGATCTCAATCTCTCGGTAGAAGAGATTACTGCCCTTAAAAACCGCACTGAAGGTTGGATTGCCGGACTGCAGTTGGCCGCGATTTCCTTACAAGGCCATCCAGACACGGCCAACTTTATCCGATTGTTCTCCGGTAGCCATCATTTTGTGCTGGATTATCTGGTTGAAGAGATTCTAGAACAACAGCCCGAACGTATTCAGCACTTCCTATTATCCACATCCATTCTTGAGCGCCTATGTGGTTCTCTTTGTGATGCTGTTCTGCCCCAATCTTCTACCCCAGGCCAAGAAATCTTAGAATATTTAGAACGTACAAATCTGTTGCTGGTGCCCCTTGATGATAAACGTGAGTGGTATCGTTATCATCACCTGCTCACGGATGCTCTGCAGGCACGCTTAACTAAGGGGCAGTCCGATAAGATAGCTGAGCTACATTTAAGGGCATGTGCCTGGTACGAGCAGCATAATTTTCGGGCTAAGGCGATCCACCATGCCCTCGCTGCCCAACATTTCGAGCACGCGGCGGATCTGATCGAACTAGAATGGTCAGCGAATATTGGCTCCTATTATCAGAATGCAATCTGGACAGAATGGGTGCAGACTCTGCCAGATGAGTTAGTACGAACCCGGACTATGCTCAGTCTTGGCCTGGCCTGGGAGTTTCTTTTCTCGGGCCAGTTACGGGCTGCAGAGGACCACCTGAAGGACGCAGATCGTTTCTTAGCAGTCCACACTAGCGATTCTCTTAAGGCTGCTTTCAGCCATCAGAATGAGAAAATACTCCGTTCGCAACAAGGGTTATTAGGTCTTGCTTGGGCGTTTCATGCTCAGGCACTTGGCGATAATGCTGCCACTATTAAACATGCCCGGCAAACCCTCAACCTTCTCTCTGAGACGAATCACTATATCGCTGGCCTGGCAAGCTCTCTGCTAGGTCTGGCTTATTGGCGAAATGGAGAGTTGGCGACGGCTATTCAGTATATGTCCGATGCGATCGCACGCTTGCGGTCGACAGGGCATATACTTTTCGCCATCAGTGGGGCCTATACACTGGCCGGCATAAAGATTGCCCAGGGGCGTCTTTTGGACGCCGTCAATATTTATAAAGAGGCTTTACTCTTTGCGATAGCACAAGGCGAGCCGGTGGGCACAACTGACTTACATCTCGGGTTGAGCCAGCTGTATCATGAACAGGGCAACGAAGAAGCGGCTCAACATCACCTGCAGCAATGCGAGGCACTCGGAAAACCAGCCGCATTACCAGAATGGCCCTATGGCCTATATCTTGTTCAGGCTCAATTAAATGTAGAGCAGGGAGAGCTGAATGATGCTCTCACGTTACTCGATGAGGCGGAACAGATCTACCATAGAAGTCCTGTTCCTAATGTATATCCTGTTGCTGCATTGAAGACGCGGGTATGGCTCCGACAAGGCAGACTGGCAGCAGCCCTCGGCTGGGTACGTGAGCAAGGTCTGTCCATTGATGACGAACTCAGCTATTTGCAAGAATTCGAGTACATCACCTTTGCCAGAGTACTTATCGCTCAGTATAGACGTGACCAGACAGAGGAGACTTTTCAAAAAGCGATCGCACTGCTGACACAACTATACTCAGCGGCAGAAGCGGGAAGCAGGTCAGGCAGCATGATTGAGATCCTCATCCTGCAAGCAATTATAAATGAAGCACACAACAATATCTCCTCCGCTGTTCAGTTTTTGGAACGTGCCTTTACCCTGGCAGAAACTGAGGGGTATCTCCGTATTTTTATAAATGAAGGCCAGCCCATGGCGCGTTTACTCTATGAGGTCCTTGCTCGCAACATATCACCTAACTATGTCCAGCGTGTGTTAGCTGCCTTTCCTCTGAACGAATTGGAACACAAAAAAACATCCAAAAAACAATCTCAAACAGCCGGATTGCTCGAACCATTAAGCAAGCGAGAAATCGAAGTGCTCCACCTCATAGCCGATGGTCAGACTAATCAGGAAATTGCGACCACACTATTCCTTTCGGTGAATACCGTGAAAGTCCATACTCGAAATATTTACGGCAAACTCGATGCTCATCACCGGGCAGATGCCGTTGCGAAAGCCCGTGTTTTGGGGGTTTTGTCCTCAACGTAGTTATTAGGTTTCCTATCACCTCATTTCCCTGGCAATTACTCCTCGACTAATACCTGAGTGGTATGACGCTTATCCTGTCTTGCCCATAAGCTGCTTGTGTGGATGATAAACACAAGCAGCAGGAATGGAGTCATGTCAACCGAAACTAATAACCAGAAAATGCAAGAACAGATCGCAGTTGAGTATGGAACATTCAAAAAAGAAAGGGGAGCGAGATGAAAAAGATTGTATACACACAATATGGCTCCCCCGATGCCATTGAACTTATAGAAATCGAGAAACCCGTACCCAGTGATAATCAGGTTTTAGTCAAGGTTTATGCGGCATCTGTTAACGCCCTGGATTGGCATCGATTAAGAGGAGCCATGGGAATCCGTTTAATGAATGGTGAACTTTTCAAACCCAAAGAGACATCACTGGGCCTAGACGTAGCCGGTCGGGTTGAGGCTGTCGGCAATAACGTCACAAAGTTTCAGCCAGGGGATAAAGTCTTCGGAATCGCCCAAGGTTCATTTGCAGAATATGCATGTGCTGATGAACACGAGTTGGTGCTAAAACCGGCTAACGTGTCATTTGAGGCCGCTGCCGCCACACCTGTCGCGGCCCTGACAGCGCTGCAAGCGCTTAAAGACCGCATCCAGCCAGGGCAAAAGGTTCTCATCAATGGGGCCTCTGGTGGTGTGGGGACATTTGCTGTTCAGATAGCAAAATCCTTCGGGACAATTGTAACGGCTGTATGTAGCCCTCGAAATATGGATACCGCCCGCTCAATTGGTGCAGACCACCTTATCGACTATACGCGAGAAGATCTGACTGCCAACGGGCAGCAGTATGATTTGATTTTTGCGGCAAATGGCTATAACTCGATTTTTGATTACCGGAGGGTCTTGGGTTCTACAGGTATCTATGTCGCGGCTGGAGGAGAACTGGCTCAAATTCTTCAGGCATTGCTTGTGGGACCAATGTTGTCGAAATTTGGACGTAAGCAACTCTCATTTATGGGAATCACACAAATAGAGGAAAAGGATCTGTCTGTGATTAGCGAGCTGCTGGCATCTGGCAAAGTTGTCCCCGTGATTGATAGATGGTATCCATTAGGAGCAACCTCAGAAGCTCTGCAATCTTTTGGGGAAGAGCACACCAAAGGAAAAATCATCATCACTGTGAGACCTGATCATGACAACTCATAGGTCAAAGTGGGTTTATTCGAGTTTAAGGGTATTGAGATCGCGCCCCGGTACATTTTCCAAACAGGATTCAACCGCTCGCGCTGCGGCCAAAATATCCCGTTCTGCCCCGCCCAGGTACAGTCGGCCAAAGCTACCAATGGATGAAATCTGCAAAATATTAATCTGCGCCGCTTTTTCCGCTTCATTCGCGGCTAAAGAGGCATAGGCTGCGGGTTCGACTTCCATCACGTATAGGGTTTGCCCAGCCAGGATCATATTGCCGCGACGGGTGCGGTTAATGAGCTGCACGTGATGCGGGTCCAGGTTACGAATCACCTGACTGGACACCATACGAGGTTTAATGCGATCGCGCATTTTCACCCCTAGCACATCTAAAATCGCCTGTCCTGCCGCCTTAACTTCGCCTTGGCTACCGGAGTGAATTTCTAACAAACCATACAGACGCTCTACAATCTGTACGCCAGGCGTGACTACAGCTGACTTTAAGGCCACATCAGTAATGCGATTAATCTCGATACCAGGGGAAATTTCAACCCACAAAGAAGCATCGCCCGGCAGTGGCAAAAAGCCAATGGAAACGCTGCCCATATAGGCAGCGTGTTGAGGTTGCAAGTTGTCAATATATACGTAGCTACGAAGTTCTACACCCAAGATCGCTTCACAATTTATAACCTGCCGATCTTATCAGGTAACCGTCAGGCAAAGCGGTATCAGGGGCTGATTACGTATTGTCAGATTGAAGTGCTTCAATTTTTGGTCTGAACCATTTAGCTACTAACTTTTTGATGATGCCATAGCCGCCATCTTGATAAATTGCTCCAATAATGGCCTCAAAAGTTTCTGCTAGTGCATCAGACTTATCCTGAATACCCAGTTTTTGCTCACCTCTACCAACAATCGGTGCAATACCTATCTCTCTCAGCATAGGTCCTAGGCTTGTACCTTTTTCGAGTTTTTCTTTGTGTTGAGTAATGTCTCCTGGTGTTGTGTATCCGTGTTTCATTAATAAATCAACTAGCACTAGTTTTAATACTGCATCGCCGAGTGTGCAAAGAATTTCTTGATCCTCACAAATTTGACCACTTTGACGCTGCTCGTTGGCTGCAGCGGTACGAGTTAGTGATTGAATCAACAAATCTTTGTTGGTAAAGATATACCCCAGACGCAGTTCCGTGTTTTGAATTTCATTCGGTGTCATCACGTATGACTGTGAAGGTGTTCGATGATTTTATAAGAAGCACTTTGCTTTTTTGAGCCTTTCAGTATTACATCAGTGAGAGCTGATCATTATCGTCATTTATGCTTGACAGTGTTACTAGTGTTGGCTTTTCAGGCATTTCATACCCTAAATGTCGCCAAGCGGCAGGTGTGGCAATCCGTCCCCGAGGCGTGCGTTGCAAATAGCCAATCTGCAACAGATAAGGCTCGTAGACTTCCTCAATTGTCTGAGCATCTTCACCAGTTGCCGCCGCCATGGTGTCTAGCCCAACTGGGCCACCGTTAAAGTTTTCGATCATTACGGAGAGCAGACGACGATCGGTCCAATCAAGACCGCAGGGGTCCACATTAAATAGCTCTAACGCTTCCCCGGCAATTTGCTCGGTGATTGGCCCCGAAGCTTTGACCTGCACATAGTCCCGCACGCGCTTAAGTAACCGGTTGGCAATTCGCGGTGTACCCCGTGCCCGACGGGCAATTTCCATTGCTCCTGGTTCTTTAATCTCGGTTTTGAGTACCGTCGCTGTACGTAAAATAATGCTAGTCAGCTCGTCTAGCTCATAGAAGCGCAGTCGCTGGATCAGACCAAATCGGTCCCGCAGCGGTGATGTTAGTGCGCCGACTTTGGTAGTGGCTCCTACCAGAGTAAAGGGTTGAAGTGGAATACTGCGAGTTCTGGCACTTTGGCCTTTACCGATGGTGATATCCAGCCGGGCATCTTCCATCGCTGGATACAAGATTTCCTCGGTTACCCGTGACAGCCGATGAATTTCGTCAATAAATAAGATGTCTCCGGCTTTGGCGTTAACCAGCAGACCGGCAATATCGCGAGGCCGTTCTAGAGCAGGTGCAGTGGTAATTTTGCAATCCACCTTCATTTCCTGGGCTAAAATTAGCGCCATAGTGGTTTTGCCAAGACCGGGTGGACCATAGAGCAGCAAATGGTCCAATGGTTCATTCCGGGACTGTGCTGCTTGAATGGCAATCTGCAATACTTCTTTCAGGGCTTTTTGGCCGATGTAGTCGTCGAGACTTTGGGGTCGAATGCCGTCTTCATTGCGGCTAACTTCATCAGGGCGGGCTGCCGTCTCCAATAGCTGGTTCTTTTGGCTCGGTGTAGTCTGAGGTTCAGGCTTCTGTTTAGGTTTTTGTTTCGGTTTTTGGGGCTCGTCGTCTGGTTGCTGGGGGTCCGGCTGCTTGGAGGAAATGATGGCCATGACAGCTCACGATGTAGACAGATGGGAGCTACCAGATTCTAATTCAGTAGCTACAACAAATGTACTATATCGTTTAATAAATCATCACGCGGCCATCGTTAACAATGTGTACTGCGCTATCGTTAACGGCACCGCTGGGTAGTAGCTCGATTTGGAGGGTATCTCGTTCTGGACGGTGCAGTCGTACTTCAATGGGACGCTGGGCAGCTTCCCAAAAGACGACTGATAAATCTCCTACACCTACTTGGGCATCAATGGTGATCATCTGCTCGGGCCACATGCCATAGGGTTCAAAGTCTAAAACTCGTTCGAGGCTTACCCGTCCACCTGTGCGGTTGATGACTTCTAGTGTTACGCTCTGACCAGGGGCAAATTGAATTTCATTAGACCCGCAGCGATAGACACAGTCAGCTGCGCTGACGGCTGGGGTAATGCTAGCGACTACTAGGGCAGAGCTAAGCAGATGTTTCAACATGACAACTTTTCCTCTAAGTAGAGGACGGCTAGGGGGAGCTATGTGTTTCAATTCAATGGTTTTGGCGGCTTAGGTGTTGGCTGTGTCTGTCAACACTCGGATATTGCCATCGTTTTCAGAATTCCCTAAATCGGAGAAAGCTAACGGGTGGTATTGATTGGCTGTTGGATTAGGCATGGGTCTAGTATGCTGTGGCGTAAGTTGGCTCACTATCCAATGGGGATGGGTGGATGAAATAGCTGCCAAATTTCTGCTATCGGGCGCTAGGTAATGTCTATATAGAAGAGATTGTTGGCTGACCAGGCTTGATGGCTTCCTTGAACATTTGCGGGATTTTGAGCTGTCCTGCAATGAGATCTGCCGCAATGGTCGAAAAATCGTTAAAGTAAAACAATGTAAACGTTTCTAAGGTGTGTATGCGCGTACTCCTGATGACTGGAAAGGGCGGCGTTGGTAAAACGTCGGTAGCAGCGGCGACAGGGCTACGCTGTGCTGAACTTGGCTATAAAACGTTGGTGCTGAGTACCGATCCAGCTCACTCGTTGGCAGACAGCTTTGATATGGAACTGGAGCACACGCCCCGTGAAGTGAAGCCTAATTTGTGGGGGGCTGAATTGGATGCTCTGCGCGAATTGGAAGGTAATTGGGGGGCGGTGAAACGCTATATCACCCAGGTGCTGCAGGCGCGCGGTCTGGAAGGGGTGGAAGCGGAAGAGCTGGCGATTTTGCCGGGGATGGATGAAATCTTTAGTCTGGTGCGGATGAAGCGGCATCATGATGAGGCTGAGTATGATGTGCTGATCATCGACTCGGCCCCCACTGGCACCGCGTTGCGGTTGTTGAGTCTGCCGGAAGTTGCAGGCTGGTATATGCGTAAGCTTTATAAACCGTTTCAGGCTGTTTCTGCTGCCCTGCGACCGATTGTGGAGCCTTTGTTTAGGCCGGTTGCTGGTTTTTCGTTACCCACAAATGAGGTGATGGATGCGCCCTATGAGTTTTATGAGCAGCTAGTTGAGTTGGAGAAGGTGCTGACCGACACAGCAACGACATCGGTACGCTTGGTGACCAACCCTGAAAAAATGGTGATCAAAGAATCTCTTCGGGCCCATGCGTATCTCAGTCTTTACAATGTGGGTACTGACATGGTGGTAGCCAATCGGATTATTCCTGACACGGTAACCGATCCGTTCTTTAAGCGTTGGAAAGAGAATCAGCAGGTCTACCGCCAGGAGATTCATGATGACTTTCGTCCCTTGCCGGTAAAAGAGGTGCCGCTCTTCTCGGAAGAGATGTGTGGAATTGAGGCCCTAGAGCACCTTAAGGAAACGATTTATGGCGATGAAGATCCGACCCAAGTGTATTACAAAGAGACTACGTTACGGGTGGTGCAAGAAGAAGATAATTACAGTCTGGAGGTTTATCTGCCGGGGATTCCGAAGAGTCAGATTGAACTTAGTAAGAGTGCGGATGAACTGAATATTCGCATTGGTAACCATCGTCGTAATTTGGTGTTGCCTCAAGCGCTGGCTGCATTACAGCCTGCTGGTGCCAAGATGGAAGATGACTATTTGAAGATTCGGTTTGCGTCCTAAACCAGCTCTCACAACATAATCTTTAAGCCATAGGAGCGAGGCAGGTTCAATTCTGTCTCGCTCCTTTTGGTTGAGCATAATAGACATAGGTGGTGTAGCGAAAAAATAGTTGGTTCTGATGGCTGTATTGGTTGAATAGCGATCGCAACGCCTCCATCATCTCCCCATAATTTTCTGCCTCTTTTGTGGGTGCGTAGGAGCACGATAGTAATCGACCCTGCAGCCCCTCAAAATCAAACACCTGCTGGTGTGCAAACGTGGCAGTCTGCATCTTAGCTGGAGCAAAAAACTCAGCTAACGTCTCTGCCGATGGTCGTCGCTGGCTGACAACAGAATAATCAGGGGCATGGGTAAGCAAAAACTCTTCATAAGCTTGTTGAAATGGATCGCTCATCAGCCGACTATTCCAAATCAATGCTATCCAGCCATCGGGCTTCAAAATACGGTTAAATTCCTGGTGTGCAGCCTGTTGATTAAACCAATGAAATGCCTGACCTGCAACAATCCAGTCCACTGAATTGGGCCCAAGCTGAGTGGCTTCTGCCTGGCCGACAACACTCTGAAAGTGTGGGTGCATTTGCAAAAACTCTTCTGCCGCTGCCCGCATATTGGCGTTAGGTTCCACTCCGTACACCGGATTGCCCTGTTTGAGAAACAGCTGTGTTAACAAGCCTGTCCCAGAGCCGATATCAGCAACTATCTGATTTGAACGTAATCTACAGCATTCAGTCAAATATGCCATCAAGGATGACGGATAATCAGGCCGATATTTGACATAGTCTGTTACCCGGTTTGAAAAACGTTCCGTTGAATTAAGCATATTCATCATCCAGCACCCTAAAAGAATCACCTGTCAACCAGTGAAGAAGCTTGATATTAAGAACAGACTAAGGACTAAATACCTGCTTTAATACGCTCCACCGTGAGCAGTTCCAATAGTCAATATGAGAACAGATCAAACCTGCCTGATTAAGCTGTAGTTCGCTCCAGCCAGGGATAGAGATTCTTGGTTGCCAGGGGGTGGGGGCGGTAAATTGCAGGGTCCAACGGGTAATAAACCTATCAGTTTGGGGTTGTTCTATCCCATGCAGTTTCAGATCAATATCATGGAACCACTGTTCAATAAATCCAATCATGCGTTGGTAGCGCTCGACACCCCGAAACTCATTCATCGGATCTTTGAAATAGACATCTTGGGCATAGATGTGATAGCTCTGCGCTTTAGGAAAGCGGGTATAGTCTGCTTTGACCTGTTGAATCACTGCTAATGTAGCTGATTCTGAAAGAGGGTTATCCATTGTCGGCTACCTCCGGAGGATTAACTTCGGGCCATAGTCTTTCCAGTTGACGTTGCCATGCTGCTAGGGCGCGATCGCCATAGCCTTGATCTTGCATATCTCCCATCATGCCTTCAGCATAGAAGCGGTTGATGGTTTGCATGGTTGCTTCCAAGGATTGTCCTTGTAATTTGGCGGCTTGAATAATCTGGCGTACGCGCGTCTCAATCAGGTTGTTAAAAAAGGGTTCTATCCCAGCTTGTTTCATCCCTAAGAGCTGATCAACAGCGGCTGAGAAGTGTGCTGTTGTCAGGCTGGCTAAATCGTGCTGAAATACGGCCCACAGTGCATTTTCATGGATAGCATAACGAGCCATTCTGGTTTGATCAAAGTTAGCCTCCATGATTTCCCCAAAAAATGGCTGTGCTTCTGCCATGGGCACGATGGGTATCAGGATGCGCAACCAGGTTTGATCGCTGGAGAGCAGCACTAGAAGATTTAGTTCAGGTGTTTCGATCTGCCAGGCATCAGGCGGATTGATAGTACAAGTATCGCTAAAGCGAGTTTTGAGAAGGGTGGTGATGTCTGCGGGAGTCATTAAGGAGGGTATGGCACTGAACTCATAGCACCATAGCGCAGCCCCAGTCATTGAGCTATGGAGAGTCCCCGAATCTGATGATCAAAAAAGGAGGTGTAGAAACTACACCTCCCAAGCTAACTTGACGTTATGAAGCAGTTGACTTTGCTTTGGACAGTTTGTCTAAAGCACCCTAAAACGCGAACCACTCTTCTACGGCTTCATCCTTGGTATTGGTGTTGCGCTCAGGTGTTTCACGGGTGAACTTCATTTGGATGGAGCGAGTTTGCTCACCATCAGCGGCGACCGCCTTGATTGGGTAGTCGATGAGGCCATCCTGGAAGGACATCTGGAAGCGGAAGGTGCCATCAGGCTTCAGGTCAATCTTGCGACTGCCGATAGTAACGGTGGCATCAGGTTCAGTGGCACCGTAAACAATCAGCTCAGCATCGGCAATTAACCAGAACTTGCGAGGACGGATCGGGGGAGCGGAAGCGGAGAAGCCAACACCCGACATGTTGATGCCAGAAGCTGTTGGCAGTGCCCACATGCCAACGCCAGAGGGGAAGACAAAGGAGCTAATGGCCTGCTCAGGTACCTGATGCATAGAGCCAAACAGGGAGCCAGCAATGCGCTGAGCTTCCATGGACTGTGCCTTGGCAAAGATATCGTCGTAGATGGGGTTGCCTTCGGCATCGACGGCGGCAGCGGCGGCTTTCTTGCTGGGGGGGACCAGGTTCATCACGGTCTTGCCGCGCAGATCGTCACTGAAGTTGACAGTGACAAAGTGATCTTCAACCCAGTCAGAAGGATAGACAGGAGGGATGTGAACGGGGGTAGACCGGGCCATCATCAGCCAGCGACCATCGGCGGCAACGTAGCCAATCTCAGCAATGTAGTCGCGATCGCTAACAGGAATAGGTAAGAACCACTCCCGTGCCATCTCATCACATTCATACTGCTGCAGACTGTGGGGGGCAACAGTATCAATATCAATATCGGTAACGTCGTAGAAACGAATAGCCAGACGCACACCGCCCTGACGACGCATTTCTTCTTTATGAGGCCCAGGTACATCCCAGTAAGCATAGGCCCACTGAGGATCGCGAGGCATTAACACAATGCGGCTTTCGCCATAGCCACCGGGCAAATCACCAAACCCGTCATCCACTGTGGCTAACTCTTCCATTGTCAGCTCAGATTCAGCTGTCTTGACCTCAGCTGTAGCTACAGCTGTCACGGGTGCAGTAGCTGCGGGTGAAGCAGCTACGGGGGCTTCACCCCGAGCAGCCTGGGCTGAACGAATAGCTTCAACTAATTCAACCTTACGCATACGGCTGTAGCGAGATACCTCATATTCGCTAGCTACCAGACGTAGCTGCCGCAATGTCATTTCTTCTAATGAAACCTTTGACCCGTTACCCATAGCCATACCTTTTACCAGCACTCCAGAACAACAGCCAATCACCCGCTGGGGATCGCCATGGGACTCATAATGCCAGTAAAGTCTATGGGGATCAACCAAGATGATCCCCACAAAAACCCTATGCCATCGAGATTTCAACTGTTTCAGTAATTATTTTGTCATGATTTCTTGACTTTTTGATCCCGTTAAGTGATTTGAGATGAACTTTAAGTCATGAAAGTTTGACTTGGGGATCGTTGGTCTGAAACCTTAGCTTGACTGTGGGGTTGCGATCGCAACCCTCTCTACCCTCAATAGATATGCCCTCAATAGATATGCAATGATTGGAGCTGGCAATTTGAGTTACTCCCAATGGCATCATCTCCGTCAGCATCCCAAGGCAGTCGTCTAATCAGTCGTGTGCTGCCTGTGGCCGTGAAATTTTGGCTACAGACCCAACTGGATGAGATTGGAGAATTAAAGTTTGAGATTCAAGCGACGGACCGTCAGGTATTATCCGGGCACATTCCTGGCATTGCCCTATCAGCTCAGCAGGCCGTGTATCAGGGCGTGCAAATTACGGATGTCACCGTGCATGCCAGCGATATCAACATCAATATTGGTCAAGTTTTGCGAGGTAAACCCCTACGGCTAAAACAGCCATTTCCCATTGCCGGACATGTGGCCTTTGATGGCGATGCGCTGGAGGCTTCATCAACAGAGTCTATTTTGGCGGCTGGCCTTTTAGACTTTTGGCAAACCTTGCTAGCTAAAGCGGCAGTGGCGGCGGAAGTGGCCACTCACTATGGTTCTGAGGTGGCAGTGCTAAAGGATCCAACTCTGTCTCAATACCAGTCAAAAATCCAAACCTTAGGGACCGATTTAGGGTTGCATTTAGTACGTAATGGTCAATCGGAAGTTGGTTTAAGGGGAGCGATAGCTGTGGACCAGGGGCACATTCTGCGGCTGGTTACGGCTGAGTGGTGTTTGGCTTCCGGCGAGTCTGTGCCCAGTGCGGCCCTTAGCAATTTTTGTTGGAACCTGGGTGAACAAACCGATTTGCAATCCCTACAGGTCCAGGATGATCAGCTCACCTGCCAATGCAAAATTATGGTGCAGCCTTAGGCACAGTCCTAATTCCCTGGCCAAATACCCGGTAGGCTGGGTAACAGCATGGTGATGAAGTAAAACACCAGCGGTGCGGTAAAAATGTAGCTATCGGTACGGTCTAAAATGCCGCCGTGGCCAGGAATTAGAGTACCTGAATCTTTAACGCCAGCATCGCGCTTCATCAGGGATTCGGTGAGATCTCCCAGCAGACTGGCCACCCCAATCATGGTGCCAAAAGCCGATCCTGTAATCCACCACAGGGGCCATTGCATCAGCCAGGCACCCGTACAGCCCACCAATAAACTGCCGCCAATGCCACAGAGGGCTCCTTCAACGGTCTTTTTAGGACTGATGTTGGTTAAGGGAGTACGGCCAAAGGTGCGGCCAGCTGCATAGGCTCCGATATCAGCTGCCCAGATACAGGAAAAGGCCAACAGGGTATGAATGAGCCCAATGGGAAGGCTTTCTAAATTCCACTCCGTGGGCCAGTAGCCGCCCAGGGGTAGGTTGGCGATGTCGCTCTCCCAGTCCCGCAGACGAATCCAGTAGCTGGGTAGAAACCCACCATAAAATAAACCTAGAATAGACGCTGCAACGTCAGCGATGGTGGCAAACTTGGGCTGAAACAATACGTAAAAACAGATGCAGGTACCCGCCAGGGAGAGGATAGCCTCGCTGAGTGGGGGAGCAATGTGGGCGGAGATCAACAGCACCTGACTGACAATCAGAGTGGTTTTAACTGCTGCATTGATGCCCTTGGCTTTGGTCAGGGCAAAAACTTCCAGCTGACCCAGGTAGACGATGATGCCGAATCCAATAGTGAAATACCATCCTCCTAAGATGATCATAAGGAGGGCAATTGCGATCGCAACTCCACCACTAGCAATACGGATCCACGGCATAAGCGAATAGGTAAACAGGTCTCCTTTAGTCTCTGCCCAGTGAATGACACATTCGTGATCACCACTAGCCTATTGTTATCAGCTCAATGGGCAAGCAACTGTCCTAATAAATTAGAGCAGTTGCCATTGTTAGCATAGACCGATTCAGAAGCTTAGCACTTGATGGCCCTATCTCCTAGCTCATGCGATCGCCGCTGGTTCAACAGACGTCAGATTTTCTTCCCACTTACGCGGAGTGCTAGCACGTCGGATATAGCGCCAGATTTGAGTAGCCGCTAAAGTACCATCAGCCACAGCGACAGAGACCTGATTGAGCCCTTGCTTGAGATCACCGATCGCAAAAATACGCTCATGGGTTGTTTGAGCCATATTATTTGTCATCAGATTCTCCCCATCCCAGGTGAGACCTTCAATCCCCTTAAGGTAGTGATTATGGTAGATAGACCCCATATTGATCAGACCAGTGGTGGCCTCAACAATGGTGCCATCGACGAGCTCAACACCGCTCATCTTATGGTTCTCTCCCAAAATTTTCGCAATGGGAGCCTCATATAGAGGATAACCATGGTCTGCCAGCTTTTGCTTCATGGCCTCACCAGGGGAGAATCCGTTGGTTAAAACAGAGATATAAGGAGTAAACCAGTTCAAAACAAAGGCTGCATTGATCTGAGCCTCACGGCTAACCATGAGGACAGCTTTTTGGTCCCACATATCAAAACCATCACAAATCATGCAGACATGAAGCGTATAGCCTGCATAATCATAAACATTTTGCATGTCCTCTAACTCGGGCAATACATCGATCACACCGGAAGCTGCAATCAAGTATTTACTGCGCAAAGTATAGTACTTGCTATTTTGCTTCCCGATCTTAACCTTGACGGCCAAGGTGTCCCCTTCATCGGTAACATCTTCGACAAAGGCCCGGAGGTGATCGGCCCCCCATTCGAGCGCTTGCTTAGCACCATGGCTGATAATGTTACGCCCTGGCGTGCTCGGATCTAACCCCAGATAGTTGCGAGTTTCCTGCATCCACAGGGACCGACCCCTACCTTTTTCGATAATCAGACATTTCAGACCATAGCGGGCTAAGTAAATAGCCGCTGATAGACCGCCCATGCCACCGCCGACAACAATGGCGTCATATACGGTATCTAGATGATTTTCAATATTTGCACTCGATAATTTCATTGGTTGCTCACCTGTCCTGTGCAGGTGTCGATAGTCGGGATGAGTGGTTATTAATGACTTTTCGACATGACTTAAGGGTAATCTTACAGCCAGAAAATCATAATTACTCAAAGAAATCTGTTCTCAAGCAACAGCAAGCCCTTGAGTTATTAGAGATATAGAAGGCAAAGAAGGTTACATTTAATACCTTCTTTGCCCTAAGTGAATTCGACCTACACAATGGGATCAGGATTTTATCAGATTCAAACATGTTGTCTGCAGAGGCGTTCCATGGAACGCCTGTACGGCAAAAGATAGAACCTAATTGAATCCTCATTCCTAAGTGTCGAGTCTGAGTTGACCCTAGCCAACAAACTCTTTACGAGGCTGAGAAACACCAGGAGCCTCAGTGCCCTTGAGGTAAGCCAGCATAGTGTCTGCGTCAGAAACCTCAAAGGGGTCAGTGGGGCAGTTGTCGCCAAAGTCAGGCTCAACAAACATTTTCTCGATGGTCATGTCGTTGACCACCATGGAATAGCGCCAGGAACGCATGCCAAAGCCTAGGTTAGACTTGTCCACCAGCATCCCCATTTTGCGACTAAATTCGCCGTTGCCATCGGGTAGCAGCTTCACGTTCTGTGCACCCTGCTGTTTGCCCCACTGGAACATAACAAATGCATCATTCACAGATAGGCAGTAAACTTCGTCTACGCCCAGAGCCTTCATTTCATCGAAAAGCTCTTCGTAGCGGGGTAAGTGGTTAGAAGAGCAGGTGGGAGTAAATGCACCAGGAAGAGAGAACAGAACGATTTTCTTTCCAGTAAAAATGTCTTCAGTTGTTGTATCTTGCCAACGATAGGGGTTGGGACCTTCAACGGACTCATCACGGACACGAGTTTTGAAAACAACGCTGGGTACTTTTTCGATAACAGCCATGATAATTTCCTGTAGTTGTAGGTGGATCAGTCAGTAAAACCATACCGCTGGTGAGTGCCAGTTCGCATTGAACACACGGCAGATTTCACATGGGTGGTTGCTTACTAAATCAGAATAGTTCTTATTTGAAAAAATATCAACATTTCAGAATTATTCTGAGATTTAAATGGGTCATATATAATGTGAATGCTAATATACTAGTGTTATGCTTGCACTATAGGCTTCAGAAGTACGTGCTACTTGTATCCCTGAATGCCCTTGGTTGTAGTTGCATTGAATAAATATCGGTTCCTTGGTGATGTCTCAGCAGACAGAAAAAATTGTCAAGCTACTTAAATCAAAGCAGCTGCGAGTTACGCCTCAACGCTTTGCGGTCTATTCCAACCTGCTTACGCGTACTGACCATCCGACGGCTGAGCAAATTCTTGGCGATGTAAATAAGGATGTCCCCAGATCGTCTCAGGCGACGATCTACAGCTCTCTACAGGCGTTGCGCGATGTGGGGCTGGTACGCGAGGTGCTCCTGGAGGAAGGCGTGTGTCGCTATGATGCCAATGTGGAGCAGCACCATCATTTTCGCTGCAAAGTGTGTGGTGCGATTGAGGATATTCCTTGGGAGCAATTTCAATGTTTGGATACGGCGCAGCTACGGCCTGGACTCACCGTCGATAGCTATGAAGTGACGGTGCATGGAGTTTGCGATCGCTGCGGATAAAGTGACGGTGTATGGGATTTGCGATCGCTGCGAATAAAGTGTCAATGGACAGTGGGAACTAGATAAACCACGATCCACGTCGGATCGTCATGAAATCCTGTTAAAGTCATGAGTTTTTAGCTGCAGAAAAAAACTTCAGCAGAACTTCGACTTAATTTGAAGTCCGCATCACCATACTGAAGGGCAGATTGGCATAAAACTATAGGGGTGCATCCCAAAATGGCCGTTTCTGACGCTCAGCAACGGCTAAACATCTGAGTTGTCCCTAGACGTTTTTTCTAAACTTATGACAGCCCTCAATCCTATTCTGAGTTTTCTAACCCAGTCTTCTGAGACGGCAGCGATTTTGCCTCTAGAGCTAACTGGTGCAGCTGATGACCAAGATGCAACATCGTTATTGCAAAGCCTTAATGCGGCATTCCTTATTATTTTGGCTGGGGAAGCGCACCCCAGCTTTACTGAAGCTCAAACCTATTTAGATAAACTATCCACATCACCCGATTGGGGCAAAGCCGCTAAGTTTTATGCCCAAAGTGCCCAGCTAATTTCCCAAGAACTCGAGCAAGTCTGCGAGCAAGATGCTGAACTAAAAGCCAAGTTAGAGCAGATGGCCGCGACACTCGAAGGTGCTGCTGGCGATGAGGTAGCGGTAGCCAATGCCCTGTGGTCCGTATTATTTCCCGAAGGTACTGGCATTTGGGGGCAGGAAGCTGAGCGCGTGACGGCATTACGTGAAAAGCGTACGGTTGCCATTGACCAGCTCAACTCCAACCCAATCGAGAACCCTGCTAAGCAAGTTTTATTTACGTCAAACGCTCTGTTGACGATGCCTTTGGGCTCAGCGGATCTATCTGGATTTGATGCAGACTTCCAAGCTGAGCTGGCAGATGCTGCGGACGATCCTCAGCTTTACTGGTATGACCACCCCATTCCCATCGGTGTGGCAGCGGAGAGCAACGAAATCCTCTATGGCCTCCAGCACCTGAATCATGCCGTCGAGTTTGAGAATCAACAATCCGGCAGTACTGACAAGGTGAACTGTGTGCTGTCGGTGTCGGTAACCCATGAGCGCTTGCAAACGTTGGGTAAGAGCTATCTCAAGCAGGTGCTGGCGGCTAGTGAGCCGTTGGATCAGCTCAATATTTTTGCCTTCACTGAGACAGATACCAATAAGCTGATCGATCAGGTATTGCTGCCTGTCTTAGAGCACTCTTCTCCGAGGGCTGATGCTAAGGAAATGCTCTCCGTATTTGGTGTGGATGGTCGTTACGGACGGCACTATAGCTTCCTAAAAGCAATTTCTGCTCTTTGGAATTCACTGGTGGATCCTGAGATCAAAGCCACCTTTAAGATTGACCTAGACCAGGTCTTTCCCCAGGCTGAGCTGCTGGAGCAAACAGGGGCAACGGCCTTTGGTCATTTGAAAACTCCGCTGTGGGGTGCCACTGGCAAAGATGCTGCCGGTCAGCCGATTGAGCTGGGTATGATTGCTGGCGCATTAGTCAATCAGCGTGATATCCACAAAGGCGTATTCACACCAGATGTTACCTTTCCGGGGAGTAGTCTTGCCCCTGATGAGGATGTGTTCTTTAGCAAGCTACCCCAGGCCCTATCCACAGAGGCAGAAATGATGACTCGCTATGAAGTGGGTACTGACTTTGATGGAGAAACTAAGGCGATTCAGCGTATTCACGTTACCGGTGGTACCAACGGTATCTTGGTGGATACCCTACGCCGCTATCAAACCTTTACGCCTAGCTTTATTGGTCGTGCGGAAGACCAGGCTTACATTCTGTCGGCCCGTGGCCAGCAGCCGAACTTGGGGTATGCCCATGCCTCTGGTTTAATCATGCGCCATGACAAGGAGGGTTTTGCCCAAGAAGCCATTGCCATGGCGAAGGTGGGTAAGCAGGTAGGAGATTATCTCCGAATTCTGTTGTTCTCTAAATATGCTGACGTGCTGCCCGAAGCGACAGACAGCATTAAGGCCGACATTGATCCGTTTACGGGTTGTTTTGTGTCTCGACTCCCCATCACAGTGGCCATGTTGAGATTTGCGCTCAAAGTGGCGCATCTATTTAATGCCGGTAAGTCAGACGAAGCCACCGAGTTTATCAATACAGGTGTTTTCCAGTTGCAGGAAGGTCTCGACTTTATCCAAGGAGAGCCCAGCGAACTGCAGCAAACCTATGAGCGTGAGAAGGCTGGCTGGCAGTTGTTCTATCAGGCGCTAGAGACTTCAGAAAAGGCTCTACAAGCTGGTGAAGACTGGGCACTTGAGGTACAAAAGGCGACTCAGGCCATCGTGGAAAATTGCCGCGTTAACTAGGTAAAAGTCAGAGATTAGCCATTAGCTTGTTGGTTAATTGTTAACTCTCTTCTTAAAGGCTCGAAGGACAATATTGTCCTTCGAGCCTTTAGCATCTATCTCAGCACAGTGATTATCATTGATTTTGCCCCAGTAAAGCCTGAATCTGAAACGACTGCCATAATAGAGATAGCTTACTGAATACCAGCCATGTCCCAAGCGATCCAAGGCCGAAAAAAAAGCTTTTCTAGCTTCACCTACAAACAAGCCTTTAAATACTTGGGGATTACTGAGCTGAAGCGCTGGACCATTGAGGCAGAGCCATTGCCAATCAGTGATTTTTTTCAGCAGCGGTTAGAGCGGCTGCAGCGATTTGACTTAGAAAGTCTAGAGGTATCTAAAACCTTATTGATTGATGCCATCTGCGAAGAAGGTTTAGAGGATGTGCCACGGCTTAAGATTTGGAAAGGGGCGTATCTTGAGGGAGAAGACGTCTGTGGCAATGCTGACTATTTGATCGCTGAACGACGGGCATATCTGGAAACACCCTACGGTTGTGTCATTGAAGCTAAAAAAGATGACTTTGAGCAGGGGGCAGCTCAGTGTTTAGTGGAGATGAAAGCATGTCAGTGGATTAATCAGCAGCAAGGCCGACAGTTTGATATCTATGGTATTGTCACCAACGGTGAGGGTTGGAAGTTTTATCGATTATCCATTAACGGTGAAGTGAGTGAGTCGTTATTGACCGGTGTGGGAGATATGCCAATGCTGTTAGGACGTTTGCGAGTCTTTTTTGAGTTTTGCGAACAAAATCTAGTAGCTGTGTAGGGTGATGGATAACAACAATAAGCTATTTTGAGTGTGCGTTTGCTCAAGAGCTGAGCACGGTAAACTTTGAGCATCTCGATAGCCTGCGCTGCCAGGGATTGTCATGTTATCGACCTATGCTCGTTTTGTTGCTTGTGTTTCGCCCGAATAATTCAATTACTCGCCTAGAAGCATTACTGGTACTACGACGGGCTACTGATTTTACGGCACCAGAGCCAGAGCAGCTCCTCAGTCAATACTTTCAGGATGCTGATGAGATTCCTGAGTATCCCCAACAGGCGCTTGCGGATGTGGCGATTGGGCGGGTGGTTGTGAATTATCCTGATGTGCAGGAGTTGAGATCGCAACTCCTGGCCACCCGAGGAGAAATTGCCGCGTTTCTCTGTCAGGCAACCCGGCGCACCAATGTTCTTCCCCTTGAATTTGTTGCCCGTGGACCAGCAGCCCCCTTTGCCATTCCACGGTGGCAAGGATTTGCGTAATAGCTATGTGGTGTTTAGCCGTTACACGGGTGTGATTAGGTTCTTTCGGCTGGCGGGAGCACGGTATGAGGAGCAGGTGGTGAAGGATACTCAGCCGCGCTATGGATACCGGAATTAGAGCTGGGATTGGGTGTTTGGACCGGGACGTTTGAGGGGATTGACCATGGCTGGTTGCGGTGGTGTGATGGTTCGGGTAACTGGCTGCTGACAGACACGGAATTGGAAGCGCAGCGGTATAGAAAGGGCGGATGAGGCAGAGGCACGGCTGCGACAGGTGGTGAGGAATTTGCGACAGTCGGGGATGGATACGGCTGATATTGCTGAAATAGTGGGGTTATCTGTAGAGGAGGTAGACAGCATGGACAACAATCTTGTGTAGGGTAGATTAGTCAGAATTTGTATAGTCTCCCGAATCCATGAGACTGGTTCAATGCATCAAGAATATTTGATGGGTTCTCGTGATCATGGCTGAATTGTTTGGGTGCAGTATTTTCTGGAGAAGAGTAAACTCCTGTCAGCGGTTGTAACAATCTGTATCTTGACTGGGGTCTAAAAGAGATTTATAGTTTCTCGCAAGCCGCTTTGCGGCTCTACTACAGAACTGAATGCCTGGCACTGTCGGCAGGTGCGTCACCACCTAACCGACAGCTGACCCACAGCTGCTACTGCCAACTGCGGGCTCTGGTTATTATGCCTTAGCATCCCCGGTGTGCATACATCTCGTGCGGTTCGCTAAGGCATTCGGTTCTGGTTTCCTTCGCAAACGCTACGTTTTGGAGATCAGAATCCATGTTTCAAGAACAGTCCACTGGCACCGAAGTGTCGAAAGCGCAGCCTGCTCCTTTACCAGAGCACCAATTTGAGATAGTTCGCCATACGTTATTTGGTACCCTGACCGCCGTGCGCAACACCATTACGCTGCTGCACAAACTCAACTACGCCGAACCCAATGATTGGAGTAAGCCATTACCCACCGGGCGACCCAATGAGGTCATGGCAATTTTGACCAAACGAGTCAGAGTCGATTAACAGAGTACCAAGTTTAGTCGGATAATTTGGCTTATGTATACTAGATAAGCAATTATTTGCGTAATCCGTCAAATTCATAGGGCTTAGCTAATTGAGATAGCTAAGCTCTGTAATTAACGATTTTCGGCATCGTTTTGCTTTTTCTCAAGCATATTAAACATGACAGTGATGCCAGTTGTGGTTATTGTATGAGCGATATCGCCAATCTGATTTTGCAAGGTGGTTGGCTTTTGCAATATCGCTACATACAGGCTAGTAATAGCAGCCACAAGAGTGATGCTAAAAGTAGCATTGAATACAGTTTTTTTCATGAGTTAGTGGCTTTAAGAGGTGACATTGCTATCATCTCTAAGTTGACTGATAAGTTCAGTGGTTGAGCAGTGCAACTTTCAGGCATTCCTGGTACGCTTTAGGTACGAGTTCAGTATTCAGTACAAGTTGGGTATTAGTTTGGACTGTTCTAGAGCTGCATGAAATATAATTTGAGAAGAGATAAGACTTATAAGTAATGCAACTTTCTGAGGAAGGTAAGCAATGTGTCGACCGCGCTCTGACTGAAAGGTCATGGACCTTGCATAAGTTAGCTGAAGAAAGTGGTTTCTCAATTTCGACAGTTAAAAAGTTTAGCTCTTGCAAAAATATTAGAGACATAAATTTTGTGAGCTTATGCAAACTCTTGGCAGTTGATTGGCATAATGTATTGGCAGAATCCAATGCATCTGATAAACAAAACACCAGCTCTGATTTAGCTTCTTCTCAAAAGAGTCAAGATTTAATACGCCGAGTACAAAACCACTGTCAACAAAAAGTGCGGCAACAACATACACGTATGCGTTTGCTGAATGGAGAAGAAATTGATGTTGAACAACTCTATGTGGATGTATGGTTATTAGCAAAACCAGAGAATAAGTATTTTAATTCATCTCAGAGTCTTCTTGATTCCTTCGATATTGAAAATGATCGATTAGCGTTGGGTAAGCGTCTCAAACGAAATCCAGGTTTAGAAATCGCAAATGCTAAGAATAAGTTAGTAATACTTGGCAAGCCAGGTTCTGGCAAGACGACATTTCTTAAACGGTTAGCCGTTGACTGGTGCAATCAAAAATTTCAACCAGGATTAGTTGTTGTCCTCATTGAGCTTCGCAGAATTAGGGACGAAGCTTGGGACTTATTAGTTGCAATTGATAAAGAGTTAGGTTTAGCAAATTGGAAACAAGCAGAAGATTGCTTGAATAAAATTTCAAAGTTAAAGGATCAAAGACTAGATTTAGAAAAGCATAGAGAAATTGATGATTTACAACAGGAAGTAGATGGTTTGATGAAACATGTCAAACATCTTCTTAAAAAGAGTAAGCTCATAATATTCATGGATGGCCTTGATGAAGTTCCAACCAATCAGCTTCGCCAGAATGTACAAGAGCAGCTCCGTAAAATTTCACTTGATTTTCCTGACAATCGATTTATACTAACGTGCCGCACTCAAATTATTAAAGTAATTCCAGATGGCTTTACTTCGGTTGAAGTCGCTGACTTTACTATCCAACAAGTAGATAAATTTGTGCAAAACTGGTTTCGAACAAGTGGGTTATCCCAAAATAAAGTTGAAGAGGAATTTAACAGATTCAAGAATGCTATTTATAGCAAGCCATCTCTTAGAGAACTGACAGGAACGCCAATACTATTAAATCTTATGTGTTTAGTATTTCTAGATGAAGGCAAAATGCCGTCTAATAGAAGTGAGATTTATGAGAAAGGTATAAGGTTATTGTTAAATAGGTGGAATAGTCAGAAACAGATAAGTGATTGGGAAATTGGCACTGAAACATATCGAGAACTGAGCCTTGAAGATAAGGAACAACTACTAGTTGAGATAGCCGCTCGAAAATTCTTCACTTTTAATGATGAAAACTCGATTTTGTTTGAACAAAAAAGGCTTTCTTCTCAAATAGCGCGCCATTTACAGCTAAATAATCACAGAGAAGGTTTGTCAGTATTGAAATCTATTGAGGCTCAACATGGATTATTAGTTGAGCGAGCTGATGAACTATGGTCTTTTTCTCATCTAACCTTTCAAGAACATTTTGCAGTTCAGTGGCTGTTGACATTACCATCTCAGGAGCTTGCTAATAAGGTTTCGAGTCCCCAATGGCAAGAGGTAATTGTCCAGCTAGTGAAATCTCAGCAGCATGCAGATCGACTCCTGTGGTGTCTCAAAAATGCCGTCGACCAATCAATAGCGTCTGATTCAAGACTGCAAGATTTTCTACAATGGCTTTTTCAAAAAACAGCATCAATAACAACTAAATGTAAGGTTTCTTCAATACGTGCTTTTTACTATTCCCTAGCATACGATCTGTCTTGTGATAGTAGTGTGATGCGTGCTAACGTTCGTGCTCGTGCCCGAAAGCATAATCTCAACCTTATTCTTGATCAGGGATTTGATGTTGCATATGCGCTAGACAGCGATTACAGTCTTGCTTACAGTTTTGATGATACGCTTGAGAAATCTATTGAAAGTAATCTGAATCTCAATTTTGATCGCTCGTTAGCTCGCATTCTTAGTCGTGCACGTGCACTTGGTGATGCTTCTAACATAAGCCGTGATACTGATCGTGCAATGGCGCGCAATCTTGATTATTGTCTTAATTATGTATTAAGTCGGGCAAAAGTTTACTCTTATGTTCCTGATTCAATTTTGAATATTCAAAGACTTCGAACAATGCTTCCAAATTCAGGTGATTGGCTGTCTTTTTCAAGATGGTGGAAGATCAATGGGGTAAATTGGACCAATGATTTTCGAAAAGTGATGATTGAATATCATAATATAGGCCACAACTGGGATTTTTCTCTAGAAAAGAGAAGAAGATTAGATGGTTACTGTTCTGCTAACAATTTCCTGGTTAAATTGATTAGAATTGAAGGCGGAGTCAGTCAGCAAACACGTATTAGTATAGAAGAAAGTTTATTCCTGCCTTTTGTTGAAGACGAAAATCTTTTTGGGTAAACAAAATCTAGTTAGTGAGGCAAATGCTCTAACTATTTTGAGTGTTTTAGCCAGGTCGTAGGGTGTGCAGGTTCCCCTCGATAATCTTTATGCTCTATCAACCTCTACGCTTGCCCACCTTCACTTATAAAGTCTCGTGTCCAGCTTCTTAAATTAACTTCTGCTTCAACCTCATCCTGCTGAGCCTCTTCTAAAAAATGATAGAGATCCTCTTTCTTTACAAGGCTAAACGTCGGACTCGTTTCAGTCCTCATACGCATCACCCACCAGACAATAAACCCGCCAGACATCACCACCAAACCGCCAAAACTCCGGCATCCCCAGCCTCGCATACAGACGATTCTTATCAATATCTGTATGCGTAATATTCACCTCCACCACAATAGCCGGTTGCGGATCAGTTTTCAGATCAACCGTCTTACCAGCAATCTTAGGCTGATTCTGAACATAGTAAGCATTATCCGGTTCCGCCCCCTTATCGAGATCGGCTCGGTCCAACGTCGTAGACCGCATCGACTTAAACCGTAAACCCAATTCCACCACCCTAAAATAGGTCTCGGGTCGCGGGTATCAAGTGTCAAGGGTTGAGTGTCGGGTGTCGGGTCTCAGGTATATTAAGAAGGGCAGCTTCACAATCGAACCCACTTCCCTATGCTTTACTCTATCGGTGTAATCGAAACCCACGGATATCCGGCTTCGCTGGCAGCGGCGGATGCCATGGTTAAAGCAGGTAATGTCTCCCTTTTAGGGATTAATCAGGCCGATAGCGGACGTCAGTTTGTAACGGTTCGAGGACGTGTGGCTGAAGTCAACAGAGCCATGGAGGCGGGGATAAAAGCTGCTAACGCCTGCCCTAATAATGGGAAAGTTACGTCCCATTACACCGTGCCCCACCCAACTGAAAATATTGAAAGTGTCTTGCCTCTACACTTTGACGAAAAATCAGAGCCATTCAGAGTTTGATCGACAATCGGACCATGGCGTAAGGTATCCAGGGCACCCACAAGGGGATGCCCCTACCTGCTCTAAACCCCTAAATACGCTTTTATCACCTGGCTATCTTGTTGCATCTCGTTGCCGGTACCCGATTGCACAACCTGCCCAGTTTCCAGTAGATAGGCCCGATCAGCCACTGCCAAGGCCAGGCTGGCCATCTGATCCACCAACAAAATGGTAAGCCCCTCATCCCGTAGCTCTGCCAGTGTGGTAAACAAATCAGTGACCAGTTTCGGTGCTAGACCAAGAGACGGTTCATCCAGCAACAACAATTTAGGTCGGGCCATCAAGCCCCGACCGATGGCCAGCATTTGTTGTTCTCCACCTGATAACAGCCCCGCTTTTTGGTTGCGCCGTTCAAATAAACGCGGGAAGCGCTGGAGAATTTTCTGGATATCACTGTCCACCTCAGCATCCTGACGGTTAAATGCCCCCAGACGCAGATTGTCGATCACCGTCAGCTCTTTAAACACCTGTCGTCCTTCAGGTACTAAGACAATGCCTTGTCGATTGATGCCATGGGCGGGTGTTCCCAATAGAGATTGGTTTTGCCAGATGATATCTCCAGACCAGGGGGAAATCAGCTGGGTAATGGCTTTCATCAGGGTGCTCTTACCAGCACCATTGGCACCGATGACGGCCACCAGTTCACCCGTATTCACAGTCAGGTCAACCGCCTGCAATACCTTCAGTTTGTCGTAGCCAGCAACCAGCTGTTTGGTTTGCAATAGAGGTTGCGGTTGAGAGAGGGCTGGGCGGGTTAAGTCAGGTGAGTCAACGCCTAAATAAGCGGCCAAGACGGCTGGATCTTGCTGCACTTGTGCGGGAGAACCTGTGCAAATGCGATCGCCACTGTCTAGCACCACAACTTGGTCCGAAATATCCATCACCAAGTCCATGTCGTGCTCAATCAAAATGACAGGAATACCGCTACTGGCAATCCGCCGCACTAGCTGTGCCAATACTTGCTTATCGTCTTTACTCAGCCCTGCCGCAGGTTCATCCAATAGCAAAAGCTGAGGCCCCAACACTAATGCCCGAGCGATTTCGGCTAATCGGCGATCTACAAAGGGGAGGTTAGCTGCCGTCTGATAAACATCACCCCTAAAGCCAACAAACGATAATACTTCCAGCAGCGTTTTCTCTGGGTGGGTTGGTGCTTTGCCTCGACCCACGAGAGCGGAAAAAATGGATCTAGTTTGAGCACCTTTAGCCGCAACTCGTAAATTATCAATCACCGAAAGTGAGTCAAATAATCGGGTTGCCTGAAAGGTGCGGGCCACACCGGAACGGGCGATCGCAAGACCAGATTGTTGGGTCAGGTCGGTGTTCCCAAGCATAATGCTGCCGGTTTGGGTTTGATAAAAGCCCCCAATCAAGTTCAACAGGGTTGTTTTACCGGCACCATTGGGACCAATCACCGCCGTGACCATGCCCGGCTGCACCGTCAGGCTCACCTCATTGACCGCACGCACGCCTCCAAACTGAATACCGACCTGATTTACCTTTAGGGCAGCGGCTGCCTGATTGCGGGTAATCAGGGCTGGCATCTCGGGTGGAGTGATCAGGGGATATACCGGAGACGGTTGGCTAAACCATCGCTTGAGCGGTTGGGTCAAGCCTTCGGGAGCTAGCCACAGGGTTAGCAGTAACAACACACCAAAGACCAACAGTTGGTAATCGGCGAAGTCTTTAATCAGTTCTGGTAAAAGAACGAGCACAATCGCGCCGACGAATGCCCCTTCGGCAGTGCCAATCCCCCCTAAGATGACCACCAACAGAAATAGAATCGAGCGGTGCCGGGTAAAGCTGTCGGGGCTCACAAACCCAATTGTGGAGGCGAAGAAGGCACCTCCCAGGCCCGTAAATGCTGCTGAAACGGTAAAGGCCATCACCCTCACCGTTAGGGGATTTAACCCCAGAGAAATGGCGGCTGTCTCATCGTCGCGCACCGCTTGAAATGCCTTGCCCCAGGGATGTTGTTTGAGCTGATCAAAGGACCAAATGGCAACAAAAGCCAGTACAACGGCAATGAGAACGACATCTCTCAAAGCGGGTTGTAGGCCAAATAGCACAGGTTTGGGAATGTTGCTCAAGCCGCCAAAGCCGCCGGTGAGGCCAACCCACTCGATCAACACTCGCTCGACAATGATGCCAAAGGCGATTGTTACCATCGCCAGGTAAGGACCTGTAACCCGCAGGGCTGGAGCCCCTAATGCTGCTCCCATGCCAGCCGTGGCCAGGATACCGACACCTGCCGCTGCTGGAAACGACCAGTCTACCCTCAGCATCAACAGGCTAGCGGCATAGGCTCCAATAGCAAAGAACCCTGCATGGCCAATGGACACTTGCCCTGACAGCCCCACCAAAATATTAAGACCAACGGCCACCATTGTGGTGATGGCAATCATGCCAATGGTGTAGAGGTAGTAGGTATTGGGCGCTAGTAGTGTGGCTGCGATCGCACCAATTAACAAACCTATTCCAATCCAGCTGCGCAGCTTCATGTTGATGACCTAAACTTTCTTCACCTGAGCCTGACCAAACAGACCATGAGGTCGTATCGCCAGCATCAAAATTACCACCGCAAAGCCAATAATTTCGCGATAGCTACCCCCCAATAAACCAGCGGCTGCCGATTCCACTAAACCGTATAGAATGCCCGCCACCATGACTCCCCAAGGATTAGCCAAGCCACCGATAATGGCGGTGGCAAACGCCTTTAAACCCAGCAGCGTACCCATGGTGGCGGAAACATTGCTAACAGGCGCGATTAACATGCCCGCCAACGCTGCCAGTGCGGTAGACATGCCAAAGGTAACGCTGATCATCCGCTCCACTGGAATGCCCATCAGTCGGGCGGTGTCATGGCTCTCGCTGACGGCCTGCAGGGCTTTGCCTAAGAGAGTTCGTGTAAATAGGATACGGAGTGCGATCGCAACAGCTAACCCCACCACCGGAATTAGCAGCTCCACCGAAAACACACCAAACCCCAGCAGTTGGACTGGTGTTTCTGCCCAAGCAGAAGGATAGCCTCGTGTCTCTTTGCCAAATGTGAGCATGGCAAGATTTTCGAGAATGATGCCCAGGGCGATTGTCGTCAGTAGCCAACTGTTGGAACCCCCTTCCGAAAATGGACGCACCACAAACCGCTCAATCAGCAGGCCTAACCCAAAGGCCGCCACCAACGTGATCGGCACTGCCAACCAGGCTGGCACTCCCAGTGTGATATTAAGGCTGTAGCACAAGACAGCTCCAACCATCACAGAAGCGCCCTGGGAAAAGTTCATCGTCTTTGAGACCGCATAGGTAATCTGAAAGCCCAGAGCCACCAAGCCATACAGACTACCGACAGCAATCCCTGAAAGGAGCAGTTGAGACCACATTGCCTTTACTCAGTGCCTTTACCCTTGGAAGGGTACTAGTTTGTTATCTTTCCACTGCACCAGAATATAGTCGTCTTCATTCAGGGCATCGTGGTTATCGGGTGAAAAGGACTGCTCATAGGTTTTAATCAGACCTTCGTAGGTTGGCAGATCATAAAAAGAGTCTCGCAATGTGGGTCCGTCTAAGCTCTCTGCCGTATCTATGGCCAGAGCGACCAGATTCATCGCGTCATAGGCATTGGCCGTTCCCACTGGGGCAATCACATCCTCTGGTCCCTTGACATCATACTTCTCTTGTAACTTGCTCATCAGTGCTTCTGAGCGCTCTCCTTCAGCATCAAAGAAGCTATAGGTCTGCATAAACACCACCCGAGCCGCCGCTTCTTCCCCAGCCAATTCAGGGAAACGACCACCCGTCGGTCCCCAATGGGAGACAACCGGCACATCCCAACCCAGACGCAGCAAAGACTTCATCGCGACCGCAGAAGGGGCGGCGTTGGCTACCATCAGCAGCGCTTCGGCCCCACCCTCCTGCAAACGACCTAACTGGGGAGAAATATCGGTGTCCCCATCGTTGAACTTTTCAATGCCAACAATGTCCAGGTCATACTTCGGTGCCCACTCCTCAAACCCAGCCTGATTCGATTCACCCCAAGGGTTGTTGATCAGCACTAAACCCACCTTAGTGGCTCCTAATTCTTGCTTAGCGTAGCGCATTAGGTAACTGTCTACAATATTGTCGTTAGCCGAGACTCGAAAGGCAAAGTTGGGGTCAAATTCGTTGCGGGTAATGCCTGTGGCCGCTGCCCACACACCCATGTAAGGCACTTCTAACTCGTGGAAAACAGGCAACATAGCCAGGGATACGGGAGAATCTAAGCCGCCAAAAACCAGGGCCACTTTTTCCTGCTCAATCAATTCCCGAGCCGCCGCTACTCCCTTAGCCGGGGTGGATTCATCGTCACGAATGACAAGTTCCAAAGGACGCCCCCCCATGACGCCCCCACTCGCGTTAATTTTTTCTAGGGCAATGGTCAATCCCCGAGTAATCGACTCACCTGATACGGCTGAAGGCCCTGTAATGGCAGCAATCAGGCCTAACTTAATCGGTTCACCAGCAGCGGCTGAGGTTGTTTCTGCGCCTGCAGCAGGTGTGGTGTCACTATCGGTAGTGGTTGCACAACCGGCTAGCTTAGACATCAAAAGAGCTGCACTCAGCCCAGTCGCGCCTTGAAGTAGCTGCCGTCGCTTGAAAAACATGCGCTTGAGCGAGTTTTGAGTCATTAGTCCCTTGGTGCCTTAGCCGACGCTATCAAGAGAATTATCAGTTTTAAGGTGTATTTGAACTGATGCTTACGCTACAAATACGTTCCCAGTGAGTTTATATTTGATTCATATCCAAAGGATGCTCCCTCTTAGGGATAATGCCTTGTGCTTACCCCGGCAACGTTGGGAACAATCCACCAAAATTTTGCTAGCCTGCCACTGCATAATCAATCAACTGCACCAATCGCTGTCGCAATGTCTCCAACCCTAACTTCTGCGCAGCTGAAATAAATAACGCCTGGGGATACTCATCTTTTGCCACAGCCAGCGTGTCACTATCCACCGCATCCAACTTGTTAAACACCAACAAAATTGGCCCTGGTGTTGTTGGCATCTGTCCCAAAATCCCCATCACTGAGCGAATATGGTCCTGCCACGCATGATGAGATAAATCCACTACATGCATGAGCGCATCAGCTTCTGTAACTTCTTCTAAGGTGGCTCGAAACGCATCCATAAGAGAAGGTGGCAAATCCTGGATAAAACCAACCGTATCGGTTAAGACCATGGCTCTCTTCTCATGGGTCTCATTGTCCACCACCGACAATCTTTTTGTTGTTGGATCTAATGTGGCAAACAACTGATCGGCTGCATAGATGTCGGCATTGGTTAGGGTGTTCAACAACGTAGATTTGCCCGCATTGGTATAACCTACCACCGCAACAGAAGGTACTTGATGATGTTGCCGATTCTGTCGCATGCGCGAGCGATGCGCCTGGAGCTGAGTTACCTCCCGCTGTAGCCGCGTGATCCGTTTTTGAATCGCCCGCCGCTCCGTTTCTAGCTTGGTCTCACCAGGACCCCGAGTACCAATACCACCCCCGAGCCGAGACATGGCCTGTCCCCGACCTGTTAACTTGGGTAACTGATACTCTAGCTGTGCCAGTTCTACCTGCAATTTGCCAGCCCCTGTCCGCGCTCGTTGGGCAAAGATATCTAAAATTACTTCCGTGCGGTCCACTACCCGTACCCCAATTCGTTGTTCGAGGCTACGCACCTGAGCTGGAGATAGATCTCGGTTAAATACCACCAGGCTTACCCCTAAGGTTTGGGCTTCTAAGGCTATCTCATCGACTTTACCGGCTCCTAGTACGGTCTGAGGATGGGGTTTCGCTCGTTTTTGTTTGAGGGTTTCTAAAACTTCTCCCCCCGCTGTTTCTACTAAACGAGATAGTTCTTCCAGGCCATTCTTAAACTGGTCGGGATCCATTCTGTCTGTTTGTAGACCCACTAGCAGTACCCGATCGTGGCTACTATCTACCTGCTGTGCCACAAACAGACGGCGGAATTCTTCCTCCAAGCCTTCGGTCAAGTCAGTAAAGTCTTCTTGACTTAATGTTTCTAAATCCATTGCTGCAGAGACTGACCAGCGCTGAGTCTCATCGGGAATTAGATGCGCCAGGTAGGCTTCGCGAATATAGCCGGTTGCGCCACCCCCCTTGCGCTGAAACCCACTGCCGGTCAGGGTGATCAAAACTAACGCATCTAGCCGCTGTAGGGCCATCGCCGTCAAGGCCGCATTGCCTGGTTTTTCCTGCTTGAGTTGTGTGGCAATGCACCGAATGCCACACAGGCGCTCGGCACCATATCGGGGTAGCTCTAGTGTCGGAATTTGGGTTTGGCGTGGAGACCCTACTCCCACTCGGATAACATGGCCTCGCCGGTCTATGTAGGCGCATACGGGCTGACTAACATCCGTACTAATTGCTGCCAACCGCTGGGCAAACTCAGGGCTAGTAATTTGGTTACCCGGAATGCGCTGATGATAAATACGACGTAGTTGTTTGAGCTGGCTTGGTTTGAGACCTTTTAGCTCACCGTAGATGGTTTCGATAATCGTTTGCAGAATTCAGTAAGGTCTATTTTAGTCAAGACCTCGATTTTAACGACACCGCAGTTTTAAATTGAAATGTTTTGATAATGCCTTGAGGCGAATAATTTGAAATTGACTATTTGAAATTGACTATGTGTCGATGCAGGATAATATTTTTCTATGAAGTCAGAATAAGCTTTTGCAAGTGCATCAGTGTAATGCTGCTGTACGGTTAGGCAACGTCTGGCAGATACCTCCATGGATAAGTGCTTGACAGCTTGCATTTAGGCCGACTCTGGTCTAATTTCAAAAGCTGTCAACTAAGCTGATTCACTAGCCAAACGGCAAACGAGCGAGGGAAATCCGCTCTTAGGTTGTTAATACTCCGTATAAAGATGAGCACCGATATAAATCCCCCTGAAGAGAACACAACCACTCAAAGCACGCCTGATACCGCTGAACAGGCCAAAGAAATTCTGGCGAAGGTTGCAAGTGTACTTGGGGATTCCCCAACTTATGTCGTTGAGACGTTTAATGAGTACAAACGGCCACTCACGGTGATTGGTCTAGTTTTCGGTGCTCTGATTGCGATCAAGATGATGTTTGCGATCTTAGCGGCAATCAATGATATTCCGGTGCTGGCTCCTACTATGGAGCTGATCGGTTTAATTTACACTGGCTGGTTTATCTACCGTTATCTACTAAAGGCTAGTAACCGGAGCGAATTACTTAGTAACCTGGGTGAGGCAAAGGATCAAATCACTGGCAATAGATAACGATGATTGCGGGTTGATAAGCTATCTAGCGTTTGCTGGATGGGGTCAATAGTTTCCTTTGGTATACGTTAAAAAATAATTGGAAGGCTGAACGGCTAAAGCTGTTCGGCTTTTTTATTGCTTGTGTAATACGAAATCCTGACTGATAGCGTCCGATATCGAAGGGCATCCACAAGGGGATGCCCCTATAGAACCGTACATTTTAATCAGGTTTGATGGATTCGGATTTGATATAAGTTGCCAATTGGTTGTGATGGAAATCCACACTTTTACCGTCATGGCAATGAACGACTGGGCTTTCTATACTTGTGGCATTGCTATTAATCAGCCCCCACCCCTTAAAGGAACCCATGGAGCTAAATCAGGACATCATGAAAGCGGTTGAAACCCTGGAATATCGGGTAACTGCAGGTGATGTGGCCGCTAAAACTGGATTAAATATTAGTCAGGCTGAAGCCGGTGTACTGGCATTGGCTTCGGCTACTCAGGCCCATATGCAGGTGGCTGAAACGGGGGATGTTGCCTATGAGTTTCCTCAACAGTTTCGCTCTATCTTGCGTAATCAGTATTGGCAGCTGCGCTGGCAGGAGACCTGGGCGAAGGTGTGGGCTGTTCTGTTTTACCTGATTCGGATTTCCTTTGGTATCATGCTGATTCTGGCGGTGGTGCTGGTGTTGATGGCCATCATTGCGATTCAAATTGGTATGCAGCAGCGGGATGATGATAATCGCGGTGGCAGCTACAGCGGAGGGATTGGGTTTAATCCATGGCTATGGATCGGTCGGGATTGGTTTTATTGGTTTAGTTATGGCCCTAGACCGCAGTATGGGCGCTATGATTATTCGTCGCGCAACCGTCAGGAAAATAAGCTGAATTTCTTAGAGGGTGTGTATTCGTTTTTGTTTGGTGATGGTGATCCGAATAAGAATTTGGATGAGCGCCGTTGGGGCGCGATCGCAACTGTCATCCGCAATCATCGAGGAGCTGTCTCCGCTGAGCAATTGGCTCCCTACCTTGACAATGCCAACCTGGACGATGATCTCGAAGACTACGTTATCCCCGTCCTCAGCCGCTTTAACGGTCGACCTCAGGTTAGCCCCCAGGGGGATTTAGTCTACTATTTCCCTGAGCTCCAGGTCACGGCCAATGATCAAAAGCCGCAATCAGTTGCTGCCTATCTAAAAGAAGCAAAACGCCGCTTTACCAGTGCTAGTTCCGATCAAGTCGCCATTGCCATTAGTCTTGGCACGATACTTGTCGTCGGGTCTCTCTATCTCGGTAGTATTTCTGGTAACTTTGATGGATTTGTCGGTTTTGTCCAGTCCATTGTGACTCTGCTGCTCGGCTATGGTCTAGCCTTTTTGGGCATTCCTGCCGTGCGCTATTTCCGCATGCAACAACAAAATCAGAAGATCGAAGCCCGCAATACCCAGCGTCAGGCACTGGTGGGGCAAACCGTTCAACGCAAACTTGACTATGCTAAACAGTTTGCCACCCAAACCATCGTTAGCAAAGGCAACCTGGCCTACACCACGGAAACTGATCTAATTGATCAGGAGATTGCTAATCGAGACAAAATCGACGAAGAGTGGCGTAAGCGGCTGGAGTCTTCTTAGAAGGTGTTTTAGGCAGTGAGATAGATCTCTTGTAGGGGCTGCACCTTGCGCCTTCAACTGGGCGGTTCGACTGAATCCACCGTCCAAGCCTCACGCCGAAGTTCAGCCCCTTGTCATATCTACACCCAAAAATTAATCCCCTAGAACATTGATCAGTGCACCAGCTGCACCACCCTGAATAGCGTTCTCAATAAACGAATCATCGTTGGTGATCGTGCCTACTACGCCACTAGCAGCAGCTCCCACTGCTGCATCTTGAGCCAGGCTAGAGTCGCGATCTCCACGCACAGCCTCGACGGCGGCTCCGGCAGCGGCTCCATTCACAATGTCATCAACACCAGCGTTGTCGCCCACAACGGTACCGGTGACGATGCCAACACCCGCGCCAATACCAATACTTTCCAAGAGGTCAGCTGAGCTAGGAGCTGCCAGTACTGAGCCCAATGAAACAGTCGTCAATCCTGCTACAAACAATGCGGTGAATGCTTTTTTCATGGTCTTACCCCCCAAAGGGACATGAATGATTGATCTCACTATCTCAATGGTAGCTAATTGCCCTCTGATACTGCCCTGAGCCATGGATAAGAGCAGCTGAAGTTAGACTGAGTTTTATGGGTGATTACTATCACTGCAGCGTTTGATCGGTGTCCCTAGTGAGTTCAATTTTCTTTACGTACTAGTGGATTAACCAGGTCATTTAAGCCTTCACCAATCAGAGAAAGTCCCGTAACCATGCCAGTAATGGCTAGCCCTGGAAACAATGCTGTCCACCAAATGCCAGTGGGGAGTGCGTCCAAGGCCTGGCGTAACGAGCTGCCCCATTCAGGGACCTCGTCTGGCAACCCTAAGCCCAGGAATCCTAGACCGCCCAAAATCAATACCGCATCTGCTGTATTCAAGGTGAACAGGACCGGTACACTTTGCACGACATTCAGAAATAAGTATCGGGATAGCACCGCCCAGGTAGACGCGCCCATGGCTTGAGCGGCTTCTACGAACAGCTCTGTTTTGAGGCTCACGGTGTGGTTGCGTACCACTCGATAATATTGGGGGACATAGGCAATACTGAGGGCAGCGGCGGCGTTGACTACACCCTTACCCAAAATAAACGCCAGGGTGACCGCCAGCAGCAGCACCGGCAGGGTATAGATGGTGTCCATGAAGAATAGTAGTCCGCGATCGAGCTTGCCGCCCAGGTAACCGCTCACCATCCCTAGGGGGACGCCCACCACAACACTCATAGCCGTTGCTAGTAACACCACCTGCCAGGCTGCCCGCGCTCCAAACAGGGTCCGGGAAAAAACGTCATAGCCCTGGCGGCTGGTGCCAAACCAGTATTGACTAGACGGTGGCACATGCACGGGATTTTCTAGGGTGACCAATGGGTCCTGAATCCATCCCCAGTTCTGCATAAGCGGGGCAAACAGGGCAACCAGCACAAACACCAGCGTAATGGCGATGCCTGCCCACATCAGTACTTTAGAAATAGTCCAGCGCCGCATCTGCAGATTGTCCGCCATAGCCATGAGAATAAAATTGGATTCTATTGTCCAATGACGAGGACCGATGAGAAAGAAAAATATTGAATTCCTGTAGGGGCATTGCATGCAATGCCCCTACAGGAATTATTGATGGATGACATCAAATAATGTCTTTACCAATTCACCAAATCCTTCCCCTTCTTCGGCCTGGGTGACAAAAGCCGGATGATGGTCCAGGGTATCTAGATAGTGACGAACATTGGCAACGCCAACTGAATGGGGAAACTGTTCAGGGTCAAACATGCTTTCGTCATTGGGGCTGTCACCAACGGTCAGTACCTGTTGGTGAGTCAGGTCGGGAAACTGTTGGGTTATGACCTGGGTGAGGCCACTAGCTTTGTCTTGGGGCAGTGGTTTGATATGGCACTGGACGGTGCTGTAGGTGAAGCCCCAGCCGTTTTCATGACAGTTGTGGGTCATCCACTGCAGGTCTTCCAGGCTCAAGCCAGTGACGTCAAAGGTCCAGTCTGTTAGCCGGAATGGATTGTCGCTTGATTCCTGGAGCTTTGGATATCGCTGTCGTAAACGGTTAAACTGTTGTAGCAGCAACTGTCTGTGGTTGTCGGCAATGGGCTGTAAGAACTTAGGGTACCGATTGGCTTTGGTGAAGTAGAGACCACCGTTTTCTGCGATCGCAATCCCCACTGGCAAATAGTGCAGCAGCCCATTGACCCAACCTGCCGAACGTCCGGTGGTGATCAGCACTGGCATCCCAGCAGACTTCAGCTTTGAGAGCAGCGTAAACAATAAGTCATTAAACTCTCCGTTTTGAGTCAGAGTGCCATCCATATCCGTTGCCACCAACCGAATCTGTGCTAAAGCTTGTTGACCCTGCTGGGTGGTCAGTGATTGTAATCGGTTACCTGTTGTCATAAAGTGTCATCCGCCCAGCGATTTCCAAGGGTTATAGTGCCAGACAGGCACTAGATTTTGATTAAGGAATTCCCTTGATAGCAAGAAACTGATATACGTTAGATGCCAAATCTTGATGGCCCTGCAACAATAGATGCCAAAGCTACTAATCTTGGTGGCCTGCAACAAATCATGCAAATGGCAAGCAAAGACGTCCTATAATCAATCACTTGATTTCGTCAAGGTAAAATGTTTGAGCCCAGTTAACTATGGCAGAACTTGTACCCGATCAGCGTAATTACTACTATCTTTTAGAATCGGAACGCGCCGGTATCCACAAACCGATTCTGGCCGGTCTTTATGCGGTGCATGATGCGCCGCGGCTGATGGATGGTGAAACCGGTCTTGGCATCTCTGCAGCCAATAAAATCCCGGTTGATCAGGTCAATACATTCCCCGAGCAGGTACAGTATGCAGCCAATACGCTACGGGCCCTGACGAATAAGCTCACTGCCGATGGCTGGAATGGCAGTGATTTATGGGATGGTAGCAAGGGGCGCTATAGCGATCGCTTTATTGAGCGCATTGCTGAAGGCTATATGCCATCGGCCTCTGAAGACAATGCGGCTCGGTTAGAAAGCTCTAATGCTGAGAGGCTTTTATCGGCCTACGTCGAAGATATTAGCTATGACTATGGTGCTCAGGAACTGCCCCATAATTTGTCAGAGCTAGACGATGAGCTACTGGCATTTTCAGAACGCATTGGCCCCAACTACGGTCGTCTGGATTTTCAACGAGAAGCGTTGTTGGAGGCAGCCCGGATTTGGCGCAAGCTCGATTCTCACCAGAGCACTATCAAGGCCATGAATGTGGCCATTACCAATGATGTGGTTGATGAACCGGCCCTAGATAAGGCGCTGACTGATTTTATTCGGCAGGTGTCGCGGTTTTATTCTGGCTATCCTCACCAGCGAGAAGCGCTACTACGGCTAACTCAGCTATGGCGACAGTTGGATTCCCGTGAAGAGGCCATTGACTGGCTGCGCAATCACGATCCACGGGCCGGGGAAACAAACTTAGAAATTGTTGATCCTGCCCTGGTGGCCTTTGTGCAGCGGATACCCGATTTTTATAAAGGGGATGGCTATCATCGGTTTGCGCTGACTGAAACCTATCGGATGTGGAAGGGTTTAGATTCCCGACCAACAGCCTTGGGTGAACTGGGGGCAACGCCACAGTTTCTGGCCGCGAACAAGGATAATCCCGCTGCTCTGACCCAGGCTGCGAAAAAGGTCGATCAGTCGCTACTGACCTTTATTGAAGGGGTGCCTAATGTCTATAAAGAAACTGAGGAACAACGGGAAGCGCTGATCCGCCTGGTACAAATTTGGCGCAAACTCGACCGCCGGGTGGATGCTATCCAGTCACTGTTTGACGACGTCCGACGGATGACTCGCGCTAATCGCGACTCGATTGAAGCGCCACCAGCACCCAAACCGGCTCCGTTGCCGCCCCGTCCCACTCGTTGGACTCCACACAATATCCAACTTTCAGCCTCAATTATTCCCAATGGCAACTTTACTTGGTCCGAAGCCACCCGTGGGGGAACACGGATGCCGCCCAATCAGTCTACGGTTGATGGCATTGTGCGGATCGCTAAGCTGGCTCAGCAAGCTCGCGATCGCATTGGTCGGCCTTTCCATATCACCAGCTGGTACCGGCCAGCCGATATCAATCGGCAGGTAGGAGGAGCTTCCAACAGTCGTCACATTGTCGGGGATGCCATTGATTTTTATGTCAATGGTCTTTCTGGAGATCAGATTTACTGGGCACTGGACCCCTGGTGGCCTGGCGGTTTGGGGCGCTATCGCAGCTTCCATAGACTCAGTCACCTGGATGCTCGGGGATATCGCGCACGGTGGCGTCACTAATTGCACTTACGGCGCTCGAAATTTCACAGAGGTTTCATACGTGTTTAGATATATCCTCCTAGTCCGGAAACTACCGCCCAGGGCATGCTAAATGTAATCGGATAGCACTCTTGCTTAGCTATGTCTAATCCTGTTATTGGGCTCAATCCCTTGGTGGGGCAAACTTCTACAGTCGTTTCTCAACCCAAGAATCCATGGCTGTATACTTCGATCGGTTTGGCGATGCTATTACTGATTCTGGGGATTGTTTCTCAGCTGCAGTTTTCACGGGTGCGTAAGAAGCTGAAATTTGAGGTCTACAAAAATAGAGAGCTGCAGAAGCGCGTGAAACTGGCGCTGACTACCATTAGTAGGATGGAGAAAAATCCTGATTTGGTACATTCTCGCGATTTCAATCTGGATTACCTCAGAATGAGAATGGAGGAAAAGCAGTTCCACTTTTCTGTTCTCAACCAGCTAAAAGTGAAGGTTAAACAGCGGATTACGATAGCCCTTAGGCCTCAACAGGCCCAGCAAGGCGTCATCGGCATTGCGTCGAAACCACGGGCCGTAGATCAAATCTTTGACGTAGAGTATCAGACTGTCCAGGATGCTCAAAAGAAGATGCGGGTGCTGTTCCGTGTGCAAATTAAACTGGTCAAGCTGCCTACCCAACCCACTTCGATTACGGTTCAAGAGATTATTGAGTGCATTGAGAATTTCTTAAGTCCAGAGCGTGACGATAAGTTCTGGCAACCTACGTTATTGGGACGCTTGGCTACGATGCATTGGGATCAAAAAGCTAAGCCCACACCCTTGTTAGTCCTTGAGCAGACTAGTGAAGGCGTTAACGTCACTTTCCGCAGCTCTAATAATCGAGTTGCGCTTTAGCTACAGGCTTTAATGCTAAAGGCCTAAGGCTCAGGTGCGCTCCATCGAGCGCACCTTTTTATTGTTTTGAATTGGGTGTTGGTGAGGTCAATTAGGTCAAGACCAGGTCTTCGGCGCTGGAATGTCGTTCGTGACTTTTACTGTCATTGTTGCTCTCACTCACATTAACGAAAGGGAGCACCCGTTGCTCTAGCACCTCCTGCATATCTTCGACAACCGCCTGTCCTAAACGCTGACGCAGATCGGGCATCACCGCCAAGGCACGGGTCCAATCGGGAATTTCAGTGCCTGTGGGGTCTTCTAGATACTGCTCTCCAGCTTTGATAATTACTTCTTCAAACCGTTCCAGGGTGTTTTCTTCCTTATGGCGATCGTATTGTAGGCCATTGAATTTGGCATCTACGAAGTACTGTCTTGCTAAGTCTTGGGCTTCGCGTCGGAACTTGATTCGTAGCGATCTCAGCTGATCTTTACCAATTACTACTTGTTCGGTTTCAGTCAGGGTGCGCAGCAGGGACTGCAGAATATCCCGACACATTTTTTGCAGCCCCTGGTTGGGAGCTTGTCCCACATCCTGATGTTTATGGTCAAAGGTGCCCAGATCCACCTGCGCAATCCGTTTGAGGGCGACATTACGATACACCTCAGCCAGCAGTCCCACCTCTAAGCCCCAGTTGGCCGGAATACGCGTGGTTAAGGCCAGGTCGCTGGTTAGAGCAAATTCACCAGATAGGGGATAACGGTAGGCTGATAGATAGGAGATATAGTCGCGATGGCCCCATACGTCCATCAGCGAGTGCAGCAGCGGGGCTACAAAGAGACGGGTAACACGACCATTAATTTTGCGAGGTTCGGTGCTGATGCGGGCATAGTAGGCCTTGGTAAAGGCAAAGCCAAACTCAGGCTCTAATAAGGGAAAAAGCAGCTTGAGCGGGTAAGAGCGGTCGTAGGTAATGATGTCTGCATCGTGGAGTGCGATCGCACCTGCATGCAGTGTCGCCAAACCTAGACCGAGCCAGACTGCTCGACCTTTACCGCGATGGACTAAAAGGTCCAGCCCTTGATCCTGGAGCTGTTGCAGCAGAGCTACAACACGTGGCCCATTTTCCCAGATGATATGGGTCTTTTGGGGTAAGGGAGCAAAAAACTCAACTGCCTTAGCGTACTGCTCTGCCGTATCCGCATAGAGACTGACGACGACTGTATTCACAAACGCACAATCTTTGAGATGGTCGCGAATACGTGCTAGGGCAGGGCGTTCTAGCTCATCGTATAGGGACGGGATTAAAACAGCGGTTGGGGTATCGCGAGTTAGTTCAAGTGACCGCTCTTCTAATCGCGATAAGTCGCAACCAAAATCATGAATTGTAGTGATTCGTTCCTGTTTGTAGTCCATACAATCCCTTACACCCGTAGTATTCAGTCATATCATAAGAAAAATACTAAAAAAAATGTGTCCCCAGCGCTACAGCACATTGTGTCGCTGTGATACACCCTCTGATACCTCGAATACATAAATGGCCAATGCAAAAGCCGATGTAAAACCTTCTAATACAAGCGCTGTATCAGAAGGCCTATTTGATAAATTGGCGTTTGATTAAATCCGTTGGCTAATCCTCAAAAGGATCAAGCTCTATCGCAGCCAGTTCTTCAGACGGGAGGCTACCTGAGGCCGTCGCAGCTTACGCATGGCTTTAGTTTGGATTTGGCGTACCCGCTCTCGGGATAGGTTGAAAATGCCACCCACTTCCTCCAGGGTGTGGGGTTCACCAGTGGTCAAGCCATAACGCAAAGAAATAATGTCCTTTTCACGCTCGGTCAACACCTCCGTCAACACATCAGAGATTTCCTGACGCATCATTGACTCATTCATGCGTGATTCAGGTGAAAGGGTGCTGCCGTCTTCCAGCAGTTCCATCAGTTCCGTATCCTCACCCTTACCGACCCGATGGTTCAGGGACAAAGACTTACGCCTTACCTGCTGTAAACTCCTCAATTGCTCAGGAGTGAGGTCTAATTCTGCGGCTAATTCAGCTTCAGTAGGAGCACGATTTAGCTGTTTGCGTAGCTCCCGCTGGGTTTTCTTGAGCTTGTTGAGCTTTTCGACAATGTGGATGGGCAAGCGAATGGTCCGGGCATCGTTGGCGATTGTTCGGGTGATGCCCTGCCGAATCCACCAGTAGGCGTAGGTAGAAAACTTATAGCCTTTGTCGGGGTCAAACTTTTCTGCGGCGCGGTTAAGACCGAGGGCACCTTCCTGAATCAAGTCTAGAAACGGTACACCGCGATTGAGATAACGCTTGGCAATAGAGACGACTAACCGGAGGTTAGAGCGAATCATCTTGCGCTTCGCAGTCCGGGCATACTGTAAGCGATGTTGGAAATCAGCTTCTGTGCATTCCAGAGCATTGGCCATTTCTAGACGAGTTGGCGTGCGCTTTAGTTGCTCGCTAAGCTGTTTCGATAGGGCTTCTACATCGGCCAAAAACTTAACTTGACGCGCTAGCTCAATTTCCTCATCAGCTTTGAGCAGGGGATAACGAGCCATTTCCTTAAAGAAGGCCCCGACAGCATCGTCGGCCAGGGTTTTCTTATAGGCAGACGCTACTTCTGCAGTCAGCTCATCGCCTGGATCAGTACTCAAATCATCATCCTGTCCAGCTCCCTCTGTGCGACCCCAGCTAGGGGAGTTCGATTCTTCGGTAAACTGACTACCTTGACGATGATTGCCCTCGGTCTTGGGCGCTTGGTCTGTTTCAGTCCAAGGTTCAATTACTGCTGTTTCTGGTGAATTAACAGAAGGAGCCATAGTTCCGCAAGAAAATTCTGTGCCTGAAGGGTTCTGAAAACGTAGCCGAGGAATGCAATTAGCGGTCGACTTAGAAAAGACTACGTGCAGCCCCAATTACACTATACCAATCTCATTCTGGAGCACTGTCCACCATGATATTTTTTGGGGGATGAAAACTCTTGTTTATCAAGGTTTTTGTAGCTTTTGTAACGTTTAATTCCATTCGTTGCGGCATGTAAACTTTTCATGACATTTAGCTTTGAAGGCATGCTTGAAATCTATCTATTTCTGTTTTTTATCTAACAGTTTTGAGTGTTTATTTCTATGTTGTCAGATGTCTACAGACGTCTATATTTATTCTGAATTAGAATTGCATGTCTCAGGCTGAATCCCTTTCCCAATCGTTTATTGGGGTTATTGAAGTGCTGGTGGACTGTCCCGGTGTCCAGGGGCTTTATAAGTATGGAATATCTAAAGATTTTGTAGTTGAACCTGGAGATATCGTTAGCGTTTCATTTGGTGGACGGCAGCTCGGCGCGATCGCAATTCGACTGTTGCCGTTATCGTCCATATCTACCCTTGATTATCAACTTCGCAAGCTCGACACCGTTGTCAGTCGCGGTTTTTTTTCTAAAGATTATTGGAAATTATTAGAGCGAGTTGCTGATTATTATCAGACACCTTTGATTCAGGTAATTCGAACTGCGTTGCCACCAGGTTTGTTAGGGCGTTCTCAGCGCAGAATTCGACTCAAATCTTTATCCCAAGACTCCACATTTTTACCGCGATTAGAGACACTTAATCCGCCTGCTCAAGCGTTGCTCGCCAGCCTGCGTCGTTCCCCTCAAGGTGATTACACCTGGCGCTACCTGCAGCGTCAGCATAAACAGGCCAACGCCGGTTTAACTCAGCTCCTCAATCAAGGCTGGGTGGAAAGTTATCTGGCTATTCCCAGTCCACCGCGACCTCAGCAGCGTCAGGCCGTGAGTGTAATTGTCCCTAGTGTGTCCGAGGGCGATAGTTTAACTAACCGGCAGCGCGAAATTTTGATCACATTGCAGCGTTGTGGTGGCGACCTGTGGTTGAGTGATGCCCTGCAGCGATTGAGGACCACGAGCACTACCCTGCAGCGGTTAGCGACCAAAGGCTATCTGACGATCGAACCCAGGGAACGTTTACGGGTCGGTAATCATTCCCAGGCCCCGGCAGACCAGCCAAAAACGCTTACGTCTGAGCAGCGTCATGTGCTGACCACCCTCAATCAGCTGACTACCTATGCCCAGGTTTTACTCCATGGGGTGACCGGGTCTGGCAAAACCGAGGTGTATCTACAGACTATTGTGCCGCGTCTGCAGGCCGGTGATTCGGTATTAGTTTTGGTGCCTGAAATTGGCCTCACACCCCAGCTTACCGATCGCTTTCGAGCTCGCTTTGGCGAGCGGGTGTGTGTCTATCACAGCGGGCTGTCTGAAGGAGAACGCTATGACACCTGGCGGCAGATGCTGGAGGGACATCCCCAGGTAGTGATTGGGACCCGCTCGGCGATTTTCTTGCCGCTACCGCGCCTGGGACTGATTGTGCTCGACGAAGAACATGACAGTAGTTTTAAGCAAGATCAGCCGACTCCTTGCTATCACACTCGAACAGTAGCCCAGTGGCGGGCAGAAATGGCGAATTGTCCGTTAGTGCTGGGATCGGCAACCCCTGCGTTAGATACATGGGTCGGCGTAAAGGAAACAAAGAATTTAGCATCAAATAATGTAGGGGCGTTCCATGGAACACCCCTACATTATTTGGCAATGCCCAATCGCGTACATCAACGCCCTCTTCCACCCGTCAAGGTTGTCGATATGCGTCTAGAACTCCAGGCCGGGAACCGTTCAGTATTTAGTCGTCCGCTCAAAACGGCCCTGGAGCACATGCAGGCTCAGGGGGAGCAGGGCCTATTGTTTATCCATCGTCGCGGTCACAGCCGCTTTGTTTCCTGCCGCAGCTGTGGTCATGTCATGCAATGCCCAGACTGTGATGTGTCTTTGGCATATCACCAACCGCACAATGGCGGGCCAGCCTCCCTGCGCTGTCACTACTGCGGCTATGGGCAGCGACATCCTGACCAGTGCCCTAGCTGCCAGTCGCCTTATTTAAAATATTTTGGCAGTGGTACTCAACGGATTGTGCATGAGTTACAGAGTCAGTTTCCCGGATTACGCTGTCTGCGGTTTGACAGTGATACGACGCGGGCAAAAGGAGCACATCGAGCCTTACTAGAGCGGTTTGCTGCAGGCGAAGCGGATGTTTTGATCGGTACGCAAATGCTGACGAAGGGGATTGACCTACCTCAAATTACGGTCGTGGGTATCGTTGCTGCCGACGGGCTGCTGCATATGCCAGACTATTGGTCTGGGGAACGAGCTTTCCAAACGTTGACTCAAGTGGCTGGGCGGGCTGGCAGAGGGGAACGGCCAGGTCAAGTTATTTTGCAGACCTATACTCCGGATCATCCAGTGGTTAGGGCGGCTCAGGGCCATAGCTATCATGCTTTTATCCAACAGGAGACTGAGCATCGACAGCTTTTGGGCTATCCGCCCTATGGGCGATTGGTGTTGTTGAGGGTGACAAGCCCAGTGGAGGCTGAGGCAGAAATGACGGCTCAAAAGTGTACCCAGCGGCTGCGGGCATTGATAGCCGGTGGGGATGATAAACCAGCCTCCTGTACAGATGAGCTTAATCTAGCAGGGCCTAGTGTTTTGGGTCCGACGCCAGCACCTATTTATCGGGTGGCACGGCGCTACCGTTGGCATGTGTTACTCAAGCTGCCGTTGGCGATGTCTGTGCCTGATTTAACATCGTTGCGATCGCGCCTGCCTAAATCCGTCAGGTTGACCATCGATGTCGATCCACTCAACCTCAGTTAACGCTCAATCCTGGCTAAAACGCCATATCCCGCCAGTGCCATTCTTCAATGGTGGTTGTGGTCTGGGGACTGTTGGTTTCAAGTTGTGGTCTGGCACTAGCCGTCATCGCATGCATCGGTATTGCTAATGCTAAGCCAGTGGCTAGAACCCCATTCGAAAGCCTGCCTGAAGCATACATACGTTTCATTGAGACCTCCCGGTATCAAAATATACTGTTTTGATTACTAGGATGAGCATTCAGTCTGAGAATTTACTGAGGTAGCCCTAAACCGATAGTAAATTTTTTGTAGCCCTGGATACATTAGTAAGAGTGATCCGCATCCACTCAAATCTCCCCCGTAAGGACAGGGGGGCCTTTAGGGACAGGTGGATCAATGACGGCATCCACTGTGATGATGACTTTGGCAGGCTTGGCATTGCAGAGGGCGTCAGGCACCGTCCATTGCACACTGCCCTCTTCGGTATTGTTAAATTGACCGCAGAACATCGGCGTTGATGTCTCTGTGGCTACTGACCAGAGTCGATAGACCTGGCCTGTGGGTAGGACCGGTAGATTGTGGGACACCAGCTGTACTTCCGAGTGGTCGGGTAGGGTAAGCAAACTGCCGGATGATGTGGATGCATTGTCTGTGCCCTGCAAGGAGTACACCAGGGCATTCGGCTGCCGCAGAATATTTAATACTGCCTCAACGTTGGCTGCAGCCAGTTGGGTTTCCGTTGCTTCCAGTTGGGCTTGCAGGGTTTCTTTGGCTGTTTGTAAAGCCTGCTGCTCCACCTGAGCATTACCGAGTTGAGTTTGGAGCGCTATCTGCTGCTGCCGCAAGCGATAGTTGTCGGTGCCGATGATGGCAATCAATAGGGCGGCTACCATCGTCAGTGCATACCAGCGGCGTTGCCTGCGTCTGGGCTGAGGGTTGGAGGGGGCTTGGCCGGTTTGTGTAGCTCGCTTTGTTCGCTGTGCTATGGCAATGATGGTTGCCTCTAAGTTGCGAGGTAAGGGGGCGGGATCTAATGCGTAGGGCACCAGGGCTAACGTTTCTTGGTAGGCCAGCAGCTCAGCTTTGAGTTCGGGCCGCTGGGCTAAAAGCGTTTGGAGAGTTTCCCGCTCTTCTGGTGATAAGTTGTCAAGGGCATAGCCTGCAAGTAAGTCATGCCAATCGGGATGCGGGTCTGAAGTGGATGGCGAGTCGAATGGCATAGTAATCAGGAAAAAGGTGAAATAAACGTTAGGGCGATAGTGATGATTGCTAGAGGTGGTGCTGTAAGGTTTGGCGGAGTTTACGGAGGGCCTGGCGAGACCGGGACTTGACTGTGCCAAGGGGGATATTTAAGCGCTGAGAGATTTCTGATTGACTGAGCCCTTCGTAATAGGCAATTTCGATGACCTGGCGTTCTTTTTCCGAAAGACGGCTGAGGGCTTGACGGGTGCGCTCGCCACGCTCGGTTAAGGTGGCTATGTCTAAAGGGCTTGAAGAGACATCGGTCATCATCAAATGCCATTTGTGTAACCGCTGGCGATGGGAGGTTTGAGATCGCAGCCGATCAATTGATCTTGACCGGGCCAGGACTACCAGATAGCGACTGAGGGATCCTCGGTTCGCTTGATATGCGTCTTTGTGCCACAGTGTCAGAAATACATCTTGAGTGATTTCTTCAGCTTCTTCATCACTGTGGAGAACGCGACGCGACAGAGTGTAAACCAACCGGCCATAGCGTTGGTACAGGGTGCGTAGAGCCTCCACTTGACCCGCTCGCAACGATGCCAGCAGGTCTGCATCGGAGGATTTGGCATCGGACGTAGCCTGGTCCTCCCAAGATTCAATTGGCCCCATAGGTTTAATCAGACACTCCAAAGCTTGAATGGCCATTATGTCAGTCATCGGCAAGGGCCGATCCGGTTCGCACGCTCTCAAAAAATTCTACGGACCCCTGGCGAGATTGGATTATAGATAAAACCCGGCGTAGATCACCCACATCAGGCCATTGCTCAAAAATAGCAGCCCCTTGAGCCAGCGAGATTGTACGAGTTGCCACACGCGCCAGCTAGCAATCAGCACTAGAGTAAATTCTCCGAGAGCAACAATACCGCCGTGATGGTCTGGGTCCCAGTAGGAAATTTTGCTTTCAAATCGAAAGTTACTGAGCGGCCAAAAGTGCTGGTGGCCGTCATCCACATGGAGTGGCAGGTCGGCTAGACAGTGCAAGACCACACTGGTCGCCAGCACAATAGCCCCATCGGCCAGCGGCTGCCAGTCTGGGCGACGTCCCCTGAGCCATAGAGCAATGGCGATCACTAGTAATGCCAACGGAATCGAGTTGCCGACTGCAAAAATGTCTTGCCAAAAAGGCTCATAGTACGCCTCTCGCCAGATGGTGGCTTCATCCATTTGGACGATTAGTTTAGCCCAGCCATAGAAGCCAAACAGGGCTAAATCTGGCACCAGGGCTCCCCAAAAAATATGGCTATTCAGGTGCGATCGCGACCGCCGACCTAACAGTGCCAGGTTGAGGATGACATGACTAGGGGTGTTCATGACCTTCTCTATCCATAAACCAATCGATCAGCTTTCTGGCAATACTGAGTTTGCCGGGAACCGGTGGCAGAGACTCTTTGGTAAACCAGTCTGCTGTTTCAATTTCATTTGGATCAATAACGATATCACCGCTGGCATAGCGAGCAGTAAATCCAATCATAAGTGAATTGGGAAAGGGCCAGGGTTGGGAACCAAAGTAGCGAATATCTTTGATCTCAATCCCGACTTCTTCGCGCACTTCCCGCGCCACGGTTTCTTCTAGCGATTCTCCAGGTTCTACGAAGCCAGCTAACACGCTATACATGCCCTCTCGAAATCTGGGGGCACGGGCTAGTAGCACCTCAGAACCACGGGATACCAACATGATCACCGCTGGCGAGAGGCGAGGATATTGTCGCAGACCACAGGTTGGACAGTGCTTTACTCGTTCGTGCTGTGACTGTTCCATCGGGGTGGCGCAACAGCCACAGTATTGATGGGTGCGGTTCCACTCCACTAGCTGGGTGGCATGACCTGCCAATGCGAAAAGGGTGTCGTCAAGTAGTCCATGGAGATACCGTAGTGGTCGGAGGTCTAGGCCCGGTGGCAACTCTAGATCTGAGGGCAGTTCGGCACCATAGCAAGGGATATTGGCTAAGGTGCCGAGGAATTGCGATCGCACTACCCCCACCCCCAATTCCTCTAAACTCTTCACCTGGGGCACCCCGATCGCTTCTGGAGGACCTGTCGCGACCGTCACCAACATCCGAGCGCCACAGAACCCAAACCACCATGCCAATTCTCCAGGAGCCGATATCGGAGCTACCCCTGCAACAAAATCCGGTGGTTTGGCAAATGGATTCATTGATGACGTCATATCAGGAGCTGTCAATTCATTCATGCTGTGTGGTCTGTGCAAACTGCCTGCGCTATCTTACGCTAATGCTCGATTAACCCCCTATGCCGATTTCATGACTGATCAATTAAGAACAAGTTCACCTCCCATTTTTGAGGCCATGCAGTCGGGGCACGCCCTAGTAGTTGGTGGCAACCGTGGTATTGGTCTTGGCTTTGTCAAGCAGCTACTCAACGATGAACGTTTTGATCAGATCTTTGCGACATACCGCACCGTGGCCGCTGCAACGGAGCTATTACAGCTGGCCCAAACCCAGGACCGGCTCCACTGCATAGCAATGGATTTAACTGAGGAGTCTCAGATTGAACAAGGTTTAGTCGAGCTTAAAACCATGACCCCTGAACTCCATTTTGTAATTAACTGCGTTGGCTTTTTGCACGATGGCACTATTACCCCTGAAAAGGCACTGCGACAGCTGCAGACAGATAATCTGATGCGCTACTTCCAGGTCAATAGCATTGGTGCCGCCCTGCTTGCCAAATATCTGCTACCCCTGTTGAACCATAAAAAGCCCAATATTTTTGCCACCATCTCAGCCAAAATCGGCAGTATTGAAGATAATCGCCTCGGTGGCTGGTATGGCTATCGAGCATCTAAAGCCGCCTTGAACATGTTCCTAAAAACAGCTGCCATCGAATACAGTCGACGCAGTAAGCAAACGGCCATTGTGCTGCTCCATCCTGGCACCACAGATACCCGTTTGTCAGAGCCTTTTCAGCAAGGTGTGCCCCCTGAAAAGCTTTTCCCAGTTGAGAAAACAGTGGGACTCCTGATGCAGGTTTTAGGGACTGTCACCCTGACCGATAACGGCTCGTTTTTCTCATGGGATGGCAGTCGATTGCCTTGGTAAACAACTAAGCTCGTGTTTTTGAAGTTTTGCAAGCGACGTTGGCGTTTTATTGCTACATCATCGAATTAACACGATTACTCCGATAAACTAATTTCAGTCTTCAGAGTTTAGGACCCTCTGAAGTTCAATACCGAACCGGTTCATTTAAAAGCGCCTATACTAGGGCCACTCCAGCAAAGCTGCTCTGCTAACTGGAGTGGTCTTACTATGATTGGCTTTATTTTGCTTGATTGCACGCTGATGTTTTCTGGGGCTGAGGTTGGTTGTCTTGTGTCTGTTGTTCTCTCGGTGAGACGGCGGCATGCCTCTAGCAATTTGAGGCCAGGGAGATGACAATTCCCTTAGCAGTAAAAACGGTAGGTGCATGGAGCGTACGGAAATTGTTGTAATTGGCAGCGGCATAGGTGGACTTTGTTGTGCAGCGCTGCTGGCTCGCTATGGCTATGATGTTGTGGTATGTGAAAGCCACGGTATTGCCGGTGGTGCCGCCCACGGTTTTAATCGAGGCGGATTCTTCTTTGACTCTGGTCCCTCTCTCTATTCAGGTCTATCCTATAGCCCATCGCCCAATCCCCTGAGACAGGTGTTAGATGCCATTGAGGAAGATGTCTCATGGCTGAATTACAACACCTGGGGATGTTGTTTGCCAGAAGGAGATTTTAATACTACGGTGGGTGCCGAGCAGTTCTGTGGTGTTCTGCAAACACTGCGCGGAGAAGAGGCGGTGCGAGAGTGGCGACATCTACAACAGATTATGCAGCCCTTAGGTGCTGCGGCGATTGCTTTACCGCCAGCGGCAATGCGATTTGATTTGAAGGTTGTGCAGACGGTGGGGCATTTTCTGCCCTCTTTGTTTAAACAGGGCTGGCAGGTGGCTCGTCTAACGGGTCCCTTTAGTCGCATTATGGATGGCGTTGTGCATGATGACTTTGCCCGCCACTGGCTAGATATGCTGTGTTTTCTGCTCTCTGGTTTGCCCGCTACGGGAACGATTGCAGCTGAAGTTGCTTTTATGTTTGCCGACTGGTACCGTCCGGGGGTTCAGCTCGACTATCCCCAAGGAGGCAGTGGGGCTCTGGTGGCTGCGCTGGGGCGCGGGATCCAGAAATATGGTGGTGAAATCAAGCTCAATGCCCACATTGAAGAGATTTTATTAGAGGGAGATAAGGCAGTTGGGGTACGCTTACGCCATGGTCAGGAGATACAGGCGACCAAAGCAGTCATCTCCAATGCGTCAGTTTGGGACACCTTGAAACTGTTGCCGTCGCTGCCGTCCAAATTCAAAGGGTTTCTGCGAAAACGGCAGGCCACACCTGAGTGTGACAGCTTTATGCATTTACATCTGGGGATTAATGCGGCTGAGCTGGATGATTTAGCCTGTCACTACATCGTGGTGAATGATTGGAGTCCGGGCATAGAGGCTCCCCAAAATCTAGTGCTGGTCTCAATTCCATCGGTGCTTGATCCAACCTTAGCGCCAGCTGGAAAGCATACGATTCATGTGTATACACCTGGCAATGAGCCTTATCATTTATGGGCTGGCCTGGAGCGTAAAAGTGCTGAGTATGCCCAGTTAAAACAACAGCGATCGCAAGTGATGTGGCAGGCCTTAGAACGAATTATTCCGGATATTCGCTCCCGGTGTGATGTCACTTTAGTGGGCACCCCCCTCACCCATGGTCGTTTTCTTCGCCGCCATCATGGCTCCTACGGTCCCGCCATTCGAGCGGGGCAAGGTGTTTTTCCCGGCCCCCGGACCCCAGTGCAGAATCTTTGGTGTTGCGGGGACTCAACCTTCCCAGGCATTGGGCTACCGGCTGTAGCTGCTAGCGGTATGGTGTTGGCAAATACCCTTGCCCCTGTTGACCAACATCTGGATATGTTGCGAGCAATTGGTGTGCTTGATGCTTAAAAGACGTCCATTCCCCCTCACGTATGAAATACTCGGTGCAGTTGCTGGAGTCCTACTGTGAACTTGCGTCTTTATTTGGATACTGCTGACATCACTGCCTGGGAAACCTGGCTACCCGTAGGCATTTTTTATGGGGTAACCTCTAACCCGCTACTGCTGGAACGGGCACAGGTTACATGTACGGTTGATTCGCTAACAAAATTGGCAACAAAAGCATTTGTTCTGGGGGCTAAGGAGGTACAGCTGCAAACCTGGGGAGATACTCAACAGTCTTTAATTGCCACGGGGCATGCTTTAGCAAAAATTGATCCGCGAGTGGTGGTCAAAGTGCCGATTACTCAGATGGGGACAACGGCGGCAGCGACCCTGATTGCTGATGGTATTCGGGTGACCATGACGGCTGTGTATGAAGTGCCGCAGATTTTGGTGGCGGCTGCCCTGGGGGCAGAATATGCAGCCCCCTATCTGGGGCGGATTAACGATGCGGGCCGCAATGGTCGAGAGGCCTTAACCCATATGCAACAGGCTCTTAATGGTGTCAACAGCTCAATGCGCATTTTGACAGCCAGTATTCGCGAGGTGGAGGATATCGCCTATCTAGCTGCTCAGGGACTCAATACGTTTACCTTTTCCCCAGGCATTGCGGCCGCATTTTTTACCAGTGAGCAAACGGCAGCCGCTACTGCTGCCTTTGCAGCCTCGGCTCTGGCCATGGGGGCCGCTGATAGCTTTGTAAAATGAAGACCTTATGGTGCCTCCACGGTAATTTGCAACAGCCTGGTGTCTGGGGTGCGCTCACCCAGAAATTACAGCTCAAAGAGCCAGATTTACACATACAGTTGGTGAATCTGTGGAATACTCTGGCTGTTGACTGTTGGACCTGGACTGAGTCCTTCTGTCAGATGGTTCAAGCAATGACGACCCAGCATAATCAGCCATACCTATTGGGCTATTCTCTGGGTGGGCGATTAGCATGGCATGCGTTGGTAGCCAGACCTGAGCTGTGGGCTGGTGCTGTGATTGTCAGTGCTGACACTGGCCTGGCCCATCCGCTGCAAAAAGAGCAGTGTCTAAGCCGCGATCGCGCCTGGGCCTATCGGTTTCTCTCTGAACCCTGGGATGACTTGCTGGCGGAGTGGGATGCCCTCCCCGTTTTCTGCGGCAGACCTTGCTTAACTCCTCGCTTAGAAGCCGAGTTCGACCGCCAAAAAATTGCCCGCGCTTTTGAGGTTTACTCGAAAGGGCATATGGATGACTTAACTAACGCGATCCAAGGTCTATCAATGCCCATCGCTTACATCACAGGCAGAGACGATCAGCGCTATTGCCAGTTGGGGCAGATGTTAGAGCAGCAATGCCCGACCCTGACCCATAGCCAAATTGCACAAGCTGGCCATCGTGTCCCTTGGGAACAACCTGATGCATTTCTCAGCACCCTGATGAGGTCGATATCTCAATAGGTTCAGCCAATCTGCTGCTGTGGATTGGGAATGAACCATAGGAAATCTTCAATTAATTGGATTTGCTTTTCTTAATTAACTAGTTACAATTTTTAATATACGAAAAACCCAGTTTGACACATTAACAATAGCCATGGCCCCTAAGTCCTTAATCGTTTCTCTGTTTAAACCCAACGTCAACTTAAACCTGGTAGCCCAGACAACCTTGTCAATTGTCAGAGTGATGGTTGGCATCATGATGGTTCATAACGGCTTTGATAAACTGGCCAACATTGAGAGCTTTGCTGCTGCCTACGTAGAATACTTAGGGCTGCCGTTCCCCATTTTCCTCAGCTACGTTGCCGCCTACACCGAGCTAATTGGTGCTCCGTTAGTTGCCTTTGGTCTATTGACGCGCCCCGCCGCATTGGGACTGTTCAGTACGATGTGTGTGGCGATGTATCACCACATCAAAGTAGCCGGTCTGAGCCTGCCCTATTTAGAGCTATCGGCCATTTATGCGGCTGTGTTCCTATTTTTTGCCGTTAATGGAGCCGGACTATTTTCAGTGGATGGACTGATTACCTACTGGCTTAATAAAAATGCTCTGTCGACTAAGGCTAAGCAAGTGATGAAGCTTGAAAAGAGTTTTGAAGCTTCATCTGCAGAGAAAACGCCTGTGGCTTCCTAAGCTTTCCAGCTCTTGAATCTCAAAGCCGATCGAGGGTTGCAGGGCTGCCCCTACTGGGGGCAGCTTTTTAATGGCTGTCTGTGGTTAATCCTCTAAAGTCAAACAGTTCTGTATCCGCTAACTGCGATGGGGAGACATTTTGAATGCTGCGGAATAAGCTGTCAGTGCGTCCAGGAAACTCTGCTTCCCACTGCTGTAGCATGCGTTTAATGTTGGCCCGTTGCAGATTCTCTTGGGAACCACACAGATTACAGGGAATGATGGGAAACTCTCGATACCGAGCATACCGGGCAATGTCATTTTCCGGACAGTAGGCCAGCGGCCGAATGACGATGTGCTTGCCATCATCCGTACGCAGTTTGGGGGGCATGGCTTTTAAGCGGCCACCGTGGAACATATTCAAAAACAGCGTCTCGACAATGTCATCCCGGTGATGTCCCAGAGCTATTTTTGTTACCCCTTCTTCACTGGCGACTCGATAAAGAATCCCACGTCGCAGTCGAGAACATAGCCCGCACATCGTTTTTCCTTCAGGAATGATGCGGGTCACAGTGCTGTAGGTATCTTCCTCAACAATGCGATAAGGCACCCCTGCAGATGCAAGATACTCAGGCAAAACATGCTCTGGAAAGTCGGGTTGCTTTTGATCCAGGTTGACCGCCAGTAGCTCAAATTTAATCGGGGCACTGCGCTGCAGCGACATTAGTAATGACAGTAGGGTATAGGAGTCTTTGCCGCCGGATAAACACACCATCACCTTGTCGTTTGCTTCGATCATGGTGTAGTCATGAATGGCTTTACCCACTAATCCCCGTAGGCGAGCTTCCAATTTTTTGGCATTTTTGGAGGGTAAGGTGGCAACCATAAAGACTGTGTACGGTATTAAGAACAATGAGTGTCTGAACTAATGGCATCCAAAATTGGATGACCGTTGGCGGAAAATTAGATTTGGGTTTAGATAGTTCAGTAACTTAGCAGCAGGCATTGTCAGTCTAATCACTAACCCAGTAAATCATAATCGTTGGATTTACAGCTAAAGGAGACATCATATATGTGTGGAATAGTTGGCTATGTAGGCACTCGGGCCGCTAGCAATATTTTGATTGAAGGATTACGTAAGCTGGAATATCGCGGTTATGACTCAGCCGGGGTCGCAACTATTAGCGAGGGCAAACTTAACCGGGTGCGAGCTAAGGGGAAGCTGCAGAACTTACAAGACAAACTGGATGGTTTAGAAGACCCCGCCCGTTTAGGGATTGGTCATACCCGCTGGGCGACCCATGGCAAACCCGAAGAGCATAATGCCCATCCCCATACTGATGGTAGCGATCGCATCGCGGTGGTACAAAACGGTATTGTCGAAAATTATCGAGAACTGCGGGAAGGGCTGATTGCTAAGGGGTATGAATTCCAGTCTGAAACCGATACCGAAGTGATTCCCCATTTGATTTCTGACTATTTAGCAAAGGGTGCAGAGGGGCCGCTCGTCCACGAATCTGAGCTACTAGAAGCGGTACGCCAAGCTGTGAATGACTTGGATGGTGCGTTTGCCCTGGCTGTGATTAGTACCGATTTCCCTGATGAGTTGATTGTGGTGCGACAGCAGGCTCCACTCGCCATTGGTTTTGGGCAAGGTGAATTATTCTGTGCCTCTGATACGCCTGCAATTGTGCCCCACACCCGTGCGGTGTTGCCGTTGGATAATGGTGAGCTGGCCATGCTGACGCCTTTAGGGGCAGCGATTTATGACTTTAACGGGCGGCGTCTGAAGAAGCATCCCATTACCCTGAGCATCAATCCCACCATGGTGGAGAAGCAGGGGTTCAAGCATTTTATGCTGAAGGAAATCCACGAACAGCCTGGTGTGGTGCGTACTAGCCTGGAAACCTATCTGGCTGATGATTGGACGCCTGAGAGCGACAAGTCACCAGTAAATTTGGGGCTAGATGCCAGTTTGCTAGCTGGGTTAGAGCATGTCCAGATTTTGGCGTGTGGCACCAGCTGGCACGCGAGTTTGGTGGGCAAGCACCTACTAGAGCAGCTGGCCGATATTCCTACGGTGGTCCACTATGCGTCGGAATTTCGCTATGCTCCGACCCCGCTGATTGGCAATACCCTCACCATTGGGGTGACCCAGTCTGGTGAAACAGCAGATACCCTGGCCGCGTTGGATATGGAGCAATCTCGACGCCAGGCAAAAGCTGAGGCGTCGTTTTCTCCCCGCATGTTGGGGATTACCAACCGTCCAGAGAGCTCCCTGGGCCGCTTAGTGCCCAATATTGTGGCCACCCATGCGGGTATTGAAATTGGGGTAGCGGCTACCAAGACCTTTGTGGCTCAGTTGATGGCGTTTTACTTCCTGGCATTGGAACTGGCCTATCAACGTCAGACTCTGTCAGGGCAGCAGCTGGCTGAAATTATTGAGGCGATGCGTCAACTGCCTACCCAGATGGAGCATGTGATTGAAAAGCAGGATGGCTATACCGAAGAGTTAGCCCATGACTTTACGGAAACCCAAGACTTTATCTTTATTGGCCGTGGCGTTAACTATCCGATTGCGCTGGAAGGGGCGCTGAAGCTAAAGGAGATTAGCTATATCCATGCGGAGGGGTATCCGGCGGGTGAGATGAAGCATGGACCGATTGCGCTGTTGGATGCCAAGGTGCCGGTGGTTGCGATCGCAGTTCCCGGCTCTGTCTATGACAAAGTCCTCTCCAATGCTCAAGAAGCCAAAGCTCGTGATGCCCAGCTGATCGGTGTTGCCCCTGCCAACGACCCCGAGGCCGAACACACCTTTGATACTCTGCTGCCGATTCCCAGAGTAGATGAGCTGCTTTCTCCCCTGTTGACGGTGCTACCGTTGCAGCTGTTGTCTTATCACATTGCTGAACGACGCGGTCTGGATGTGGATCAACCTCGTAACTTGGCTAAGTCTGTCACGGTTGAATAGGGTTCCAGCACTACTAACATCCCAAATAACATTCCAACGTCTAGAGCTAAGTTTCCCTAGCTCTAGACGTTGTCTAGTTCACCGAGGGCATATACGGTGGTTTGAGCTGTGCGGCCCCGCAGCTGGATTCGTGCTTTTTCAGCAATGATGTCGTAGTGGTTGGCGACCCGTTGATAGGTAGCCTCACTCATCAAAATTGGGTAGGGAGAGCTTTTGGTCAGTTGTTTAGTCATGTCCTGCAGCCGTGCAGCAATATTGACCGTATCGCCAAAGAGAGAATAGTTGGCGCGATGGCGACTACCAACAGTGCCAGCGACTAACGGACCTGTGTGCAGGCCGATGCCAAATCTAACGGTTGGCAATCCTTGGGCTGCAAACTCTTGATTGAGATCTTTTAAGCGGTTCACCATGGCCATACTGGCGTTAACAGCGGCCAACGCATCTTGTTGAATAGCATCCTCTCCTGACCGGGACACAGGCGCTCCAAATGCTGCCATAATGGCATCGCCAATGTATTTGTCCACTACACCCCCATGAGCCATAATGCACTCCGTCATCACCTCGAAATAACGGTTTAGCCAAAAGATAAGCTGCTCCGATGGCAGTGTTTCAGAAATTGTTGTGAACCCCCGAATATCACTAAACAATAATGTGGCTGTGAGTTCTTGAGAGTGAATTTGTCCTTGGGTTAGAAGTTCATCTTTATGCTTCCAGATAAAGTCTGCCATCTCTGGAGATAAACTGATGGCAAAAAGATCGGTCAGGGCTTGTCGTTCTCGTTGTTCGGCTACCTGGAGAAACATCATACCCAAAAGTGTTGTGCCGATGGGAGCTGCCATGGGTAGCCACAGACCGGCGATAAATCCGAGGTAAGTGACGAGAAACCAGGCGGGAATGAGAGCGATCATAAATATGAGTCTTCCCCGTAGCCCTATAGGCTGTAATACCAAGCTGCTGCCCAGGGCGCTGAGGATGATCAAGCCGAGTGTCCAGCTGTTTGGGAGACGACTGAGAAACCGATCGTTTAATAAGTTATCTAGAATGGCGGCATGTAAATACACTCCGGAGGTCGGAATATCTTGCTCAAAAGGTGTTCTGATTGGATCTTGGACGGACCCTATGACCCCAGTGGCGGTATAGCCTACGAGTAAAATTTTGTTCTGGAGCTGATCGAGCAGGGCGTCATTATTTAAGACTTCGCCAAAGGAGAGGGTTGTTAGCCCTTGAGGCGATACTGTTTTGTTGTGATCGGGTCGGGTAAGGCCTGGCCAGTTGATCAGTATCGGCCTGCTTTGATCAAACTGTTCAGGCTGTTCTAAAAACCTGGCTGATTGTGTGGAGAGTGCAAGCGGGGTATCTGTAAGCAGGTTGGTAATTGTGCGTTGATAAACATCTAGTAGGGCAATGGCAAAACTGGGGGCTAATGAAGCTTGATAGCGCTCGTAGAGAAAACTCTGGCGACTCAGACCATCGAGATCGGGTGTGTGTTTTACATGGCCGAGGTCGAAGAAGCCTTGAGCTGGTGTTGTCAAGGTAGATGTGACCTGAATACTATTTCCTTGGCCATCACCGCCAACGGCCAACACCACGTTGTTGCTAAAGCGGATACTTTCTGCCAGTTGGGCATCGTTGGCAGTTGTTTCTGGCATGAGAATGTCGAACCCGATGGCAGCGGGCTGTGCTGCCATCAGGTGATCGAGGAGGTTGGCGTAGCGATCGCGAGGCCAGGGGTAGGGGCCATAGGTTTCTAAACTCGCATTGTCAATGGCAATGACGACGATACGGTCATCCCACTCAAGAGCGTCGAGACGATCGCGGGTGAGGAATAGCCCTGTATAAACCATTTGCTCTAGAGGTTCCCATACACCTAGACCAAATAGACTGACACCTAACCCAGCGGCGGCTAATCCAGGCCCCAGGAACATGTTGATCCAATGGGATCGCGCTTTGCTCTCAAATCTGGATTTAATAGTTCCCTGAGCCCATCTTAGAAGCTGCCTCATGACCCACGCTGCTAGGTTTGTTTCTCATCTTAAAGGCTTTCATCTCAATCATTCGATAGCCAGGGCAAGATCCGGTGGGTGCGAGATTCTCCTACAGCATTTTGAACGCTTAACATGACTGGCTGATTGCGACTGGTTAAGTAAAGCTTTTGGGCAAAATGACCTGAACGACTGACCGCTACATCTTCTCCCATCGCCAAGAGACTATTGGCTGCATCAATGCGGCCCGCCATATAAAAGTGATCCTCTCTCCACTCATAGATATGCCATTGAATATCCAACTCACGGTCAAGGGTGCGAGCCGCTGTCGGTGGCTCCCCTGGATGAATAATCGAGACCATACCAGCGTCCACCGGCACGGAAACATTTTGAGCACTGGCTTCCACTTGCCCTTCTAAGGTGGCCACATTTGTCTGACCTTCCTCATCAACTGACACCCCAAATTCCGTACCGCGTACTGCCGCTACACCACTGGGGGTATGCAGTTCTAACCGTGAGTTTGGGTTGGTAAAGCGTCTGACCTGGAGTCTTGCTTGCCCTTGGGGCACATCAATCACAGTGATCTTGGCCCCATCGGATAAAACGGATAGCCGCTGAATAGTAATCTGTGTATTTTGTGCGATCGCTACAGTGCCGATGCCATCATCAACGGCGAGGTGAGCGCTGGAGCGATTGCCTGTAATTAAACCGTGACCGACTGCCGATAAACGCGTTCCCACCTGTGCAGTTTGACGACGACCCACCACCGCAACTACATTCCCTGAGGTGCGCTGTATGCTTAACCACCGTCCTGCTGCAGATTGAGCCTGGAGTGCCGTTGCGAATAAGACACCAGCCGTTGTTGCTACAAAGGACCCTAACGCTAACTGTTTTACTTGTTTGGATGGCAGCATAAGATGCACATGCATGGTTGGACTGTGAGCTAGTATCGGCAAGTGAGACTAGCAACGTTGATGTCGCTAAGATGCCCCACCATTATTTATTTCCTACTGTTATTTCTAAGCCTGACAAGTCCTTAATAATCCGGAATCAATTTTGTCGGTTTATATTTCACAAGTCGTCTATTGCCTGTACTTAAAGGCGTAAAGCTTTTTGAATAGGCAAATTAAAATGACCTGTAAATCAGCTAAAAGGCTTGGCCACATCGGCATTTTGACGCTTGTTGTTCGGTCCAGAATACTTCTTGAACATAGATGAGTTTGCCACCTTGATGCTCTGGGGAGCTGCAAAGGCGAATGTAAACAGTGAAATATCCGTAGGGAATTTTCCCCCCTCTTGTTTAGCTGGATTGGGGGGTACTTTCGTGAATCGTGAGCTGTTTCCAGCTGCCGGGACCCACTTCTTTTTCAAACTCATAGGCAACCCAGTCATCGCGCTTGCCCAAACGTCGGGCACTTTTGCGCAAATAGTCGAGAATGGTGAGCTGCTGTTCCCAACTAGGGCGATGGCCATAGAGAGAACCACGGCACCATTCCGCTTGAGCTTTACGGCCTGTGTGTTCAAAAAAGGACCGCTCAGCCCAGGTGGGAGCGTAGTTACTCTTGAAGGCCCGGCGTCGATGACCGTGAAATAGCTGCACCAGGGTGGGAATATCATTAATCTGGTGAGCTTGCTGAGAGGAGTAAATCTGCACCATATCTTCTAGCAAGATCGGCCGATCTTGCACCCACTGGTGTCCGCATTCGGGGCATTTCACAATAAACGAATACACAATTAACCCACAGGCCGGGCAGGGTTTTGTCGGTGCTGGGCCACCCTGACCCGAGGACTGACTGCGGGTAGGCAGAGTATATTCGCGAATGTCTTCGGGGAACCCCAGGCGTTCTAAATTACCGGCCTGATCCAGGATAATGCCGTAGTGTTTGCCGGTTTGGGGTGAGATGCGCATAACGCGTCCCAGCTGCTGAAAGTGGAGGGCGCTAGATTTTGTGGGGCGTAGCATCAGCCCCACTTCTACGCTAGGTTCATCAAAGCCGATACTAATCACATTGCAGGAAGTGAGTACCAACAGTTCCGATTTGCCGAGGGCCTCGTATAGGCGCTTGCGTTCTTTAATCGGTGTATTGCCATCAACGGTGTCTGCGGCAATGCCGACCTTACGGAATTCCTTAGCGACATTGCGGGCATGGTCCACATCGACGCAGAAGGCGATGGTGCGTTTGTTGGGGACCAGCTGCTGCCATTCTTCGACAATGCGCTCTACTAGCTCGGGGCGATCGCAAGCGGTTTTGAGGTCTTTCTCATCATAGTCTCCCCCTTTAGTGCCTACCTTTTCCAGGTTAGCCATGCTGTCTATGGGCATGCTGAAATACTTCAGCGGAGCCAGATAGCCCATATGTTGTAGTTCGCTAGGTACTGGCGATGCCACCAACGTATCCAGCACATCTCCCAGCTGTTCTTTGCCCAGCCGTAGAGGCGTGGCAGTCATCACCAGGTGGACTGCATTCGGATGAGTTTTATGCATTACCTGTTTGCCAATCTGACTAAACAAAGTGATGTGACCCTCATCGTAAAACACCACATCAGCAGGCCAGTTTTTCCACCAGCGCCGTTTGGCCATGGTCTGAATGCTGGCAATTTGAATCGGTGCATCGGGGTTTTCGGGCCAGCCAGCTTTAATAAAGCCACAGTCCAACCCAAAAGACTGCATCTTTTCATAGGTTTGCCCCACCAGCACATCCAGATGTACCAAAAACATCAGTTTACGCCCGGCGGATTCGGCATGGGCACAAATCTGACCACTGATAACAGTTTTGCCAGCACCAGTACCCGCAATAATGGCAATTCGGCTATGACCTTCGTTAAGTTTGCGATACAGGTCGTTGACCAGGTCTACCTGATAGGGGCGTAATTTTGGGGGGGCCGCTTTTGTCCGAGTAGGCGGGACGTCATCTAGTGATGCTGCTGCAGGTTGGGAATTAGGTGGCACCTCGGCCATAGTCATTTATGGGTTCATTCGCTCCTCACAGGGTAATGCATCTGGCTGGGGTCTGGTCAACTGGTGGTTGGCAAGGTAGTGGGGCCATTGCCGGATAATAAAGTCATTACTAGTCATTAATGAAGTTTGGTCAAGTCTGTTTTGGCGACATTGACATTGGATAAGATGTCCGTAACTATGAATATAGGCATCATTTCTGCAGGAGAATGGCTCTACCGGCAATACTTCATTGGTCTAATGACCGGCGGTGTTCAGGCACTGTCGGTTTTTCTTTTGATTTTTTGGACATCATGCTCGGTTGCTAGTGCCCCACTAACTCAAGTGTTTGGCTACCGCGCACATTTTTTCGTTCTTGCCTATCGCTGCTTACGTGAGATCATCTTGCCGAGCAATAAATGCCAGTAAGGCCTGCTGATGGGGGGTACCGAGGGGACGATCTTCGCCGACTTTGGAGGAATATTTATAGCCGCGCTGTATGTCTGCAATACCGCATAGGCCTATATCTTGGCCTTCATTCAGTTCCAGGGTTGTAATTGGTACCGTTAACTCGGTCTGATAGAAATAACGAATGACGTGCTTGTCTTCGTTACGCTCAAATAATGTGATTGTTGTGGGGGTGTAGCAAATCTCTTCATAGAGTTCTCTTCTTACCCCTGTCTCTGGGTCTTCACCAGGTTCTAGATGTCCACCAAAAAATCCCCAATGACCAGGAAATAGAATATTGGGAAAATCGTCCCGTAGCTGCATGAGAAATTGATCGTTTTGATGGATAATTGCGATCGCAACTTCTACTTTGTCGCTAGCCGTCATGAAATCCACCTCATGAAGTTAGATCTCAGATTACCCTAAAGCCATTGATATCATAGCCGGGGGCTACCCGTCGGTCTGAGGGTGCTTCAGCACACCGGCTAGAATAAATGCGATCGCAGACTCTGCGTAGGCTTCTACCGCCTGTGGTGCTAGCCATTCACTTGCTGGCACCAAATTTCTCAGATTGTTCTCCGCATTAAAGTAAAACGTCACTGTACCCATGATATGAATCATCGTCAACCAGGGGTCCAGGGGGCGAAAATAGCCCTCATCCACCCCTTTCTGCAAAAAACTCACCCCCAAGTTAATAGGGACTTCCCAACCCGTTAGCTTGAAATACTTACCTTCATTACTCATGGCCTCATGGAGCAGCACCTTACCCTGATAAGGGTGGTCAACTTCATGGGCGACAGCCGCCCGCAGAAATGTCCTCAAGACATCCGGTGGCGATAGATTCTCTAGATTTAAGGTTTCAACAGCGACCAAAAAAGTAGCCGCATAGCGCTCTAACACTGCCTGGTACAATTCTTCCTTCGTACCAAAATAGTAGTGAATCATTGCCTTGGTAACACCGATATTGGCAGCGATGGGCTCTGTTCGTGCCCCCGCTAGCCCATGGCGTGCAAATTCCTCTTCAGCCGCATCTAAAATTTTTGCTTTGGTGGCTTCCGGGTCACGGCTTTGCCGCTTTGCCGATGAGCGCTTTGATTTGGCTGACGACTTCACTACAGGCTCCGCAGATAGAGGATTCTTACCTATAGGATACAACGCCTCTCCAAGGCATATCGACAGGTTTTCAAGACCTAAACTAACTAACTAGTTAAAAAGTTATTGACAGATTTAGTCAGCGCCTTTAAATTAACTAACAAGTTAGTTTAACTATTTGGTTAGTTAATGCAACTTAACCCTGTCGTCTTTTCGTCAGACTTATGACAACAACTTTGCAGAGACGGGACCAGGTCGGTCCGTGGCAGCAGTTTTGTAACTGGATAACCAGTACAGAAAATCGTCTTTACGTGGGATGGTTTGGTGTTTTAATGATTCCCACCCTCTTGGCGGCCACAGCCTGCTTTGTGCTGGCATTCATTGCAGCCCCTCCCGTTGACATTGACGGTATTCGTGAGCCTGTAGCGGGTTCATTACTGTTGGGCAACAACATTATTTCTGGGGCTGTAGTGCCCTCTTCCAATGCGATTGGTTTACACTTCTATCCCATTTGGGAAGCCGCTTCCCTTGATGAGTGGTTATACAATGGGGGGCCTTACCAACTGGTCATCTTTCATTTTCTCATTGGCATTTTTGCTTATATGGGGCGTGAGTGGGAACTATCCTATCGTCTGGGTATGCGCCCCTGGATTTGTGTCGCCTATTCTGCTCCAGTGGCTGCGGCTACTGCAGTGTTTTTGATTTATCCCATTGGTCAGGGGAGTTTTTCCGATGGCATGCCCTTGGGTATTTCCGGTACCTTTAACTTCATGCTGGTGTTCCAGGCAGAACACAATATTCTGATGCATCCATTTCATATGATGGGGGTAGCAGGTGTATTTGGCGGAGCGCTGATCAGTTCCATGCATGGTTCTCTGGTAACTTCTTCCTTGGTGAGAGAAACCACTGAAATCGAGTCTCAGAACTATGGCTATAAATTTGGGCAAGAAGAAGAGACTTACAATATTGTGGCCGCCCATGGTTACTTTGGTCGCTTAGTCGGACGCACTAATGAGATTCTCTTAGGTGTAGATGCTAATAGTCGCTCTCTTCATTTTTTCATGGCGGCTTGGCCAGTCATCGGCATTTGGTTTACGGCTTTGGGTATCAGCACCATGGCCTTCAATCTCAATGGATTTAACTTTAATCAGAGCATCCTTGATTCCCAGGGGCGTGTCATCAGCACCTGGGCCGATGTCATTAACCGGGCCAATTTGGGTATGGAAGTGATGCATGAGCGTAACGCCCATAATTTCCCCCTTGATCTAGCCTCAGATGAGGCAACTCCTGTGGCGATAGCGGTTTCTTCCCTGGCTAGCTAAAAGTTACTCAGCGAGTGGTGTTCTCATTCGCTGTAAGAGACTGAGCTGCCTGACTAAAAAGGGCCTCACTTAAACGGGATGACTAGACCTCGCTAGTAGATCTTGTGATTGAAGTGATGATGAAGTCCTCCCATCTGATAGCAATCTGCTGAATGCTATCAGATGGGAGCTTTTTTCTGAGTTTAGGTCTGGGGCGCTTGACTTAAACCACTTTGAGCACGAGAGTCATGGGCGATGGCAAGTGCTGGATGGTTTGCTCCTATGCTGTCTTAGCTAGATTCAGACAACTTTTGCGTGACTGGCTTTGAGGCATATAAATAATCTAGACAATGGCTAATGGTGCCGATGATGAAAGCGAGCCCCCCATAGAGAAAATATAACCAGTGCCAGGGAATTGCCCTCAGGCTAAATAGTAGCCCTCGTTTGTTGTAAAAGAAGCGATACACATCAAGGTTAATCAGTAACAAACTGAGTCCTAAGCAAAGTGTGGCTATGGATAGCCAGGGCGTGAAGCGAGTGGCTGCACTGCTGCTGATCAGGGCGAAGATGAGGATGACGCTAAGTTGGTTGGTGGAGCTCAGGTTGAGGTCATGGTTTGAGCTGCGATCGCACAAAATTAACTTTGTCCAAGGCAAGGCTCTGTAAAAAAACTCAGTCTTGAGGAGAGAAAATATATCCCATCGCTTTAAGTGTTTAACCTGAATGTCTTTACAGAGAGCAATCGAGTAGTGGGCTTGCTTAAGACGGTAGCCAAGCTCAATATCTTCGATACAGGGCTTATGGTAGCCTTCATCAAAGCCATTGACAGCCTCAAACACTGAACGACGAATGGCACCACAAGCACCCCAAAAGGTAAAAGCAGTTTCTGAAGAGACCTGATGTGTATAGTGATGGAATAAATTTTTATACTGAGATAAAAAGTTGTCTGCCTCTGGCCTGTCGTCATAGGAACCAATCAGGGCTGCTAGTTCTGATGACTCTTGAAAACGCTGTCGGATCAGGTCTAAAGTATTTGGGTGAACAGTCACATCTGCATCCAGAAATAGTAGGATATCACCTGTAGCCATTGTGGCACCTGTATTTCTAGCACGGGCAGGGCCCCCAGAAATCTTTAGTCGAACCACTTTAGCGCCAAATGTTTTGGCGATACGCCAAGAGCCATCTGTCTCACCATCAGATACAACAATCACTTCATCGTCAGGTTGTAGGGTCGACTTGAGACTAGCTAGACATTTCTGAAAATTCTCTCCACCGTTATACACCGGAATAATAATTGAGAGGCTGTTTGGGGTGGCTGTCATGACAATGTCAAAAATCAATAGAAAACAACTATTAAAAACAAAAAATAGTCAAAAACTTAATCAAAAAATATCTAAAAAGTTTGACTGTTGACCCGATTCGAGCTGCGATCCCATTAAAAAAACACTCTGAGATCCCTAGACTGTTAGCTCAGCACACTGACCCATAGCCGTTGCTAATTTAAAGGATGAATCGATCTGAAAGACATGCAATTAGCCTAGACTGAACAGATGAAATCATAGTTTGGAGCAGCAACGGTGCTCCATAAATACCCAGATGTATTTGTACTAAGTAAAGTTCATTGATGTAACCACACAAGCTTGAGTAGATGCACTCTCAAGATACACAGATCGGTTGGCTAATCGGTGGGATCAATCTATTTCTTGGAACAAAATCAACGAAAGCAGGTTTTAAAGGATTAATACTTCATAAAGTGTGAATCAAACAGCTAGGAGTGACGCCTCGATTGAAAGTATTGCTTGCACCATATACTTTCAATCCTGACTAAGCCCAACCCAGGGTTTTCACCTGTGTGTCGATGGCGATCGCCATCGACACACAGGCATTCCATAGAACGCCTCTTGCTTGAGGTGAGGCATCAAAATATTTCAAAATTTCAAATTAGCTCCCTTCCAGAGATTAACGATGTCACATATAAAAATATAGAAGCAATCATCGATACTCTAGATACTATGGGAAGGTTCATCTATGGGTTGCAGAGTATGACAAGCTTTAAGGACGTATTCATCTCCTATGGACGTGCTGACAGCAAGGAATTCGCCATCAAGTTAGAGAAACGTCTTGTTGAAGCAGGATTTAGTGTTTGGTTAGATCTAAACGATATTCCGTTAGCGATCGATTTCCAAAAGTACATCGATAATAGTGTGCCTAAGGCCCATAATTTTCTTTTTGTTGTTTCTCCCTATGCGATTAATTCTGAATATTGTGCCTTAGAGCTTGAGAAGGCACTCCAGTTCAATAAGCGAATTATTCCCTTGATCCATGTGGAAGAAATTTCACGGGAAATATGGCAGCAAAGGCATCCTCAGGGGGCAGATGACGATTGGCAACAGTATAAAGCTGAGGGGCGGCACTCAATTTATCCGAATATGCGTCCTGCTATTAGTAAGCTTAACTGGGCTTTCTTCCAAGAAGAGAAAACTGACTTTGAACAAGCAATCCAAGGCTTAATAGGGTTGCTGAAGACTGAAGCTGCTTATGTTCATCAGCATACAAAACTGCTCGATCAAGCTCTGACCTGGATGGATTATCAGAATCAAACACGGTATTTGTTGACAGGTAAAGCTTGTCAATCAGCAACAGATTGGCTGTTAAGTAAAAATGAATTAGTCTCTTGTTACCCTTCTGGTTTGCACAGTGAATATATTTGTCAGAGCATTAAAAATGCACAGAATTTAATGTGTCAAGTCTTTCTTTCTTCGGCAGCGGAAGATGAGGAAGTAGCACAACAAATTCGCCGTAGCCTCCTGCAGCATGCCATCACTGTATGGACCAATCGTACCGATGTTGTGACAGGTGAGGATTTCCTGAGTGCCACATATCGTGGTATTGAGGAAGCTGATAATTTAATTTATCTGATTTCGCCTGATGCGATAGAGTCTCATTTTTGTCGAGATGAATTGAACTATGCTCTATCACTGAATAAACGGATTATTCCTGTCCTAGTTCGCCCTACCAATGCGGCCAAAATTCCACGGGAGATTCGAGGGATACAGTATATAGAACTGATGGAGCTGACTGAAAATACTGAAAAAAGAGACTATTTCATAGATGAAAGTCAACTGTTACAGATTCTTAAAAAAGATGAGCCTTACCATAGAGAGCATAAGGAGCTTTTGGTGAAGGCGCTGAAATGGGAGCGACAAGAGAAGAATCCTAGTATTTTATTAAAACGCCATAGTCTCAACTACTATTCAACTTGGCTAGAAATTGCCCAACAGCGAGAGCTGTATGCTCCAGTTCAGCTACAAGAGAAGTTTGTGGATGTTAGTTTGCAGCAATCACCTGATACAACTTTGAATGTCTTCATTGCAGCAGCAGCAGCAGATGTTGATTTTGCTAGAAAGTTAAATGAGACCCTACAGGTACATGGGCAGTCTACTTGGTTTGAACAAGAGAGCCTAGTGGCAGAATATGACTATGAAGAAGAAATTAACGCAGGAATTACCGCATCTGAAAATATTATCTTTGTTTTGTCTCCTGATGCAGTGACTTCAAAAAAATGTACCCAAATAGTTGACTATTCATTAAGTCTAAACAAGCGTATTCTAATTGTTCTTTATGATGAAAGCCACACAATTGAATTGCCTGAGCGCCTGAAAGATGTTTCTGTCTTTGACTTTAGACGACAAGATGGAGACTTTTTAAGTAACTTTGGTCAACTCTATCGTTCTCTTGAGAGTAATCCTCAATATGTGCGTGAGCACACACTGCTATTGATTAAAGCAGAGGAGTGGGAACAGAAAAATCAAGATGATAGCTTTTTATTGCGAGGGCGTACGTTAGCCTCTGCAGAGGCTTGGTTCAACCAAGCCCAGGAACAGAGACCTCAACCTACAGAATTGCAGCGTCAGTATATTCAGGCCAGTCGTGAGCTGCCATTACGACGAATTCATCCCTTGTCTGTTATTGGGATTGGGGCAGCAACTACCCTGATTGTTGCTTTGGCTCGCATATTGGAACTGTTTCAACCAGCAGAAATGTTGGCTTATGGACATTTGCTTAGGCAGCGCTCTAATGAATCCCAAGACAATCGTTTTCTGATTGTGAAGGTTGATCAAGCGAGTGGGAGAGATTTACGTGATAAAACGATCGAGGGCAAGTATAAACCTGGGATTGGTAGTATCCCAGACCAAGCATTGCTAGAAGCTTTAGAAGAATTAGAATCCCATAATCCAAGGTTGATCGGCCTCGACTTTTATCGGGATTTTCCGACTGATCCTGAACTCCCCGAACTTGCGAAACGGCTAGAGACTTCAAATAACTTGATTGGTATCTGTAAGGCCACATCGGGTGAAGGAGAGGCATTGGCTGCTGCAGGGGAGGTGGTTAATTCTGATTTAGGTGGTTATCTGCCTATTAGCGAAGTATCCCGTGAGGACTATCGGAACCGCATTGGTTTTAATGATGTGCTAGATGATGGTAACTTCACAACGCGACGTCATTATTTGGTTAAGGCAGCTGATGCTGAATACTGTGATGTGCAGTCAGCATTTAGCCTCGTTCTAGCAAGGCGTTATTTAGAAAAACAGGGCAGCTCCTATACATCGCCCCTATATGAGCAGGATGGAATGATCCAGGTTCAACCGAATGGGATGAAGGTAAATCAAGTGACTGTTCCGCAGCTGAGAGCCGGAGGGCGAGCTGGAGGATTATATTTTGACTCGGCAAAGTTGGCAGGTTATCAAACGCTCTTGAACTTTCGGGTAGTGGATGGTGAACCTCAAAAGTTTGCCCCTGTGGTGACATTTAAAGATGTGTTGGCAGGCAAATTTGAGCCTGAGCAAGTTCGAGATCGCATTGTCCTTATTGGCTATACCGATCTCTCAGACAATAATACTGATTCTTGGAATACTCCCTTTAATGAGATGTCTGGCGTTATGCTCCATGGGCAGATGGCCAGTCAGCTCATTAGTGCTGCGTTGGATGGCCGCCCTCTAATCTGGTGGCTGCCTATGGGGGGAGAATTTCTCTGGATTTTTAGTTGGTCAGTAGTCGGTGGCTTTATTGTGTGGGGGTTTTATCGCCCGTTGCCATTTGCCTTAGCGACCAGTGGGGGTATTTTGCTCATTTACACGATTAGCTGGAGAATGATGTTTAGCTATGCCGGGCTACTGCCTATGGTGCCTGCGATCGCAACCCTGCTCCTAACCGGGGGCATCATAATTTTTTGCAACTATCGTTTGCGGAAAGTCTGAAGCATCAATTGTAATTAAAGAACGAGCAGGGTTGTCACAGCCTGTTAATTAGATTTCAATCACTTTCTTACCGGGAAAATTTGAATGAATAGGCAGTCTTGGCAACACACACCACAGAGTCGGATACTTAATGCTCTATGCCTGGCAGGGCTGAGTATGTCATGGACATTGGCAGCGGTATTACCTGCTCAAGCAGGAATTTTAGATCGGTTCAGAGAAATTTTTCAACCTGGTCAAGAGTTGAAAAGCGCAACAGGGACTCGCCGGGGAGGAGGCTCCCGTGATTTTTGTGAAATTCCTATCTCTGACGTGGTTGAGTCCAGTATGGCTAGCGTTCCTTCTGGGACTGTGGATGAAACAACAGCATTGCGCCCTAATGCGTTGGTTGCGTTTGCGCCATGGACAACTGAGGTTGATCCTGACTTGGGTGAACAAGAGATTTTGGTAGAAGGTAAGACTTTGGATGCCTATCCTAGTTTTAGTCTCTATGTCCCCTTTACTAGAGCAGATAATCAGGCTAATTTGGAGTTCTCCATTTCCAATGTTGAAACATCTGAATATGTGGCCGAGCCTTTTGCACTCGAGCTTCCAGAGACTGCTGGGGTGGTGACCATTCAGATAACAGACACCCCGATAGAGGATACACAGTCTGAAACGACTCAATTTAGAGGTTTACAACCCGATACAGTGTATGAATGGACGGTGACGCTGCGGTGTAATACCCCTGAGTCATCCAGTAGTTTGCAGTCAGTCAGTGGTTTAATTTCTCTTGCCTCGGATACTGAATTTTCCTCATCAGATATAGAGGACTATTTAGAGGAAGGCATGTTAGAGGCCGGTATCTGGTATGACATGGTGGCCCAGTTGGCAGTTAACCAAGAACAATATCCAGATGAGTGGTCTGCAGTGCTGGAATATGTTGAACTCAACGATGCAGTGTTTGAGGCCTCTGTGACTTCATTTGTCGTACCTGTCGCTGTCCCTGTAACCGAGTAGCCAACTAACGCCAGCTGCCGATCAGCACATAGGGAGCCCAAAATTTGTTTCTACTCTTATAAATACGTTTCATATCACGCTGTGCTTGTTGTAAGGCAACGGCACGGCTTGTATGCGGCTGCTCTAGATGCTGATAAAATGAGCGGGCAAATGTGACACTGGCTTTGTCATCTACGCTCCAGAGGGTAGCAATGGCGCTACGAGCTCCGGACTGGACGGTCGCTCCTGCCAGACCTAGGACAGCTCGATCATCTCCGGTGGCAGTTCTACAGGCGCTAAAAATAATCAGCTCAATGGGGTTTTGAATTGCTTGGGTATTGCGGAACCACTCGCTCAGTTGATCGATGGGAATTTTGCCATCCTGAGCTACGATAAATGTCTGTTCACGATTGGAGGAAAAGGTTCCATGGGTGGCCAGGTGGACGATTTGATAGTTGGCATTGTTGAGCTGTTGATTGAACTTGGATTGGGTAAACTCTTCTTCTTGTAAGAGCTTGGCTGAGGCCTTACTGTTGTCAATTGTTGCGAGCTCATCGGTTACGTTGGGTAAAGCAGGCCAGTTGGGAGGGTTGGCAATACCAGCAGCGAGTACACGCAGGTCTGCCCCCTTGGGTAAAGGATCAGATTCTCTGACTTCAATGCCAAGATTAAGTGCGATCGCATATTTTTCAAGTAAATATTGCTGGCCGTCATACAAAACCCCCATGGGAATTGCTTGCAAAGGACCGTCTAGGACAAAGATTAGCGTTGGATTTTGAGTGCCCTGCATGGCCGTTTCTAAGGCCTCAGCCAGGGTTGGTGCATTCTCTAATTGACTACCCACTTCCTTAGCTAAGAAGAGATCATCATATAGCTCCCTACTATTAGTGCGAAGTCGACCAATGGCACCCCTGGCATAGGCATCTAGTGGGATTTGAACTCGCTTCACAGTGTCTTCAATCGTATGCTTAGCCACTGGGGAAGAGAACCGTCTCAGGATAGGCTGAGCCTCAGCTTTTTGTGGATTGATACTGTTGTCAGCTGGTAGCTGTAGCAAGATTTCTAAACGATCTTCTAGAACAATGGGATAAATGCCCGCATTTCCCGGCTGCAGTGTTTCACCCAATTCAGTCTTTGTATCAACACAGGCTGCCTGGAAAAAGTTTTCTAGTTCAGCTACCTGTAGAGAGTCCATTACCTGTCGCACGAGGTTTAACTCTTTTTGAGATACTTGCTCTGCAATATTACTACCCTTACTTTCTGAGGAGGGTGCTAGCAATAGGGCAATCAACTCTCGATAAATCGGCTCAATGTTGTCCCGAAAGTAAAACCGCTGATCGGCATTGGCGATAATCAGATCGGTACGCAGCTTTTGTAGTGTTTCAAAGGCTTCTGTGTAGGCTGCGATCGCAGCTTCTCTATTACCATGCTCTTTTAGAAGGTGACCGAGCTGATACTGCCACTGGTAACTAATATCTTGAGCCCGAATAGATTGTGCTTGGTTTAGGGCTTGGCGAGTAAGCTCCCTGGCCATGGTTGTCTGCCCAGCTAACTCATAGAGTTTAGCCTGGTGGCCTAATACATAGGATAGGGATCTCTGGTCATCTAGTTGACGAGCCTGGTCTTCTGCCTCATCTAATAGCAGCTGCACCTCTGACCAATCCACAGCAGATGTCCGAATCTGTTTCCAATTCATTAGACTCTGGGCCAGATTTACCCGAGCATAAACAGCTTGCCGCCCTAATGGTAGACTGTTAAGCTGCTCTTTTATCCTGCGATATAAGGATTGTAAGATGACGGGCAAATTCTTTCTTTCGAGCTGTTGTCTTTGCTCATTTGCGGTGACTGGAGCATCAGCAAACCATCCCCTAAAATCAGGATCTACTTGTAAGTTGAACTGGTTAAGACGCGCCTGTACAGCCAATAGGCTGTGACCACTATTTGTGGTTACCTGCTGATATGCATTTAGACTGTCTGATAAATAGCGGTAGGCTGCAGTGTGATCGATTTTAGACTTACTAATTTCACCCAAAAATTGGTAGCGATAACAGTTACCTTTACTTAATGCGACTGCCGCCGTAAGGTCTGTTCTGTTTAAGGCTTCGCCAATGAATTCACTCTGATTAAACAAATACTGTACCTTGTCACATAACGCCTGTGTTGTAGGCCTTTGATCGTTTTCTGCTGAGTTGATAAGCGTAATATTTACTTTGCCTGTAGTCCACAAGATATCTGCCAACTGGCGGAGTACTGTTGCCTTGACGTCCGAATCTGGCTGATTGCGCAAGGATTTTTCCACATCCAACAAAATGACCTGTACCTGTTGAAACAGCCCTATAGTCTGTAAAGCCTGGGCTTGTTTGAGCTGACTCAGGGCTGCTCGATTCGTTTCACCTAGCTGGGTATATAGCTGAGCCGCCTGTTGCCAGCTGGAGGCTGCTGCAGATGATTCTCCCCTGGCTAATTGCAATTGTCCCCGTACATCGAGTGCTTGGGCTTGGAGTGTAGTCCGTTTGCCAGAGGTAACGGCTGGAATAAGTTCAAATGCAGTGTCAATAGCCGTAGTAGCATCGTCCCAATTACCAAGCTGTTGATAAGTTAAGGAAAGATTACTCAACGCAATTGCTTGGGTGAGGCTATTGTTTTGTTGCTGAATGATCCTATTGAGCACTTTGGCAGCAGCGTCATAGCAACCAGACTCATAGAGCTTTTGAGCTTGGGATAAGGAAACCTGGCTGGGAATCGCACAGCTGATGACTACTGTCGGCTCCGTCACCTCGGGCAACTGGGCAGTGACACGCCCAGTTCCTAAAAACATTAGGAATATAGCCAGACAACAAATCAGTACATATCGCAATTTGACCATTGCCACCACCCCGGAACGCTCTATAAACAATCTAAAAAAAGGAATACCTGACTGAAAAATAAATGCCACTTTCCTGCAAACTATTGTCATCACTGTCTGATGCTGATATCAATGGAATGCCCCAATCGAGGCGGGCGTCGAGGTTGGGCTGTTGCCAGAGAAGCCCTGTGCCAATGCTCAGTAAGGTATTGGGATCAGGGTTCAGACCGTTGATATTCCAACCGTGACCAAAATCCATAAACGGGGCAACCTGTAAAGTACCATCAAGTTTGGCAATACGCAGGATGGGAAATCTTGCTTCTGCAGAGGCTTGAAACCCATTATCGGTTAGGAGCTCTTCCTGGCGATAGCCTCGGACTGTAGCCTGTCCGCCGATGCCAAATTGTTCTGCTGAGAACAAATCGTCACTAGCCAGTTGGACACCGCCCCGTAGTAAAAAGAGGGCATTATTTTCCAGTCGTCGTATCCATTGGGCTTGCCCTTGCCAGGAGATAAAAGAGTTGTCGGGGAGGTCTGGATCGTTATTGGTCGTGCCGTCGAGAAAGCTGCCGAGGCCTAGATTGAATTGCGATCGCAACGAAATCACGTGTTTGGTATTGCGCTGGGTCCAGTCTTGGGAAAAGCTAAGCACCGAGGTTATCGTGCGTCCCTCACTATCTGCACCTGTCACCAATGGGAAGGGCCCAATATCACCAAAGCCCAGTTCAGTTTGGCTAAATTGCCGGGATAGGCTGAGCCCCAAGTCAAACTGATGTTTGGGAGTTTGTACTAGAGGATGTTTAAAGGAAAGGCTGTAGTTACTAGAGTCAGAGCTAATATCGAACACCTCAAACGGGTCCTCGATTACCTCGTTATGGGCAATTATCGCCGATGCCGTGAGAGTGGTGTTATGGGGGCTGATAGGCAGGGTATAGCTACCGTTAAATTCGTCACTACCATTTGTATTGACATAGCCAAGAGAGACAGCATCTCCCAACCCCAATAAATTATCCTCTTGTATACTCAGTCCTCGTCGCAAGCTGCCAACACTAGGAGAACGATTATTATTCAGATCTAGAGTGACATCAAAACTATCCGCTTCAACCACCTCTACTACCAGCAGGTTGGTGCCTGGGATGGTCCCAGCCTGAAGGTCTGCGCGAATAGTTTCAATGAGAGGATTTAGCTGTAACAGCTGTAACCCTTGCAGTAGTTTTTCCCGATTAAGAGGAGCTTTTGCCGCGATGCCTAATCGGCTGCTAATGTAGCCAGCTCGCAGGCGACGGTTTCCATTGACCTGAATATTTTCCAATCGACCTTCAATGGCCTGTAGGGTGACAATACCATTAATAAAAGAGGTATCAGCTGGGATGATGGCTCCAGACGTAACATAGTCATTTTCTATATATAGGCTAGTAACGGCGTTGCGGGCCAGTACTATTTGGGCAAAGGTAAGCTGACGTCCGGTCGGACAATCGATGGAAGCACCCACTGCTGGAACAGTCGGATTCTCTGTTAAGGTAGCTGTAATGGCTTTGGATAGTTCCTCGTCTGAGAAAACAGTGCTGTCTAATACCTGAAAATCTCTGACACAGAGCCTTTCAGCATCATCTGGAAGAGGGGCAGTTGGGATGAGGGGGGGATCTATGTTGGGTAGCAGTTCCTCTGGCTGTGGTTCAGTGGGGATAGGTTCTATCTCGGGGAATGATTCGGTATCTCGGGGAGTTAAGTCTTGGTCTGACGGTAGTGGGGTATTAGGTAGAGGTGCTGCTTGAGCAATGAAAGACTCTAAAGGAGCAGATGTTGTTGCTGGTTTAGCTGAGGGGAGTACGTTCCCCCATGCAGGAGTGCCTATATAGGGCAGCATAGCGCTCTTTAATGACTCTAGCAGTATAAAATAGGAGTAGCTATCGGCCCAAGTTGGTCAAACCGTACTCATGGTGACACCCCGAGCTGCTCAACCTACCGTCAAATTTATCGATGACTACTGCGAGTCCTATCGAGACCTG
>NZ_AWNH01000052.1 GCF_000482245.1 Leptolyngbya sp. Heron Island J | reverse complement strand
TTTGATCCCGCCAATATGATGCTCCACTTCTACTCGAAGACTCGATATGCCCCGATTAATGACTTTCTCGACCTCAGTTAACTCTCCATTACGGGGTTTCTTCTTCGGTTGCACAATGGTCACTCCCTCGGGCTGATATCCTTGAAATCCCGTGTCTTGAAGCAGCGTGCTCCCCTCTGGGAAATGGTAGTCTTCTTCATCGGCTATCTTCTTATCATGCTTCTTGCCGACATAGGTCCTACTCAAGTAAACCACTTTACCTTTGCGCTCATTGATCACAAGATTTTTGACACTATGGGTTTTCTGCTTGCCGCTGTAAAAATCCTTCTGTTTGTCTTTATCCTTGGGACGATTAATCGCACGGTCGGTCCCATCAATCATGAACTCTAAGCTTGGACAGGATGACAGGACGGTTTCCAAGTTGGCAGGGCGTCTTTCGGGTAACTGTTGCTCTTTCCCTAATGCCTCATTAAGGAGCCTCGTGAGGCGATGCACCCATTCATTAGCTTGCGCTTGACTCATGCCGAATAGATAACCCTGGACTTCTTGCGTGGGGTAGATTCGGAAGTATACCAGGATGAACAGTAACTTATCTTCTAGCAGCTTTAGATGGGCTTTGCGACCGGCTCCATAGGCTCGCTTGCGACCGGTTCGCTCGAACGTTTCTGATACAAACTGGTCCCAAGCAATACCGAAACTCGGCAATAATCCCTCAAACTCAGATGGATTCAATCCAGTCAAACTGCGGAGGGTACGAGGCTTATTTTTAAGGGTCTCGTACTGCATTTTCATCGGACCTAACCTGGGTAGCGATAATATCCGCTATTCTAGCGAATATCATTATTTCCGATTAAGTCTATTTGTAGCTCGCCTTATAGGCCCCCTCGTCTAGTAATATCTCAGCAATGGCAAGATAGGCATCAAAATAGATATTAGGATCGTTTTTACTCAGTTTTCGCTTACCAAAAATAGATTTTATGATTGACCGGTGAATAGTCCCAATCATGGCCATTGAAGAGAATGGATAGCCTTTCAAGTATGACCATGCCTCTTTTAGTGCTAGCATCTGCTCTGTTCTTTGACAAAGCTGATTGATATATATTTGTGGACTTATGCCTGTATTACGAATAGCCTGTAACCGTGATTGTAATGATGCCTGTACTTGGGACAGAAGAAAATCAAAACCACAATAGTCACCGTGACCAATGGGGTCACCAAACGCAAAGCGATCGTAGGATGAGCTACTACCTTGAAAATTTTGCAATGCTCTACCCACAGTATCTTTGTGACAAAGTTTGACGAGACTGTGAGCCCAAACAGGGGAGGAGACATTGTCTCTAATAATTGATTGAGTCGATGTAACGTCATGGGCAATTGGAAAAAATGCTTTAAGACATGGAATATCTTCCAATAAAGCGATGTTAATAACTTTAATTGCATGAGATAATGTCCCACCGATCCCAGTGCTACTCAGGGCAAAATCTACACGCTGATATTGTTTATTTGCGTAGGTGTCATTGCTTACTAGTTTGTCAAATATCTCTCTGACAGTGCACTCATAAGTTGTTGGTATTTTGATATAGAATTCAACAACGATTTTAGTGGCTTCTTGGGACGCCAATTCATAATCACTGGGACCGGGTAAGCCGTTGACTAATTCAAAATTAGTTTTTTTATCTAGCCTTTGGAGATCTGAGTTCAATAGTAAAGGATAGGCATTATCAAACTCTAATGCACCCAAATTTCTATCGGCAAATGGTAACGGACCACAGGCTTCCATTGTGACTCGTTTAAGATAAACAGGAAATTGATCGGTTAACCGTTCGTTGTTTACTACGGTTTCTGCTAACTTTGTGACAAAAGCTGGTTGAAGATAATGTCGAATGTAAGGATGTTCAGTAGCGTTATCTGGTAAAAATGCCTGCGTATTACCGCTACGAGCCAGTAAGCGCCGAATTTCTCGCTGAGCCTTAAAGGTGAGTTCTCTACAGGTATCATCTTTACCAAGAGATTTTGGTACTCCTGTGGTGTATCGATATTGTCGTTCCGGTAGGTAGCTGAGGGCACTTTCAACGGTTTCTGTTATTAATGCATCTACTTCGTCAAGGTTGTGTGCAACAAAACCTGTATTGGAAAAGTTAAGACCAACAGCTTCTTTATAGGCTCGAAAAATTAGTTCATAGTTTTCGACGCCGCCTGCGGTTTGCAAAGTTAGTAACATTTGCTGTAAAAGCGTTAGTCCATCACCTATGGGTAGTCCAAGTCGTTGACGTTCTTCAGGGGTTAACTCAATCAATTTGTGCAGAGCAATCAAAATATCTTCGGTAGTCAATACCTTACTGTAAGGTTCTTGATGGTTTTGATAATCAATATTAAGACTATTGCGAAGTTCACTTAGCATGTTCACAACAGTACCTGTTGTTACCGTGCTAGCTCTATCTGAAGTACCCTCCCATACTCTATCCTGACTAAACAGGGCTTTAACAACTTTGCGAAATCCAGATTTTCCAAGACGTTTCTCAATTCCTTGAGCATTAGGCTGATGGTCAACCCTACGGGTCATAGCCAATGAGCCACATAGGTAGTAATACAAATGATAAATGCGCCAACTGTCTGAATCAGGCATAAGCTACGGGAGGGAACCAACTTCGTAAAGAAACCAAGAAATTCTGGCTCTATATCCCTTGATAGCCAAAATTCTCTAGGCGCTAAATTCCCACAAACTTAAACCACCTTTAGTTTCCTAGAACACAATTATAGGGGTAAACAGGTAAGTATGTATAAAACTATACTTAAGTAGTGGTTGCATTAGTCCACTACTTGTGCATATTTACTAGCTCACCATATCCATTGACAGTCTTTGCTGAATATGTAAGCTACTGCAAAATAATTTCAGGGAAACCAACGGGCTCAAACGCAGATTTCCCCGATTTTGTTTCGCAATTGGAGGAATACCCCAAATGTACTGAATATCATACCTGACAATGCGTGTCCTAATAGTGGGTGTGAGAACTCTCTGACGTAAAAATATAGCCCTGTAACGACTCACATGTTTTGGATTGAGTCGATGTTGTTTGCCCTCTTTCGAAGAGGACATCTACTATGGTTCACCAATTAGATCCTGCGCATCCATTACATCCGCATCATCTTGAATGTCCACGGTGTGGGCATCATCAAATCGTTGTTCAAAATGACAACCATTTTATTTGCCTACATTGCAACTGGCAACGTCATGTTTCAGAGGAAGGAGGACCCTTGCCTTGGCCAATCGCTATTATTTTATCGATTCTTCTAGGGGTCTTGCTGCTCTAGGGTCTTTGCTCCTCGTTCCATTGCTTAGCTTACAGTTGCGTAACCTATGACTCTGATGCTGAAGATAATCAGGCTTTCTATTATTTTTGACATTCAGAAGTCCGTGTCTCGTCATCCACATTGTGGATGACATTTTTTTGATGTTCACTGGATAAGCAATATTGTGTAGGCTTTTCTGCAGTTTATGAAGTCATATTCTGAGAGCTATAGGGAGATGATGCGCTAAATACTCAAAATCTAAATTTGAGAACTCGCACAAGCACTTCACCGTTCTTATTTCAAAAATCTCTCGCATTGATTTTTAAAGTCATCCCCGCGAGCCTCAAAGTTGGCATATTGGTCAAAGCTAGCGCAGGCGGGAGAGAGTAAAACAACTTTTGCCCTAAACCCCAGGGCAATCTCTTTGCTGCGCTGAACAGCGTTTTCCATCGTGCCAACATCTTCAAAGCGACCGTAGCCGACATCGATCAAACGCTGACTAAACTGGTCGGCGGCCTCACCAATCAGTAAGACCTGAACAGCTTTTTCTTGGATGCGGTCTAACCAGGTATTGTCATCACCTTCTTTAGGGGCTCCACCGGCAATGAGAATCACAGGGCTGTTGACGGAGCTGAGGCCAACTTCTGCCGCATCGTAGTTGGTCGCTTTACTATCATTGATAAAGTCAACGCCTTCCCAGGTGGTGACATACTCTAACCGATGGGCTACACCGGAAAAGTTTTCAATTGCAGCTGCGATCGCAGCATTCGGAATCTCCGCTAGCTTAGCTGCAGTCACCGCCATCAGCAGATTTTGCAGATTGTGACGCCCTACCATTTTGAGGCTGTCCACCGCCAGGATTCTCTCTCCTTGGTATACCACCCAGCCTTGTTGATCAATGTAAGTGCTAGGCACTAAGGGCGTAATGGCATTGGGGCCGTCTATGCTGGTCCAGTAGCTATTTTCCCAACGGTTGGCCAGAGTCTCACGGAGATAAGGATCATCACCATTCAACACTCGCTTTTCACTACGCTCCAGCAAAGACGCCTTAATAGCATAGTAATTTTCAATGGTTTTATGACGATTGAGATGATCCGGGGTGAACGTGGTCCACACCCCAATTTTAGGTTTAGGACCAATGGCGGCTTCAATTTGATAGCTGCTGAGTTCTGCCAGCACCCAGTCGGGCTCAGGATCTAAGGCAACCTGACAGGCCGCATAGCCAATGTTGCCACAGGCGGGGGCATTGAGCTGAGCCGACTTAAAGATAGCAGCGACTAGTTCAGTGGTGGTGGTTTTACCATTAGTGCCGGTGATGCCCAGCCAGGGCAAATGGCTCAAAGCTCGCCAGGCCAGTTCCATTTCACCGATGGTGCTAATGCCATTTTCCCTGGCCTGTACCAAACTGGGTAAATCCCAGGGGACACCGGGACTCACCACCACCAGATCCATGGGGTCATCTGCTGAGAAATTGTGACCGAGCTGAACGTCAATTCCCTCTGCTGTCAGTGTTTGTTGCTGGGCAACCTGGCGTTCGCCGCTGTTGCGATCGCTCACCACTACCCGCCAACCTTCTTTCTTCAATAACCGAGCGGCTGCCACGCCAGATAATCCTAGGCCGATGACATAGGCAGTGGGCTGCAATTCGGACTGACCTAGCTTGGCTGATTCCATGGTTGATTCCCTGCTACCTCAAGTCAGTAAATGTAGCAGATTAGACGGGGGCGTGGGCAGTGGGCAGTGAAAATTAGGGGCTTAAGAAAACTTGTAACCCTGCTCTAATCAGCTAAATCGTCGCGGTTAAACGTTGCCTTCTTTCACTAGGATATGTGCCCCCAGCACGGATGAAACAGATCGAGGTAGATAAAATTACGGGCGCTGACTCACTAGTCGGTCCCTGGTATCTACTTCATCCGGTTTGGCGCTGCAGCCTATCCCTTAACAATCGCGCCAAAGTCCGCCAGCACCCTAGCATGATTGCGCAGTAGCCCCAGCAGGCTTAGCCGATTTTGACGAATAGCAGCATCGTCGTCCATTACCAATACGCTATTGGGACCATCAAAAAATTCAGCCACTACCGGAGCAGCTTGTTTGAGACCAGCAATGAGCTGTTGATAATTGCGTTCTGCCTGGGCTGCTTCAGTTTGGGGCACCAGCTGCTGCAAACTCTCGTAAAAGGCCGTCTCAGCCGGGGACTGAAACAAATCGGGGGCGACAACGCCAGCTGGGTCCAGGGTAGCGGTATCCAGGTTACCTTTAGTGGCCAGCTTAGAGGCCCGGTTAACAGTTTCGTAAACGCTGGCCAGGGTGCCATCGGTACGGATGCCCTGCAAAAATCGGGCGCGATCGCGAGCATCCAGCAAACCGCTGAGCATGCGCTGGCGATAGTCCAGGTCCCCATCCCCTACAACCGCATTCACCAGGTCATAATCAATCGCTTCATCATCCTGGAGCAAAGTGTGTACCCGCTGGGCAAAAAAGTCTTGTAGCTCGTGGTGTAGTTCATCGCCATTGACCCCCTCACGGTCAGCCGCAAAGCTGGCAATCACCTCTTTGAGTAAAGCACTCAAGTTCAGGTTGAGTTCACCGGCCCAGATAATATGGACCACAGCATTGGCGGCACGGCGCAAAGCAAAGGGGTCAGAGGAACCAGTGGGTTTCATACCCAGGCTAAAAATGCTCACCAGGGTGTCAATGCGGTCGGCAAGGCCCACTACCTGACCCGTTAGTGACGGGGGCACACTATCCCCTGCCCCTTTGGGCAGATAATGCTCAGAGATTGCCGTAGCCACCGCTTCAGGCTCCTGGCTATGGCGAGCATACTTTTCGCCCATGATGCCCTGCAGCTCTGGAAATTCCCCCACCATTTGGGTCACCAAGTCGGCTTTGCACAGCAGCGCTGCCCGGTTGGCCAGCTCGGTTTGGGTCGCATCCAGGTGCAGCTGAGCTGCGATCGCACCTGTCACCGCCACAATCCGATCCACCTTTTGTCGTACTGACCCCAAGCGCTCTTCAAAGGTCACCATTTCTAGCTTAGCCAGATAGTCTGCCAAGGGCTGGGCTCGGTCCGCATTAAAGAAAAACATCCCGTCCGACAGGCGAGCCCGAATCACACGAGCGTTACCCTCGGCAATGATGTCGGACTTAGTCGGGTCGCCGTTAGAAATAGTAATAAAATTAGGCAGCAGGCTATCACCGGACTTGAGCGGGAAATAGCGCTGATGGCTTTCCATTTCAGTAATGGCCACTTCAGACGGCAGTTCTAAAAACTCTTCGTCGTATTTACCCACCACAGCCGTGGGCCATTCCACCAAGTTGATCACCTCATCCAGCAAGTCTGGGTTAACAATAGCATCGCCATTGACCGACTGGGCCGCCTGTTCCACCTGAGCAATAATTTTTTGACGGCGTTCTTCAGGGTCCACATCCACATAGATAGAGCGCATGGCCTCAACATAGCCCGTAGCACGTTTGAGGGTGATCGGTTCCGGGTGCAGCACCCGGTGTCCCTGGGAAATGCGATCGCTCTGACACACCTCAGACCCATTTTCTAACGTGATGGGCAGCACCTGTTCATCCATCAGCGTCACCAGCCAGCGCACCGGACGAGGAAACCTCAGATCACCATCTCCCCAGCGCATAAAGCGCTTGCCGTCTAACCCCAGAATCCACTGAGGAATCAGCTCAGTCAGAATTTCAGTCGCCGCTCGACCCGCAATTTTTTGGGTAACAAAGACAAACTCACCCTTCTTTGTTTCACGAATTTCAAAATCATCAATACTCACCCCACGGGAGCGCGCAAACCCTTCAGCCGCCTTGGTCGGCTTACCCTCCTTAAACGCTGCTTTTACCGACGGACCTTTCGCTTCTTCCTCACGGTCCGGCTGTCGCTCCGGGATACCGTTGAGCACCAGGGCCAATCGTCGGGGAGTGCCATAGCACTCAATGGTCTCTGGTGTGAGCAGCTGTTCCTTTAGAGCCGCTGGAATGGTTACTTTCCACTGCTGCAGGGCATCGCTCACAAAACTAGCTGGGAGGTCTTCGGTACCGACTTCAAGTAAGAAGGTCGCCATGGGTGCGCTAAAAAGGTTGGGTCAAAACCTTAGTATTATGGCAGGAATAAGGATCGGTGGAACGTTGACTTCGGCTAGGCTGAGTCAACGGCGGCTAGGCTCAATCACCATCGGCTAGGCTGAGTCAACGGCGGCTACGCTGGGTTTGGCTTTGCTCAACCAGTTACTTATTCAGAATTGAAGAGTGAGCGGAGTCGAGGGGTGAGCGGAGTCGAACCCCGGCGCTGTTATCAATCAGGAAACTTATCTGAACACAATTCTCCACCAACGCCCCAGTTTTCCTTTTTCACATCTTCAATTACCACATAGATAGACTGTTCACTACAGCCAGCAATGCGTGCCGTCTCTCGGGTCAGCACCTCTACCAGCTCTCGTTTTTGTTCAACGGTTCTACCGGGCAAAATTTCAACACGAATGATAGGCATAGGGAGCAAGCAACAGTAGCATCGGCTAATGCCCAATCCTACCTGGTTGCTGGTCTTTTACTGACTTGTTTAAGCAATTGCCAATAATTGAGCTTACATGCCTAAGTTCCGGCTGTTTGCAGGCTAAATCCTAGAAGCACAAACTATTGCTTGGCTGCCGCGAGCTGGGCTTCTAGGGCCAACCAATCCTCATCGGTCGAGGCCTCCCAAACAGTTGCATCTTCCTTCAGATCCTTGTTAAAGGGTTGAACGGCCTGGTCTATTTGGTGATGATGCAGTAGAAACTCGACAAAATCTAACACTTGCTGCTGGGTTTGTAGGGGCAGCTGATTGAGTCGTTTAGCGATCGCATCGGTCAGGGTTTTGGACTGACAGGTTTGGACTGAATTGAGGGGAAAGCTGCTCATGGGGAACTCCACTGATTGGTAGATGTCGATTGGCTGTAGGTCAGCCAACAAACGGGACTGCCGGTGCCTGCTATCAGGCGATTAATACTGAAGACGTGACCAGGCTAGGGGATCGTTCCTGGAATTTATCGACTGGTTGATTGTTTGCGCTTGAGTAAAATCAGACCAGCTGCGATCGCAGCCATCCCAATCACAGATCCCGGCTCAGGCACCGAGACAGAATTGAGTGGATTAGACGGATCGCTGAGAGCATCCTGACCATCTTCCACTTCGCGGTCAAAGCGGTCAGCCGCTGCTTCAGCCTGGCGCAATAGCTCTCGCTGACGGTCGTTAACCAGCACCAGCATGGACGAGTAAGGCGTCACAATTTGGGTCCGTTTAGCCACAGCGTGCACAGCATCCAAATTTTCTATTTGGGTCATATCTGCTGTCCGGCTACGGTGCAAAATCATCTGACGCGCAGCTACAGGAGCAAAGTCATCAGCCTGAGCCGTGCCATCATTGGCAGTAATGGACCATTCATAGCCATCAATGACATTGTTATCTAGACGCTGCAGCACAGCAGTAATCTCTGTGGCCACACCGCCACCACTGGCCTGGATCGCCTCTAATAAGGTGTCGTCATAAGCGGCAGGCAGCTGATTATTCATATGCACCAGCCACAGCGGAGCCGACAGTTCCGGTAGTTCAATCTCTGCTTCGGTCAGCTCGTAGCTGCCCGCATCGGTTAGCAATAAAATTGCATCATAGGGTTTAGGCCACTGCTGTTGAGAAAACTGTTGCAGCATCTCAGCCGGTTGCAAACTCCCATAGGGCACCACCGGGTCAAAGGCATTCAGATCGCTGCTGGGAGATAAACTCTCGCCTGTTGCTGTTGCCAGATAAATATCTACAGTGTTCTGGGGTTGGATTGTTTCTAGCTGTTGCAGCGCTTCACCATAGGCCCCATTATCCATACTGTAGGAAGTATCCAGGATAGCGGCGATGGTTTTGCCACTGGGTACTGCAGTCTGAGCCACAGGGGTAGCCGTTACCTGATACCCTTCATCCAGCTGAACTTGGTGAGTCGTTGGTTTTGCTTTTTTCTGAGCCTGAATTGTCGGCTCAAACCAGGTATCTTCAGATCCGGCAACAGTTTTGCCTCGACGCTGATGAACAGTGGTGTCATTCCAGAAAATGTTTCGCTTTTCAGTCAGCTGGGGCAGCGGCCAGGCACCGTTTTGCTGCGGCACTTGATAGGTCATCCATAGATGGAGTTTGCCCGGTTCTTTCGTTGAGACAGCGGCAGGAATCGGAAAGACACGCAGGCGATACTGTTGGGGACCAACCTGTTCTAGCAAGGCCGGATCTTCCGCTCGTTGAGTTTCGGCCCGTTCAATTTCACCTTTATACACCTGTTGGGCGGCACCACGGGGCGATACCGTAAAGGGAAAACGCAACCCGTCTGGGGTTTCTCCTAGCCACAGACCGGTAATGGTGGCACTCTCTGGCAGAGAGAAGCTATAAAAAATCTCCTGAGGGTCTGCCGTTTTGTTTTCGTACTGTTCGTAAATTTCTAACTCCGCCCAGTCGCCGTTTTCTGCAACGGTCACTGTCTGTTCTGCCAGGCGAATCACCTTTTGGTCCAGGTTAAGCACACCAGCCTGCATTTCGTCACGGTTAGCGGTAGCCTGCAGCGACTGACGAATTGTAGCGCGTTCTGCCTTTTGGATAGGAGTATCAAAAAAGCTGGCGTAGAGAGTTTCTGCCTTGTCATCATCGTTGCGATCGCCCTTATACAAAAACGGCGACAGTAGGCCATTATGAATATCCTGGAACACCTGGGCGTCGGCTTCTGGCATATTAAAAACCGCCTTATACATCTCCCTGAGCTGATTACTTTCTTCAGCAGTGCCAAGATAGCGATAGCGAAAAAGATAGCCATGGACTAACCCCTTGCGAATCGTTTCCGATTGTTTGACCAAAGCCAATCGATCAGCCGACGTTTGAGGTGCAGGCCCTTCTAGCAAACTAAACGCCTTAGCCTGGGGCTGATGGAGTTGCAATAGCCCAAATAGCACACAGCTAAGCCCAACAACAACGCCCGTCGTCGTCCAACCATGCCCATGCTGTTTAGCGAACGCTCTGCGGATACGATGCCACGAACGCAGGTAGAAATTAACCATCACGTAGGGCATCGAAACCAGTACTACGGCGCTCAAACCCCACAGGACGATAAAGAAAAGACCAATGATGATCTGCTGAGGATATCTGAACATCCGACCGATGTCTTGCAGAAACACCCCCCAGTCGAAATTTAAAAGTCCAGTGATGGTGCCATAGACCATGACGCATAAAGCAGGCACCGTATAGAGCAGTAATAGTGCGCCTGCATAGAGGCCAGTGACCAGCATCAGACTGTGGCCAATCATTTGCACCCAGGCCAGTCGAGGTCGATACGCCGCATAGCCCGCCAGGGTTTCAATGGCAAATATGGCAATAGCTGCCAGCACCGTCAGCAGAATATGGGCACTGGCAGGCGTAGTTTCCCGAATTAGAAATAGTCGCAGCAGACAGAGGCCAAACAGCGGTACCTCCACACCGTAAAACAGCCGCATCAGCAGAATCGGATGTTTACGCAGCCATTTACCCCCTACCACTGCACAGATTAACGGCACCGTCAGCATGCCCAGAATACTGGCCACGAAGGCTGGCGGAATCATACCCAGGCGGGCCGCTTCGAGAATAGGCAGCCCCGCCACTGGCAACAGCCAAAAGTAAACCAGGCCAATAAAGGCAATGTTCCAGGTCCAGAAAATGGCATGGGAGAGCCAGTGGAGCGCAGTTTTCATAGGTGAAGTAATGAATAACGCAGACTGCGTGGTGTGACACAGGCCGACTAGGGGCGTTTACGAGTGAGATGGAGAAACTTCATGGGAATTTCATATACCGTTGGTAATCTCCTGAGGGGAACAACGAAGGAGACTACTAATGTATACACATAATAAGTCAAAGAACGGTTTGAGCTCTCTGACCCACTCTGCGAGAAGAGCAAAGTCCTACATCCCCCAACCCCTTTTCCCTGATAGAGAAGGCGCGTAGCCTCAAAGTCCTTCTCCCCCAGGGAGAAGGATTTAGGATGAGGGCAAATACAGCGTCTGGAAATACTTTTCAGGTTAGATCCCTAGATGTGTATACACCGTAGACCCTGAGGAGAGGGGTGAGGTGATCCCTGAGCCTATGTGAGCGGCACCTGGAATTATTTCCGTTAAATAAAGAAATCTTGTGGTGTGAGACTGTTTTGAGGGCGGTGTGGGTTTCGATCGCTTACGTTAGTAACCGAAACCCACACCGCAAAATTCTACTGGGAACGGAAAGGTCGTCGTAGAGTTCCTGATGTAATTGCTTGGTCAAGCCAGGATTTGATCCCAGATTGGTTAGCAACCTACGTACTTTAACAAGTACTTACATTGCACTATGCCGGATCGAGGCCATGGGCTTATGTGTCCATTGGCTAGTCTAAAATGTTGATCTTGAGGTATAAGTCGTCGTAAACGCAGATATCGTTACGTATTGCAGTTTGTTTACCCCCCTTTGCCATCTAAGAAAAAGCTGGCTATGGTCTAGGCAGTTCCTGTAATCAAAAATTTTTGATGACTAATCTGAAAGGGTTTTGGCAGTTCCTAAATACGGATGTAAAGGATATTCCGTGGGGTGAACTGGCCGACAAGGGTGTTGAAGCGGTTAGTGCTAGCAATGATTTAGGTGAACAGTGGGAAGAACATAAATCTGACCTGAATCAGCTAGCGCCCTATTTTGAGAAGGTAGAACCCTTTTTTAAGGTGCTGAATGACCCTGATGCTCAGATGGTGATTACAGGGTTACCGTTTGTGTCTGTTGGTATTGGTCTGCTAAGGATCTATCTGAACCTGAGTAAAACTGAACCCACTTTTGAAAGCTCTGTGGTGTTGGTGGCACAGCTCGCGTATTTACAGAGCTTAGAAGCAGTATTAGAGCAAATTACCGATACCGCAATTACTGAAAAACTAAGGGTCTTCCGGAATTTCCGTAACACCCACTACATCTAGTGGGTGTTACGTGTAGCTAAATCTCTCATACCCATTGATGTCGAGTGTGAGCCGTTGGAAAATCCGATCCACATCAAAGATGCCATAGCAGCGTCGCTTGAGAACCTTCACTCGGTTATTGAAGCCCTCCACAAAGCCGCTTGACCATCCTTCTAGAAAGTAGTTTGTGATTTTGTCGAGCCAGGTGTCCACAGTTCCCAAGAAACTCTCAAATTCATCGAGTCCGCTTTTGCGCACGCGTTTGCACCAGGCCCGGATAGCACACTTCGCACCCACCTTCGTGTAATCTCTCTCAAAGATCTCGGTTAATTCCTCTCGCAGGGTGTAGGCTTTCTCCAGCTTCGGTGAGTACGTGAACAGACGTTCAAGCAGTGCCCGCTCATCGTCATTGAGATCGTCAGACGCTTTGCGGAATGGCCACATCGCTCCCTTAATCTGCTGGTACTCTGCAGTTGATAATTCCTGTTTCAATCGTTTGACTTCATGTTTACGAACCGTGTCAGCGCAGCCACGATAGGCTTGGGTCACATGGAAACGGTCGACTACAATTTTGGCCGCTGGTAGCTGTTCTTCAGCTGCCGCCACAAATCCTTGATACATATCGGTGCACACTCGCTGAATACTGCCTTTGAGCCGACTTGGAATTGAGCTGAAGAAGTTGACTACGGTCTGCTTCTTGCGGTCAGCAAGGATAGCAATGATCTCAACCCCACTAGGCATTAAGGGCACGCTGACCAGGGTAATATAGTCGCGATGGCCTCGCTTGAGGGCCATCTCATCGATCCCCACCACCTCAATCTGGTCAAACTCATCCCAGTTCACCTGGGAGGGAACCCAACGCTTCAGGACACCCGCGACGGTCTCTTCACTGATAGTCAGCTTTCTAGCGACGTCTGCAACTGTCGAGTTGATTAGCATACGGAGTAACCACTGTTCATAAGGCTTGGTGTTGGGACTCCGTAACTCATGCCAACTCAGTTGTTGGGTGGTGGTGGGCATCCCCTCGCAGAATGGACAGCGGTAGCGCTTAGGGCAAAATTCAATAAAAACAGGCGTTTCAAACAGAGGGAGGTGACGTAGCCGGATGGCAGATTCAACGCCATGGCAGTGCGTGATCTGTCGGCCACATTGATGACACTGGGTCCCGTTCAGGGTACTCTCGACCCGAATTAGCCAAGCACCCTGGTCAGTCTTGGACACATCTAGGACACGTACGTCCGGTAGGTCAAGAGGGATACGAATAGAGTTATCCATAGTCAGCCTCCACAGAATCGACCACCTCAATCATCTCACAGGTGTCATTCTCTCATCCGTAACGCTAGATATAGTAGTCGACCACGGCAGTTCCGGAAGAGCCAAAACTAAAAACGGTTTCTCTGAAAAAACTGTTGGAGAAGCAGATTAGCCGATTAGACAATGACAAACTGACCTCCAGCGAGCTAAAAATTGTCACCAGTCGATTTAGGGAGGCAAAACTGGCTGAACAGTTTGGTAAAGCTCTCACAGAACAGCTACAGCAAACTGGTTTAGATAAAACTGTAGTAGATAAACTGACCGAACAGGTGAGCTGGGGTACCCATCGATATTTATATCAAGCCATCGCTGAAGCAGGTGATAATGTGGAACCCTTGGCTGAGTTTTATCGTACAGGTGGCCAGCAGGAACAAGATCGCTACGTCAGTATTGAGGCTTATCTGAAGAACAATATTTTGCCGTTGCCCACAGAACAGGTATTTGATGAGAGTGCTCCACTGATAACGTTTCAAGATATATACGTGCCTCTCAATGTACAACCTCTTACTCAATCAGGGGAGAGAAAAGAAAATACAGATCCTATTAATATTCATAATTGGGCACAAGAGATTTTAGGACGGTCTAGCCCACATAAAGTTATGTTTATAGAGGGAGATGCCGGACGAGGAAAGTCAGTCTTTTGTCGCATGTTCGCAGCTGAGATATGCCAAACCCATGCATTTTCCTACATTCCACTGTTTATCCAACTGCGTAGCCTACGGGCAATAGAAAATACTCTAACAGAGACATTGGAAAACTGTCCTGATTTAGAGCCTGTTGAATTTGTGGGCGCAGAAGGTTGGCTTAAGGATAAAAATATCCGGTTTTTGATCATTCTAGATGGTTTTGACGAGCTGTTACTCCAGGGACGCGCCAGCGGAGGATTGCAAGAATTTCTACAGCAAGTATCGGACTTCCAGGAGCGAAGCCATCATCAGTGTCTAGTCACAGGCAGACCATTAGCATTACAGGGTATAGAGCAGCGCATCACCCAAAACAAAAATCTCGAGCGAGTCAAGCTTGAGCCGATGAATGATGAAATGCGACAACAATGGATGAATCGATGGCGGTCATTTTTTGGTGACGTGGAAGTAAACCGGTTTCAAAAGTTTTTACAAGCATGTCCCAAAGAAATTGCTAATAAACTCGCTCGAGAGCCTCTTTTGATTTATTTACTAGCACGCTTACATCGTGAAGGGCAATTGACTAGTAATATGTTCGTGACTGCCAAACAAGAAAGTCGATCAAAACTTCGAATATATCAAGAATCAGTAAAATGGGTTTTAGAAAAACAACGTCAAGATGAAAACTTACGATTATCTGGCTTGGATGATGCAGAGGACTTGCGGGAGATTTTACAAGAAGCTGCCTTGTGTGTGATTCAGTCAGGAAATGAAACTGCTCAATTAACAATGTTAAAAGCACGCTTCCGAGATACTTCGAATCCAGTAGCTAGTTTACTCCAGGCCGCTCAAAAAAATACTAGACAAACAGAAGATAAGGTATTGAACAACCTATTGACTACCTTTTATCTGCGGCCTGGAGAAGATGATAAAAGAGGAGCAGTAGAGTTTGCTCATAAAAGTTTTAGTGAATACCTATTTGCAGAACGGTTAATATCAACGGTAAAAGACTGGATAGAGGTAGATCGTAGAAAACGAGATCGACTAGATGATCAAACTGTTCATGCTCAAATTTATGATCTATTAGGCTTTGACGGTCTCAGTACAGAGATCATCGAATATCTGTTTGAGCTTTTAGAAGATAACAACCTTGATCAAAGCAGAGTCTTTAATCGCCTCTATACCTTTTATAAACAATGGTATGAGGATAGTTTTCTCAATCAGGCTCCTACAGAAAATTCTCCACAGAAAAAGCTCCTACAACTAAAAGGACAAAATATTCCTATTGGGCTCAAGCAAATCAATGTCTCGGCTGGGCTGAATATTTTAATTATACTATTCAAGCTTCATGCCATTGCTCAAGCCGAAAGCTCTTCAAAATTTCCTGCAGATAATCCCAACAATGCCTTTTGCTTTCATCCTTGTGAAGAGTCAGAGATAGAGCAGTTTGATGGTAACCAGCTCCTCAAAATCATCCATTACTCAGACTCTCTAGATGTTGGTACATTCTCCAAAATCGTCGGACCTCATTTAGCCAATGCCAATCTCACCAATGCTAACCTTACGAACGCCAATCTCACGAACGCCAATCTTACGAACGCCAATCTCTCGAACGCTAACCTCTCCAACGCCAATCTCACCAATGCTAACCTTACGAACGCCAATCTCACGAACGCTAACCTCTCCAACGCTAACCTCTCCAGAGCCAATCTTGATAAGGCTAATCTCTCGACTGCGAATCTCTCGAGTACAAATCTGTTAAGTGCAAACCTCTCCAGAGCCAACCTTGTTAAGGCTGATTCGAGAGCGCCATTCTAGATAGTGCCAATCTCAACACGGCCAATCTTAGTGCTGCAAATCTTGACAGGGCGACTCTTTCTGGAGCTACTCTTTCTGGAGCTACTCTTTCTGGAGCTACTCTTTCTGGAGCTACTCTCAGAAGCACTAACCTCGATAGAGCTACTCTCAACAGCTCAAGCCTTGATAATGCCAAACTTGATAGAGCTACTCTCTATTGTGCCAATCTTTCCAGGGTCAATCTCTCTAGAGCTCGCCTTCCAAGTGCAAATCTCTCTGGTGCCAGTCTTTACAGTGCTAACCTTTCGCATTCCAACCTTTATGGTGCTAACCTACCCCATGCTATTCTCTCTAGTGCAAATCTCTCCGGTGCCATTCTTTCTAGCGCTATTCTTTCTAACGCAAGCCTAGATGGTGCCAACCTCTCTAGAGCCACACTCTTTAGTGCTATTCTCGTAAATGCGAGCCTAGATAACGCCACACTCTCTAGGGCTATGTTATCTAGAGCTAATCTTTCCGAGGCTATTCTCAATAATGTTAGCTTTTCAAGCGCGAATCTGTCTAGAGTAAACCTCTCTAGCGCTCTTTAATGACTCTAGCAGTATAAAATAGGAGTAGCTATCGGCCCAAGTTGGTCAAACCGTACTCATGGTGACACCCCGAGCTGCTCAACCTACCGTCAAATTTATCGATGACTACTGCGAGTCCTATCGAGACCTG
>NZ_AWNH01000051.1 GCF_000482245.1 Leptolyngbya sp. Heron Island J | reverse complement strand
CTAGTGCAGAATCAAGCAGTCTTTTTTACTAAAGAGGGAAGTACCTCACATTCAAAATAGTCACAAACACGTTGCCTAATGTCATCAGCTGTAAGCACCTTGGTGGGTTCAACAATGGCCCGTTTGGCATGTACCCATTTAGGTTCAATTGCATTGAGCCAGGGGCTCTTCACGGGAAGCAAACAGAGAATCAACCGCAATCCCCCCGTCTGTTTGATGAGCTGATTATGGTCTCGAACCCATTGACGCACGGCTTTTGAAACATGCCAGGATGCGTTATCCCAAATTAGGACCAAAACGCGTTTACCTAAGGCATAGAGTGATTGACAGACCCACTCTAAATATTGACAGGTCAGATCGCTAACCGGTCGGGATTGGACAAATCGAATCACCATGATGGCTAAGCAGGGACACCAGAGACCATAACAGGCAATCGCTTTGGGCTCAGAGTCTGTTTTCTCAAAGTGCTTTTGATGCAATTTGAGGGGCTCATCCTCGCTCCAAGCGTGCATATCGGGGTATGTCAATCGGGACCACCACACCTCATCTTGAAACCCAACCACCCAGGTGTCATGTTGAGCCGCCATGAGGATGAGACGGTCCCGTTGCCGCTTTTTTCGGGCATAGTCCGGGTCAGGAGAGGTGATCCATTGTTTAGCTCGTTTCCAACTCACTCCCATCAGTAACAGGGTTTGGCGAATGGTTTCATGACTCACCGGGACCTCTACTAAGGCTTGCTCGTGACATACCTGGGCCAGACTTTTGAGGGTCCATATGGACCGTGCTTGCCCATACTCACGGGGACTGGTGTGAGCAATGGTTTTTAATCGTTCGCGCTTCGTGGCATCGAACAGTAATTCATCGCCGGGTTTGGGACCACTTGGACGAGGCACTAAGCACGCCAACCCTCGTTCCTCAAATTCATGAATCACAAGGCATACATTCTGGCGAGTACCGCCCACAAACTTGGCAATCTCAGGGGGTGTTTGACCCGCTGCACTGGCTAATATGATTTGGCTGCGACGCACGGTAAACCCTTCGGAAGACTGACGACCCGCTTCCAAGGCGGTTTTCTCATCTGGGCTCAGAGGACGAACTTTGAGGGACTTGGGCATTGGATAACCATCAAGACTCGGTGGCTTCAAACCATTATCCAGGTTCTTGGATTATTGGAAAAGAGATGACCTGAGACTGCACTAGGGACCACAAACATAATTGCTTCGATCCATCCGATTTGGGCGTAATATATTGACAGTTTTCCATGTAGCTAACCAGATACGTTGGCCATACTACGGATTATCCACATATCCAACTCATATGGGATAGATATATGGACAAAGTAGATCCAATAAATTGTTAGATGCCCTAGATCGTCGAGTAAAGCAGTCTGCTCGGAAAGGGATTGAAAACCTGTATAGGATAAATAAGGAAATAGATTGAAAAATATAAATATCCTGTCCTTGGTGCAAGCACATGATTCATTGAAAAAATCGAGCTTTGATTTTTACTTAAAACACTATGGAATAGGAATCAGGTGTGCAGAGCTTGAAGACTTAAAAGGCCTGGTCGAGGCACTATACGATTTAACAGAAAATAGAAATATAAGAATTTTTGATGGATTCTATTTGGGATATAAAATACCGCAGATAGGAAAAGAATTTGATTTGTTGCGATTTGGAAAGAAAAGCGTCATTAACGTAGAACTCAAGAGCACTAGCACGGAAGAAAAAATACAGAAACAATTAGTCAGAAATAAATACTACTTAAGCTACATTGAAAAAACAATATTCAATCTATGTTACGTGTCAGACACCAAAAACATATACTTTCTTAAAGATAAAAAATCTATAGGTGTTGTTGAAGTTGACTATTTGATGAAATTGTTGATTGATCAAAAAATGGAAGGCATAGGAAGCATTGATAATTTATTCAACCCTTCAGACTATTTGGTATCACCTTTTAATTCCACTCAAAAGTTTTTGAGTGATCGGTATTTTTTAACGAATCAGCAAGAAGATGTAAAAAAACAAATTCTGAAATCTTTGGGTATCGCTAAATCTGCTAACTTTATATCGGTTGTGGGTGGAGCAGGTACAGGCAAGACCTTACTGGTATACGATTTAGTTAAAGAACTACGAAAAAATAGAAAAAGACCGTTAATTATTCACTGTGGCTATCTAAATACAGGGCATGAAAAGTTGAAGCAGAGCGGGTGGGAAATAACTCCGATTAAAGGTTATACTGCCTATGATTTATCGATTTACAATGTAATTGTAATTGATGAGGCTCAGCGAATCTATCCTGACCAACTGGAAAAAATAGTTGAAGTGATAAAAAGGGTTAATAGTAATTGCATATTCTCGTACGACAAGCTCCAAACACTTGCTAAACGGGAAGAAGAAAGAGATATAGATAGACGAATAAATAATATTCCCTCGCTTACTACACATAGATTGTCTGAAAAGATCAGGACAAACAAAGAAATAGCCACATTTATAAGGATGCTATTCAATAGCAAGAGAAAATTGGACCTTGCAAATGAGGGTAATATTGAAGTTAATTACTTTAAAAATATGGATGATGCGAAGAGCTATCTTGGGTCATTGGATTGTAAAGAATGGGAGGTTCTTAGATTTACTCCATCTCAATACAATAATGAGCATCATGAAAAATACTCAGAGATTTCTAAAAAAACGTCGCATAAAGTAATAGGTCAAGAGTTTGACGGCGTTGCTGTGACGATTGACAAGTACTTTAGTTATGGTGAGGGTGGTGAGTTAGTTTATCGTGGGCGCGCATATTATTCCCCAGTCAAGATGCTCTTTCAAAACATTACTCGCGCTAGAAGAAGAGTGAATTTAGTGATAATTGATAATGAAGAGTTGCTGAATAGATGTATGCATATTTTGCAATAGGTAGATCTTTAGGCCTTGCTAAACGAGTACCTAGCAACCCCGACGCAGCGGACTGACAAGGGGCTACTGGTGTCGAGCTTGAGGTTTTCTGCCGCCGCTGGTCGGGATCGTTATTTTGATTTGACTGATTGCACCGATCGCACCCCGCATCACTGACTTCATCAGCAACATCAAGCCACCGTCTACCTTAGGTCCTTTTGGGTTTGAGTGCGATCGCATCAGCATTCCGTTTTCCCATTGGTTCTATAAGTGATTGTTGTCCTTAATGACAAATATGCATCCTATTAAATTGCTATATTTTTTGGCGATCGCACTGAGTCCATCCTAGCCACCCGTCTTCTTAAACTCCGACAACTTCTAAGCTCATGGGATGGGGCATAGATATTGCAACCCAGACTCACAACCTTAGAGCGGCCTGAATCGGTCAGCACTTTAAGCACACGAGTATGACCTAAAGCATTTTCAGTAACCAAGAATCCACAGCTAGACTCTCTGAGCAGGAACAACAATTCTGGATCATCTAGTTCTATGGCTACTCTCTTCTTCTGAATCGGTTCAATCTTACGCTCAAGTCTCCATCGATTATCGAGTCGTCGTTTGATGGTTGACTGACTCCAGTCTGTCTCTCTGGCTAAGCCTGCAATGGAACAACCCGGTATCTGAAATCCATTTGAAACCACTACTAAGCTTTTTTCCCCTGGCAATTGATCAGAGGTCGCCATTTCCCACGGTTTCAAAACTAACTTCTTGGCCTGGCCCTTCTTCTCTTTCCTAGCAGCCCAATACGCTTGTTTCTGCCGATACTGGGCTTCTAATGCTGTGCAGAGTGCTTTGGCTTCTGATCGGCCAAGGTGGTCTATGGATACATCTGCGATCGCACCCAACCCATCCACACCTAAGGCAGTCTTCACGGCTTTAATGCCAGATAGGTAAAGCTCTACCTGGTCACCCATCCACCGACGCCCACGGAACCATCCTCGTTCTAGCCCTTGCCTCACCCATCGCTGGACAGTTCTCACAGAAACACCCATGAGACTGGCGATGGTTGCATAGTCGAACAGGACCCAACCACTACCCTGGGTATCCAGAGCACGCAGCAGGGTCCATAGCCGACCGCATTCGTGGCCATGGTCTAACAGACGGGTATAGATTCGGACGGTCTTAGGTGTCTGCATAGCACAACTCACCGGCCCCCGAAAGAACCGGTGTTGATGGCAGTGGATTAGTAGCGGTCCATAATCTTTTGAGTCACTTCCAACGCGCCTTTGGCTTCATGCAGGGCAACATCAGAGAGCACCTCTTCCAGTCGAAGCAAGGCATCAATAATCAGCCCCGCCCCGTGCTTCTCAATGACAGGGCGAATCACATCCATCGCCTCACCGACCTGGCTATCCCAGTCGTAGTCATCCGTTAGGCTCTGAATGGCTTGATCCGGTGTGGGCCAAGGTAAAGACTCGTAGGGAGCCCCATGATTCATGCGAGAGGGGAAGGCAGCAATGTAGCCCTCGTCGGTTTGTTGTAGGGTAAATGTCATTGATCTACGCCTCCTCTAACAGCTGGTCGGCGACAGTCCTCGCCACATTGATCGAGTCAAGGATGGGGCCTTGCTTTTGGTGTTCAATGCGGTCTTGGTCGTATTGCAAGAGGAGTCCTTGATACATTGCGTCGAGGACAGCCGTTAAGCCATAGCTATGGATCAGGGCCATTACCATGGCTTGCAACTGTTCGTTGGGGTGGGTCTGACTGACAGGAATGGTGATGTGGTTTTCCATCGTCTCAAGCCTCCACCAACGCTTTAAAAACACCGCTGAGCATGTCCTCGGCATCGGTCTGCACCATGACTGAGGCATCCGATAGCAAAGGCTCGAATCGATTAGCGGCTTCAGTGCGCCGAGCTAGCTCCCAGGCAAGGCGGGTAAATACCCAGATGGTAAATAAGGTTATGGTTTTCATTGTTCAAAATTCCGTAGGGTTGGCAAAGCCGGTCCCGTAGCGATGGAACCGGCGGTGAGGTCTTACATGTCAGGCAGCTGACATACCAGCTCAGCAAACAGCTCCAGCGCTTCATCCGCTAATGAGCTGTCGTGATGGCACCCTTCGTCAGGCACCTCTTCCAGGTCGATACCCCGTAGGAAGTGCTGAACGTTGTGCTTGGGTACCCGGTACTCATAACCGTTGTGCTCAACGTAGAGCTGCCCAAAGGTAGGGTTCTTGGTGATTTTCATTGGTGCCCCCCTACGCTGAGATCAGCTCGAATTCGTCATTGGGTTCTGCCATTGACCAATCGGCAATGTGCCAGCCCGGTAGGTTCTCAGATACCCAATCTTCGATGCGTGGCTTGGCTGGGGATGCTAGGCGACGTAGCTCCAGAGTCAAGTCCAAGGTCATCCACTCGGGACCGACTGCATCGTGATCAAATGGACTGGGCTGGTACGTAGCTAGCTTCTGCAGGGTGATGAAGTATTGATCGGCCACCACATCCAGCGCATCGTCTGCAATGGCATGGAAGGGCTCAGCCGTATCGATATCGCAATGCGGGGCCGATGGGGCGGTGATTACGGTATGAAACGGGGCGACAAATACTAGGTCGCGGGTTAGAGTTTTCATTAGTTCAATTGCTTAGTGGTTGGACTGCAGGCCCGGATGCTCGACTTTCCACGGAAAAGCATTCGGGCTTTGCTATGACATTAATCTATCATTGCAGCGATATATTGTCAATCCAAAACTGATTAAATATGTCATCTTGACGATATAAAATAGTCGCGCTACGCTTATGGCGTGATGTTTAGCCCAATGAAATAATTGGAGGCGTAGCGTGAATGAATTAATTGTGGATAAGTCGATACTTCGAAGCAGATTTGAAACTCTAGGTTGGACCGAATATCGGCTTGCCAAGGAAACGAGTCGAGTACGGGCTGAACAGCTGGGTGAAAAGGAAAAGTCACCTAGCAGTCTTGTAACGTCTGTTTCAAAGGTGATTGAAAACCCCAATACATCGCAGTTCAAAAACGTTGAGGCCGTAATCAAGGCCATGGGTGGAGAGTTAGTAATCCGCTGGCCTCAGGTGGAAGTCGTTAGCCATGAGGAGGTGAAGTTGTGACTGAATCAACCAAGGCCACCCGAGCCAGCATCCAAATCGGTGACCTGACTGTGGATGGGTTCATGCTGCCTGATGGTAACTATCGGATGAGCCAGACTCAGACGGCTGAAGCCGTTGGGTTGCCTGAACGAAACGCCCGCGATTTTTTGAAGTCAAAGGCTATCAAACGCTTATTGGGTGAGGATTATACGCCCGCGATTTCTGAAGTTGAAATTGAGTCCACTGATCAAGCTAGAGGGCAAAGCCGCATTAATGCATTGCCCTTAGATACCGTATCTGCCTACTGGTTGTGGCAATTATTCAGAGGCAATAAACAAGCCCTAGCCCTATGCATGGCCTTAATGATTGAGACGCTCACCCGTCGTTTTGACAAAGCTTTTGGTGTCCAGCGCTCTGAAGATGAGTATAACCAACTGTTGCGTGATCAGAATGCTGCTCTTCAGGCGACATTGCAAGACCTAGCTGACGCCTACGCAGAGCCAGACTTGCTTAGAGAACATGTGTCCAGATTAGAGCAGCAAATTAGAAGCTTGGGGGCAGAGCCGTGGGACCTGCCTAATGATGGAGGAGAGTAGCCCATGCTCATCCTGAAACTCAAAGAAGCTCAAGCACGATACAACGTCAACAACAAAGACCTAGCCGAATTCATCGGAGTAGGCAAAACCTTAGTATCTGATTGGCGTGCTGGCAGAAGAAAGCCCAGCTATGAACGCATTGGTAAAATCATGAATGCGATCGCGCAGTTAGGTGACAAGAATCAGCTGCAACTCTTTCCGCTGTCATTATCAGAGTTGATCGAGTGGCGGAAAGATTTAAATGAGAAGCCCGCAACAAAACAAAACGAAAATATCTCTTTTTGACTGCACTTGTTCTCTCATTAAGCGGATAGCATTCGATATAATGAGAACATGAGAATTTGACAATCAAATAGGTGTCCAGCAGCAGTCAGGAGATTAGCTGTTGGCATTGGGATTTTAAAGGGACGAAAGAAAATATCTCTTAAGCAGAGCATCGAGGTAACAAAAATGACAAAACCAATATTGACGATAGTCCCCGAGCTAGGGGCTAAGATTCGGCGTACTGAAGATGGGCGCTGCAGCGTCTATGATTTGATTCGTGCAGTAGGCCAGAAAAAGAATCCTTATACTGCCTGGGACCGTTTAACAGCAACGTATCCCGAAGTCCTCGCAATTTGTGAGGACTGGAAATTCAAAGGAGCAAGGCAACGAAAAACACCCGTTGTCAATTTGCAGGGATGGCTTCAGATCTTGCCTCTTCTTCCTGGTGCAATGGGCAAGAAATACCGAGAAGAAGCAGCTCAATTAGTTACTCGGTATATCCAGGGCGATGTAACTTTGGCGGCTGAAGTTGCAGACCGGAATGATAACCCTGAGGATTTGAAATGGTTAGAGAAGCGGGTTAAGTCTAAAAACACTCGAAATAATTTTACGGCTACTTTGGCTCAGCATGGTGTTGTAGATCGTGGTTATGCTGACTGTACTAATAATGTCTATGTGGGCTTGTATGGTGGCACTGCTAAACAACTGAAGCAGCAAAGAGGGTTAACCAAGAAGGATAACCTTCGCGACAAGATGACAACTAGCGAAATCAGTCAGATAGATTTTGCTGAAGACTTGGCTAGCCGACGACTGAAGAAGTTAGATGCTCACGGCAATCAGCAATGTGCAGAGGAAACGCTGTCTGTGGCGAAGAAGGTTGCTGAATTGACAGCTGAGTTATTGGGTGAGTGAGGGAGATGCTTTTCTCTATTCTGCTTAAGGCTTTTTATTCCAGCTTCTTGATAATTCCTTTGGCAATTTCTCTGATTTCTTCTTCTACATTTTTCCAAGCGGTATCCCTATCCCCCCATGTTGTTACAGCTTTGCCATCTTTTGGAACCGCTTTCAATTTGCCAAAGGGGGCAGAATGCCAATGTACGTTCCTTAGAATAACAGGTACAACTCTTGCTTCTTCTGATTCATGGCGTTCCAGTGCTCGTTTCATTTCAATGTCATAGCAGTAGTCTGAAGCAATGAAATCGGCACTAACCAAAAGTAGGATGACATCAGCATTTTCTAAATTTTCATCAATTTCTTTTGCCCATTCCACCCCCGCCCCAATTTGACGGTCACTCCACTGGGCGATAAGACCTTGACGCTGCAATAGTTTGAGATGAGTTTCTAGTTCATCTTTAAAGGTCTCATCCTTGTGAGAATAACTATAAAATAAATTGAGTGATTGTCTTGCTATCTCGCTCTGTTTTGAGACTGAAGCTCTTCGTTGTGACATTTCTATATCTACGCCATTAAGTAATTCTTGAACACTTAATTCCAATACATCATTACCAGAAACTTTGTGAAATGTGGAAAGCCCGTTTTGTTCCATTACCGATAAATCACTGTAAGAAGTCAGTGCATTAGGATCATGAGGAGTAGGAACCATTTCCTCAACCTGAAACTTAAAGCTGCTATGGATATGCTCAAAGTCCGAGCGGATAATAGCTAATAGTCTACGCCGACTGGCGACGGGACCCATGATGGAAATAATAACCTTTCTATCTTGAATATCTGCTTTGACTAAAGCACGATTGCCTTCTTTTTCCAAAATGACACCAGTCCGCCAACGAGAAAGGTCACGACTGAGAATATGACTACGAACAATAAAGCGGGGAAGTAGCCCTTCTGGCAAGGTAGGATAGTGATATTGAAAATTAAGGCACTCTTCTGGTTTAAATTCTTCGGCCTCAGAAGGTTGCTGCTTATCAAGTTGTTCGGGAATTAGATAACGACAATCGTCTTCAGGAAAACGGAAACACAATTCAAACTTATGCATCAATTCCAACAAGAGGTTGTGCCGTTCTGGCGGGTATTTGATGGCATCGAGGATATAAGCTAAATCCCCCACTAACAGCTCACCTTTCTGTGTTACTAATACTTCAGCATTGAGAAGAGCATAAATGCCTTCTGTTACCCAGTGAGGATTGAGGATATGAGTATCTTGTAAGCGAGGATCTTCTTTATAGTTAAGAGCAATGCCTAGCCTGTGTAGGTAACCGGAAAGCTTGTCTTGTTGTTGAGGATCATTTTCACCATTTTCGCGACAAATCTGTCGGTAGCGTTCAAAGGTGAGATAGTCTTCTCTCATTCCTGCTAAGCGGTCTTTGATGCTGAACCAACTTTGAGAAAAGGGGACTCGCAGATCTTTCAATCGCTCAATCTCGTGCAGTATCGTTTGATAAAGTTGTTCGATTCCTGTTCCATCTTCGCAATCAGTAAAAATGAATTCGCGGATGGGATATTTTTGCTGTAAAGCACGGCGGTTGACATTGAAGGGATGTTCTTGGATTTTATTAAGGACAACAATAACAGAAGAATCTGCACCGAAACTTTTAATGAGGTTGAGCCAGTAGTCTGCATCTGCATCTTCGTGCCCTTGGCGACCATTGAGCACTAAAAGGTAGAGGCTACGTTCGGTAAGGAAAAATTGATGGGTAGAATGCATGATTTCTTGTCCGCCAAAGTCCCAAATATGCAAGCGAATATCTTCTTTATTAGGTAGCTGGAGAGGCCAAGAAGTAATTTGAATGCCTTCGGTCTTCTTCTCATATTTATCAAATTTTTTATGTACTAATCGCTTTACTAGGGAGGTTTTGCCTACTGCTCCAAAGCCAACAAGAATCAATTTCGCTTCATTCAGGGGACGTGCTTGTGCAATTAAGTTACTATTTCCTGCAATGGGGGTATTAAGGAGTGGTTTCGTAGTATTAAAAAAATTGAATATAGAATTCAATGGATTCTGTTTTGTTGCGTTGGGAGAGTTTTCTAACGAGCGATCATAAGGGAAATGATAGTCAATCGACTTAACCAGTCGATCAAACCCATTAGGCTCAAATAAATCAATCCATACATAGTCAGCTAGATTAATTCCATACCCTTCTGGTCGAAGTAGTGGAATTTGGCAATTATCCAAACGAAGTGGAATTAGATAAACTTTCCCAGGTGGGCTGTCAGCGACTTCATTCAAGGCCATCCTAAACTCCCTCTGGATATAACCTTGTTTTTTCACAGATAGATTGGATAGGCAGGCAATGACTATGTCACTTTTTCGAATTGCTTTTGGAATTTCAGCTCGCCAGTTTTGGCCAGGGAGTAAGTCAACCTTGTCTAACCAGGGTTTGAACCCTTTGGCCTTTAGCCGGTTGTATAAGTCAATAACAGCACTTTGATCTTCGCTGGCATGAGCCAAAAATATCTGGATCATCAGTTACCATAGGGCTAACGGCATCACATACAGAAAGCGGCTCTAACTTGGCGGTTCGGGGCCGCTTTCTGCATCTATAGCTATTAAAGCTATTTTTCTTGATGGGTGCTACACACTGGGACCATGGCTTGTAAAGTCAGCCTTAAGGCAAATGGGCAGGGCTCAGATAGTCCGCTACAGTGGCGTAAGCGAGCGAGGTAGTTTGCCATGGTAGACCATGATGATTTAGAGTCACTAATCCAAAATGATAAGGTCTACAGATTGGGACCCGCTCAATACAGTGATGAACATCTAGAAATTCTCAAGCAAGGTGTTGAAGCTTGGAATCGATGGCGAGAGGAGAACCCAGATCTTAAACCTGAGTTTAGTCGAGTTAATCTTAGGGGCTTTGATTGCAAAGGAGCTAACTTTGAAAACGCAAATTTTAGTTATGCAGAACTCAGAGGGTGTAGGCTTGAGGAAGCCAATTTAAGTAAAACAAATTTGTATAATGCATTTCTCCGCCGAACAAACTTGAGCAGAGCTAATTTATGCAAATCTAATCTAGATCGCGCTTATCTCCATGCAGCACATTTAGATGGTGCAAATCTTATAGAGGCTAATCTCAACACTGCTATTTTAAGCCGAGCGAACTTAAGTCATACCATTTTATGTGGTGCTGATCTTTCTGTAGCTAACCTAAATGGTTCTAATTTAGCTTTTTCTGATTTGAGTAATACTAACCTTACAGCAGCCTCACTAATTAATGCTTGCTTAGATAATGTAATCCTTACCGGGGCATGCATTCGTAATTGGAACATAACAAGTGATACATCTTTTATAGACATCAAATGTGATTATGTATTTCTGAAAAGTGATACCTTCAGTTCTCCAAGAACATTCAGGGAGAGGCTACCAAGAGCCTCCAATGCTGTATTCAAGTCAGGGGAATTTGAAGCATTAATACGTAAAACAGTAGATACAGTGGATCTGATCTTTATAGATGGCATCGACTGGCAAGCATTTTTCCAATCTTTCCAAGAACTTCGCAGTCAATATGCTGACGAGAATTTATCTATCCAAGGTATTGAGAGGAAACAGGGAGAGGCCTTTGTTGTTCGTTTAGAGGTGCCTGAAGGTGCGGATAAACCAGCTATTGAGAGTCGTGCAAAAGAACTCTACGCTGCTGAGATTAAGGTTTTAGAGGCTCAGTATGAAGAGCGTTTACGATTGCAAGGACAACACCTTGAGGATGCACGTCAGACGATTGAAATAGAGCGTCGAGAGAAAGCAACATTGATGGGAGTGATGACAACAATGGCTAATAATCAGCAAGGTCCAAAATACGATATGCGCGGGTCTCAGTTTAATAGTGGTTTCATTGAAACGAATTATGGAACCCAGTCCGGTGGCACCATCAATAACCAAGCTGCCGAAACGCCTTCCCTCGCTGAGGCTGCAGCCGAAATCCAAAACTTGCTCAAACAGTTAGAGATGTCAAATCCCACAGCGACCGAGGCTGATCAAACGGCTTACTTGAATGCATTGATCCCACCGACTAAACGAGAGCGGTTTATTGGGGCGTTGAAGTCTGCGGGCGGGGCTGCGATTGAGGAGGTGCCGTATGGGGCGGTGCTGAAGGCGTTGGTTGAGGGGTGGCAGAAGCCAGGAGAATAAGCCATGTGGGAAAGTATCGTTAGTGGCCTTGCAGTTCCTGTCTTAGAGCAATTGGGGAGAGGTGGCAGATTTCTGATCGGCCAGGCGCGTGATGCTAGGAAAGATGTCCAAAAAATAGAGGCGGACATCAAAGCCTTGCGGGAATACCCCAAGCGGTACGAAGCCCTGCATGGACAGGTCAAAATCATGCCAGGGCTGATGAAAGAGCCCATGCCCTTGGATTCAATTTACACGGCTGTTAAATTTCTCGATGACGATAGCCGACGGTACTTTGCTTCGTCAGAAGACTTGGAGCGGTTCTATCGTGAGCAGGGTAAGCGTAACTTTGAGACTGCCGAGAAGCGTCATGATGGCATGTCTATTGCTAAAGAGAAGCCATATTTAATGGTTCTGGGTGGACCTGGTATTGGTAAAAGTACGTTTTTGAAAAAATTGGGATTAGAAGCCTTTAAAGGTGAGCAAGGGCAACTCCAGAGTGAACGTATTCCTGTTTTCATTGAGCTTAAAACTCTGAGAAGTCAATCGATTGACTTAGTTGGTGCGCTTGCTAAAGAGCTTGAAATCTGTGGTCTTTCTAATGCAAGGGCATTTACAGAGTTGTCTCTCAAGAAAGGCAGCCTATTGATTTTACTTGATGGCTTAGATGAAGTCCCTACTGCCAATACGAACCGCGTTATTGAAAAAATTGAGGCCTTTGTCAGAAAGTACCGAAAAAATGCGTTTGTCGCTTCTTGTCGTACAGCCGCTTATCACAGCAGTTTCAAACAATTTAGTGATGTCACCATTGCCGATTTTGATGATGAGCAGATTGAGCAATTTATTCGGCGTTGGTTTAACTCTAAGCTAGACCAGGAGTCTGATACCGCTAATCAATACTGGCAGGAGCTAAAACAGACTGAAAATGAGGCTGCTAAAGAACTGGCTCAGACACCTTTGCTTTTGACGTTTCTGTGCTTGATCTATGAACGAGAGCAAGAATTACCTAATCAGCGCAGTACGCTTTATGGACGAGCTTTAGATATCCTGTTGCGTGATTGGTCAGCTCAAAAAAGATTGGAACGGAATTCAGTCTATAAATATCTGCGTCCAGAATTTGAGAAAGAACTCCTCAACGAGATTGCCTACAACAGTTTCGAAGAGGATCGTCTTTTCTTCTTAAAATCAGATATCACTGATCGCATTAACGATTATTTATCAGACACAGCTAATATTCCAGCAGAATTAGATGGCTCAGCTGTCCTCGAAGCAATTGAGGTTCAACAAGGTATTCTCGTGGAACGAGCTACCGATACCTACTCGTTTTCTCACCTCACTTTACAAGAGTATCTCACAGCAAGTTATATCAGCAGCGAGTGGAGTATCCAGGAATTAGTTAGTGAGCATCTGACAGACGAGCGTTGGCGAGAGGTGTTTCTACTAGTGTCAGGATTGGCAGGCAGGCGCAGTCATGAACTTTGGCTAGCGATGGAGCAACAAGCGAATGCGTTTATTAGCTCACCAAGGCTTCAAGGTTTATTGCAATGGGTGATGAGGCTAAGCGATCGCTCACTCCCCAGCAATCAAATACTGGTATCAAGGGCGTGGCTTTTGTATTGTGCCATCGCCTTCGCCATCGCCAGAGCCAGCGCCATCGACCTCGTCAGCGACAGAGCCTTCGCCATCGACATCGTCAGTGACAGCGACATCGCCAAAGCCATCGTCAGCGCCAGCGCCAGCGCCAGCGTCAGCGTCAGCGACATCGCCATCGTCAGCGACATCGACATCGACAAAGTCAAAGTCAAAGCCATCGACCTCGTCAGCGACAGCGCCAGCGCCAGCGCCTTCGCCAGAGCCATCGACAGCGCCAGCACTAGAGCTAGAGCCATCGACAGCGCCAGAGCCATCGACAGCGCCAGTGCCAGCGCCAGAGCCATCGTCAGCGACAGCACCTTCGCCAGAGCCTTCGCCTTCGCCTTCGCCATCGCCAGCGCCAGAGCCAGCGCCAGCGTTGTCAATTACGAGACACTTTCCAAGAAGTTAGAAGAACTAGAAAACCAGACGCCCTCTAATGAAGCCACATCTGACGAATGGCTAAACTTTGCTAATCAGCTAACTGAAACCTTCCTAACCTTCTTTCACCTAGACAGGGAGCTGGTAACGCTCTCACTTGAAGAAGCCCAATCCTTAGGCAAATACCTCACCGCCACCAAGCTCATAATCGACTGCAAAAACGCCGCTGTTCGGGTCTCTCGCAAAGAATGGGAAGCGATTGAGTCTCGGCTGTTGACGCCTCCAATCACTGAAAATCAAGACTAAGGAATACCTATGAGCCAAATAATCTTTCACCTTACTGAAGCTATGGCCCGCTACAAGGTCTCAGTAAATGCCTTATCCGATGAACTCGGCATCAGCAAAAGCTCGATCGCCCAATGGCGGAGTGGTAAGACAAAGCCCGGTCTAGATCGCATCAATGAAATACTGATTGTCTTGCTGAAGATCGGAGACCCAGAACAATTACGAGCGTTTCCATTGCAGCTGTCAGATGTGCTGGAATGGCGGGTAAACAAAGAACAGAATCTTAACTAGAAGACTGTTTTTGTAGCGCCTCTCTTCAGGTTTGTTGCGCTATAATTGGGCAAGAGAATTTTGACAATCAGATCAGTGATTGCTAGCGGTGCCAGAGGTGCGGCTAGTCGTGGGATTTTAAAGGGACGGGAGAAAAAGAGTTTCGAAAGGGTGAATAGAACACATCAATAATGAGGATTGAGTGATGAGTGAAATTGTTCAGCACGATTACAACGGCTTTTTGATATCCCAACGCAAGTCAGATGGGTATACCTGCCTTACTGACATGGCCAAAGCCACTAATAGGAAGGTGGCTAAGTATTTTGAGTTAAAATCCACAGAAGCTTACCTGGAGGGGCTTTCTGCCGATGTCCAGATTCGGATATCGGAGTTAGTGGAGATCTCTAAGGGTGGTAACAAAGTAAACGACCAAGGTACTTGGGCACATCCTGAAATAGCAATTGATTTTGCTAGGTGGTGCAGTGTCCCGTTCCGTATCTGGGCGAATCGTGCGTTGCGATTATTGATCGAAGCTAAAGAGATTCAGGTTGAGGTTGAAGCACAACCACAGCCCCTGCAACTACCACCTGCCGATGTACGACTCAAAGAATGTGCTAACGCATTTCGTGATTTACAGGAATTAGTTGGCATTGACTTTAACAATCCCCGTGTTCAGCAGCACTATCAAGACGTGATCAACAACATCGTTTTAGATGGTCAAAAGAAACTACCTCTCAGTAAAGATCTCTGGATGGGGATTGTAGAGTTTGCTGAGACCTTGGGTTATAAAGTGACGCCTAAACAAGCAGGCCCTCTAGGAAAGCGCGCTAAGGCTTGGTTTGTTGAGACCACAGGCAAAGCCCCATACGAAGAGCGGCGACTTGTGAATGGGCGGATGTGCCCCGTGAAGCTGTATAACGTTGCAGAGCACGGGGATGGGTTGAGTCAGGTTGTGAGGGAATATTTGGGGGAGATTGAGGGGAAGGCGGCGGCTTAGACTAGTTCAGAATATTTGCTCTGGGGGAACAACTTAAATCGGAATAACGACCAGCATCATCGGCAAAACTAGTATAAGCAGAGAAAAAGTCAATCACTAGGCCGGTGTATGCATTGGTTAGCTAGTAAAAGTGCTTCGCAATTTAAACCAGAACGATCAAGCCGAGTATTACTGCATGAAGAATCACTACTGCACCTAACAAAAGTATAGTTAGAAGCATTTTTATAAGTTCTCCAGTTGGTGGAACGCTCACAGCACCTGGCAGGAGCCATTTCAGACCTCTAACATCAATATCTGCAAACACTCCTTCATCAGGAGGTTTTATTATTACTCTCTCGCTGGAAATCATCTCTTTATGGGGCCTGTCTCTTTTCCAGGCCAATTTGGAGAGTGCATACACCCATTTGCTCCCAATCACCCAATTAATGAAAGCAATTTCAATCGCTACAAACATGAATGCCAAAAAGTTCGCTAGAGTTTGAAATTCAAAAGGAATAATGGCAAGAACCAAAAGAATACTTCCAGCAATTGCCACCTTTGTTGTTCGATCTCCTGCATCCATAACTATTGTTCTTTTATTAGGAGCTAACTTTCTAGCTTTTAGTCCTTCAAAGAATAGTCCGCCAGTTCGCCTTATTTTCTTGAATACTTCATTGCACTCATATGCAGAAAGCGACTCGTAAAGAAAATCAGCAGAGGATACAAGATTAGAAGCTGTCCAAAAATGAGCTCCAGTTAGAAGTAGAAATGCCAACCATGCTTGTTTCACAGGCAACTCTACTTCAAATATCTCAAAGTTTGCGGTTATTCCGAGGATTTTAATTAAAAGAATCAACCCAACCAAAGCAAACCCAGTAGTCAGTATGGAATTTACACGGCTTGCCTTTCCTATTACAACCTCTTGCTCAAGTTTCATTGGTGTCAACCTAGTGATATCACTAATGGCGCGAACAATATTATTTCTAATACAAGTGTAAGTTTACTTTTGTTCTGCCTGCCGAAAACTCACAGTCCTTATAAATGCCTGCAATATTAATATCGAATAGAAGCTGGCTCACTACTGAAGCTGGCTCACTAATATGTATACGGAATTTTTCTGGATAAGACCTTACATGCGGAAGTTATACAGACATCGCCCAACCTAGCACGCAGCCTTGGACGATCGCCCGAAAGCTTCTGTACATTTCCTAAAGACTTTCTGTCGTGGCATCCCTCTTCATTCTCGGTCAGACCTTGGTGGAGATTTTGGAGACTTTAGGGCTGAAATATCAGACCAAGGTCGGAGGTGAGGCTATCTGTCAGTAGTGAGTCGGGCAATGAATGGATGTGGGATACGGGGTAGTTGATGTCTGGGATAGATCATACTTTAATTTATCAGAGCGGATGCTGGAGTTGATTTGGGAAGAAATTATTGCTTAGCCCAAATCAGATTATCTTGGCTAGTCGACAACCTTTAAAGTTATCCGAAACTATAGTTCTAAATTTCATTCCATTAAGCTGCGAATCATTTCAAATACTAATCAATGTAATTCGATGTAATATAAATGTAATTCAATGAAAGTTTAATTGATTGAGATTCATTCGCGTCTAGCAGGTTTTTCTTCTATCAATAAGAGTGTTTAGCATGAATTTAAACTATAAACAAGATCAAAGATTTTCAAGCCAAGACCCTCTGGAAGATTTCCTGACAGGAACACTAAAATTGAGCTCCGCTAAAATTGGTTTTGTTATTTTTTTATTTACGTTAATTATATATAGCCATCTCATTTTCTTGAGTGGTGAACTTAGGGCTGATCACTTTTTTTCTCTAGTTTTTAGGTGTGTTTTATTTCCGTTGCTTCCATTGGCCTATTTATGGTCAGGGAAAGCGCTCTTTGAATTGTTGAGTAACCTCGCTAAAGATAAAACCTTAAAAGTTTCAGAAAAAGAATTTAAGTTTGCAGAACTTCACTACAAGAAAATCCGAAAATTACGTTACTTTGGAAGTATTCTTTTTTCGTTCTTATACAGTTTTTTCTTCGGAATATATATTTTTTCTCCAAACATTTTTATATGGAGTAATGTCAATGGCTTGATCAAACTATTCGCCATTGGCATGAATGCACTTTTTTGTTACATGGGTTTTTCATTATTTGTTACGCTGCTCTTAAATGTTAAGCTCCTACGTCATTTTTTTTCATATAAAACGCTAAAAGTACAATTATTCTATCCGGGTAAATATAGTGGCCTTAGTTCTTTGAGTCGATATACTCTGCATAGTGCATATGCGCTAACTGTCGTTGGTAGTTTTGTTGGTTTGACTGAGTTTACCTTAATTACTGAAGCTATTCAGAATGTCTCTTCATCAACTGAGGTTTCTTGGATTTCAGAAGTTTTTCCAATTCAATTTGTGGAAACTAGTGATGTGAGAATTTGGATAACGCACTTTCAAATGATTTTATACTTTGCTGTATCTCCAATTATTTTCTTTGGCCCTCTTCTCACAACTCACCAAGAAATGGTAGAAGCGAAAGAAAAGGTTCTGAAGGATATTTCCGAACAATTTCAACATGATTATAGTAAGCTCAAGTTTATCCTTAAAGAAGATGGTGAGACGTTAAGAAACCAAATTGAAAGGTTTGATCAACTAGATGCTCTCTATTCTCGAGTTGATAAATTCCACGTTTGGCCATTTGATATCCAAACTCTAAGAAAATACGCACTGTCTTTGTCTGCGCCACTTATCCCATCTATTACCACTGCTCTACTTGACATTTTTCAGGCTACGATAACCAAAGTATTTTCTTAAGGGAATCTCGAAAAATTCAAATATTATTAAAAATTAGCAACTTATTTTCAGGCTTACATCTTCAAAAAATCTAATTGAGACACGCAAAGAATATGGGATTTATGACCAGGCTGCGATAGTACCCTCAAGGGTATTTTTTTATTTTTTATATAATATTGCTAATTGCTTCTAATCTGGAGCGATTTCAAAGTAAGGTGCTCTTGCTTTTGTAACTTGGAGTGAAGCTAGGACTACTTAGGGTTCGATTGGCATGAACGGTAATCTCAAGCAAAAGTAAGTCCAATGGACTTTTGCGGAATAAGCCTTAAAACATCAGGCAGTGAGCAGCAACAGTAAGGGTAGCGTGCTTATTATCCGCTAAAAAAGTACCCTCAGGGGTACTGTTCAACCTATATGGATCCATCCACACTGACTAATGTATTTGGAAATACAGCATGAATCTTTGAGAAATTTGAGAATCAAAATCATACGAAAAAATAAAAATTACCTAAAAGCTTTCTACATCGCCTTGTGGTAGGTATTTTGTTATCAACCAACAGCTTTTAGGTTTGATTCTGGATTTTTTAGGGTGAAAATCAATCAAAAAGGGGCATTTATGGCACTTTACGCGTTTGATGGAACTGGAGATAACTGGGATACAGCTCCTAAGAGAGGCGAAAGTATCGAAACCCAGACTAAAGCTTTCGAACAAGTCAAACTACAAGAGCCATTAGCAAATGATCGCTTTGCGACTAATGTTGTTCTCTTTGCGAAAGAATACAACCAGGCTAAGGTTGGACGTGTCGAATACTTCCCCGGTGTAGGTTCGGGTACACGCGTCGACAGAAGTCTACGTAGAAGCGCAGACTTCATTTTCGGTGGAGCATTTGGATGGGGAGCAAAGGCTATCCTCCAAGAAGCAGAGGAAGCCTTAAGGAACAATGTCGCGAACGGTGACAGTATTATCGATATCATTGCTTATAGCCGTGGAGCCGCAATTGCGCGAATATTTGTCGACAAAATCTCTGCGGATCCTACAAAATATGGATTCACTCAGCCTCCCAAAATTAGATTTCTAGGTTTATTCGATACTGTTGCATCCTTCGGGAACCCCCTCGGGGACAGGGAACTATTGCCAGATCTATTATTTCAGGAAAGCCTTCCTGATAACGTAGAAAACGCATTTCATGCGATGTCTCGAGATCTACATCGCATTGGGTTTGGCCTTGATAGAGCCTATGGGAAAAATCTTCTAGAAGTTTGGTTTCGTGGGGGTCATGGCGATATTGGTGGCAATTCCAAAATCCGCCAGAGGGCTGGTTCGAAAAAAACATCTCAGCAAAGCAAGAAATATAAGGCAAACAGAGAGCGTACTAACATCACCTTGAAATTTATGCTCCGTAAGGCAATCGCTGTTGGGATTAAACTGTCTGAGCCCGAACATGCTACAGACTCCAAGTCTCCTGTTGTCTTTGACCGTGCTGTGACACTCAACCCTTTGGATTTTGGGGAATCAGGTGCAGATCCATCACGTCAACATACGAACACCGATATATTTCACTATACTTTTTTTGATGAGAAAAATCAGCAGATTGGAGCTGAAGATGTACCCTACAATCTTAGATACGAAACTGCAATCATCGAAGATGAAGTCAGTGAAGGTAAGAATTACCGATTAGAAATTAAAAAATTATTTCTACCTCCCGAAAGTGCGTGAATGCTTTACAGCATTAATGAGATCGCAAAAGAGAAAACCCTTAGCATTTTTGACAGCCTTACAGCAATCTAGATTGTTAAACCTTTTGTAATTTTGGTAGTAGTAGGCAGTGTTACAAGCCAGCCTGCTCCCAGTGTCAATATAGTCAGCTGATTGCTGTTTTGTCCTGGTTTTTCTTTGGCATATTCGAGCATACAGCAGCAATTCCATCGACACATACGAGTGCCAGGCATCGACATCTGGTCTCGCTCAACCCATCCCTTTGCGGCTTCATTCAAACAATCCCGACAATGCTGGCAGCCCCCTAGTAAATTTCTTACATATGACCACTCTTCTGTAGAGTGAATGAACTCCTGGGCTTCTGAGTACAGCAACTGATCATCTTGAGGGTAGAGGTTTGCCCTGGCTTTAATGCGGTTGATGGTTAGATTACCATCTAGGATATCTTCACTAAACTGTCTCAAGTATTCGAATTGAACTGTCAGGCGATCGCGCACATGTCCTGAGTGATCATCGTTAATATTTCCACGGGCCCCCATACCCAGCAGGAAAAATAAAGCCGCTGCCGCTGCCGCTATTTCTGCGATTCTGCGCTCCCATTCAGCAACATCCTCGTCGTCTTCGAGCTTTTCAACAGCCGTGGATATCTCACCCTGGATGCGTTCTAGTTCTTCATAAGTCAGTTCTAGAATAGTGCTGAGGGGGACAATTTCGTCGTCGTCGTCATCTACATAAGCACCCTTATCTTCATTCCATTCCCAGTCTTGTTCTTCAGCGAGCGATCTCACCTCATCCCAGTCAGGCTCAGTCAATGGGTCGTACTCAGAGAGGTCAGGTAAGTCTGATGGTGAGGGTTGAAATTTATCGGCCATGGTTCACTCCTTTCATGGCATCATCCATCACCTTATACAACCACTTGGTGTTGATTGAGCCCTGCTTCGTACGTAACCCATTGTTTTCACCTTCTAGCTCTTGTACCCCGGTCGCATCAGTCTCAGGGATCTCCTCAGGCTGACCTTGTGCATTGAGCGTTGCAAGCTTAGGCCACACCACCGTATACCCCTTTTCAACGACCTCACGTTGGTAAACGTCAGGACCTAGCTTTAAATACAACTCAATATCTATTGCCTGCCGAATGCCGGTTGTTAGCATAGCCCGAAAGTCATTAATCATTCGAGCATAAGCACGTTCAGGCGCTCCACTGATATCACGGGCCCCAGTGGCATCCATGCCAGGAATAAGCCACACAGGAAAGCCACCAGGGACTAGATTATGTTGGATCGTCTTCTTGTCCTCAATCAGTGGCTCAAAGTTGGGCACATCAGCGCCCAGACGATCTACTCCAACCCCATAATCTGGATATAAGGCGGTGACGGTACCATCGTTGAGTGCCTGGTCGATGGCCTCTTTGAACTGTTTTTTCTGTTGTGGCTCGGTCCCTTCAGGCATCCTGAAAATATATGGGTTACTGCCCGTGTCATTGGTGACCTTGGCCAGATTGCGGCGTGCTCGGTCATGATCTGCTCGATAGGTTAGGCAACCGCTAAACAGTGACTGGCCATATAGCCCACGCTGACGGTAGCGAAAGTGAATAATTTTAATAGGTGGAAACTGAAATTCTGGGTTTATCTCAAATAGCCGTCGGCGTTGTTCAAACCTCAGCAATTCGCCTGTGTCAGATTCACACCTGAACATCTCCCAGCAGGGCATCTTAAGGGTGTCTGTAATGGCATAGCTATCACCGTCTCTCTCAATGGCCAACTGCCAGAATGAATCACCATAGCCTGCTGCCTCACGAACGGCTCGCTGGAACCGGGTGCCACCAATGACAAAATGGTCCCCATTGCGACGTCGGATCAGTTCAGTGGCGATATTGTACACATCTGGATTAACCGCTGTCTCGCCATCGTCCAAGGTTTTAGAGATTGTGAACCCGCGATCGTCACCGTCAGAACTGCTAAACACATCGCTCTCGATATATCGAAGGACATCATCAAAAATCTTTTCTCGGTTTTCACCATAGATAGCGCTGATTAGAAGCTTGGCCTGTTCTGGGTCTCGAATGGGATATTCAATCAGTTCTTGATCGTAGGTCGGCCATCGGTATGTACTCACTACCGCACTACGCTGGGTGCCGATCATTTGTTTAGGCTGTTGAGCGCCGGTTAGCCGTCGCCATAAACGACCGAGAAAGCCAAGTCGAGCAGGTGGATTGTTGGCGTACATGTTCAGTGAGGTGAGACCGTTACAAGTGTATCAAGATGGAACACTGGTCTTGCCCATTTCGTAGCATAAGCAATCAAGTAGGCCATTGCCTTATGCCTGGGTGCTTTATCTAAGGCCATAACGGCTTGAGAAAACTGTCTCCATCCTCTCCAGCTAGTATCGACCAAATCATCTTCTAATGCCGAAAGAACAGCAGATATTGCAGTGCTATAACGACGATCATCGACTTTTACATTAGCCGACGGATAAATGCTTTGAATGCTGGCTTTGTGGTCGTTGTGAAGAACCACCCAAAAATCAACATCGTTTGTTGATTTTAATGCCGAATCAACTTTATTTAACCCCCCAAACCATTGTCTTAGAGTATGCACTCGCCTGCTATCCTCTGATCTCTTAAGCGTCGCAATTGCGCAAGGTGGACAACCTTTAGGCGGTGCGTCAGAGATGTAAAGTGCTGCAAATTTCATAGCTATACCCAGGAACCCTCGTTTGATTGACCGTAATTAGCCGCTTTTAACGCATGCATCAAGGCAAAGATAACATCATCATTTGAGCCTTGGGCGGCCTCTGGCTTGCCATTCGCGTTCACTACAAAAGATAACAGTTCTCTAGATATATGACTGTTTACGGGGACTTTTAAGTGTCCACGCTCTAACGCTAGAGTCAGTAAAGTGATCAGTTGAGGTCGTGTACTTTCGGTTGTCTTACTGGCCTCTATAGCTTGAGTTGGACATAAAGCGGCTAGCTGCTCTATCCAGGTCAGGCCAGTGTTGTTGCTCTCAATTCGTGTCTCCAATGGGCTAAATGCCTGGATTGCATCGGCCCACCGGCTTACATGGGCTGCACTAGTACCTGATTTCTTGCGGTAGATGTAAGCAATTTTGTAGGTATCGCCATCTTGGCGTAAAACGATTAAAGCCGCCGCGTCACCACTGGTTAGACTGCCCGCATTGGGGTCTCCACCAACATAGTAAGCAGCCGCCTGATCAGGCTCTTGATACCAGACTTCACCCGTATGTATAGACTGGCGTACCGGCGTCTGATCTATTTCTGCAGACCGTACCAACACTGGTGAGAAGACAGCACTCTCAGACTCACTGAACTCCAACTCATACTCTGTCAGAATACCGATGTCAGTTAGGTTCTCTTCAGCCTGCACCCGTTCCAAAAATGTAGGCTCTATTTCCTCTCGGAACCGTTGGATAGTACGCCAGTTAAGCAAGATTGCATACTTGCGATCGCTCTTAAACACTTGATACGGGTCAATCACTCCAGCTCGGATGCCTTCTACCGTTTGAGTAATGGTGTTCTCTGGGATGACCTGACGCAACAGATCATAGTAATGAGGCTGTTTACCGTTGGGTGTGCCGATCAACACTAGCTTTGAGTAAGGGGACCAGGTCCGCATCGGGCTGATCACCTCAAGCGTTTCTTTGAGATGTGGCTGGTGGCCTTGTTCCTCTATGTGCAGAAAATCAACATTTTCCAAACCACGACCACAGGTTTCCGGATCGGCAGACCTAAAGTAAATCGTAGAGCCATTGGAGAATTCAAGCAGACTGAGAGAGTCAGTCACCATAGGAATATTCATCTGCTTGATAAGCTTACGCAACCGGCGGCATAGGTTCCAGGCATCGGTATAGGTGAGGTGAAGAACCAGGCTGGTGTGCTGTGGGATGATGAGGCTAAGCCATAGTTCCATTACCAGTACTAATAGAGTGTTACCTACCTGGCGGCTTTTCATCACAGAGATTGACGCTTTTTGTTGAGCCAATTCTGTAAGGATTAAGTCGGAGAATCGTTGTTGCCAGTCGAGCAGAGTAAACGGTTGAATGCCCTCAAGGGATTTGATTTTGATGTGCTGACAGAACTCAGGGAAGGTATCGGGTAGCATGGCTTTAGTGTTGATATGCTTGGAACCCTTTAGTCTAGGTATTGGCACGATTGGCAACATATGGCTCAATTCTCCACCCCAGCGGTCGCTCCAAATCCTCAACCATATCTATGCCGTATCGCCTTAATGTAGCGCGAGCTTTATTAAAGTCATCTCGAATGCCAAAGTAATCAGCTAACAAAGAAAGAGCAGTCATCTTGTTATGCATTTTGACTGATTTTCTGATCGTCGTTCCTGCTTCTGTATTATTTTCTTGAAAAGTAACTGACTCGATAGCCGCTGTAACATCTTGTGGCAAACTTTTTGAGTCTTCTAGCGTTAATGAACTATCCGTAAAACTTAATACTTGGGTCACATCACCAAAAGCAACTCTTGAAATCTCAGCCAATGTTCTTTCTATAGTAACTTCAGTGCTTGCAGACTGACGTTTCCTAAGCAAAGAAAGATAGGCTTGGGCAGCAGAATTTACTAAAAGTTTCCCCGCATTTGTGGCCGCTGACTTTGAAGAGTAACCAGCACGAATGTAAGCGGCTGTTGCATTAAAGTCCACTAAGTATTCTTCACAAAAACGCTTTTGCTTAGGGGTTAATTCTCCTTTTTTGCCCACATCTCAATTAATCGCAACAGCCTTAGTATAGCCATTGCCTCAGCGATCGCAATTTATACTCATTCGCTATACTCTAATTGTGTAGGTGATTGCTACTTACCCAGGCGGACACCGGTTCGATTCCGGTCATCTCCACCAACGCGGGGATGCAATGGCTCTCGACGTTTGGGGGATTAGGACAGTCTAACCAGCCTCACGAACCATAACATTCAACAACATTGTCGCCTTTGCTCGCCCCTTAGTGGCAGCCTAGGCCATTGCCCCATTAGCTCCTTGGCTGGTGGGGTTTGTTGTACGCGCTAAACTAAACGAGATCGCACCCACCACTCCTGAATCATTATGTTCACTGCCGCCGAATACAAGAGCACCGTCCAAGACCGCATTAGTTTTGGCGGGAATTTCCGCAAGTTTCGCTATGCCGGGACAGAGTTGTCGTTGATGCCCAACGCGGACAGCCTAGGTTCAGGGAGTCGAGACCTTCAGGAAGCCCAGGGACTTTTCTTTGAGCAATGGCGGGTGTGGCTAGGAGTATTCGAAAAGACAGAGCACAGTCTGCCTGATGCAGCATTTAAGCTCGGTGCCAACTGGGAGATCAGCGAGGACGATGGCGCATCCTGGTTCGGGGCATTTATTTTGAAGCCACCCATCAGGCAACCCCAATGGTATGAGTGCATCTTTGCCCGGTTTCTCGCTGGTGCGAATCTCACCGTATCCTATTCAGTGGGCCAGGACACCTACAGCACTGTCGAAGGGAATCGGGTAGAGGATACAGTGCCCGCTCAGTTCACTGCGATCGTGGGTCAGCAGCAACGGCCTACGGATTTGAGCCTACCCGGTACCCCAGCCAGCAGTATTTACCTGGAGGGGTATCACATCGAGCCCAAGGTTGCTCCTGCCGTGAATAAGCAACAGAAGCTAGCGGCGACGCTGAATGGTGTGGCTGGAGAGTTCATTGTGTTGCCTACAGTACAACCGTCAGCAGGACAGAATGCGGGGACAGGGGATGTGGTGAAAGGGGTATTTTTGGTAAAGGGGGTTTGACATCCAGCCCCCACGGGAAAACTGGCGTTTTTCATACAAAAAGTCCCCTGGCTACTACAAGCTAAGGGACTACCTGTCACAACGCGAGCATTGTTGACAGGCAAAAGATCCCAAAACCCAGGCTACCACTACCGGCCAGAAAATAACCCCCGACTGGTGAGGGTGTGAATTTCGCTACGACAATCAGCACAACCAGAACAAGAAACGGATTCGAGATGAGCCACCAAACCGGAACGTCACTGGCAATTCCTGCAGCAAGTATGGCTAGCGACATCACCAGTGTTACCACCGCAGTGATGCGCTTCAGCCGCTCTTTCTCTTGGACAGAGCAAGCGATAACTGAATCAACGCTGCTGCGGAACGCGATGTCAAGAAATATGTGGCTGATGTGAAATACCAACGAGAACATAACGAAAAGCAAGATGCCCATCAAAACTAGAACTTGCAGCCATCGCGATGCGTCTTGCAGGAGGTAGAGGACGGGAAACAGAATACCTAGCCACGGTGGCAGAGTCATTAGCCCTGAGTAGATTCCAATCTCAACGTGTTTGCGCGGTTTATCGCCAATCATCCTCAGCTCTAAGTCTCTCCCGGCAATCGGAAATCCCATCAACGCCCAGTCAGCAATCATGTTCAATAGAGAAGCTGCAAAGGCAATCCAGCCGAGAAAGAGAAGCGGTTCGATGTCTATATTCATGACAAGTTCGTAGGATTGAAAGGCTTTCTGTGTCTACAGCTATTAAAGCTGGTTTGCTTAGTACACCCTAGGAAATATGACGTTTACCTTAATACTGCTGCAGTACATCAGTTCTTAATCACCATAAAACTGCATCAGAACGCCTACCCCTTACACGCCACCCCATCCTTATCCCTATCCAGCCGGTGCGGGTCTTCGCCGATGACGACCACGGTAAAGTTCCGGTTTTCAATCTCCCCACAATCCACGTCATCCTTCCTGGTCTCATATACCGGGATACAGGCACCAGAGTAGTGCGGATCGCAGTCAGCAGGTTGGGGTTGTCTGAGAAGTGTTGCATGATGGTGAGGACATTCAAAGCTTGTAAAGCCTCCATGCATTCCATGCGATCAAACCTGATGTTGCGCCAATGCTCCAGGTTAACTCAATAGCGTTAAAGTCATTGATGCTCGACATCTGAATAATGACAAGAGCGGCAACACCTGAACCAACCGCATACCAATGCAATCCTTTGAGAAGCGTTCTCTTTTGCATGTTCTGTCCTCAGCGACAAGCAATAACCTTATCTCTAGGTTTACACCCCATATAAACAAAACCCCGACCGAAGCCGAGAGTGTGCGCCTGCTGGGTAATGAAGGTTCATCCCCATGGCAGAGCAGAGCAGAGCCCACATTCAAACCCCGCTCTGCGTTCAGTCCCTGAAATGCCATTTGCAGCAACTGATATGAAGACTATACACAGGGCAAACAATAGAAGTCTGTTAACCGGGTGACATGGAATATCGCTTTAGGTGGGTTGCCCGGAAAAACCTCATGATTTATACGGGAGTAGACTAAGGCTTTTTACCGATGTGCGGGGCGCATCCTTCAGATATTGTTGAGCAATTGAAGTTAATTCCCGCCCTTTGGATTAGGGGCTCCTGCAGCGGTTATGGATGTTCTAATCAGTCTATCCATAGCCGCTTCTCTGCTGGGCACATACAGCAAAGGCTGGGGAAGACTCGCTCACTTTCCCCAGCCTTTGCTGCCTCCAAAACATGCGCTACTTGGAGTTATGCAAACACTTTAAGCTTAAAAGTCTTAGGAAGTCTGTTAACCGGACAACATGGATAATGTTGCTTGTGGCACAAAAAAGCCCAGCCAGAGCCGGGCGTTAGCGAGATGCATGGGATCACAGAATGCCATCGTATCAACGCAGCTTCGCTGATAAATCACTTGTGCTAGATTCATAGGCATTCTATTGCACGTTTCTTAACGCACCCCAGGTGGACTGACATAGCCCCTGGGGTTTTTCATGGCAGTAAAGCCCTCGGTTGCGAGGTGTATACCTGGGGCATCCAGTCGTCCAAGGGCAGGCATAGAGTGCCTAGGGTGAGGTGGTGGGTATCGGCGATAATCAATAAACTAAAGACCTAAAACGCGGATTGAGCCTTAATCCTTTTGAAGGATAATATTATGGAAACAATAATAAAGAAAATAAAACCAATTATCTTTGGGGTTGTTTTATGGATACTTATTGTCATACTTGTATCAATACAAGCCCTCATCTTCCCTATTCAAGATGCTGGAATTTGGTCACCAGTGCCACTAACAATACATTTCGTCACTGTGATTCTTGCTGTTTTAGTTATGTCATTTTGGTATTATAAATCAAGCGAAAAACCAAACGGATTTCTCTTAGGTTTTATCTGGCTTGTTATAGATTTGATTTTAGAATCCGCTATAACAATTCCAATGTTTGTCCTTCCATCTGGTCAAACCCACCTAAGTTATTTTTTCAGATGGGACTTATTGGTTGATTTTGCAATCATAGTAATAACTCCTGGAATATATAGGTTGGCAAAAAAGAGATAGCAAACCCACCCCTGACGCTCATTGCTTCGGGGGTTATTTGTTGGGGATGCTCAATACCCTCAATAGATAGCATTAACCAAAAGTCTCGTATTGCAAAAACGTCCTGATCGCTGAACACGCTCCGGTAACCTTGGATGCAGTTTCCCAGGCATTACCATGAGAGCCCCCACAGTTATCGCTTTGTTGTCAGTACTCACGATCGCAGTCCCCACCCCTGTTCGTGCCTGCTACATGGATATGGGAGGCGAGCGCATCGATCTAAGTCATATGTGTGGGGATGGTTCGGGGTCTACACCTGCGCCTGCACCTGCTGCTGAGCCCACACCCCCTGCCAGAGAGGAGCCAGCATACATAAGGCGGGAGGATCTGGCGAGCTTTCAGGTAATCCGCATCAACTCTAACGGAGAAGCAACAGGGCGGGTAAGCTTCACCCGGTCTGCGCCACAAGGGGCCACTGTCCGGGCTTATGTCCGTTTCATGGATGGCACTCGGCGCTATGTTGGGCGGGCTACTCGCACCCGAGGCCAACGCCGGATAGAGATTCAGTTTTGGTTACCCCCTGGCACGTCGGTTAGTGAGGTTGAGGGCGGGGTGAG
>NZ_AWNH01000050.1 GCF_000482245.1 Leptolyngbya sp. Heron Island J | reverse complement strand
CCGACATTCCGCCCTCTTAAGTGGCACATTGACAATAATGCGTTTTCTCAACAGAGTAAGTAGTAGGCTTGTGAAGCAGAGCCAAGGAAACGCAGAATGTTTCGGTGATTTTCGGTCAGATTTACGATCTGCTGTTGGCCATTAATACTGACCATATGAATGGCCATGAAACATTGAAAGACCCATCGTAGCGTCGGCGTTTCAGTCAGTTTACCAAGTTGGTTAGGCAGGGTTTCATGGGCAACTTTCAAAGCATTTCGAAGTTGTCGCTGGCCTAGATTATAGACCAGTAAACACAGGCCCATAATCATCCCCAACGCCATGATGCGCTCAGGGGATTTAAGAAAGACACTGGAGGTGAAAAATAATGGGTCTTTTAGAAACCGAAACCCTCGCTCGGTGCCCTGTTGCGCCTTATATTCGGAGAGAATCTCATCGGTTGAAAGGTGGATTGAGTCAGTGTCTGCCTCCTCCAGAGGGATCTCAGGTGATGCCAAGACATTGGTGGCCAGGATAAATCGTCCTGCTCTGCGCCGTTGCAGGGCGTCGGCCTCAGGGTCGAGTGTCAAGGTGGCCTGAACGTGATAGCTCACGGAGGTCGGTGGGGCGGTTTTGGCCGGTCGTCCGGGGTGGCCATAGTGAGCCTGTTTAACGATGTTAGAGTCCGTGATGAGATGGTAGTTTAAGGTCTTCTCAAACCGCTCTACTGCCTTCTGGGCATCCGCTTCACACGCAAACGGTTGATGGCTAAGACGGTCTAACTCAGTTTGTTTGCGTTGGGTGGATTTGGCGCACCGCTTCTCCCATTGTTTCAAGTCCGAGGCTTGACGGTGGCTCGATTCAACCACAATCCACCGTTGCTGTACATCGCCATAGGTGCAACACACCTCAGCGATGCGATACCCGTCGCGCTGACTGGGACGAAAAGCACTGTCGTCGATGTCTTCAATCAGGGCATTGGCTTGGGCCAGGGTTAACGGTACCCGAGAGATCCACCGCAAGCTTCCCAATTGCTGCACATTATCGGCACTGTAGAGCGCCGAATCGGCAACATGGACCCCTTCAAACTCCCATTGTTGCTGGAACTCGCCGAGGAGTCCGGCAAAGCGAGCTTTATCCGATTGATTCCCATCGGCCAGTTCGAGGAAGGCTGGGATATCGCCATCTCCCCAGCACACCAGATTCATCACAAACTGTTTCAAGTCAGGGCGATGGTCACGCGAATAGCCATGGCAGACTTGAATCGGCACCGTTGCGGCTAGGGAACCCGTATCAGTCGATTGTACATAGTCCCCAGACACACTCATCGACGTGGCATCTAAGTGGGCTCGCTCACAGCTAACGTCAAAGCGCTTGACGGCTTCCAGGCAAATGGCCAAAAACACAGATGTGATGCCCGTTTGATAGAGACGATCTAACACACGCCCTAAGCGATCATCATTCAGATACTGAGGCAAGACATCGGAGCCTAGCAGATGCTCGGTGGCTTTGCTTTCGAAAAACTGCTCGAACAAATACAACGGGGCAGATACAAACCCCAACCCATTCAAGATCATCGCTTTTACTGCTATCCCGGCGCTGATCTGCTCATGCGGATCTTGGCCAAGACACTCATTGATGGTCTCAACCACACCCAGCTCATCGACAATACCCGCGACGATGCCTAGATGGTCTACGGTTTGGACGACGATATCGATAAGAGGCTACCCTTTGCGACGATGTTGACGTGTATCATCGCTCATTATTCCAAATGTGACAATCCAGAGGGCGGAATGTGGGTTTAAAATCAAGCATACTTTTCTGTTCTAGTATTTTTTTAACAGAGTTTTATGCAAATTTGGGTTGATGCAGACGCTTGCCCTAATGTCATTAAAGAGATTCTGTATCGAGCGGCCAAACGCCTACAGATTCATCTAATCTTGGTCGCCAATGCGCCCATCCAGATCCCTGCCTTTGATTGCATTGAATCGGTGCAGGTGCGCTCGGGGATGGATGTGGCAGATAATTACATCGTGCAACAAATGGTAGCTGGCGACCTGGTGATTACGGCCGATATTCCCCTGGCAGCCAACGTGATTGAGAAAGGTGGCTATGCCCTCAATCCCAGGGGAGAATTTTACGATGAGGGAAATATTCGAGAGCGGCTATCGATGCGTAACTTTATGGAAACTCTACGCAGTAGTGGTATTGAAGCTGGTGGACCACCAGCTTTAAGTAATCGCGATCGTGAAGCCTTTGCTAACCAGCTTGATCGCTTCCTGGCTAAGCATAAGGGATAGGGCAATTGATTACGTTGCTCATGCTTTGCCTGGATCTCATACTCGGATTCACCACAACACTTGACTGAGGCCAGCGTGGCTGCAGCCCACTGACATCCCATAGACTGATCTCACTGATAGGCTGCAACAACAGTGAGAAATAACAACGTTAACGTTTGTATCAGAGAAGAGATATTGCACCACTACAGGAATATGCTGTACACATGAGTTGAAAAGCTCATACCCACAACAAAAGGAGGTCTAACGATAGATATTTCGATAGAATCATCCGACGGATCAAAAACAACACCCAAACACATCACTGATATTTCTTCTTACTAGCACTAGAGAGCCCTGTTTATAGTAGGTTTGCTTACATTAAACATCTCTAAAGAGTCTTGTTTATTCTAGAAGAGTTCCTCAGTTGAGTGTTCTGGGTGTTGTTGTGTTTAAAGGATTTTCTCAAGACTTTTCTCGACCCATTGCCCATCGCTACAACTTAATGGGCTACAGCAAACAATAGCCCGTTAATCCTTCAGTCAAACCCCCATTCGCTCCAGACACAGTGATCACAGACACACACCAAGCAAACTTGATGGTTATGTAAGGAAGCGATAGGTTTCGCCTCCAGAGGCTGCCATGGGAATCTCTCTGACCTAGAGTGAACTCATAGAAGAACGATTTATTGAATTCCACTCTATATCTAAACCGAAGCCCCCGTGAGACTTAGTGTTCATGGGGGCTTCCAACTCTCTCCCTAGAGTCTTTGCCATACTGGCAAAGACTTTCCCATCAGTTAGAGGTTGAGGACTATCAACCACAGCTGATTTTATGCCGATACTGATAGGTAAAAAAAACTGATAACTAATAGATGAAACTTATATGATTTGCGGCTTTGTATTTGCAAAGTTTATAGGTAGGCTATGAATAGTTCACAACAAAGCTGGTTATCACTGATGTCTTACACCACTGTTGCAACGACTACAGCTCCTTCAATCTCTACGCCGCGACAGACACCATCTTCTGAATCAACGTTTGAAGTCCAGCTAAAAGCCGCATTAGAACACGCTCGTCGTCTCACTGATATGCACGGACCCAAAAGCATTGATGCAGCCATTGCCTGGGAAGCCGTTGAAGAACTGCAAATGGCCAAGGCTCGGCAGCCAAGGGTCACTCCAAACATGGCATTTGCCCGTTATTGTGCTGAGCATCCCCACGCGCTTGAATCTCGCATATACGACGTTTAGGTCACTAGATACTCGTACTTAGTCATTATCTCTCTGCCAATACGTACGCTCCAGGTCTCTGCCAATTTGGCAGAGACTTTTTATTGTCCAAAAAGGGACTGAATCCCTAAGCTGTCAGTTACCCATGGTGAATGCAGCACGCCATGAATGAGCCTACCGCTCTCGTCACTAGATAAACGTTGGTCTCTGCTGTCTGGCTGTGCCATCCCTAAGCATTCATAGAGTTCTTTCACTGATGGGCGCGGCTAATAGTGAAAAATAACAACGTTACTATTTGTATCAGAGAAGAGATTTTAAAGCATTGCAGGAATATGCTGTACACATGAGTTGAAAAGCTCATAGCCACAATAAAAGGAGGTCTAACGATAGATATTTCGATAGAATCATCCGACTGTTCAACAACAGCACCCAAACACATCACTGATATTTCTTCTTACTAGCACTAGAGAGCCCTGTTTATAGTAGGTTCGCCTGATATACAACAACTCTGAAAAGTCTTGCTTAATGTAGAAGAGTTCCTCTGTTGATTGTTATGGGTGCTGTTGTATTTTAAATCAACATGCAGTGGAGTGCCCAACACTACAAATCATTGGGTCACGCCATCCAATCCCCTCAGAATCCTTTAGCTAATAATGAATGCGACCACACCACAGTGATCGCCGACACAAACCAAGAAAAATTGATGGCTGTGTAAGCAGATCGTAGGGATAGCCTGCTCAGGGGGCTGTTGACCCCTTCTCTGACCTACAGTGGAGACATCGACAAAGCACGTTATGGCATAACTTCTTATCGCGAACCTTCTATCTGAGTAAACAGGACACTGTATTACTTACCCTCTATATCTAAATCGAAGCCTCCATGAGCCTTAAAGGTCTATGGGGCTTCTTATTTGATTAGTTTCGACAAGCCGGACGAATCGCCATTGCCCCCGTTGCCGCTGCTGCTGAGTTCGCTGGCTTTCAATATTCAATCCGTCCTGAGACAGGTGTTTGAGTGTCAAGAAACTTCGTATGAACCAAGGGCCTTCTAAGTAAAATCACGACTTATTTTTTCTTAATATACACAGCCGTTTTCCCCAGGTTTTCCCAAGACTTATCCCCAACTCAGTCGGACTTATCCCCAGGCTGCTACCAGGATTCGCCTCGGAGCGGGATTCTGTGGAAAACCTTGATTGTCGGGGATCACTTATAATTCACGAAGAAATGTAACAAAAATACAGGTTTAACCCGCTTGGTCTCGTTAGCTCAATTTTTGAATTAGAACATTCTAAAGACTGACGGGCATTGCCAATTGTGATTGGCTCCTGCACAATGAAGCTCCACTGCATCAGGCGTTCTGGTCATTCTTCTTTGCCCTGTGTCCCAAATATCGTTAGCCCCCTATGGCTATTTGGGCAAAGGGTTATTGCCAGACCCCAGTTTGTTGTGCCTATACATTGAAGAGCGTTTCGCCATGACACCCATTTCGTCAGCTCCAGCCACTGTCAGCCTTATGATCGAGATTCCCGAGTCGCTACATTTGTCCATGCAAGACTATTTGAATACCCATGAACTCTGGAGCCAGGAGCGGATCATGCAGGCCGCTCTATCCCTTTTTCTCATGCAAAATGGTGTAAATCAGCCCCAGGTAAATCGACTCTACTTGGATAGCTTGTTTGGCTGTGCCGCCTAGCGATGCATCGGCATTGCCTGAGCCTCGATATCTAACCTGACCCCCATGGCAATGTGTGTTATGGGGGATTTTATTACGTTGAAAGGTCGCACTCTGGCAGTCGCGGCTAACGTTGGCTGAGGTGTCTGATGTACGAGCGCATTGTTGCCAAAATAACTGCCAATTGTTTTGAACGCAAATAGTCCTTAGTCCGGCTTGTCCCCGTAGGAGCTAGGTAAAGAAAGCTGATTAATTATAGATGAAACTTATCTGTTTTAGATATTTACATCCGCTAAGGTTATACGCAAGCTACGAACAGTTCACAACCAAGGCAGGTCTCACTATGGCTTACACCACGATTGCGCCCACAACAGCTTCTGTAATCTCTACGCCGCGACAGACGCCATCATCCGAATCAACATTTGCAACGCAACTCAAGGCCGCACTAGAGCATGCCCGTCGCCTCACCGAGATGCACGGCCCCCAAAGCATTGATGCAGCCCTTGCTTGGGAAGCCGTCGAAGAACTAGAAACAGCAAAGGCCGGTCACCGCAAGACAAGTCTGACAACGACTTTTGTCCGCTACTGTGCCGAGCATCCCGACGCTCCTGAAGCTCGCATATATGACGTTTAGTCCATGAGGTACTTGTACTCAGTCAGAATCTCTCTTTACTAATATGCATACTTAAAACCTCTGTCCAAGCAGCAGAGGTTTTTTATTGCTAAAAAGGAGACCGTCTTGCCAGAGGGTAACAACTGTGAAAAAGTTCAATGCCTGGCAACACCCTCAGGCGGAGTTCAGGGAGTTGGGTGGGATTGCGATCGCAACAACTTTTCTAGACATAGGCGGCGATTACGTGACCACAGGCGCAGCCATTCAGCCAAAAGCCCCAGCGATGCTCCGTTGGAGCAGCTACGCCAACGCAAGCATTCAACACTTACGCACCAATTAATCATCGTTTCTCAAATACATTGCAGATGCTAGGCTTTGGCATGCAGCACCTCAACCTCATACCTATACTGATTAAACGGTGAATTGCTTCAGCAGTAAAGGTATCAAATCTCAGTATTTAGGCCTCATTCTACCGATTTAGCCTAAGTTTGGGTATGTGGACACTAGCAGAGGAGCCACGATGTTTAGATATCTTCCAGGCACAAGCTTGCCATCATCAATCCTCAGTTTATTTCTCGGGATACAATTCACCCCCCATGCGTCAGCAGAGCAACCCGTAGAAGACCAAGCCACTCTGACAGAACAAGCTGATTCTTTTGACGATATTGCCACTCATTGGAGCCGTCACATCATTAACTGGCTCGCCGGAAATAATCCTGCTCAAACATCCTATTTAGACAGTTCAGAGCAACGCTTTCGACCAGGATGTCCGATTACACGAGGGGAATGGATTGCACTCTCGGTAAACATTCTCGATTTGCCTAATCGCCCCGATGCCGCAAGCAACCCAGTGGCCAATGCCCCCATCTGTCCAGATAGTCCCGCTTGGAAATGTCCGTTCTCAGATGTACCCGCAACGCTGACCTCTGACCCATCGACGCCGAACCCGCATTACCAAACCACGTTGCAGGCTTTTAGAACTGGCATGATATCAGGCTATCCCGATGGAACGTTTCGTCCGCAGCAAACAATCAACTATGCCGAAGCCGTCGCCTCATTAGCAGCAGGTCTAAACCTCGTTCCACAAATTGACAGCCTCAAACAACGAAGTGGAGAAGAACCCTCCATTATCGGCACTGATTACTTCATCAATGGCCGTGTGATGGAAAACGCCTGGTTTGCGCCAGCACTTCATGGTTCGCTACTAGCTAACCTGGTCGCCCTAGACTGGCCGCTTGAGTTTTATCCCTATAGACCACCTCTCAGCCGGGGTGAAGCTGCCGTCATGATGTATTTAACTCTGGCCTATCAAGGTCAGGCTAGCTTAGATGACCCAATTCTCCGCGCAGAAGTCGTGCCTCACAGTGGTGAATACGCACTGAGACATATTCGCATGGCTGGCGACCCTAGCTTTTCTTTCGGACCACCAGCTGTCCATAGACAGTGCACAGAAGAACTGTGAGCAATTACAGAGCTAGATGCGGGCAGACAGAACTTACCTTTTGGCACTCAGTCTGCGCTGAAGCAATTAAGCGATTTGTCAATTGCTTCCACGACTCAAACCGTGCCGCCTGACTCAGCGCCACATGATATGGCAAGGGCCGAAAGTACTTCAGCAGCACACCCTAGACCCACTTCACTGACCAGTAACAAAAACAAATAACATTACCGTTTATGTCAGAGAGGAGACATACAATCACTCACATCGGTATGCTCTATACATGAGCTGAAAAGCTTATAACCACAACAAAGGAGGTCAACAATCGATATCCCATTAGAATCGTTTGAAAGATCAATGCCAGCACCCAACCAGGTCACTGATATTTCTTCTTGCTTGCACTAGAGAGCTTTGTTTTTAGTGAAAAAAACTTTTCGCGGAACAACTCTAGAGAGTCTTGTCTAATGTAGAAGATTTCCTCAGGTAGATCGTTCTGGGTGCTGTTGTGCTTTAAAGCTTCACTAGACCAGCTGCCCAACGCTACAACTTACTGGGCCACGGCAAAAAAATATGCTTTGAATCCTTTAGTCAATACCCCAGCCGCTGATTGCGCTGTGATCACACACCTAAACTAGGGAAACTTGATGGTTGTGTAAGCAGACCATAGTCTGATCTTGCAAAGGCCCTAGTTTGGAACAGTGTCGGACTAAAGTGGACTCACGGACAAAGCCCGTTATGCCATAACTCCCTAGCTCGAACCCTATATCTAAGTAGACAGAGCACTAGTTTACTTAACCCTCTATATCTAACCCGAGGCCCCCATGGATGCTAAGACTCATGGGGGCTTCTTATATGAAGTATGGAGTTAAGGATAAGCAGAGTTATGCGGTGAGTGAGCCACCTTTCCTTAGCCAATTTCAGAAATGCCTTAGCCTGCATTATTCATGGATGTAACACCATTTGGATCTGTTTGCTCTAAATCCAATCCCTTCTTTAACCACATCGCTGGGAGTTTGACCGGTTTCGGTTGCGATCGCACGTATCTGCTCGTCCCAACTATGGGGAATGCGGGCGGCGGCGATGGGCTTGCTCATGGTTGTAAACAGGACCAGCGGGAGGTCGGGTAGGTCGGGAGCGTTACCACTCCCTTCCCCCCTCAGAACCGGACGTGCGACTTTCACCGCATCCGGCTCAAGCAATGCACGGATTAGGGGATTTGTGAGTAGTGCACCTGTTGGTGACAGAACTCGTGTAGCCATACAAGGTTCTTGACCTCGTTAGTTCCTCCTTCGCATTGAGGAATAATGTGATGGAGGTGAAGCGGTTCACTATTAAAGAGTGAGGCTCCACAGACAGGGCATTGAAAGTCCTGCTTTTTGGCCACTGTTCGGCGGATTTTCCCGAGTTTTTCTGCTTCAGTGGCTCCTTCCCGTCGATTGCGTTCCGCCCAGTAAGCTTGGAGAGCGGGATCATCGGGGGAGCTGCGTTTACGGACGAGTCGATGTCGTTCGATTTTGAACCAGGAAAACTTAAGCATATAGGCCCCTGTTTCCTTATCTCCAAAGACCCATTTGTTATTGGGTCTCTGAAGGTTGAAACGTCCCCAGTATCGATTGACTCGCCAAGTACTGTTTTTCCTTGGATGAGTCCGCTTGGCATGGCGAAACTGTCGTATAAAGAGATAGTGATCTAGGCTGCTAAAAGCTTCACTAGAGACCATCGACTTCATATAGTTGGCCTTGCCACGAATGATGGGGTTCATCGCCGCTATCAACGTCAACGTTGATTTGCCACGATGATTCAGGAAGACTTCCCTGATGTCGCGACGAGTGCGTTTCAGAAAGTCCTTGCTGGGTTTGATGAGCAGCTTGTATCCGGTTCTCGTCTTGCTGGTTTTGTAGTGTCTTACATTGAATCCCAAGAAATCAAAGCCTTCCGTGAGGTGGGCAATTCGAGTCTTTTCCTCAGAGAGTTCTAGACCGACTTCCTGGAGCCAGGATTGGGCTTCCTCCTTGGCCTTGATAGCATCAGGTTGGGATTCGCATAAGATGACAAAGTCGTCAGCATATCTCACCAGAATTCTCGGTCCTCTGCTTTCGCCACAGGAGTCGTATTTGACTCCCAGGGCTGCTTCCATCCCGTGTAACGCGATGTTAGCTAGCAGAGGGCTGATAATTCCACCTTGTGGGGTGCCTGTAGTCGGTTGATGGAACACATCTTGGTCCACATACCCTGCTTTCAGCCATTCCTTGATCAGTCGGCGACCGGGAAAATTCCCGATCTTAGACATCAAATAGTCTTGGCTTATGTTGTCAAAGCACCCTCGGATATCAGCATCGACCACCCATTTCTTTTTCCGATGCGGTGTTGTCGATACTTGTATCTTTTCCAACGCATCGTGGGGGCTTCTGCCTGGACGAAAGCCGTAGCTTGTGCCTTCAAACTGTGCTTCCCAGCAGGGTTCCAGCGCATTCTTGACCAGTGCCTGTAAGCAGCGATCTCGAATAGTTGGAATTCCTAAGGGACGTAGTTTGCCGTTGTTTTTGGGAATATAGATTCGCCTGACGGGTTTAGGTTGCCAGTCTGGGTGGTTGATCAGGTCGTCCACCAGTTTCCCTCGTTCTTTTGAGGTTTTCACCAGCACCCGGTCCACCCCTGCGGTCTTCTTTCCGGCGTTCTCTTGAGTCGCTCTGCGCACAGCCAGCAGCGTGTTGGAGTAACTCCGAAGCATCAGACGTTGGAGATTGCGGACCTTTCGCCAGTTTCCCTTTTCCGTTGCCTTAAAGATTCGTCGTCTCAGATTCCTCACCCGTCGTCGGACCTCACGCCAATTAACGCGATGCCAGTCGGTGGTGCTCTTGGTTACGTTTGCGCTCGCACGCATCCTAACTTTTCCCTTGAGTTCGGTTTCGTCACTCGGTCATCTTCTGCAAGCATCACCTGTCAAAGTCAGCTCCGTTTCCGGTTGGGTATTGCCCTATCCGTCCAGTTATCAAGGACTTGCCCTGTTTCCTGCTCCCTTTCGGGTGACGGCCTTCGCTTCTTTGACATCCTCTCCCCCCTTGGGTATTCGGCGTTCCTTGCGGTCTGCTTACCGAGGGAAACGACCTTTCTCCCTCGGACCCAGTGGGGGTTAGCCTGTTTTACACTGTCGAGATACAACATCGTTAGGTCTCAACTCTATTCCGGGAAGGTTACGGTAGCCCAGGAGTTGCCCATTAGAGCTGATCCCTTTTTGTCTCCCTTCGAATGGTAGGAAG
>NZ_AWNH01000049.1 GCF_000482245.1 Leptolyngbya sp. Heron Island J | reverse complement strand
ATATCGAGTCTTCGAGTAGAAGTGGAGCATCATATTGGCGGGATCAAACGCTGTCAGATTTTGGTTCAAAAATTTCGTAATCGAGTCGAGGGATTTGTGGATGACGTAATGGAAACAGCCTGTGGACTTCACAACTATCGCTTAGAGCTACGAAATTAAGCGATAGCCAATAATCGAAGAGGACAGATGAAAGAATCAGCAGCTATCTTTTACTATTTCCGATAATGTCTAATATATAAAAGACCTGGAGATTCTGGACACATATGTGCAACAGGGGTTGGCCATTAGCCAGGATACTGCAGAAACAGACAATGGCACATTTGAGGTCTTTTCCGGCACGTTAGTCATTCGCTACTTGATATGTTTAGCAAGTTATTACTACGTGTATGACACACAGAATATCGACAGGGACTATTTACCGCCTGAATGTTCCCCTGATATCAACCGTCAGGTGCTGGTTCAAAAAGCTTGGGAAACTCTCAAGCAAGCTCAGCAGCATACGGAAATACGATTAAAAAAATATATTGTCACCAGTGAGGTATCCCAAGGAACGTTCCATCCTCACTACGAACTACTAGGGCGCATTTATTTTATTCGAGCTAAGCTATTAACCCATTTTCCACAGTTTGTGCCAAGAGATGATCAGTCTTTACCCACTGAAAGTTTTGTCGGTCAACGTAGAACAAAAGCATCCATATATTGGGGAAGATTATTTCTTTTGGAAAAAGCACGTTTGTATGCAGCTGCTAATGGCAGTAGTGAGATTTATGCCTACTATGCCGCAATGCAGAGCTGCAGCTATTTGTTTGCCGCTTTTGACGATGAAGAGAATACCCTTCTATCTTCCCCTCATATTGGCAATGGACGCCTAAGTCATCAGGGCTGTCTTAAATGGGCAAGAAAACTGAGGGATCATGCGCTCCTGGCATATTCAGAGATGGGGCTGCAATGTTATTACGAGATAAAAGAAAAAAGCGGCTTACCTGAGGAGCTGGATGAGTACGGGCATTATTATGTTGATAAACTTCCAGCAATCTACGAATCAAGAAATGTAGAGTCATCAACAACATTAAATGAGGACAACATTTTTTTGACACTTGATATGTCGTTGCTTGGCGTTGATGTTAGAGAGATACCGAAATTAACCCCCAATCATCCAACTCAAAATATTTATTTGTTTGGTGCTAATGCCTGTTATCTTTTCTTTGTGCGAGGCTTGTATTTACTTTGTAGTGATGCAACCTATGAGTTTAAGGAGTCTCCAGAAAACTCAGATATAGGATGGGAGCCAAAGCTAAAGAAAGCACTGCGTCTGCTTGACATGGCTTGGGCTGTTGCCGAAGCAGGGTGCAGCATTACCAGAAAAAAGCAAGACGGTGAAAGTATTCGACAAATTAGACGTTCTTTTGCTCACAGTGGTGATGTTCATCAATATACATCAAGCGAGATTGAGGCTGTTCAAGACCTTTATCCGCGACGTGTTAGTGATATTGCTGCCCTGGGAAAAATATTTTCTGCGGCTTGTATGGTGTTGCTTCTAGGTGTAATTCCTGCTGAAGAGCGGGAAGCTATGGCTGCGAATATTGAAAATCTATTAGGAATGCTTCATAGCAGCACTCGATTGAGTAAAACGCTGAGAGCCCATCTGGCTAGACAGAAACGCTACGATGGCAATCTGAAGGACTATTTATCCACCAGTAGCCGCATCATTAAAAAGTATGCAGCAGAAATCAATCAGCCTCCAAATCCTATTGACTTGAAGGCTTATCGAAAGCGCTTTATTAAAGAGCTTTTTGAGGTGTTAAATGGTTAGCTGTGCCCTCAATCGTCCGGGTTATATACCTGCATCAAGGTCACCACGGCTCCCTGCGGATCACGCACCGTTGCAAAACGTCCAGGGTCTATGTCTATGGGGTCGATTAGGGCTTGCCCTCCCAATCGATTAACAATCTCAAGCGACTTATCCAAGTCTTCCACATTAAAATACACAGCCCAGGTAGACGGAATCTCCGCTGGTAGATTGACCTTATCCATATCAAACATGCCGCAGTTCATCCGACCGCTGACGCTGGCAGTGATATAGTTTGGCGGTTTCTCATCCACTTCGATATCCCAGCCAAAGACAGCTTTGTAAAACTCGGCGGCTTTATCGGCACCTCGGGTTTGTAATTCTGTCCAGCAGAAGGTGTTAACTTCATTCACCCGACCGGCACCAACAAACTCTTTGGCCTGCCAAAGGCCCACGATCGCATCTGTTGGATCTTTGACCATAGCCATGCGCCCAGAATCCATAATGTCGCAGATGGGCATTACCACTGCGCCACCCTGGTCCTGCCAACGTTGCACGGTGGTTTCTAAGTCTTTAACAGTAATGTAGCTACTCCAGTGCGGCGGCACCTGCGCCATGTCATCGGGTCTGGCAAATAAGGCTGCTACGGTGCGATCGCCTTTAAATGCCATTGAATAAACCCCACCTGTATCCACTGGCATATCTTGGAACTTCCAGGAAAATAGCTCTGCATAAAACTGCTTAGCCGCCTCCTGATCGGTCGTCATCAAATCGACCCAACTGAATACGCCATTCTCGTAACTGTCTCTGATACCCATACAGGTCGTCTCCATATTTAAGACAATACAAATATACTAATCATGATTTCAGTCGATGGTACATGGCTTTAAAAAACGTCAGCTAGACAGCATGATGCTGATGCCAATGTTGGGCAATCTCCACCCGGCGACAAACCCATACGTCCTCATGGTTCGTCACATAGTCTAGAAACCGCCCCAGGGAAGCGACCCGTCCAGGACGTCCTGAAAGGCGACAGTGTAGCCCGACACTCATCATTTTTGGAGCGCGCGTGCCCTCGGCATAGAGTACATCAAACGCATCCTTGAGATAAGTAAAAAACTGATCCCCCGAGTTAAACCCCTGATAGGTGGCAAACCGCATATCGTTATTATCCAAGGTGTAAGGAATGACCAGATGGGGACGACCATACTCCGTATTCCAGTAAGGCAAATCATCAGCGTAGCTATCGGCATCGTAGAGAAAACCCCCTGCTTCCACGACAAGCCGTCGTGTATTTGGGCTGAGGCGACCTTGATAAAACCCCAGGGGTCGACTGCCGGTTACCTGCGTATGAATTTCAATGGCCTTACGAATATGGTCCCGCTCAGTGTCCTCACCCACATACTGATAATCAATCCAGCGATAGCCATGGCTAGCCACCTCCCAGCCAGCCTCTACCATGGCTTTACCCGCATCTGGGTTGCGCTCTAAAGCCATCGCCACCGCATAGACTGTCACCGGCAGGTTGCGCTGAGTAAAAAGTCGATGCAGCCGCCAAAACCCAGCTCGACTGCCATATTCATACATCGACTCCATATTGATATTGCGCACCCCCGGCAGTGGGGCTGCACCCACCGTTTCAGACAAAAAAGCTTCTGAGGCCGGATCACCATGGAGAATGCAGTTTTCGCCCCCCTCCTCATAGTTGATTACAAACTGCAGTGCTAGTCGGGCATCATTGGGCCAGTGAGGATGAGGCGGATTTTGACCATAGCCAATCAGATCGCGGGGATAGACAGCAGACATACAGCAGCAAACCTCGATAGTGAATAAAAGTTAGCCAGCATATTAACGCAAGGTAGAAGCAGAAGCGTCGTCTGTACAGATTTTGTACCGAGGCCAGCTATAAAGACCATAAAGATTCCATAGTGGTGTCCCAGATTGCATAGCAAACCGACTATCCTATGGCAGTGTTGAAAAGCTAATGCCCGCAGGAAATCTTTATGAGTACTATTACTACTGAACAACAGCAGCATTTGACCTATATCTTGACTGACGGCGATTCTCAGGTGGCTGTAGTACCTGAGCGTGGAGGTATTGTCACTAGCTGGCAAATTCAGGGTAAAGAGGTGTTCTATTTTGATGCGCAGCGCTTTCAAGATCCTAGCCTTTCGGTTCGAGGCGGTATCCCATTATTATTTCCCATCTGCGGCAACCTGGTTGACGACACTTATACCCTTGATGGCAAAACCTATCCGCTAAAACAGCATGGCTTTGGTCGGACGTTGCCATGGGAAGTTACTCAACAGTCTACTGACGATGGCGCTAGTTTGACGCTGACTCTCAAAAGCAATGATGAGACCCTTGCTGTCTATCCCTTTGACTTTCAGCTTGATTATATCTATACCCTCAGAGGCAACACCTTAGAACAGCGCTTTCGTCACACCAACCTATCAGACGCATCCATGCCGTTTTCCACTGGCACTCATCCCTATTTTGCAGTCACAGACAAAACAAAGCTGATCTTTGATATCCCCTCTACGGATTACAAGATCAAGGGTGGCAAAGATGTCTATGCATTCAACGGTCAGTTTGATCTTGATCAAGAAGAGATTGATTTTGCTTTTATCAACCTTGAAGGTCAAACAGCAACTGTAAAAGATGGTGACAGTACACTGACGATCTCTTTTGATGAGAATTACTCCACTCTGGTTTTTTGGACTGTAAAAGGAAAAGATTTTTACTGTTTAGAACCCTGGAGCGGACCTCGCAATGCTATCAACACAGGTGATTTTTTGCTCAGTGCATCTCCCCAAGAAACGGTGGAAACAGTGATTTCGATGACTGTTAGCTAGGTCCTTCAGGTCTTTCAGGGGGCAGCTTGTAGCGCGCTGGCTGAACGCTGTCAAGCTCATCCCCCTATTCTTCCTACCGTGTATACACATCTAGGAGATCTACTGGAAATCAGCTCCATGCTTTGCATTAGCCCTCATCCTAAATCCTTCTCCCCTAGGGAGAAGGACTTTGAGACTAGCTCCCCTTCTCCTTGAGGGAGAAGGGGTTGGGGGATGAGGGCTCGACATCTTGAGTTAGGCTTCGACTTGTATGTACACAGTAGCCCTACTATCCAGGCTATAGGTCATTCCCAATCAAAATAAGCGGTGCCCAACGGAATAAATTTATAATTGGCGATCGCAGCCTGATAAAACGCATCTAACTGACATGGGCAAGTTAAGTAAAAACTTGCAAACCATTTGTACGATATCCAGAGACTTGCGTAAAAATGAGCATTACCCTTGGCGCATCTGGAACCTGTATTGATGGCAGCTACCTCTGAGCAAATTAAAGAAATTTTGGCTCTGCGCGATCGCAAAGTCACGCCTAAACAAATCGCCCGTAAGCTCGGTCTACGCCCGGCGGAAGTCAACGATATTATCCATACAAACATCAATCCCGAAAAAGATAGCCAACCTAAGCAGCTTCCTAAACTGAAAGAATGCTTAATTGATCTACAAGGCTTTGATCGCTTTTTTGGTAGCCAAAATATCAAAAAAGATCGTAAAGGGTTGTCTCAGATTATGATCACCCGCATCGATGGACAACATTGTTTGGTTACCACCTTCTTAATTGATGCTTGGTGTCTGGGTGTAAAAGATGCAATGGGGCCTCGCAAAGTTAAAGCTACCGATTATCCATTAATGCGAGAGCAGGCCTATGCTCAAACGATGAGTGATAGCTATCGGAATATATCTCTAGAACAGGCCCAGTCGGCGATCTACGGTGCTGTGGATTATGCGCAACGTTTAGGGATTGCCCCCCATAAAGACTTTGAGCGAGCCAAGCATAATCTTGGCCCTCGTATGGATAACCTGCCTCGCCACGAATTTGGTAAAAACGGTAAACCTTATTACTTTGCTGGTCCCTATGATAATCCAGACAAAATTCTTGCCAAATTGCGCGAAAGTGTTGGTGAGGGTAACTTTCACTACACTATTGGTATGGATTTAGGCATGGGGACTGTACTCTAGCGACTAAATTACGCAGGCCAATTCCCGTGATTTTTCAGTGAATAGCAGATTTTCACCATAGTCTATGGGACAGTCAATTACGGCGGGAACATCAGCCTCCAACGCATCTTTTAAGGTGGGAATAAAGTCTTCTGTGGCAGTTACCCGATAGCCCTGAAGGCCAAAACTTTTGGCTAAAGCAACAAAATCAGGATTGTTGAATTTAATAAACGCAGATTCGCCATAGTAGTTGCGTTGTTTCCACTCAATCAGCCCGTAGCCGCCATCGTTAAAGATAATGGTGACAAAGGGGGTACCTAGACGCAGCGCTGTTTCTAGTTCCTGACAGTTCATCATAAAGCCGCCGTCACCAGTAACTGCAACAATCTTGCGCTCAGGATAAACAAGTTTGGCTGCGATCGCACCGGGGATAGCAATGCCCATGGATGCAAACCCATTGGAAATCAAACAGGTATTGGGCCGTTCACAGTGATAGTTGCGAGCAATCCACATTTTGTGAGCCCCCACGTCCGACAAGACAATATCATCAGGCCCCATTATCTGCCGTAAGTCATAGAGAAGCTTTTGGGGCTTAATCGGAAATGCCAGATCGTCACGATACTGTTCATAGTCAGCCCGCATTTCATCCCGTACGGCCTGAAATGGATAGCTGGACTGGGTTTGGCGTTTTACCCGTTTCAAAATCTGTTCCAGAGAATCGGAGAGGTCGCCAATGACCTCCACCATCGGCACATAGCTGCTGTCAATTTCGGCGGGGGTGGTACTCACATGAATAATGGGAATTTGGCCGTAGGGGTTCCACTTTTTGGGCGGATATTCCACCAGGTCGTAGCCTACAGTGATCACCAGATCGCTTTTATCAATAGCGCAGGAAATAAAGTCTCGCTGCTGTAAACCGACGGTCCAGAGGGCCAGGGGATGCTGATAGGGAATCACCCCTTTGCCCATAAACGTGTTGGTGACTGGAATTTGCAGCTGATCGACCAGTTTCATAATGGCGGCGCTGGCTCGCGCCCGAATAGCGCCATTGCCAATCAAAATCAGTGGTCTCTCTGATCGAGAAATGGCATCGGCAGCAATCTGAATGAGGTCAAAGGCGGCGAAGGTTTTACCATTGCGATCGCACGCCAGCGGTTTGCCCTCGGCTTCCATATCGGCAATATTTTCAGGTAAATCAATATGTACAGCCCCTGGATCTCCCGTCTGAGCTAGCTTAAATGCCTTACGAACAATTTCCGCCGTATTACTAGGTCGAACAATCTGAGTATTCCATTGGGTTACTGGGGCAAACATCGCCACCAGGTCCAGGTACTGATGGGACTCAATGTGCATGCGGTCAGTCCCCACCTGACCTGTAATTGCCACCAGCGGAGCCCGATCCAGATTAGCATCGGCTACCCCAGTAATCAGGTTGGTGGCCCCCGGTCCCAGGGTGGAAAGACACACCCCAGCCTTGCCTGTGAGCCGACCATAAACATCTGCCATAAAGGCAGCCCCCTGTTCATGACGGGTGGTGACAAACTGAATCGAGGAGTGTTTTAGCGCCTGGAGCACCTGGAGATTTTCTTCTCCAGGCACGCCAAAGATATACTCCACCCCCTCATTTTCAAGGCAGCGGATCAAAAGTTCTGCAGTGTTCATAAAGATACCTAGGAGATGGCCAACACAACGTCAAAAACTATCTGTAGGGGTGTTTCATACACCCCTACAGGGCAACAAAATTCCCTAACTCACGCAAACCGTCTTGGCATTCATAAATTCTAAAATGCCATGTCGGCCTAATTCACGACCAATACCTGACTGTTTGATGCCACCAAAGGGCAAACGCGGGTCGGATTTCACCATACTGTTGATAAAAATAGCTCCGGCGTCAATCTCATTGATCAGGCGTTGTTGTTCTACTGAGTCTTGCGTCCAACCGCTCGCACCTAAACCAAATGGGGTGGAGTTGGCCAGTTGAATCGCAGTGTCTAAATCCTGCACCCGGAAAATCAGGGCCACCGGACCAAAGAATTCTTCTTGGTCAGCAGGAGTACCAGGGGGAATATGGCTAAGAATGGTTGGCGGATAAAAATTCCCCAGCTCTAACTCAGAGGGTAATGAGGCTTTGAGTTTTTCTAAATTGCCGCCCACCAGTACCTTGGCCCCAGCAATGAGACAATCGTGGACCTGTTTGTGAATGGCTCGCAAAATCGACGGTGTAGCCAGGGGACCAATATCGGTCTCAGGTTGCATCGGATCACCAACGGTGAGGCCATTAAATTTATCCATCAGACGGGCTTCAAACTCATCGGCAATGTTGCCGACTAAGATAAAGCGTTTGGCGGCAATGCAAGACTGGCCATTGTTTTGTAAACGGGCAGTGACCGCTGTTTCAACAGCCTGATCTAAGTCGGCACTGGGCAACACAATAAAGGGATCGCTCCCCCCTAGCTCTAGCACCACTTTTTTAAGGTGCTGTCCTGCCAAAGCCGCTACCTCGGCTCCAGCGGGTCCGCTACCGGTCAGACTGACGCCACGCACTCGTTCATCAGCAATCACCGCTGCCGTTTGCTCAGCACTAATCAGCAACGTTTGGAAAGCACCGTCAGGAAAGCCTGCCTTGCGAAAAACTTGTTCTATGGATAGTGCGCACTTGGGTACGTTTGAGGCATGTTTTAGCACGATGACATTGCCTGCCATCAAGGCTGGAGCTGCCAGTCGAAACACTTGCCAGAGGGGGTAATTCCAGGGCATTACCGCCAGAATGATCCCCAGGGGCTGATAGCGTACGTAACCGATATCTGAGCGCTCATCGGCCAGGTAATCGGCCCCGTGTTCGGCATAATGACGACAGACCCAGGCACACTTTTTAACTTCTGCGATCGCAGCTCCCACGGGTTTACCCATTTCCTGGGTCATAATTCGCCCGAGCACCTCGGTATGGTCTTCTAAATAATCGGCAGCAGCCTGTAGCCAATTGCTGCGATCACTAAATGATGTCCAGCGATATTGTTGATATTGATTTGCCCCTATTGCTAATCGTTGCTCAATCTCTTCTGATGTCAGGGGGGTATAGGTTTTATAAACTTTGCCAGTGGCCGGGTTAACACTTTTAATTGCCATCTCTGACCTCCCGTAGGTCTTTTCAGCTAGCCTTGTTATGGGCCGTTACCCTGGGTAGGTCAGATGTAGCCGAACCAGTCAATGCCTGAGGGCGACTGAGTAACTTTCCTGATTTGAATTGCGATCTGGCGGTCGTCGAAAACTAACCCAAACCCAAAGAATATCTCTACTGTGACAATTTCTGTCTATATAGACACGGTTTTTGCATTGATTATTTACTTTATGAAATAAATTTAAATAAATGCAGTTGGCTTTTTATCTGGCGACAGTTAAGAACTTATTAAGTTAACTACCAACGACGAAATTTGACCGCTATTGTAGTAGTCAAGATACCTCCTAACTGCGTCTTCAGCCTCGTTGCAGCCTTCACTGGCTAGTTTATCAGCGGGGCTGCTACTTTTTTAAACCCCATTTAGCGTCAGGATAAATCAGTTCTCTTCATAGGCATTAATCATCATCAGGTTGCAGTTTACATTTCGAAATCCTGCTTGAGATTAATCAATGGTAATTATGAGCTGAATACAATATTTAAAGATGCAATATCGGCAAAATACAATCCAGGCGCTAGACTTTAATTACTACCAGCGCCTGGATGTTTTCTAACTACAGAGTATTTTTCACTGTAGATTATTTTTCTAGGTCATCAACAAAGTCTCTAGCTTCGATCCCACAGGTCTCGTGAGATCCTCCCAGGGTGCGACATTTTTCCTTGTAGATTTTGCGAGCCAGATTGGGTGGCAGCTGGGCTGCATACTCCAATGCTTTTTCAAACATAGCGACACTATCATCAGTCTCTTGTTGTCGTCGGTGAAGCTGTGCCTTGAGATAAAACAGTTCTGGATTTTCAGGCGCTGTTTCTAAGGCTTGCTCTACCGCCGTCATGGCATCATCCATCTGTCCCAAATCGCGATAGCCCAGGGCAATGCCTCGATAGGCTATATATTCAGGGTTGCCGTACTGTGATAGGCGTTCAATGGCTTTCTCTGGATCAGAAAAGGGTAAGTTAACCGCCAGCATTAAATCCATAAACCCTTTGACCAAATTGAGTTCTGGGTCAGTACTGTCAATCTTTTCGGCTTCGCCAATATGGCCAAAAACCTGTTGTAGCATAGCCAATGCTGCTGGTGTACTGCGGGCAACTCCCTGGGTGCGCATCATGTGAGCACCTTCCATAAAAATGCCAACTGCTGAGTAGATATGTCCCCGTAGCGGGTCGGTTTCAAGTAAAGTCTCCGCTGTAGACCGGGTTAAGGCAACTTCTGCGTCCAGGGCATCCCAGTCTTCATCCAGATAGGCCATGGAGGCTGCCATACTGTGGACTAAGGGGTCGTCAGCTTCAGAGGCTTTGGCGAGTTCCAGAGCTGCACGCGCACTCACATAGTCGCCTGCGCGAAAGAAGGATTCAAATGCAGTTTCGGCATGGGGACCAATATTATGCTCGCTGTTGGAGCGAAATGGATCACCTGCCCATACAGGGGTAGCAACTACGGTTAATGCCGCTGCTGTTAATAGTCCAAAGAACTTTACGTAGCTTTTTGGACGTAGGAAAGAGTATAAAGCTCGAAACGTCATGGTGCCTATTCCTATGAATTTGGCGCTTTACTGGGCGCTTTACTGGACGCTTTACTGGGCGCGTTCAAGCAATGAGTATAGCGAGTGGTGGTGGTAATCATAGGTAATCTATGAAACTCTTTAAGCTGTCATACCGCTCGTGGGGGATTACTGATGCTAACTGTCTGGCCCCATGGCACTGCATTGATATTGCTGTTGACGGGTGCCTTCGGTATTAATCCGTTCCCCGGTCGGAAAACAAACCTGTTGTGATAGCTGCACGACTGGGGGAAAGGGGACTTTGCGCTGAGGTTCCACTAGCCAAAGTGTTAGATCTTGGGTGGGGATATCACCGCTGAGCACTGGCTGCCATGATTTGACACCAGCGGGGTCTGTAAAGGCTACCTGGGTATTGGGGTTATCCGGCGGCATGGCCAAGACATAGCTGAGGGCACGGGCGCGATAGCCATCGCGTTGAGGCGCTATCAGCACAATTGTTGGTTGGGAGGCTGCCCCCAGTCGACGGCCAATCTGACCAGGCAGGTATGGTTTGAGGAGGGCAATGTCGTAGCTGATTAATAGCTGACTGAGGATACCGGCAGCGATCGCAGTTATTATCACCCAGCGTTTGCGACGGGCTAATGCCTGGGCCATCACCAAGGTTATGGCTGGATACAGCATAAAAAAGTAGCGCGGGGCCAGGGTGAGATCCTTAGCCAGACCATAGGTAATCGCCATCATGATGCCGAAGACAATCAGCCCATAGCTAACTATGGGGGCCGTCAAATCTAGCTGGGTCTCTTGCTGCCAGCCCCGGATCAGCTGATTGAGCACAATGCCAAATACGCTCAGCATGATCAGGGCCGATACAATGGTGACTGCCAGGGGCACCTGCTCCACAGGCAGCAAAATTAACATAAACACACCAGCCACTAAGGATTGGAGCCAGGGCAATAGCAATGACTGCCACAGCGGGGCGGATTGGCTCAGCCAGTTAGTGCCACCTTCACTGTAAAAATGGGTCCAGGCCGTAGGCAGCCACGGTAGGTAAAGTAGAGCCGTACACCCCATGGCTAGCAGCCAGGGGAATGCCTGATTACGACGGTCGCGTCGCCAGATGATGCGACTGATGGTGACCAACCATTGGGCGATGATGCTAAAGCCGTAAAAGTAATGGATATAGACACCCAGGGCGTTTAAGCCGATCCAGCTCAGCCAGCGCCAGAGGGCACGCTCGCCTTGAAGAAGGGCACTCCAGTTAATCAGGGCCAAGAGTGCGATCGCAATTGCCAAGCTATAGTGTCTTGATTCCTGGGATAGATAAATACCATAGGGAGACACTGCCATCAGCAGCGCCGCCAATGCCCCGACCCGTGGGTTGCTAAGACGCTGCCCCAGGTAAAACATACCGGCGACGGCGACCACTCCCCACAGCACCGCCAATGCCCGCAGGCTCCAAACCGAGGTGCCCACCTGATGCAGCCAGCCGTTCATCATGATAAAAAATAGCGGCGGGTGATTACTGGATGTAGTGACGGTCTGAGCCGCCTGCCAGATAGAGCCTGGATTCCCCAGTAGCGCCCAGTAGTCCCCCACAGGTAATAAGCGACCGACAGGAATCTCATCTAGGCTTTTGCCAAGACTGTTAAATGCGGTGTACAGTTCATCCACCCATAGGGGTTTGGCCGCTAGACGCCACAGCCGCAGCATTGCTGCCAGTAGCAAAATTAGCGGCAATTGTGGTGGGATACTTAGCCTTAGCTTTGGCAAGGGGGGACTCTCACTAATACTGCCTTCAGCATAGTAACGGATTGGTTAGAGTCAGGAACGGCCTCTTACTATTGTTACTGCCACTCGGCCATCAAAGTTTGGGACCGGAGCAGTCAGTTTGGTGACTGTCACCTGAACTTTGTCCAGTCGGGGCTCGTTATCCAAGGCCTGAGTTGCGATCGCATCTGCTAGCCGTTCAATCAGCTTAAATTTTTTCGTCTGGATGATGCCCTGGGTTTGCTGAATAATATCGGCATAATTATGAGTATCCGCCAGACTGTCCGACTGACCTGCCACCGATAAATCCATCCACAGTGTCAGATCTACTTCAAACCACTGACCCAATATGTTCTCTTCAGGTAATGCCCCAATATAGCCATAGGCACGAATGCCTGAAACATTGATACAGTCGGTCATCTATAGTGTGAATTTAATCAAAACACAAACAGGCCATCATCCTAACATCTGCTCTCAAACATCAAGATTGGCGGCTGTCAGGTCCCCTCTCTACCAAGAGTCCGTTAAAAGAAGTCACTAAAATGCACACAAGACAATTTCTCATGGCGTTCGCCACTTTGAGTTTCTCCACACTCACCCTTGGCCACCCAACCGCAGATGCTGCTTCATTCCAGGGGTTAGGCTTTTTACCTGGATTGAATGAGCGCAGCAGGGCCGTAGACATATCAGCTGATGGCACCGTTGTTGTGGGCATCAGTCAAAAAGACGCCACAGCGTCTTTTTTGTGGACAGCGGCTAGGGGGATGACCCAAATTCCAGTAGATAGGTTTGCCGCCACTGCTATCTCCGACAATGGCCAGGTTGTTGTGGGCAACGGTGGTGTTAACAGAGGAATTCTACGATGGACTGCGGCCGGAGGGGCGACAGCAGTAGCTGCTGGCCCTACGGGGATTGCTGAGGGTATTTCTGCTGATGGCACCGTTGTTGTTGGGTTTGTTAGCAATCGAGCGGGCAATGACGCTGCCTTTCGCTGGACAGCCGCCGAGGGCTTGGTCGCACTGGGTACAAGTAGTTCTCGCTGGAATGGAGCTGTTGGTATATCAGACAGTGGCCAGGTTGTTGTCGGCTACTCCACCGATGATGCCACCGGTGCATTGGCCCCCTTTCGTTGGACTCAGTCCACTGGAGTGACCAGACTCGGGATTGGCGGTAGGACCTCTGGCGTTTTTGGAGCGGCGGCGGCAATTTCGGCCAATGGTCGATTTATTGTTGGTATGGCAGGTAGCCCGAATACTGATGCCAATGGCGAAGCCTTTCTCTGGAGCGATCAACAGGGTATTGGCTTGGGTGACTTGCAAAATGGCACTGGAATTAGCATTGCGTACGATCTGTCAGACGATGCTTCTGTTGTCGTGGGAGCCAGTACTAGTAATGCGGGTCAACCTTTTACTTCCTTCGCACTTTTTGGAGATCAAAGCCAAGAAGCCTTTATTTGGACATCCCAGCGAGGTATCCGTTCTCTAAAAGCCGTACTGACCAACGACTATGGATTAAATCTCACCGGCTGGACCTTGGCCGAAGCCAGAAGTATTTCCGCCGATGGGTCAACTATCGTCGGGACCGGCTTTAATCCCCAAGGCCAACAAGAAGCCTGGATCGCAAATCTGGATTAGAGAAAAAGTGGGTAACGTCTTGTATGCCAGTTACACCTAACCCTCACCAGGTGTATTCAATAGTGGCGATTTGCGTTCTAAGGACGATAGAGCAGAAAATCACTTCCCAAAAATACCTTTAACAGGTACCATAATGCCTTTTAGTATTTCAACATTAGACTGAGCGCTATATGTAGCGGTGAGTCTAGAGAGTTAGTCTAGATTCCTGATTAATGTCGTCATGCGGTTTAGCTGAATGCATACCGATACGTTTGTGGGTTAGGGCAATCTAGCAATAAAACGTATTCTCTGCGATATATTGTCAACGCCTGTTGGACTAGAATAGATTCACCAGAAAATCGTACTAATGTACTAATTGGCAGCTGTCTGCCCATATCCCCATGGCCAAATATCAGTGTTTTATCGACTTAGGTAGCTCCGGCACCAAGGCTGTTCTCAATGATGGTGAGCGGTTCTATTCCTATCAGTGTCCACCGCTGGTGGCGGATATGCCGCCCTCGGAGCTAACTATTATTGAAGCTCAGGGTGAACAAATCGGTTCTGGCTTGGAGTCAGTCAGCTATTTGCAGCTGGACCCGGAGACGCCAGCCTATGCTCTGGGGATTGATGCCCAGGGGCGTCCTAACAAAGCTACGAGCAGCCTACCCAAAAGTGCTTTGGCACACATTCGAGCCTTGGGGGTGATGGGTGAATTTGCCCATCAGCATGATCTAGAGAGGCTGACACTGGATGTGGGGATTGCGCTGCCGTTTAATGAGTATCTGACTGACTATAGGGCGCTGACGGGTGAGATCTTGGGACACAAGATGTTTACCTATCGCGGTCGGGATGTTTTTCTAGACTTTGGCCATGTGAAGGTGCTGCCCGAGGCGGCAGGGCTGGTGCAGTGGCGTAAAGTGCAGCGATCGCAACAAAAAGAACGTTCAACTAGGACATTTGTTGTGCTCATGTTTGGCCATCGAGACCTGAGCTTTTTGCTATTTAACGGCGGGCGACCGCCCCAGGGTGAACCCAGCAGTACCGAGCACCTGGGCTATCAGCAGTTGCTGAAGGCTGTGGCTCAAGACTTACCCTGCAATTCAGATGATCCGTTTCTCTATGACGCCTTGATCAACAACTCAGCGCGGGTTGTATTTCCTAACCGTCCCCGCAAAGGCTATCCCCTGGCTGAGCGTCGCGAAAAGGCCACCGTTTACTATTGGGAGCTGGTGAAATATCGCCTGAATGAGTGGCTGGCTTCGGTTAGTGTACCTAACTATGAGGTACTGATCAGCGGAGGGACCGCGACCCAGCTGCGAGATTATTTGGAAGAGTACTTTGAAGAGCGGTCAACATTTTGTACGGTCAATTGGTTAGAAGACTTACAAGACGAAGTAGCGGCCAATCTAGAGCTAGAATCGGACATTGATCAGCTGCGCTTTTGTGACTGCTATGGTGGTGCCAAGTGGCTGGCCCTAAAATTCCAAAAACTTGCTGCTGGGAGGAGTCGTGGTTAAGAAGAAAGATTCGTCTAAAAAAGATACTCCTAGTACTAGAAAACGGGTTTCATTTAGCATTAGCTCCGATCCTGACACGATTGAAGGGCGGATAATCGATTATCTGCGTGACAACAAACTGGTGAATATGCGCGAGTCGGTGATTCGAGCTTTGAAAGCCTACTATCTGCCATGGGCCTATGAGGATACTGTCTCTAAAGAAGAAGCTCAGGTGCTGGCTCGTAATGCCATTGATGAACTAGAGTTTAGAATTTTTCAAATCCGACGACATTTTTTGGCAGGCGAACCCTATGGTCCTAAACTGAGTGAATCCCTGGGCGGTAGCAGTGCGACCAACGGTCATGGCGCTACCGGCACCAATGGCCATGGGGGCAACGGTCACTCTTCCCTTTCTCAAAGCATGATGTTTGAGAAAATTATCCCTCCCAAGCCGGTGGATACAAATCCCACCTCGCTGTCTGACATGCTTGAGGATGAGGATATTGACCCAGATGTTTTAGATGACTTTTGAATCAGTCACAAGCTTTGCCATTACTTGAAAGTTAGGCGTTAGGTCCCTAACAGCTATCCCCTGGAATTTGAGTAACGCCCACTAGAAAAAATGGTGACTTTGTATTGAAGGCTCCCGCTCCGCTAAAAGTCGCTGAATAGTGATGACTAGTTGGCCTAAGTTCACCGGTTTGCTCAGGTAGTCATTTGCACCTGCCGCCAAACATCGCTCTCGATCCCCTTTCATGGCTAATGCTGTAACCGCAATGATGGGGATATTGGTCAATGTCGGCTCACGTCGAATGCGTTGCATGGCTTCTAGGCCATCCATTCCCGGCATTTGTATATCCATCAAGACCAAATCAGGCTCAGTGGTTAATATGGCCGAGATTGCCTGACGACCATTGTTAGCAACACAGACAGAATAGCCTTTGGCGGTGAGATAACTTTTGAGAACAGTAATATTATCGGGATCATCTTCAACCAATAGGATAGTTTCCCGTGGCTCACTAGCCAGAGAATTAAGGTTGCCCTGGGCAGAATCTTGTCGGCTCCTCCCACTAGATGCAGGTGGGCTCACTGCTTTACAGGGAATTTCGACGGTAAAGGTGCTGCCGACATCCACTTTACTCGTGACGGTGACGGTACCGCCATGGAGATCGGTAAGCCGTTTAACCAAAGCCAGCCCCAGGCCCGTACCTGTGTATTGGCGGTTGAGGGCACTATCAATTTGGACAAATGGTTTAAATAATCGATCGATATAGCCTGGCTTAATACCAATGCCAGTATCGCTGACAATAAATCTCAAGGTATCGCGGGGGGGAGTCTCTGATATATCTGTCTGATCTAAAAGAGAGGATTGCTGTTGATAAACAACTTCTAGGGTGACGCGTCCTCCAGCCGGTGTAAACTTAACTGCATTGCTCAAGAGATTGATCAGTACTTCACGCATTCGCCGTTCATCCATAACAAAGGCTGGCAGCGTATGGGATAGCTTAGAGTCGAGCTGTATGCCCTTTTGGTGTGCCTGTTGTTTGACGACGGTTAGACAAAAATGACACAGAGGGACAACAGCTGTTGGCGCATAATCTAGCTCTAACATTCCTGACTCAACCCGAGCTAAGTCTAGAATGTCGTTGATCAGCTCTAGCAGATGGTGAGCACTGCGTTCAGTTGCCCGTAATGCTTTTGTCTGTTTGGGGTTGAGCTCACCTAAAATTTGTTCTTCCAGGGCTTGGGTCATCCCCAGAATAGTGTTGAGCGGGGTGCGCAGCTCATGACTCATGTTTGCTAAAAAGTCATTTTTAGCACGATTCGCTCGATCAGCCGCTTCTTTCGCAGCCAGAAGATCAACGGTGCGTTCTTTGACTTTGTATTCTAGGGTTTGAGAATAGTCGGCTAACTGTTGGTGAGCTTGTTCTAGTTTGTGGTAAGAGTCCTTTAGATTCTTCCAGAATAAGTGGGTGGTGCTGATAACAGCAGTTCCTGTTAGGGCTAAGAGGGGCGGGACAACAGGAATCCACCATCCGGCTAAAAAAGCTACATAGGCTCCGATGACCAGGCTACTGAGAAGGAGTATAAGAGTTCCTACCAACCACACAAGACCGACAGTAATGCGTCGTCGATTAAGGCACAGGATACCCAACAGGGTGCCACCGCTGGACCACAGAAAAATCCACAGGCATTCAAGGGGGTCAGGCCATGTTTGAATTAAAGCTCGTCCATCTAATGTGGCGCTGATAATCTGACTGGTCAGGTGGGCATGGACTTCAACCCCGGAGATGGAGATCGCTTCACCATAGCTATAGGGATTGTAAAAGTGGTTTTGCAGACTGGGGGCTGTTACACCGATCAAAACAATCCGATCTTGTAATAAATCGGGAGGCACCTGGCCGGATAAAAACTCCCCCATAGAGATCATTTCAAAAGGGCAGTTTGGGGTAGTATCGGTACAGCTGCCCGCTCTAAAGTTGATTAAGAGTTGATAGCCAGCGGCATCTGCTCCTACATAGCCGCCATCATTGGTTTCAAAGCGTTGAAAGACGGCTTTACCTAGCTGGTAGCTTTCGGAAGGTTCATTGAGCCCTTTAAGTGAGATCCCTTCGGCGGCTAAATAGGTGAGTGCCAGCCTTGCCCCCAAACTCACTTTGATTTGATTATCCGGTGTACGAGTTGAAAGGAGTCCTCGACGGACCTTGCCATCCGCATCTAATACAAAATCAGCAATGCCGACCTGCTCTTTTTGCTCCAGACTAGGTGGCGGTGCTACAGGAATGCCTAAAACTTTCTCCACACCGATCAGCTGTGGTGTTGATGCCATCACCCGTACCAGGTCTTGATGACCGGGATCTAGGGGAACATCTCGGTAAAGGTCTAGACCAATGGCTCTAGGGCTCTGAGCGGCTACCTGATCGATTAGTTCGGCTAGCTGGGCATCGGTGAGGGGCCATTGAGTGTCTCCGGTAATGTCTTGCTCATTAATGCCAATAATTACAATGCGCGAATCGCTTTCCTCCACGGGGCGTAATCGGAACCAGCTATCAAGGGCCGCCCATTCTAGTAACTGAAAGGCTCCCAGGAATTTTAGACCCAAAATCAGACCGGTAATGCTGCAGGCAGATAAGATAGAAAGCCGCCATTTCCAAATTCTCTGTCCCTGCTTAGACCACATAAATTGAGTATGCCGTAAGTTTGAACGTTGCTCCTGGCGGTAGAGATAGGCCCACGTCTGCGGTAGTGCGGATGGATCGTATCACCCTGGAATACACATTAGTCGACAGGATTTAGCAGTGGTGCAGTTCCCACCCTGTCAAGCCCGACGGACTGGAGTAGTTCTTCCCAGGCTGCGATCGCATCTAAATTATCCGGTTCTGTGGCACGCAAATCAGCCAATAATGCTAAGGCATCAAACCAAATGCCATTTCTGGCGTACCAGGCCCCCAGCTCAAACGATGCCTCCTGGGATGGCTGAGATTCAGCAACAGTATCGGGGGTAATCCGTTGAATCCAGCCCTCGATGACCGGGTCATTGGGGTCAAGGGTTTGACCGTAGATCATCCCTAGGGAAAACTTGTAATGTTGATCAGGTTCTAGAACTGGTGCGGTCTCAGGAATCGCAAAACTAACAATCCCAGCTGTTTCAGGTAGATCAACCAGGGTGTGATAAAGGTAATCATTATTCTCACCCTCTAGGGTGAGGAAAGCTTGTTGCGCTGAGGTCTGAGGTAAATAGGCCAGAAATATGGGATGAGCTGCCGTGGTTATTCCCTGATTGCTAGGTGGAATCAGTAACGTCAGGGCTAAGCCAGATGCTGAGTTATTACAGAGCTGATCGCGTCTGCCGCTGGCTCGATTGGTACGAGGCTGACCATCATCCTCTGGGGGGATAAATTCAAAACTTTGGGGGTCCAGGGCTAACAGCTGTGAGGGGGCAGTCTGATAGGAGAAAGCCTCAACTGTGCCACCCAGCAGGCTAAGGAACCCAATGGCAGTAACAACGGTTCCTAGCTTTAGAGGGATAGATAGCATGATGAATGCATCGATTTTGACAACTAACTACGCTTTTTGACACCTGTTTAGTATATTGCTGAGGAATTAAATTCCTTTACAGTCACTATTGCTGTTTTTAGCCATTAAAGCCAATTTCCTACCATGACAAAGGCCGCCCAAAAAAATGGGTGATCGTAGTCTTCTTGCTGTAATACAGCCAGTTGAGCCTGTTGTAGTGCGGCGGCTTTGGGGGTGCCTGGCTGCTTGAGTGCGTTATAGAACTTAACCATCAGCTCAGCCGTTGATCGATCATCCACAGACCACAGGCTAGCCAGGGTACTGCGAGCACCGGAGCGGAGGGCCAAGCCCGCCAGCCCTAACCCGGCGCGATTGTCTCCCGTCGCCGTCTGGCAGGCGCTGAGCACCAATAGTTCGATGGGATTGGTGGCACTGAGCTGTCTGGTTTGCAGGGCCTTACTCAAGTCTGGGGTTTTAATCTTCTGATCCCAGGCCAGAAGAAAGGTGTCATTCTGATTAGAACTAAACTGGCCATGGGTGATTAGGTGTACTACAGAGGAATTAGACTGTTGCAGCTGTGTTTGTAAATTTTTTTGAGTAAATTCTTGGTTAAGAAATAGCTGAGATGCCACTTGAGCGCTAATCTTTTCTATTTCAAGGGCAGCGGCAGGTAAAGCAGAAAAGCCTTGACGTGCTTCCGTTAGCCCCCCCAGCAAGAGTTTAAATCCCTCGGGGTCTAAGGTTGGGGTTTCCAGTAGCTGTAAACCAGAATTAATGGCAATGCTATATTGCTCAATCAGATAGTGGTGACCATCGTGGAGAGCTGCGATGGGTAAGCTACGTAGCAGCCCATCTGGAACCAAGACAAGGGTTTGGATCTCGTGGTCGGTAAAGTAAGCTTCGGCTGGTCTGATCAGCCAGTCATAAAGCTGCTGTGAAACTTGTAGCCGCAGCTGATTGGGAAAGGCCAGGCTCAGGGACTGCCGCATCTGGCTGAGACTGCTTTCGACTTCAGCCTGGGGTAGAACGGTTTCATAGTAATGCAAGGGCTGGTCTTGTAAGGCGAGTATAACGGCAAGTCGGTCGGGTAGGACGATGGGGTATAGGACAGCGGCGGCCCGATCGATTTGGTCAATGGGCTGGGATTCTACATCGAGACAGGCGGATTGGAAGTAGTTGTCTAACTCGGCTAGCTGCAGGGCTTCAATGATGTCGCGGGCCTTTTTGAGATGATTCTGGCTGATCTCGGTTTGGCCGGACGATGGCGTTAGTAACAATGTGACAAACTCGCGATAGACAGGCTCTACTTGCTCGCGAAAGGAGAATTGGATCTGGGCGTTAGCGACTAAATCAGTGCGCAAAAGTTCTAGCTGACTAATGGCTTCTGTATAAGCTGCGATCGCACTCCTACGCTTGTCTGTCTTAGTGCAGGCAATATCCCCCTGACACAAAATCCGTCCCAGCTGCCACTGCCACTGATAGGCAATTTCTGAGGCATGAAGTCCTCGGATTATGGCCAGGGCTTTTTCGGTTAGTAATTGGGCATCGGCCCATTGACCCGCTTGTTCATAAATCTGGCCTAATTGGCCCAGGGCATAGGATTCTGCCCGGACATCGTTGAGTTCCTGGGCCTGCTGGATGGCGGTGGACAGCACCTGGACCATCTCAGAGCCGCCAGATGGGGCTTGCTCGGCTAGCTTGAGCAAACTTTGGGCCAGGTTAACGCGGGCATAAATGGCTGAGCGGCTAGCGGGTAAATCCGGCAGCTGGGCTCGAATCTGGGGCACAAGTGTCTGGGCAGCAGTGATTTGGTTAGTTTCCAGGAGCAGACTGAGCTGGCTGAGTTGGGCTTGGGTTTTTGCGATCGCAGTTGTGGCCACAGCCGCTGCCTGCCCATAGGTATCCAATGCCTTATCGTTTTCCGCTAATCCCTGCCAGGTATGCCCTAGCCCCAATAACACTGCACTCGTATCTGCCCCTAACTGCTGGGTCATCGCCAGGCTTTGTTGCAACGTATTGAGCGAGTCCGAAAATGCGCCTACTCGTTGTAACGTTACACCCAGGTTTTGCAACGCTTTTGCTTTGAGCTGTGAGCTGGGTTGAGACTGGAGCTGCTGATTCATCTCTTCCAGTCGAGTGCGGGCCTGTCGATATAGCCCTAAGCTTTGTAAGGCCTGGGCTTGATTAAGTTGACTGCCCAACTGACCCTGGGCATCATCATTGTCAGCGTAAATGGCCTCAGCCTGTTGCCAACTAGTCAGTGCTGCTTCCGGATTACCCATGGTCAGTTGCAGACTGCCCTGGGTGTTCCAGGCTTGGGCCAGAATGATGGCCGCGTTTGTGGTGATTTGAGCGTCGGTATTAGCCTGTTGTAGCAGCTCTAAGCTTTGGGCAATAGCCGTTTCTGCCGCCTGCCATTGCCCCAGCTCCTTATAGGCTGAGGCCAGGTAGCTCAGACTCAAGGCCTGGTTTGTTAGGTTTCCTTGGGCCTGGTAAGTTTGCGCTGCTTGTTGCCAGAGGCCAAGGGCTTCAGCAAACCGGCCTGATTGGTAATAATGTCTCCCTTGTTCAATCAGGCTGATTTTATCAGTCGTAGATGAGCTGAGCTGGGCTGGGTTTTGAGAATTTGCATGCAGGGTGGCCGCGCTCATGGGGAGCATGGTTGGGGCTATGGCCAACCAGAGACCCAAGCCGAACCAACAGAGGGTTCGATAGATTGACCAGGTGTTTGATTGTCTCAATCTATTCATTCTCCTGTCCCCATACATTGTCTCTAGAACCACAGCGAATCAAAGGATTCGCTGCCATAGGTGGCTTCAACCTCTCAGTTGTTGAGGCCACAAACTGAACCCGACCGTTCACATCGATCACCATTGCTGTTGCCTCTCTAAAAGAAGTACGAGCAATATCTCTGGGTGCAGTTGCTGTCCTTGCTTCCGTTTCCAAGGGACGCCAATCTTCCCAGACTGCCAAGCTGTTGAGGGTGTCTGGCGCGTCTGGCAAACCACCACGTCCGCTGAGCGTTAATGAGTTATCCGCTGCAACCAAACAGCCTGTAGAAATTTGGTTACTTGAATCAGTCAGCTCGCTAGGTAGCTCAACCAGCCCCTGATTGGGTTCAAGATCGGGGGTATCGATTTGGACAATGCCATCTAACCCAAACTGAGAACTGGCGGTAATGTCACTCTCAGATGTGCGAAAATTGCGAAATTGGAGACCCAATAAGGCCTGGGTGGTAATTGCAATATTGCCGCCATCTCCTTGTACAGCATTGGCAACAATGTCGCTGTTGTTTAACCCTAAGATCACTGGGGCCTCAATGACAATGTTGCCGCCAGTAGCTCTATTGGTGGCATTAGTGGAAATGAGTCCCCCCCTCTTCAGGAACAGGAGGCTGTCAGCCATGAGGAGAATGTTGCCCTGATTACCAGCAGCCACTTCTGCTTGCAATGTTCCGCCATCGGTTAGTAGAATCTGGTCTGCCCTAATGGACAGGTCGCTGGCATCTCCCCCCTCAAGGTTGCTGACACTAATCAGCCCTTGATTAGTGACTCGCAATGTCTCGACCGTAATGTCGATTTTGCCAGCTGCAAAGTCTGTTTCACTGAAGGCAGTAATCCGACTGGTCAACTGTCCATCGTCAGAAATGCCACCCCCTCCGGTAGCTCCAGCTCCATTCACCTCAATCTCACCCGCTTGGAGCATGATATTTCCAGCCGTTCCAGCCGTTCTAGTCAAGGAGGAGATTCGTGCTGCCCCCGTAAGCTGTAGACGATTATTGACTTGTATATCAATGTTTCCAGCATTACCGTCTTCTAATGAAGTAGTGTATATGCCAGCCAAAAACGGAGCGTCTTTCTCTGTACTCGTTATTGTGATCTCGTTTGCGTCAATGGAAATGTTCCCACCATTCCCCTGGCCTATTGTCCCAGAAAAAATTTGTGAACTCTCTGTCAGTCGCAACGTATCGACTTGTAAGACAGTGTTCCCGGCATTACCCTCTGCGAGGGTAGCATTAGAGATCAATGAGCTTTGCATGTAGAGATTATCAGCATCAATGCTCAATGCTCCTCCCTGTCCTGTCCCGCTTGAGAAAACCTGCGCCAATAGTCCCGTGTTATAGTTTCCTTGGAAAACATTGTTACCAATTAACGTGATGTCATTGGCCTTTATCGTTAAGTTTCCGCCATTCCCAGCACCAGAAATAGCATTGGAAACAAAACCATCGACTACCTGCAACCGTCCTGTTTGAATCGATAAATTACCAACATTACCAGTACTGACCGCTTCCCCTTGATTAAAAAAAGCACTGGGAAAGTCTTCGGTCTGAATGCCAATAATGTCAACTGATTCAGAAGCTCGAACACGAATCTCCCCACCTGAGTCTGCACCCAGGACGTTGCTGATAATGGCTGAAGTCTCTAAGACAGAAATATTTCTGCCTTGGAAGTGCAAATTACCACTACCCTCGCCACTCACTTCGACTGAAGCAGCTTGGGTGAATCTGAGATCGCCAAAGTTATCTATGGCCGCATAGTCTAGAGTAAATCCATCGGATGTGGGCATGAGAGAAACTGAGCCCGATTGGGCCACACTTCCTAATTCAATACGACCTTGATTCGCTGTGAGATGACCACCCTCAATCAAGATGTCCCCTCCAATGAAGGCTAAGGTTTGTCCAGAAGGAACCTGTAATCCCACTGGGCGATTGTCACGAATCGGTGAAGATGTATTTAAGTCCAATGTCAGGTTATGTCCGGTACCTTCTACCGTAATTGGGCTGGGATTAGCGGCAAATTGCAACCTCATGGGAGTCGATATCGTGAGTAAAGAGGCCGAAGTCACATCGGTGGTACTAAATTCAACATTATCGCTAAAGAGAATACTCTCAGCCGTGGTGGCCAAAAAAGAACCACCGATATCCAGCGAAGCATTCTCGCCAAAGAGGATGCCATTGGGATTGAGTAAAAAGAGGTTAGCTGTACCATTGGCCTGAATTAGCCCATCGATATCAGATGTGTTGATACCTGTAACCCGGCTGACGATATGTTTAATATCGATGGCATTGTTGAAAATGGCTGAACCGTTGGTGGGAATAGAAAATGTGTCAAAACTATGGAAGAGATTATTGCCAGCGCGATCGCCAGCGTCAATCACAAAATTTTGGTTGTCAGATGAAGCAACATTGGTGGAGAAGGTACCATCGGCAATGACTTGGGCGTGGGTTGGGGGTGCGAACTGACAAGTCAAGGCTGGCGCGATCGCACAGAGAGTAAAAATAGGTAGATAAAGGCTTCTAGATGGCTGCTGTAACTGGGGACGCATTCTTGCTAAAACGATGACAAGATGTTGCATCTGCTGAAGCAGCGTTTGGCAAGATACAGTCTTCATGAGCATCCAGATATCATCAGCGTGTGTTGTTTTTGTCCTATACATAGAAGATATCTTTATTTTCTTAGGACGGGTACCTGCCGCTACGCAAGAACCTTGTATTTTCTCTTTAAAGATTTAATTTTTTCAGGAATTCGAGGTTTTGAAATTAAAGCAGTAAAGTTATGATTAGAAAAGTTTATTAGAGAAAGGCCTAGAAAAAGTTAGTGTCGGCAAGCACTATCCCGATGCTGTTCCACACCCGTTATGTTAAAAAGGATTGCCGTTTTAATCACCACCCTTGGGTTTGTTTTGAATGCGGTATCTCCTTCCTTTGCTCACAGACCTGATGACGTCAAGTTTAATCACTTAACCCAAGAAGACGGCCTGGCGGGCAATCGAGTGCGGGCAATTGTGCAAGATAACCAGGGCTTTATGTGGTTTGGCCACTGGGATGGGTTGACCCGCTACGACGGCGGTACCACGGTGATCTATAAAAATGACGTGGACGACCCTAACAGTTTGAGTCACAACCTTGTAAGTACGCTCACCATCGATCAGCAGGGCTTTCTCTGGGTCGGCACTCTCGGAGGCGGTCTTAATCGCTTTGATCACACTCGCCAAACATTTACTCATCATCGTCATGCCCCTGACAATGCCAACAGTTTAAGTAGCGATGATATTGTTAGTGTCTACCAAGATCGGGCTGGGACTATGTGGGTTGGCACCTGGGGTGGTGGGCTCAACCGCTTTAATCCAGATACAGGTCACGTCACCCGCTACCAGCATGACCCCAATGACCCTACCAGCCTCAGTGGCGACAAAGTCGTCGGCATTTATGAAGATAGGGAGGGTCAGTTTTGGGTAAGCACGTTTCATTCGGGACTTAACCGCCTTGATCCAGCCACGGGGCAGTTTACCCGTTACCCAGTCGATCCTAAAACGGAGCAAAGCTTGAACGCCGACTGGGGCAATAACCAGAACTTTTATGAAGATGCCTCGGGTTTGCTCTGGTTCACTGCCAAATCGGGACTGTATACCCTAGATCCAGAAACAGAACGCTTCACCCGCCAGCCTTATGCGGCTCCTACTGTCCTCGATCCTGAACTCAGAGGCATCCTAGTCGATCAGACAGGAACGATGTGGGTAAATGGTAGACACGGTTTTGCCAGGCGTGAGCCCAATCAGGAGCAATGGACCCATTTGGTAAACAATCCGCTGGATGCATCCACCATCAGTGCTAGCGACAAGATCACGACGTATCAAGATCGTTCCGGCATCATCTGGGTCGGGAGTTGGTGTTGCGGGGTGAATATATTTAATCCATCTCCTGCCAAGTTCACCCACTATAAGCACAATCCCATTAATCCGAAGTTACTGAACCACCCTTCTATTCAGGCTATTCATGAAACCAGCGACGGCTTACTGTGGTTGGGTACTGAGAGCGGTCTGGAAAAAGTGGACCGCCAGTCAGGACAATTTACCCATTACTTGCATGAACCGACTAACCCTCACAGCCTGGGGGCTGGTACAGAATTTCTCGCCATTGATGAAGATGCGGCAGGTAATCTCTGGGTGGGTGGGGCTGGCCACACAGGATTGAATCGTTTGGACCGAACCACGGGGTGGTTTACTACCTACCGGCACGATCCAGAGGATGTCAACAGCTTAAGCGATCCAGATGATAGTGTCCTATCCATTCAGGTTGACGGCGACGGCAGCATTTGGGTGGGAACCCGAGCGGGTGGTCTCAATCATTTTGATCCGATTACAGAAACGTTTCGCGCTTACCGCCACGACCCCGATGATGCCAACAGTCTGAGTGATAATAATGTTCGAGTTATTCACATTAGCCCGTCCGGTATTCTATGGCTCGGCAGCTGGCACAAAGGCTTGACTCGATTTGACCCCCAGACCGAACAGTTCACTCGGTATCAGCACAATCCAAACGACCTTCAGAACAGCCTGGCAAGCAATACTATATATTCGATTCACGAAGATGCCACCGGCACATTATGGATTGGGACATCCGCCGGGTTAAGTCGATTAGAGCCAACCACGGGCACATTTACCAATTATCGAGAGAAAGACGGTTTACCCAGTGGGAATATTCGCGGCATCCTGGAGGATGACCAAGGCTATCTGTGGGTGAGCACGAATCGAGGGCTCTCCAAATTTGACCCCAGGGGGCTCACGTTTAGAAATTATGGTATCCATGACGGCTTACAAGGTCAAGAATTTGCTGCCAGTGCTCATCACAAAAGCCCAGCGGGAGAGATGTTTTTTGGCGGCACTGCTGGTTTTAATACGTTTTACCCAAATCAATTAATCGAGGATAGTTTTGCACCGCCGGTCGTGTTCACCGACTTTCAACTATTCAACCAGTCGATCTCTCTTGGTCAGCAGGGGTCCCCATTAACCCAGGACATCAGTGTTACCAATCAAATTACCCTGAGCCATAATCAGTCAGTCTTTAGCATTGCCTTTGCGGCGTTGAGCTACTGGTTTCCTGAACACAATCAATATGCCTATAAGATGGAGGGCTTTGATCAAGATTGGACCTGGGTCGACAGTCGTCGTCGCTTTGCTACCTACACTAACCTCAATCCGGGTACCTATACCTTCCGGGTCAAAGCCAGTAACAGCGATGGCTATTGGAATGAAAACGGTAGAGCCCTACAAATTACGATTACACCACCCTGGTGGCAGACCATTTGGTTTCGCAGTCTGTTAGTGGTGTCAGGATTAGGATTAATCACAGGAATTTATCGCTGGCGAGTTCAAGCAATCGAAAGTTATAATCGCCAACTCGCAGCTCAAGTGACAAAACGAACCTATGAGTTGAAAATTGCCAAAGAACAGGCCGAAGCCGGGGCTTATGAGCTGAAAGTTGCCAAAGAACAAGCTGAAGCTGCCAACGAGGCCAAGAGTACTTTCTTGGCCAATATGAGCCACGAGCTACGTACACCACTGAATGCGATTCTGGGGATGACGGAGGTGCTACAAGAGAAGGTTGTCGGTCAGATTAATGGGCAACAACTGCAAGCGTTACAGACTATTGAACGGAGTGGATCGCATCTGCTGGAACTGATCAACGACATTCTCAACTTAGCCAAGGTTGAGTCAGGGCTAATCGAGCTAGAATATGCTCCGGTTGCGGTGACATACCTCTGTAAGTCTAGTTTGGCCTTTATCGAAGAACAGTCCCTGAAAAAAAGTATCCAGCTTCACCAGAAAGTCCCCTCAAACTTACCGGATATAGTGGTTGATGAACGGCGGATTCGTCAGGTTTTGATTAATCTGTTGAACAACGCTGTGAAATTTACCCTAGCAGGGGGACACATCACCCTCGAAGTGGAGCCATTACCATCAGACGAGAACCGCAACCAAAAATATCTACGCTTTACCGTGACCGATACAGGTATTGGCATTACTCCAGACAATCTGAAAAAACTGTTTCAACCCTTTGTCCAGATTGAAAGTAACCTCAATCGACAATATGAAGGCACTGGACTGGGTCTAGCTCTGGTAAAACGGATTGTTGAACTCCATGGAGGACAAGTCGCTGTCACTAGTGAAGTTGGTGTAGGTAGCTGTTTTGCTATTGAGCTGCCCTATATCATCTCTGAGCTTAGTGATCCCAGCTCTCAAATTGTGCCAGAGTCCAGTCCAGCAACTCCTGAAAGCGGACAATCCACCGCAGTTCCCCTCATCCTATTGGCAGAAGACAATGAGGCTAATATCCTCACCTTCTCCAGTTATCTGCGTGCTAAAGGCTATCGTCTGCAAGTGGCAAAAAGTGGTCAAGCTACCATTACGTTAGCGCAGGCTGAACTACCCAATATTATTCTCATGGACATCCATATGCCTGACATGAATGGTTTAACGGCCATCCAACACATCCGTCAATTACCTGCTCTGGCTGAAATCCCTATCATTGCACTGACAGCACTTGCCATGACAGAAGATCGAAAGCGTTGTTTAGAGGCTGGGGCTAACCTGTATCTCAGTAAACCGGTTAAACTCAAACAGTTAGTTCTATCAATCCAAAAATTGTTAACCCAATGAGAGACAGTGGGTATTGGTCGGACCTATGTTCGTATCTGGTCGGGTCGCGACAAACTGGACCTGGCCATTGGTGTTCCTAACCATTTCTGTTGCCTCTCTAAGGGCAGTGGGGAGAGTCGGCATCAATACAGTCGGTATAGCTGACCTCATCTCACTTTCAGTTTCTAACGGACGCCAATCTTCCCAGATTGCAGGGTTATCTAGGATATTTGGATTTTCTGGCAAGCCGCTCCGTCCAGTGATTACAAGTGAGTTGTCGACTGCCACCAAACATCCTGTAGAGATTTGGCGGCTTGGATCCGTCAGGTCGCTGGGTAACTCGACAGTGCCCTGGCTGGCGTCCAGGTCTGGGGTTTGGATTTGGACAATACCATCCACCCCAAACTGAGAACTGGCGGTAATGTCACTCAACGGTGTTAGCTCAGGCCGGAACTGCAGTCCGACAATGCCGTCAGCCGTAATCTGAATATTGCCGCCGTCCCCCTCAAAGGCATTGGCCGTAATGTCACTGTTTTCGTTTGGCAGGGCCACAATCAAGCCATCTGCTAACGTAATTGAGATGTCACCGCCATCGCCACCAGCCTCAGCGATTCCGGCGGTTGTGGAAATCTCGCTGCCATTGCGCAACAGTAGCAAATCTCCAAGCATCAGGGTTACATTGCCACCATCGCTGCTGAGGGTGGTGGCATTAATTTGGCTGGCATCGTCGAGGGTGAGCCGTTGGGCGGTGACGCTGATATTCCCCCCTTCGCCCTGACCTGCAGAGTTGACCGCCAGTTGGGCACCATTGCGCAGCGTGGCCTCAAGGTTTGGAACCGTAGCGTTCACCTCAATGTTGCCCCCCTGGCCTGTTGAGTCCAGTTCAGTGCTGGACGTCAGGGTACTGCCATCAAGGATTAGGATATCCGATAGATTTAGTCTGATATCCCCGGCCCGGCCCGGCCCCGTTGTAGATGTGGATAGGCTGGTATCTACCAGGGTGAGACTTTCAGCGTTGATCTCAATGTTACCAGCTAGTCCTGTATTACTGGCATTGCTGTTGATTTGGCTGTTGAGGATCGTCACCTGATCGGGGCTGATGAGCGTGACGTTACCTGACGGTTGAGTGCTGTTGGCACTGGCTGCAATAGAAACATTATTGAGGGTTAGGTCGCCAAGACTTGCGATTACCGTTTGGCCGGAGGTGAAGTTGGTCTCATTATCCAGAGTAATCTCTTGCAAGTCACCAATGGGTGAAACAAATGAGTCCTGCAGCGCAACGATGAGGGCGACATCACTCACCGTTAATTGCTCTCCCAATCCATTAATATCCACATTGCCAGAGGGACCAGTATTCGCAAAGGTGAGAATATTCAGGCCAGAGATAGCCTGATGGGCTTCTAGGGTGACGGCCCCACCTGCCCCCGTGGCTTCAGGTTGTTCTCCAATGGAGACAACAATTAGACTGTTGTCATTGCCGACCACCGCTCCCCCACGGCTGGATAAGGCAATTCCCCCTCCCCGTCCAGCCGTGCCGGACGTTGCATTTGATAATGTTAGCAAATCCTCATTGACTTGGATATTGCCTGAGCGGGTGGAGATCGTAATGCCTCCCCCACCTGCTGCATTGCCCGTATCTCCTAAGGAATTAGAGTTTGCCGTTGCGCTTGTGGACGAAGCCGAACTCAAGCTAGCGTTGATGGTAATATCGTTAACATTCGAGGAAACAACAATATCGCCGCCATTACCACTGTCGCCAGAGAAAAAAGCAATACCGCCGCTGAATGAATCAGTGGCTGGCTGTGAGCTCGAGGACGATTTCGAACTCAGGCCAGCATTGACGATGATCTCGCCAGAATTCGAGGAAACCGTAATATCGCCGCCGTTACCACTGTCGCCAGCGGTAAGAGTAATATTGCTGCCGTTACCACTATCGTCAGAGGATTCAAGTCTTGACGTTACTACTGAGGACGATTCCGACCGCAAGTTGGTGTTAATGGTGATATCGCCGGAGTTCGAGGCAACAGCAATATCGCCGCCGTTACCACTATTGCCAGAGGAAATAGTCACAGATTCAGATATCTGAACCTCAGTATTTAATCCGCCCGAAGACCTTGCTATCGAAGAGATAAAGGCAGATTCAGGAAACAGGCGAAAAAATTCTGTGTCTGGGGGATTCAGAGTGATAGTTCCTGAATCTGACGTGATCGAAATATTGCCCCCATCTCCACTGCTGCCAGAGGTGTGGGACACTGACGAATTTCCACCTGAGCCGGCGCTTGATTGCAAAACACTGTTAATGGTGATGTTGCCGGAGGTAGATGAAAAAATAATATTACCGCCATTACCACTGTTACCACTGGAGCTAGCAGCCGTGGGTGCAAACGCCTCGGAAGAAGAGCCTGCAACCACAAAAGCCCCGTCAGTCACGATGTCGCCTGTGGTGGATGAAACAGTTATATTGCCGCCATCACCACTGTCGCCAGCAATAGAGCCAAGTGCTTGTGATTTTGAAGTCGTATCCAGGATGCGCCCACCCTGGTTATTGACCAGTCGGATATCGCCTGACCCTGAGGAGAGGAAAATATTACCCGCATCTCTACTATTGCCCGCAGGGGAAGAACCTGGAAATGATCCAAACGATCCCGATAAAGTGGTCAGAAGGCCATCAATCGTGATGTCGCCAATATTAGATACAAGGGTAATATCTCCTCCGGTACTACTGTCCCCAGCCGGTAAAGAACTGTCATCATTCTGGAACGCATACGATTGAGTATTTAGGTCGCCCACAATGTCGATTTTGCCAGCATCAGCCGTAATCCTGATGGGTCCACCCCTGCCACTATCATTCCGCGCCGATAGGGAGAAAGAACCCACGGTGATAGGACCATTTGCGAAACCGTTGAACGGGAAAGTCGATTGTCGGTTCCCCTGTAGGGAAATATTGCCTGAACCCGAGGAAATCGTAATGGCTCCGCCAGTGCCACTATCCTCTCCGTCTGCGAACGAGAATGAGCCCAGCGTGATAGGTATGTCCAGCGGCCCCAGGAAAAAGCCGTTTGCGGTAATATCCCCTGCCGCCTCAAGAATAATGGGGCCACCATCGCCCCCGGTCACATCCGAAGTGTTGATGCTGCTGACCGTAATACTGCCGGGGGGCTGTCCAGGGTCAGCATTTACCCCTGCTCGCAAAATGGCGGCCCGGCTGCTAGCTAATAAATTAACATCGGAGCCCGAGCCATCGGCACTCAGTGTGGTATCTGGGCCAGTAATCACAATATCGCCAGCATCGATACTGCCCTTAGCCTCTAACTTGAGGGCCACACCAGTGTAGTCCCCTAAGACTACATTCCCATCCGCCAAAATGATTGGGTCATAGAAGCTAACAACAGTGGCAGGTGTGCCTGCTAGCATCAGAAACTGGAAATTGCCTCCACTTTCAAAATGGGTGTCGGCGGAAATGTTTCCGTCACTGATCAGCGTCAAGTTACCGCCACTGGCAAATGGTACCGGCTCTAGACGGTTCAGGGCCAAAATATCGATGCCCTGTCCTCCCTGCACAGTCAGATCATTGCCTGAGTATACAAGCGTATCCTTCATGGTGACAGTGTCTTGGGCCTGTAGAGTGAGATCATTACCGGCAATAATCTCACCTTCCAGATAGAGGTTCTGGCCTAGTAGCGTCAGATCCTGACCGGCTTCCAGCTGCCCCCGACTTTCGATATCCCCCTGGGGCTGAGTGTTTAACTGCAGTCCCAGCGGCACGCTAATGCTCAGCAGCGATGGTTCAGGCGCTATAGCGCTAAATTCAGCACCATCGGCAAAGACCAGGCTATTTGCTGTACTGGCTGTAAACGACCCGGCAATATCTAGTTGCGCATTCGGTCCTAAAATAATGCCATTAGGATTTAGCAAAAAGAGATTAGTTGTACCAATGGTCTGTAGTAAACCGTCGATATTAGAGAGGCTGAGTCCAGTGACTCGGCTGAAGATGTTTTCAATATCGGTGGGGTTATTAAAAACAGCAGAGCCGTTGGTAGGAATAGAGAACGTATCAAAGCTGTGGAAAAGATTATTGCCGGTGCGATCGCCATTTTCAATGACAAAGTTTTGGTTGTCGGATGATGTGACAGTCGTAGACAGGGTACCATCGGGAATGATTTGGGCGTGGGCTGGGGGTATGAACTGACAAGTCAGCGCTGGCGCGATCGCACCCAAACTAACCATTAAACCTGCCATGCTAACCAAATAGGAGTGCTTATTGTGCATAGCGTTAACTCCTGCCTCCACAGCTCAGCTGATTTGGATTCATTAATGTCTCTGATGGAGAAACAAACTCCACATGTCCATTCGCCGCTATCACCACGTTTGTTGCCTCTGTAAGAGGAGCATTTTCAACAGGTTTTGAGAGCGTTGCTGTTCCTTCCTCAGTCTCTAACGGACGCCAATCTTCCCAAACTGCTGAACTATTGGGAATGTTTGGCGAATCTGGCAAACTGCTGCGTCCGCTGACCGTTAGTGAACTGTCTGCTGCGACCAAACAGCCGGTAAAGATTTGATTGCTTGGGTCGGCCACATCGCTGGGCAATTCAGCTAGTCCCTGATTCGGCTCAAGAGTCGAAGTATCGATTTGGACAATGCCATCCAACCCAAACTGAGAACTGGCCGTGATGTCACTCTTAGGAGTCAAAAAATCTCGAAATTTTAGTCCTAGGAGAGCCTGTGTGGTAATCTCAATGTTGCCTCCGTCTCCTTGCACCGCATTCGCGACAATATCACTGTTGTTTAGTCCTAGAATTACGGGAGACTCAATGGTAATATTGCCACCCGTGGCCTGATTCGTAGCATTTGTTGAAATCAGCGCTCCTCCATCCATGAACAGGAGACTATCGGCGTTTAGGAAAATATTCCCCTGATTACCAGCGGCTACCTCTGCTTGTAACATGCCACCATCTCTCAGGAGAATCTGGTCTGCCACAATCGTAAGGTTGCTGGCATCCCCTAGTCCCAGACTGCTGACGCTGATCAGTCCCTCATCCTCTACCCGCAGTTCTTCGACTGTAATGTCAATGTTGCCAGCAGGAAACGCTGAATTGCTGATGGCGCTAATCTGACTACTAGTAAGAGCAGGTGGCCCAACAAAGTCAGTAGCTCCACGCACTTCAATCTCATTTGCCTGGAGCAGAATATCTCCAGCCTCTCCAGTGCCAAATGACGTGGTCGAGATCTGTGCTCCAGCCTCAATTTGTAATCGATTCTCAATCTGTAAATCAATGGTCCCGCCATTTCCCTGTGCATCAGGTGCGGTTACAGCAAATATGCCAGAAGCAAATCCGGCTAGTTCTACGTTGTTGGCTTGAATAGTGATGTTTCCCCCATCTCCCTGACCAAATGCAACACTGTTAAACTGACCTCCATTAACAAGTCGCAGTGTATCGACCTGTAGATTAATGGCTCCGGCTTTTCCTTCAGCTGTTGAAGCTGCAGTTATGGCTGAAACTTCTCCTATCATCTCAAGCATATCTACTTGAATGGAGATGTTTCCCGCATCTCCCTGTCCAAGTGTGCTACTCTCAATAAAGATTCTTTCTCCAAAATTACGAAACGTCCCAGCATTAATAACTAGGTCTCCTCCTTGCCCAGTGCCATTGGGTAAAACCTGGGTAGACAAGCTGGTGACGAATCTTCCTGAAAAGGGCGTATCGTTTTTTAGGTCCACTTCATTGGCAATAATGGTCAAGCTTCCACCGTTGCCGCCCCCTGCAATACGGTTGGAGATAACGGCAATTTCAGCGATTTCTAATCTTCCTGTTTCAATCAATAGGTTACCAACGTTGCCTGTACTTCCCAATTCCCCTTGATTGAAAAAACCACTGGGGAATACCCCAGTCTGACTGCCACGAATTTCCACCGATTCAGAGGCTCGGACTCGAACGTCCCCACCCTGCTCTGCGCCCAACACATAACTGATAATGGCTGAAGCCTCAAGAATAGCTAGGTTACCTGCTTGAAAATGAAGGTTCCCACTGCCCTCTCCGCTTACATCAACTGACGCTGCTTGGGTAAATGTGAGATCGCCAAAGCTGTCTATGGTTGCATAGCCTAATGTAAATCCATTGGTTGCAGGAATCAGTGAAACCATACCTGATTGAGCCACACTACCAAGTTCGATGCGACCTTGGTTAGCTGTCAAATTACCGCCCTCAAGCAAAATATCTCCACCGATTAGGGCTAAAGTCTCGCCAGCGTTGACTTGTAGACCCATTGGGCGATTATCTCGACGAATCACTGGTGAAAATGCAATAAAGTCAGTTGTTAGGCCGTGACCAGGGCCTAACACTGCAATTGGGCCAGGATTATCACCTAAGCCTAGCCCCACTGGAGTCGATACCGCTAGTAGCGGTGCGGTAGCCGCATCGGTGACATGGAATTCAACAGTGTCGCTAAAGAGAATAGTCTCAGCCGTGCTGGCTACAAAGGAGCCTCCGATATTCAGCGATGCATTTTCACCAAAGACAATGCCATGGGGATTGAGCAAAAAGACATTCGCTATACCATTGGCCTGGATTAAGCCGTCTATATTAGAAACGTTATTGCCAGTAATACGACCAAAGATATTTTCAAGGGTGGTGGCATTATTGAAAACAGCAGAGCCGTTGGTGGGAATAGAAAACTCTGAAAAGCTATGGAAAAGATTATTGCCAGTGCGATCGCCATTTTCAATGACAAAGTTTTGGTTGTCGGCTGAGGTAACACGGGTGGAGAGGGTGCCATCGGAGATAATTTGAGTCTGAGCGCTCCCCTGAAAACCGAGTGCCATTACTCCCACGCTGAGTAGAACTGTAGCGAACGGCTGTAGTCTCAATTTTATAACTGCGCCTGCAAGCCCAAGACATTGTCTTTGCCGTAACGGTTGCGGAGACAGAACAGATTTCATGGGCGCATTTCAGCAGTATCAACAGTTGAAAACTCTTGACGGTATTTTAATGATGGTTGTAGTCGACAGTATAGAGTGACGGTTAAAGTTAGGGATCAGGGTTTTATAAGATCTAAAATGTTGTCTGCAGAGGTGTTCCATGGAACGCCTGTACGGCAAAAGATAGGACCTAATTAAATCCTCATTCCTGAGTTGCGTTGACTATGGGTTTAATTAAATTTTTAGAGAGCTAAATTAACTGACCATGCCCATAGTGACTATGGCCTCTTAGTCAACCAAAGAGTATCACAGCTGCTCTATCTTCAGGGATGTAACCGCCTGCGGTGGGTGCTCTATGGCTTAATTACAACATTCCTATCAGGCAAGGGTTGTCAGAAATATCTTTGCCAGTCAAGTCCCTACTGGGCATAGGTTTTCCCTGTTGAACCAAAGCCTCCCTCTCCCCGTTGAGAAGCTCCCAGGCTATCTACGAGCATAAATTCTGCCTGAATCACTGGGGCAATAACAATTTGGGCAATCCGTTGTCCTGGGTTGATTTCAAAGGTTGATTGGCCAAGGTTGATTAAGATTACTTTAATTTCTCCCCGATAGCCTGCGTCGACGGTCCCTGGTGTATTCAGCACCGTAATGCCATGTTTGAGGGCCAAACTGCTTTTGGGGCGCACTTGTAGTTCATATCCCTGGGGCAGTTCGACGGCCAAACCAGTGGGAATGGCCAGACGTTGCAGTGGTTCAAGGGTATGAGCATCCATGGCGACCAAATCAGCGCCAGCATCGCCGGGATGGGCATAACTGGGGATGATGGCTTGGGGGGAGAGCTTTTTGAATTTGATAATGGGGATGGGCATGGAGGGATGGCGGCTAGACAGAGGCAGTTGCCTGGGGAATCAGATCCAGGGGCAGGGTTTCCATGGGGCGTAGGGTTTTAACTTCGGTGGTCAGGTTGGCGTCCGCAAGTTGCGATCGCACCGCTTCCGCCCCGCCGCTAGCCTGTAAAAACTTAGCTATCAGCCCCTCATAGGTGACATCCCCCCCATCGGCCGTTGGCAGTAACCACTGGGGTTTTGCCTTTTGAGCCAGTTCCAGCGCTCCCTCTCCACCCCGAATCACCGGCCCCAATACGGGCAGCATTAGACTCACCAGGGGCGTAATCGCCACATCTACTGGTGGCCGTTGCGCTAATTCACTATCTGGGTAGCCGTGGGGCTCATAGTAAAGCCGCAGTCTGGTTTTAAGCAACGTCAAAATATATGCATTTTCCTTGGCCAGCGGACCAATGGGAGCCCCTGGGATCGCCTCGATCAGCACATCATCCCCCAGACGATAGCTTGCACCCGGATTAAGCGCCGTCACATCAGTAAAACCTTTCTCAGTAGCTACCTTAGCCGCTGCCGCTGAAGCCACCACTGGAATTGATTTATCCAAAGCATCCAGGGTCTGCGGATGGGCATGGTCGGCTAGCCCCTGGGAGAGTAGCAACAGATCCACCTGTTCAGGGATGGGCACAGGCTGTGGCCTCACCCCTCGAATCAGCCAACTGGCATTGCCAAATACAAGATCACCCACTAACCAGGGGTCCACCAGAATGGAACGCCCCGCTAAATCAAATTGCCAACTATTGACATCCAACCAAGTAATGCTGCCTAATCCCGCTTCCGACATGGCTATCCTCTTAAAAAGCAAAAAGCACCGTTATTTCTAATGCCAACGGCAAACTATCCATACCCCATGGTAGAAACAACTAGAGTTCAAGGCTATTAACCTAACGCAGAAGTTGGACCTGGACAGACTAGCCCCTGCCCCAGGGGGTTTCAGGGCAATGGGTTTCAGGGCAATTTTTTAAGGTGTCTGATAGTCTTTACTTATGTACGGCCCTAAAACGAATTGAACCGAGCTGAGCCTAAATCACGGCAAAACAGTCGTTAGTCCGGACAAAAATAGCGAGGTGAATTCACTTAGATATTAAGTTTTGCTTATGATTTTGTGGCACTTCATACGGTTCTTCAAATAATTTTTCATTTTATTGAAGCGATCCCCGTATAATCGGTCTGGTCTAAATGTATAGATTTGTCTAGCGTTTTGAGATATCGGCTATCTGGTCGAGATTTCTCAGCTGAAACGCTTGAATTCAGTGCTTATGCGTCGGCAATTGCTGAAAAGCTACACAGTTTTAGTTACCCGTTCCGGACAGACCCCTGTCACCATTACGTTCACCCCACTGGCTGGAATTATCGCTGCGTTTGTTCTGCTGGGTGTGCCCTTAGGTTGGCTCGGAGCCATTATTTTTTCCCTATTTCAAAGTAATGTTCAGCTAGCGGATGAAAATCAACAGCTGACCGATCAGGCCCATAAAGTCCTGACGGATCTAGATACCCTGGATTCTGAAATTGAAAACTTAAGAGAACGGGCCGGGTTGTCTGATCTAGGTGTCCCCAATGGCTCTGCCGAAGAAGATACGCCTCGGGGCGGGGTGGCTATAATAGCCAGCGGTCTGGAGCTTTATGAAGAAGCTAGTGAAAAGTTACCTGAGCTCAGCGATCTGTTAGACGACAGTGTTAAACCAGCTCTAGAAGAAACCCTGGCGGCTGAAGAAGCGAAGAGTGCGGCTTACCCCGATGGCATGCCCATTGGTGGCCCCATTGATATCTCCTCTGAATTTGGCTTGCGGCGTAATCCCTTTGGTGGCTCTTCCTATGAAAACCACGAGGGCACTGATTTTGTTGGTCCCTACGGTACGCCGATTATAGCTACTGCCGATGGTGTTGTGGGCCGGGCTGATTACTACGGCGGCTATGGCAATACCGTGACCCTCAAACATGGCTATGGCTATGAAACCCTATATGCCCATATGTCTGAGGTGGCGGTGGCATCCGGTGCTCGGGTCAAGCGCGGTGATGTAGTGGGCTATTTAGGCAATACTGGTCGGTCTTCTGGACCTCACCTGCACTATGGCGTTTATTACAAGGGAGATGCTATTAATCCTCGCACTGTCATGAAGATGGATCACGATATGACCGTGGTGGACTATTGGCGGTTGCGGTAGGTTGTTGAGCATCGACCCTGGGTGATGAAATCTTCCGCCTCGTCCTACGGTACGATTGAAAGGTTTTCAACCATCCTGTTAAAAGATTATGGGCAATACCTTCGGTCACCTGTTTCGCATCACCACGTTTGGCGAATCCCACGGCGGCGGTGTTGGCGTTGTTATTGATGGTTGTCCGCCTCAGTTAGAGATTTCGGCTGAGGAGATTCAGGTGGATCTAGACCGACGACGACCGGGGCAGAGCAAGATTACAACACCGCGTAAGGAAACGGATACCTGTGAGATTGTTTCTGGGGTGTTTCAGGGACAGACGTTGGGTACACCGATTACGGTTTTGGTACGCAATAAGGATCAACGCCCCCAGGACTATGGGGAAATGGCAACCAAGTATCGACCTTCCCATGCGGATGCGACTTACGACGCCAAGTATGGTATCCGCAATTATCAAGGCGGTGGTCGGTCCTCGGCGCGGGAAACCATTGGGCGGGTCGCGGCTGGCGCGATCGCAAAAAAAATTCTGCGGCAGGTGGCTGGTGTTGACATTGTTGCCTACGTCAAACGCATTCAGGATATGGAAGCGCCTATTGATCCGGGCAGCGTCACCCTGGAGCAGGTGGAAAGCAATATTGTCCGCTGTCCCAATCCAGACTTTGCCAATGAAATGATTGCCCGCATCGATCAGGTGCGCAAGCAGGGTGATTCCATTGGTGGGGTGGTTGAGTGTGTGGCTCGTAAAGTCCCCAAAGGGTTGGGCTCACCTGTCTTTGATAAGCTAGAAGCCGACCTGGCTAAAGGCATGATGTCTTTACCTGCCAGTAAAGGGTTTGAGCTGGGTTCCGGGTTTGCGGGCACATTCCTGACCGGCAGTCAGCACAATGATGAGTTTTACACCGATGGGGATGGCACGATTCGCACCCGGACTAATCGTTCTGGTGGCACCCAGGGGGGGATTTCTAACGGCGAAAACATTATCATTCGCGTCGCCTTTAAGCCAACGGCCACAATTCTCAAGGAGCAAAAAACAGTCGATCAGCAGGGGAATGAAACCATACTGTCCGGTCGCGGTCGTCATGACCCCTGTGTGCTACCTCGGGCGGTGCCGATGGTAGAAGCCATGATGGCGCTGGTACTGTGCGATCATTTACTCCGTCACCACGGCCAATGCGAGCTGCTGTAGACCGGGGGATTGGGGGGCTATTTGCGATCGCAGTTATTGGCATACTTGGTTGGAACTTTTGGCCCCTTGATCACTTAGGCATTGCCCTAGCGCTGACGTTCCTCTGTGTTGATCAGGGGCGCATGGCGCTGGTGGATCTCAGTCATATCCGCCAGGTGGGTCTGGATGATCAGCGGGTTAGCCAGTTTTATCAGGTGACGGTGATTGCGATCGTACTTGAGCTTGTTGGCTTTTTCCTCGCCTGGATCAAGCTGGGGGTGGGCACAGCTTTAGTACTCATGAGCCAGATATTTTTCAATACCGCTGCCAAAATTCAGCTCTATCCCGGCAGTGTAGACCCCATACAACCCTTGGAAATTAAAGAACGCAGTCCTGTTCTAATCGCCAATACAATAGCCCTTGGCTTAATCACCCTATGGCAAGCCGATAAATTTCGCCCAGTTGTTGCCTTGCTGTTGTTAGGGATGGTTTTGACATATCTGACCATCAAGTACTTATCTACCAACGCAGCCGCAGTGGCAGATGGGGGCGAAAGTCCATAGATTTTCCCTAGCTAGTTCAAATTGTAGGGGCATTGGCAATGTCTGAGGGGGGTGGGCAGGGCCAAGCAAGTGATCCTTAGCACTCAGCATACTCAGTTAGCTAATGCAACGCTTAAATCCTATTCAGATCCGTATCAGGAATAATTCAGATTCAGTGAGCATCCTGTAGTCAAGCCCATAAATCAAATGATGTCGTTGCTAATTAAGCGGATGACTCAATCCCATTAATCATGAGTAACGCATCTCTCAACTTATAAGGATCTTGACTTATGAAACGCTATCTTTTGTCTGTTTTGACCGTTCTAGTGGCAACAACTGCTGTTACTTCCGCTGCCCAGGCACGGGCAGGGTTTGGCCCTAACCATCAGGTATCAACACCTGCAGAACTATCTGAGGATGCTACTTTCCATGATCTGCTACGCCACAATCGTGGAGTGCGTGATAAGAGCTAGCATTGTGGCTGACAGCGCTAATTCCCAAGGCATGCCATAGAGTAAACGTTATAGCTCACTAAAACAACCATCTCTTGCTAGGACAGCGGCGGTGGTTGTTTGCTATTACTAGACAAGTGGCTAACCTAAGACAAAACTCAACAGTGGAAAAAACGACCTACCACGATTCTTTTTTTGATCAGCTTTTTATTCGTCTGTTTGCGCGGAAAATGTCCAATGCCGTCGGCGAACGTAACCATCAGTCTGGCTATGACGGTTTTGTCGAGCTTTCGCAAAAGATTATGCAAGGTCGTAACTCGCAGCAGCAGCAGCAGCTTGTTGCTATCGTTTTACAATCACTCGTACCAGCGCCTGTCCTGTGGGGAATTCGTACGTTTTTCTCACCGACCCAACTGGTGTGTGAACTCAATGCCTGGTTTGCTACCCAACTGTTTGAATGGCTGGTGGGGCCTTGCCGTGTAGAATCTGCCGAAGTAACAACTGAGTCTGGACAAGTCCGTCAGCAGAAGAGCGCTGTTCATATTGAAAAGTGTCGCTATTTGGAACAAAGTGGCTGTGTTGGCATGTGTGTCAACATGTGCAAACTGCCTACCCAGCAGTTTTTTACTGAAAAGTTTGGCATTCCTTTAACGATGACGCCAAACTTTGAGGATCTCAGCTGTGATATGGTCTTTGGTCAAATGCCGCCGCCGTTAGAAACGGAAGCAGCCTATCAGCAACCCTGTTTACAGGCGTGTGCGGTGGCTAGTGAAGCTCCAGTCTGTCCTAAGGTTAGAACTTGAGGTTGATTTCGGCGGTAACATAACAGTCCCTTGCATCAGCCCAGCTCAGTAAAAGAACAGGAAAAACAAGCAGCCTACATATTGTTTTATTTATATCGTCAATTGATAATTGCCATAGCTATGGGCTAGAACATCTGATACTGAGTCAGGTCTGCGACCAAAGCATAGATCAGGTCGACGCTAACCAACTAGTCAAGCTGTCCCCGAGCTTCGATACAGTGTTCTGTCAATGCATATGCTGCCTAAATGTTAGGCAATATCTACAGCAAGCAACCCATCGCCTTCACCCACAGGCTCTTCTCTAGTCATCAGGTGAAAGAGATTGGGATTTTTATCATTCCAGCCAAAACGGACAGGTTTCTCATTGCGTAATAGATCGACGACTCCCTGCATTTGCTGGTAATCCATATGTCCATAGAAGCGTTGTCCATAGGTAGTGGGGGCCGACGCCTCAGGGAGAGGCCCCTCTTTATGGAACGTTAATAGTGCGTAAAATTGCTCGCCAAAGAGCTGAACGGATGCGTAGTAATCATCGGTGTCTCCTCCTATTGAAGCCTTATAGGATGTGATTTCGTACCATTTCCAAGCCATGGGGCACCTCCCAGGAATCAGACGATCAGCTTTCGCGCATGCAACCTGTCTTGTCTCTAAGGCCCAGTAACTCTTCCAGACATGAGTCAGATATCGGTTTACTTAATCACCTGCGCGGGTAGCTTTTTGAACGCAGATTCCCCCATTTTCGTCAGTATCTTAATGATCGAACAAAAGTTTGAGGAATTTATGAGTGCCAGGCATAAATAGGTTCGGGGACTGCACAGAAATAAAGGCCCAGGTGTGGATGACTGAGCTGTGTTTGGGGCGATGGCTAATCAGTTGTTAGGTGGGCTGCCAGTCTTGGGAAAACGTTAGTACTTTGCAGAACCATTGAACAATCTGATTCCTCTACCAAGACCCAAAACACCATCAAAACAAACAGGCTGCCATTGATCATGGATTTAGAGAAAACCGGACTTGCCAGGCGGGGGTCTGGCTATCTTGTTGTTTACCGATCAGTCTCACCTGCTCAATGCCTTGGGGTTGCAGCCGTCACAGTCCCGTTTGGATAAACTGAGTCAGTCCTTCCGCCACAGAATGCCGTGGCAAATACCCCAGCACTAAAGCGCTGTGACGCCTCCCAGGTTTGTAAATGTGTCTCAAACAGCTGCCGCTGCCGGGTGGTTTGCCAGACAAGTCCCACTAGTCCTCCTAAAAAGGTTGAGATCGCGACTACCTCTAAAATCGTATAGGGGCTAAAGCTACCAAAATCTAAAATCTGTTCTCTTCCAGATCGAGAAAGGATTTTAACGAACAAAAAAGCAGGCTGAGGCCACAGCACCAATGGATTGCTCCAGGGGACTAAAAAAGACAAAATGGCTAACCAGCCCCCACTCCAGATCGCCATCCACCACCACACCCTTGAATGGTTAGGCCACACTTGTAACAACGCTTTAAACAGCCCTCCCCAGCTAGAAGATGTGGTGTGAGCTTGATTGTTCTGAGTGGATACTGGCAATTGTCGTAGCGGTAGCCATGAGCTTCCCAGAGCAATTAAACTTCCCAAAAATGCTCCCCACAAAAACGTATACCGAAGGGGAGTAACAACCCGCCACACATTTTGCAGCAGCGTCCACTTTTGCCACGACGGATTTGGCTGTGCCATGGGGATCGTCTTGGTCAACCACAGGTTTGCTCCCTGTGATAAAGCAGGCGACAGCGTTAGTTGAGCACTCAGTCCCAAACTCAAAAGTGTGACCAGTCCTAGACCGAGACTGGCTAACCACAGCCCATTCACCTGACGGCGGTAGCAATACCAGCTGTATAGTCCTAAACAAAAGCTAATTAATAGAATAGAAACGGTAAAGCGTAATCCTAAAGGCAGGGGCGTGATTTGGTAAGCACCTAAGACATTGTCATCGGCTATTCCGGTTGCTGCGGTGAGCGCCAACGCTCCCCAAATCGCTCCTAGTATGGTTTTTTGTAGCTTGGTCCACGGTTTCAGGAGCAGCAGCAAACCTAAAATAGGTCCGGTACTGATGCTAAGAACGGTTAAATGTAAGACAAGATAGCTCCAGGCCCACAACGGCCACTTTTCTATGAGCTCAAGGTTGCTAGGGTGATCAATTAAAGGAATCAAAAACCCAAAGCTGGTAAACAGGAAAAACCACAGCGCCCCACCAACGGTCGCAGCTAACAATAATCTCTTTTCCTGGTTTGCCGACGACTGATGTGAGGATGACTGGTCTGCCCAAACGGGTCGCTGCCAGACGCTCTGCCAGAGCAGTGCATAGACCAGACCTATGGCGGCTCCGCCATAGACGATACCAAGCCAAAAGTGCGTATTGGCAAGATTGGTGACCAACAGGGAGCTGCCGATGCGACGATGCAGCCCATAGGCCCACAAATATTTTGGAGTACGAATAAATCGCCAAAACCAGACTGTCCACAGAGGCATTGCTAACAAACTCCAGACTAAACTGGGGGGCCAGTTGCCTAAAGAAAGGCGTTCCGTAGAACTTGATGGCCGGCTCAGCTGTTGGACGTTGGCTCGATATTGCGATCGCAGCATGATATTTAACCCCATGGTCAGCTGTGTTCCCAAAAAGGTTCCTATCAACGCAAACGGAAGTACCCCATTCAACACTTCATCACCAGCAATAGCTGCCGCCCGCTCAGGTGCGGCAGCTATTGCTGGTGATGCGATAAACCAGGAGGGTCAAAAGGCTACCCGACAACAACCCTCCAGCCCAGCCAACATCTGTAAACCGTTTTCCTGCTTCTGCCCCAGCCAGACGAGTCCATATCAGCCGCCCTAGACCATAGCTAGCAATGAGTGAGGTCACCAAAACTGCAAAAATTAAAACGATGTGAACGTTAAGCATATAAGGTTAATTGGTGGCGGAACCTGGAATTTTTCTGTCGAATAGAGCCAGAGTAGTTTGCCCAAAAGTCGGTATTTCAATGCCTGTAAGTTCTGGTGTGAGAAACCCTGGTTTCACTGTTGATAGGACTCACTACAGAACAGTGGTATCGCCTAAAAAGTCACTTAAATTCCTTGAGTGCATTGCTTGAGCACATTGCTTGAGCGCATTGTTAGGCTATCGGTGAATGTTGTGGATGATCCAGTAGCTGAGGGATAGCGATAGAATTGCGATCGCAAGGCCAATTAAACTTATCCCTGATACTTTTTCTAAATCCAGAATAATAATTTTTCGGGCGACTGCAATCAATGAAGTGACAATTACCAGTTCTACTTGCACTACATGTTTTTGCAAATAAGCCGTAATATTTTCAAGAATTTCAAGCGCAATCAAAACACTTAGGAACAGACCAAAAATATCCGTTAGTGTAGCCACAAAAAATCCTTTTGGGCTGGGATTAAATAAGGCTGAGGCTAAAAATAAAGCAAGATCGACCATGATGACCATAATCACAATCAACATTGCAATTGACAGTAACTTTGAGACTAAGCTTTCAAATTGGCTGATGCCTGTTGTAAATCCTTCATCGGTTGAACGCCAGCGAATATAACGCTTAAATCGTTTCAGCATAGATTTTTAGACTAAACCTCTTGCATAATTTAGACTAAATCTCTCGCAAAATATTTAGTGATCTGCGGACCGGAGCAGATACCGTTTGTCTAGAAGTAAAAATCTATATTAATTTACTTGTCATTGGCTTGAGTCGGCCTAGCCATGAAAATTATGATTGGCAATAATTAAAATGTACTATTAGCGGGTAATTAACGGTATAGACCGTTTGCGAGCTAGGAATTAGGGAATCAAATCTATCTGCTTGATGTTGTTAGACAGGAGTAGTGTTCTTTACGTAAGAATACTGTAGAAGGCGATGATGTTAGGGCTATTTCTGACAGTTTTCTCGGGGCTGATCTTTATGGATTATCAGTTTAACGACTGGGAAGCTGAGTCTCAAGAAAACAGTTCCCTGGCTACTCGCAGCGTGGATTAATTTACCCTGTTCTGAGACCTTGCATCAACCGTTGGAGAGCATCGGCTCCATGCTCACAATAGTACTGGACGGCATAGGTGCCGACGGTGGCGATATCGGCAGAACCAATTAAATCCTGGACATCATCGGCAGATTGAATGCCAAAGCCAACTGCTATGGGCAGTGAGGTCATGGCATGAACCCTATATAAATATTGATGCAATTGTGTAGAGAATAGCGTCTGCTGGCCGGTCACGCCCGGTCGAGCTACGCAGTAGATCAGGCCGCTAGTGTAGTCGATAATTTGCTGGATGCGCTGCAGACTATTTTCAGGAGTGACCAAAAAGATCGTTGCCAATGATTGCTCTCGGCAGATCGTAATGTAGGCTGCTGCCTGCTCGGGGGGTAAATCGGGAATGATGCAACCGGCAATTCCACTTTGGGCAGCAGTTGTAACAAAATTACGGATGCCGTACTTAAACAGAATATTGACATAGGTCATGATCACAAACCGGGTTTGGGGATAGCGTTGAGTGATCTCTGCTGCAAAGTGAAAACAGTCCTGAATAGATGTGCCTGTTTGGATGGCCCCATGGTTAGCAGCCAACAAAATGGGTCCGTCAGCAATCGGTTCAGAAAAAGGAAACTGTAGCTCAATCAGTTCAACCCCCGCCTGGACCATGGCTGCAATGGCTTTGCGGTTATCTTCCCAAGCAGGGTAGCCTAAGACAGTGTGAGACATCAGTAGGATGTCTTTCTGTTGCCGTTGTTGATGAATAAATTGATCAAGATGCATGGTAATAGATATGAGGTTTAGACGTTATGGACACAGACTGTTCATGATTGAACTGCGCGTTGTTGTAAAAATCTCTGCCACTCAGGCTCCTGCAACGCCTCGGCAATGGTAAAAATATCCTTATCTCCTCGGCCTGATTGGTTGATAATGATGCAATCTTGAGCGGTGTAATTAGGAGCTTCTTTAAAGGCTTGAACAAAGCCATGGGCCGATTCTAGGGCAGGAATTAGGCCCTCTGTTTGTAGGGTTAGTCGTAAAGCCGCCAGCACCTCAGTATCAAGGGCGAAGGCTACCCGCATACGTCCAATTTGGGTGAGATGGGCCAGAATTGGCGAAATCCCCACATAGTCAAGTCCCGCTGCAACAGAATGGGTATCTTGCATTTGTCCGTCTGAGGTTTGTAAAAACTGGGTTTTATAGCCTTGGGCAATCCCCGTTGAGGCAGCATTGCTGGCCAGACGGGCTGCATGGTGCGTAGTATGGATACCTTGTCCCCCAGCTTCTACCCCCACTAGTTCAACCGCTGTATCGTCTAGAAAACCGCTGAAGAGACCGACTGCATTGGAACCACCGCCGACACAGGCATAGACAGCCCTGGGTAGCTGCTGGGTTTGGGTGAGGATTTGCGATCGCGCCTCCTGACCAATAATTGATTGAAACCAGGCCACCATTTCTGGAAACGGATGGGGACCACAGGCTGTACCAATTAGATAGTGAGTTGTGGTCATATTGGCAGACCAGTCTCGCAAGGCCTCATTCATCGCATCCTTGAGGGTTTGAGTACCACTGGTAACAGGAATCACCTCCGCCCCCAGCTGACGCATCCAAAACACATTAGGATACTGGCGCTCAACATCTTCTGCCCCCATATAAATCCGGCACTCTAACCCCAACTTAGCGGCCATGGTGGCTGTGGCTACCCCATGTTGTCCCGCGCCAGTTTCGGCGATGATACGACGTTTACCCATGCGTTGGGCTAACAAGGTTTGCCCCAACACATTATTGAGTTTGTGAGAGCCCGTATGATTTAGATCCTCACGTTTAATGTAGATTCTGGCCCCGCCAAAATGTCGAGTCAGGCCCTCAGCATAGGTGAGCGGTGTGGGTCGACAGGAGTAATTAGCTAAGGTAGCCACATATTGTTGCCAAAACGCCGGATTGCAGCGTGCCTCCTGGTAAGCCACCGTTAAGGCTACAAAGGTCTCATACAAAATCTCAGGAATAAATCGACCTCCAAATTCACCGTAATAGCCCTGTTGGCTGATCAGTGGAGCAGCAGCTTTGATCATGGTTGGATTGTCTTAGCGAATCTCTATTGCCACCGTAAGCGCCGACATTGTATATGTCCAATATTGATTAAGTAGCGATACTATATCTGAAAAATATAGTATCGCTCTCTCCTATGGAACTTCGGCATCTTAGATATTTTCTCGCCGTCGCCGAAACTCTCAACTTTAGTCGTGCTGCTGTCCAGCTCAATATGGCTCAGCCTCCCCTTAGTCAACAGATTCGGGCATTGGAAAAAGAGTTAGGTGTAAAACTGTTTAATCGCCAACAACGACCCTTACAACTCACCCCTGCCGGACAAGCTTTTTTGCCAGAGGCCCATGGGGTGCTCACCCAGGTCGAGCGAGCCAGCCGCATCGCCCAGCAGGCCAACCGAGGCGAAGTTGGTCAGCTGGTGATTGGGTTTAATAGTGCCGCCATGCAAACTGTGTTGCCAGCCATCCTCAAAGCTTTTAGCCGCCAGTTCCCATTGGTGAAACTCCAGCTCTGTGAGCTAGACTCTCAGCTCCAGCTTGAACAGCTAGCTAATGGTCAGATTGACTGTGGTTTTTTACACTCACAACAGCGGGAAATGTTTCATTATCATGTCCTTTGCAAAGAGCCTTTAGTGGTTGCCTTGCCAGACAGTCATCGGCTGGTTGGTCAGTCGGTTTTGAGCCTTGAGGCGCTGCTTGATGAGACCTTTATTTTGCCGCCTCCCAAGCTGGGGCAGAGTTTTTACTATCAAGTTCTCAAGCTGTGTGAAGGCCATGGGTTTATCCCAAAAGTCATTCAAGAAGCACGCTTTTTGCAGACAGTGCTGGGACTGGTAGTGGCGGGTATGGGCATTGCCCTAGTGCCAGCCTCTATCAAAAATCTGCAGCGTAGGGGAGTCGTGTATCGAGAACTGCAGCCGACGTTTGAGATCGAAACCTTGCTGGCCTGGCCGTCAACACCCCCTGGCCCCGTCCTTAGTCACTTTCTAAAAACGGCCATTGGTTAATGGGCAATGCCTCTGTCCGTTGTTTGGTATGACGGGGGTGCTGCGATCGCAGCTCCGTACCCTGTGCATATTTTAGGTATATTAACCGTATAGCGAAGTCCGCAGCCGCTTAGAGCTGTAGAAATGCGAAAATTTGAGTATCTAAAAGTATGAGCGAACGTGAGCCAGACGACCCTAGCCTTCAATCAATCATAGAAGGTGAGGGATTACCACCTGAAATGGTAGACCAGGCGGTAGACGAACTCTTCAAAATGTTTAAATCTGGCTATGGCACCATCTGTATACGACTGGCTGAAAAGCTGCTGGATGAAGCCGTTCGTATTGCCAGGGAACGCACGCAACCAAGCGAATGAATCATCCCCTCCTGTTGAATCAACTTGGCCACGGCCTAACAATTGTTTTAGACGTGGCCAAGGTTTAGATTAATCCTGCCGATTTAACTTTGACTGCTGGCGGAATGTTTTAGTTATCGATTTCCAACGAGCCTTGGAATTGTGCTGGGCTTGTCGATCCTGGCTTGGTCAGTGTGGATTTTCCCACCCCCGAAGAACCCAACAAAGCAATCGTATGGCCTGGCTGTAGATAGGCAGTTAATGCCTCCAGATTATTTTGTTGTAGTGCGCTCAGGGGAATAATGGGCACACCCAGTGCAATGTCTTCAACCGCCAGCATCTTTTGGTCTAGATCCTCACAGATATCAGCTTTGTTGAGCACAATCACTGGATTAGCTCCACTCTCCCAGGCCATGACTAAATAGCGTTCAATTCGACGCAGGTTAAAATCCTGGTCCAAACCGCTGACCAAAAAGAGCGTATCAATATTGGCAGCAACAACTTGTGCTGCTGTTCGTGTGCCCGCTGCTTGACGAGAAAATTGGCTTTTGCGGGGCAGCACCGCTTCAATCAAGGTCTGATTGGTGTCACTTACAGGCTGAATAACAACCCAGTCACCAATGAAGCCATGCTATATATCACTCAACTGTGCTACAAGCTTGTGCCTATCTCTGTCCGTGTTCCCTAGTTTATCGAACGAGCACCAGCGAATGGGCACCGCGGGTGACGGGCACAGAATAGCGAGTCTGCACCAACATGGGCTGAGGATTGAGCGGGTCTACCGCAATTCGCCAAAAATCAATGGAGCCACCGGTAATACGATCGTCAAAGTGGTCATAGTTGGCGACGGCTAAAAATTCACCAGAGGCATCAAATGCGGCTGCTTCCGGTAGGATGCCATCGTAAGGATAGTCGGCCACTCGATTCAGCTGCCCTGTTTCTGGATCGAGGGTAATCAGCGTCAGCGATGAGAACCAGGTAATCCGCTCGTCATCATAAGGGAGATAGCTCCGTTCTAGATTGGTTGTTACCACATAGCGATCGTTGGGACTAATGGCTATCCCTTCTGGACTAACGCCGGTAATTGCCCGTGACACAAGAGCGTGGCGGGGTGCCCCGTCTGCTTGTGTGCCAGCCTCCAGACGAATACTGACAACACTGCCTCTAGGAGCCTCACTCCAAAGACCCTCCACATCTGCGCCCCAATACAGTCCATTAACAATTAAATGGCGACCATCAGAGGTAAATCGAGCCATATAAGGCGCTTTTTCGGCTTGAACAACATTGCCCCAGGGCTGAAGATCAACGTTGTCACCTTGGGTGTTCACCCGTACAAAAGAGACTTCGGCTTTAGATTCGTTCACCAGTGCCAGCACATTTTCCGTGGGGTGCCATTCCGCGTGAATCATGCGGTCTCCAGCTCTCCAGCCAGGCACCTCTGGAAAAACAGGGTCTCCCAGCTGTCCATTGTTAAACGGAATCAGCGTTAGCGGCGTTTCCTGACCAATGCCCCTGGGGTGAAAGGAAACAGTAATCAGAGAGCCATCCCGATTGATGCTAACTGAATCGGGACGCTCACCAATGGCTACATCCTGTATACGCTGGGGCTGGGTAGGGTCTGCCAAATCAAACACCTGTAGCCGATTGCTGTGGCGCAGATCGGCAAAAGTTTGTCCTGTCGCGGCTCCATCAGGTCGGGGGGTAAAGGTTTCAATCACAAGGGCATAGCGGCCATCTGGCGTGACGGCTACGGCTACTGGCGGTCCCGCCACCGAATTGCCGGCGTTGGTCTCATAAGCGTCTAAATCTCGAATATGACCATTGAGCGGAATCACACTTAGGGCATCCTCTCCTTCACGTGAGCCTAACTGGCCATCCACATAGGCTGAAGCTACCATGTCGGCATCTGAAATTGACACCAGATAACGCCCTTGAAAGTTCATGGGGGCAGCCCGGTCCTGGGCCAAACTAGCGGTTGCGGGCAGCATCAGCAAACCGATGATTGCAGATCGGATGAGAGATTTAAAGGTCATAGTGTGATTTGAAGACTGTAAAACCAAGCCTATGGGTGAGGACACTCCATATTGCCAGGGCTATTAGGCTACTAGGATGCACAAACGCCCGAATACGTCAGGATGTTTGCCGTAGCTCCACCATAAAAAGCCTGGCTATAATTTGTCCAATAGATTTTTAGCTGACTATTAATAGTCAGAAGCTATTAATGATGATTGACCTGGCAACGGCTTCTATTGAGCTACGCCACCTGCGATATTTTGTCGCGGTGGCTCAAACGCTGCACTTTGGGCGAGCGGCTGAGCGCTTAGGCATTACCCAACCGGTGCTAAGTGACCAAATCCGTCGGCTGGAAACGCTACTGGGGGTGCAGCTACTCTACCGGACCAAACGGGTGGTGCAGCTAACGGAGCCAGGCCGTATTTTTCTTGCCGATGTACTCCAGGTGCTGGCCCAGACGGATACCGCGATCGCAACCGTACGCCGCGCCGCCCAGGGTAAATTTGGCAAACTGGTGATTGGTTATACCGGCCCGGCTCTCTATACCGTGTTACCGGAGATTGTGCGAACATTTCGCGATCGCAATCCCAATGTAGAACTCACCCTCCAGGAAAACTGCACCCCCCAGCAGGAAGCCGCCCTCTTGGCTGATGAGATCCAGGTAGGTTTTTTACATCCCCCCATTGATGCCCCAGTAAAACTACAAACTGTCTTACAAGAGCCCCTGATAGTCGCCCTGCCGGAAAACCACCCGCTAGCGGCTCGGTCCACTCTCTCGATCAACGATCTGGCCTACGAGTCTTTTATTCTCTTTCCCCGTACGGTAGGACCTCATCTCTACGGCCAGATTCTGTCCCTGTGTACCCAGGCTGGTTTTACACCCAAGGTGGTGCAAGAAGTAACGCCCCAACCGACTATGGTGGGTCTAGTAGCAGCCGGTATTGGGATTGCCTTTGTCGCCACTTCAATGCAAAAGATTAGTCGACCTGGTGTGGTATACCGAAAGCTACAGGAAGAAACGCCGATCTTACAACTGGCCATGGCCTGGAAAGATGATCAAAAATCACCTGTTTTAGACTCCTTTTTGACAGTTGTTAATGATTGGGAGACTGCAGAAAAGTAAAGATCCAGGCAACTATCGGCAGCAGGCGGTGAAAGTCATCTATGGGATCGCAAGCATTGTGGTTGGCACTTTCCACATGAGCTGATGGCTCGCTGGGACGCAACGGGAAACGTATTGGTCACACCAGTGATTTTATGATGGGCTGTATATGATGGGGCCATTGGTGAGCTCCGGAGACCCAGCCCCGTTATAAACAGCGCTGTATTGTCTCCCCAAAAAAGACAGTATGTTTCTATAAAAGAATATTGTGTTTTTGCAAGAGTAAATCCACAATAGAAGTCGTATTATTGCCTAATATTGAGCTTGATCAGGAAAGTATCTGAACTATGAATACATCTTTGAGTAATGCTGAATGTGTCAGCTCACCTGACCAGCATGTTACGGCTGTTATTACCCATCAAGTTAAGGCAGGACGACAAGACGGTTACGAAGAATGGATCAAGGGTATTTCAGCCGTTGCCCGTGAGTTTGCCGGACACTTAGGAGTCAGCATCCTCCGACCTCAGCCTGGCTCATCATTGGACTACGTTATTGTGCTGCAGTTTGCGACATGTGACCACCTCACCGCCTGGCTCGGATCAGATATTCGTAATACTTGGATCGAACGGGTGAAGCCTCTGATTCAAGAACAAGAAAACATTCAGGTTTTGTCCGGTTTAGAGTCCTGGTTTCAGCTCCCCAAACAGCAAAACTCTCAAGCGCCCAAACGCTATAAACAGGCAATCTTAATTTGGGTTGGCGTCATGATTGTATCGTTAGGAGTCAGCCCTTTGATTGCCCCGTTGCTTAGTTTCTTGCCCTGGTTGCTCAAAATAGCTGTTAATGTGGCAATTACAGTCGCGCTTTTGTCCTATGTCATCATGCCTCGCTTGACTCAATGGTTTAAGGGCTGGTTGTTTGCTAACTAGTCCCTGTTTCTTGCGGTAATGAGATACAGCTGAGTCATTTTAGCTCAGAGATTTAATAGTAAGAACGATCTCTCAAGCCAAAAGTCTGACTAGCTTGATCGTTCAAATTGACTATCCACCCCAATGTTATGAAGAATCTCCTATGACCAAGTCCATCCAAAGGATCATTCAGCCCCATGTGCAAGACCTTGGTGGGTTTAGTGCTCGACGGTTATTGCCCAGTGACGAGCGTACGATGGTAGGCCCCTTTATCTTTTTTGATCATCTGGGACCTGCAATTTTTCCACCGGGTAAGGGGGTAGACGTGCGCCCTCACCCTCACATTAATCTGGCCACGGTGACATACCTGTTTGCTGGGACATTACTCCACCGTGATAGTTTAGGGACAATTCAGGAGATTCATCCTGGTGCAGTCAATTGGATGACTGCCGGTAAGGGCATTTCGCACTCGGAGCGATCGCCAGAGTGCGATCGCAACTCACAATCCACTCTCCACGGCATCCAAACCTGGGTAGCCTTACCAGAAGCATCAGAAGAAACTACCCCCTGGTTTCATCACCATCCAGCCACCGATATTCCCACCTGGGAAACCGAGGGTGTGACGATCAAGCTCATTGCAGGGGAAGCTTGCGATCGCATCTCTCCTGTCAAAACATTTTCACCCATCCTTTATTTGGATCTACAGTTTCCGATCGGGGGTAGCTTCACCTTAACCACTGGCTACAGTGAACGCGCTGTTTACACTGTTACTGAGGGACTGACCGTCGATGGACAACCCGTAGACCAGCATCGTATGGTGATGTTAGCACCTGAGCAAGCTATTGAAATCACCTCAGGGACTGCTGGTCGCTGTATGGTCATCGGTGGAGAACCCCTAGGAACACGATATAAATGGTGGAATTTTGTTTCTAGCCGACAAGACCGAATTGAGCAAGCAAAACAGGACTGGCAAGATTGGCAGTTTGGTCAGGTGCCTGAAGAAACTGAGTTCATCCCATTGCCGGATCAGGCCGATTGGTTCACTACCGCTGATAAACAGCATTAGCTCAAGATACTGACAGTTTGCTCTTCGCTTTCACAAATCAATTCTCTCAATTTTTTAGCCGATAATATGACAGGGAGGGCAGAGGGCTACAGCAGCAGACCCAGAGAATTCAGATTGAAACACGCCTATCTGCGCTGATAGAACTAGCTGATTGCATCCCCTTATCGACTGAATATCCTGACACGTTTGGGACTACCTGAATCTTTACCTGGTTAGCACTACTATTTTCGCTAGTTTACAGCCCTGGGTGAGCTATTCCGCAGGATTAGCCTCTTCAGCTGCCTCTTCAGGTGATTCCTCAGGTGATTCTGTAGATACATCTTCGCTATTCTCAAGCGCAGCTTCCGCTAACGCTAAGTTATCGCGAGCTGCTTGAAAATCAGGTGCAAGTTCCAATGCTCGGCTATAGGCAACAACGGCTTCTTCATATCGTTCTAGATCAAAAAGCACAGTGCCCAGGTTATTGTATGCCTGAACATAGTTAGGATTTATTTCTATAGCTTTGGCATAGACGCCGACGGCCTGCTCTGCTGGCAAAAGATTACCTAAGTTTACATAGGCCTCAGGTAATTCTGGATTCAACTCGATAGCTCGTTCATAGGCTGCAATCGCCTCTTCATAGTCTTCTTGAAGGGCAAGTACCGTACCCAGGTTATTGTACGTATCTGCACTCTCCCCATCGATTTCTAAGGCTTGTCGGTAGGCATCAGCCGCTTCTTCTGGCCTACCAAGCTGATACAGGGTCGCCCCCAAATTGTTATAGGCATCAGCATTTTGAGGATCAATTTCAAGCATCTGCTGCCAGGCCATGGCTGCCGCCTCATATTCCCCAGCACGATATGCCTCTAAACCTTGCTGTGCAAGCTCTTCAGCAGACTGCGCCATCGCCGGTAGCGGACTCAATAGTAAAGATAGCAGCAAAAGTGGAATAGATTTACGTAGAAACATCGATCAATTGTCCGCTAGCTACAGCATTAAGCATAGCAACTATTGAGATTGATTCTCAAGCTTAAACTAATAGCTGCAATACTTGATCTACGAGGGAATGAGGATTCAATTAGGTTCTATCTTTTGCCCTACAGGCGTTCCATAGAACGCCTCTGCAGACAACATTTTTAGATCTGATAAAATCTTGCCCCCTAGGTTGACTATCCCTATTGACAGCACTGATATGAATCACGGCCTTACTTAAATTAGGGATTGTGATTCTATGACGAGACTAGTATTGTAACTACCGATTGGAGTATATTGCCCGTTTTGAGACCTATTTTGCCCTCACACGTATCTAAAATCCAAAAAAGACTCATCTCTACTTAGTAGAGATGAGTTGGCATGGATCTAGAGGAACCCATAGTTGAGAGAGCACTATACAAAGCTGTTTAATCCAATGGAAAATGCCAGGACAACAACAGTCGTAAATCCGGCCATAGTAGTCTCATAATAGGAAGGTAAGGAGGAGCTGATGCAATCATCCCTAACAAGAATTAGAAAAGGTCGATGGCTTTCTGGCTAACCATGGGCGTCCTGGATTTGACATACCCTAACCCATCGACCATGAAGAGAAAAAGCTACCTAAAGAGAGGAAAAACCAGGTAGCTTAAAGCGACATTTCTTGCTTAATCTGAGTGGCCCAGGTTTTAATGCGGTTCTCGGTCTTCTCAGACTCATTGTCTTCATCAATTGCCAGACCACAAAACTTGTTACCATCGCGAATTGCCAGCGACGCTTCGTGCTCATAGCCATCTGCAGACCAGTACCCAACGGTCTTACCACCTAGACTAGAGATTTTCTCCTCTAGCTGTCCCATGGCATCCATAAAATTGTCAGCATAGCCAACTTGGTCTCCAGTACCCAGGTAGGCTACGGTTTTGCCACTAAAATCCACATCATCTAAATCATCAAACACGGCTGCCCAATCATCCTGCAGTTCACCAATATTCCAGGTGGGACAGGCAATGATCAAATATTCATAACCCGCTAGAGCATCTGCATCTTCAATTTCAACTAGATCTACTACAGAGTCACCCCCCAGTGCTGCTTGAACTTGCTCAGCAGCATCAGCGGTCTTCCCAGTAGTGGACCCATAAAATAAACCTACTTTGGCCATAACGACTCCCTTAGTCAAGTTGAAGAAAGTGGAGACCATAACGCGACGGAGTCATAGCCTCCTGACGAATTCCCATCTAATTGATAATCAAATTCAACTAGACTTGCCTCTAGATGAGTATACATGGAATTAAGTTATTGAGAACTATTCTTTTTAAACAGAGTTGGCAATTTGCTACACTCTCCCCCAGGAGCTAACGCATTTACCCCTGCTAGACCCAGCGGCGCATCAGCTCAGACAAAACTTGAAGCAAGCCCCCTCCGGAGGCTTGCTGACATCACGTTCTCAGGTGCTAAACGCCATACCTAAATGACAGGCACATTAGCCCACCGAACTCTGAATGGTCAGTAGCAAATCACCATTACTCACCAGCAGATAGGCAAACAATGCGCCACCAGAACCACCCACAAAAAAACTGGTGGCAAATTGACTCCAACCCTCGGCTGATTTCAAATTTTCAGGGAGTTCGCCAGCTACGGGCTGATTTGGCACAAAGGCAGCTCTACCATATAGGGAAAGCCCCAAAGTGAGGATTACTATCAAGCCACAGGCCGATAATAATCCAGCTAAGTCAGCTGAGTCTGTATTGCGTAGAGGCCCCAAAAGTGCAAAGGGACCAAACAGAAAATATCCATGGGCCATACCCACCTCTAGCCCCCGAGAAAAGGGGGACAGTCCCGGACGATAAATGGGCAGATTATTGATCCACAGCAAGCTCAAATCAGAACTGTTGAGGGGGGTGTTCATGTTACCCATCTCGGGATTGTAGCTCAGCACAAAGTCACCCTTGCCAAAGTTATAGCCCTGAGCTTCAGCCCTGGCGCGCACAGCGTGCCAGAGATGTCCTGCCAGCAACAATCCCCCAAAGGCAAAGTGAAACGCGGCTAACCAGGTACGCACAGGAACCACATCGGCATTACCTAGAAAGCCCAGGGGACCATAGAACACTTCTGGATAGGCTGTATCGTTAACCGTGACAAAGTAACCCGCAAAAATGCCCATGTAGGCCAACGCACCCAAGCTGTAAGACAAATAGGCTTCGCCGCTGTAGACCAGTACTTGCTTAGCCCAGCCAAAGGGACGGGTGGCAATATGCCAGATCCCGCCCAGGACGCACATCAAGCCAACCCAGACATGGCCCCCGACAATGTCCTCCAGATTATCCACTGCTGCCATGCCAGCTTCGCCATGGGAACCGATCAAATAGCCAAAAATCTCCCCAGCACCCAGGGTGGGATTGTCTACCACCCGCATAGCCCCTAAGTCAGGGTCATATAATCCTCCGCCAAACATGGCTTGAGCTACCAGTAACCAGGCACCCAGCCCCAGTAGCACCAGGTGAATCCCAATAATCGTGGTCATCTTGCGGTCATCTTTCCAGTCATAACCAAAAAACCCCGCAAAGGACCCGTCTTGTTTTAACTGATCTGGTCCCAAAAATGAGTGATAGATTCCCCCTGCGCCTAACACAGCTGAGGCCACTAAGTGGAACATACCAATGGCGAGAAAGGGATAGGTATCGACAATGATGCCGCCCTCACCGATGCCCAAACCATATGTAGCCAGGTGTGGCAGTAGGATCAGCCCCTGATCGTACATGGGCACATCTGGACTGTAACGAGACAGTTCAAATAAGGTCATTGCTCCCGCCCAAAGGGTGATGAGCCCAGCATGAGCCACATGGGCTCCCAGAAGTTTGCCAGAAAAATCGACGAATCGAGCGTTACCAGCCCACCAGCCCACCCGCTGGGAAACTGGCCGACTACTCATTGCAGTTGCAGTCATGATTTACCTTTAATTTCGCTTATTGGAAAAATGCCTAGCCCTTTAACTGGCTAATAGCCACTTGTTCAGTTGGTGCAGCCACACGACCGCCCACATCCTGGATCACCTGGCCCTAGGCAGAAATGAGCCTTCGCTAGCCATTCCCGTGATGAGCAACCGTCTACCGATAATGTGCTGACCCAATAGGGCACCCGGTCAGTTGCAACAGACGTGGTCATAGTGATGAGTCCTGTAGTCAAAAAGTGAGTCTTATTGACTTTAAATGTCAATAAGACTCAAGTAAACTCTAATTGATCCTCAGCTTATTGAGAACACTTCCTTTTTTAACTTTTGTGACGTACTACCTTTTACGGCGAAACAATGGGAACAACCACAATCAAGTAGAGTACTGAAAAGGCCACCAGACTAGCTGTTACATACGCTAAGGGTGACGTAGGCGCTTTTGGAAACTCCCACCAGTAGAGTCCCCGTGGTTTTGACACATAGTCATGTCCTAGCTCAATTAACTGCTCTAAATGGTCAGAACCATAACGAGCCATACGCGCAAAGGGCCATTCGCCAGTCTCACGTTGAGGTAAGATGCGTCGCCGTTGATAGGGCACAATGTCATCACCAAACGCCTCTAAATATTCCTCACTGCCTAATAGAGCATCAATAAACCCAGTTAAACCTTGAGTTGCTAATACAATCGACCAGGATCGAGCTTCGGCCTGATTGTAAATATCTCGACCCAAAATACGCTGAATACACAGTTGAACAAACCGATAGTTGTTATTGCAGTCATAAACATAGCGACGAAAACTGTCCGCTGTGGTCAGTCCTCGAATAAACTCCAACACTGTAATCTGGTTACTTCTCAGTTGTGATTCCAAAAATCGCTGACGATGATAGGTAATTGTCTGCTGTTCATTAAATATTTGTCGATAGGCTGCGTAAATCAGCGCATCCATCTCTTGGGATTGCAATAAATTGTTAGTGGAATAAATCTTGGGGCTCTCTTCATTGCCAATATCTAGAGCTGAAACTCTGATATTTTGAGACGTTGGATTATAGTCCAATACTGGAATAGGCATCATTTTATCTCCTAAGTAATTGTGTTATGAAAAAGCCATTTAACGGCTGGCAGCAGATATAAAATTTCTGACGCTTTGCTATCCTTGCTATCTCAATTTGGATCAATGGATAAAGCTACACCAGGGTACACCTGTAGATTGAGAGAACAGCCAGCACAGGAATTTAGAAGAAACATGAAACAACCTGGAGACATCCCCAAGTTCTGATTAACCAGCGATTAACGGCTACCTGTTCAGCTTTAGATTAGGGTCATAACAATATTAAAGCAATAATGACAGTAATTCTCAATAATTTCATAATTCTGACCTGCTAAGTGACATCCACTTCGACGCTCCCCTACTCAAGCCCTGCAAAAGATCTCAAGTTTGGAGAGGTGGGGGTTCAAGCCTAATTCATCCCCCGATTTACCAACGCCGATTCCGCGCTTATAATCAGAATTCGTTGATGCTTGCTATACCTGTATGAAAGATCTCGATACTCAACAAACCATTGAGCTACTCAACCAAATTATGGAATTTGAGCTGGCTGGTGTGGTGCGCTACACCCACTGCTCATTAATGGCGACTGGGCCTAATCGAATTCCGATTGTAGATTTTTTTAAGGCTCAGGCCAATGAGTCATTACTCCATGCTCAAGAAGCTGGGGAGATCATCACTGGGTTAGAAGGTCATCCTAACCAGAAAATTTCGACCATTGAAGAAAATAATCGTCATTCAGTTAGAGACCTCTTATCAGAGAGTCTCAACCATGAACAAAAGGCTTTAGATATGTATAAAAAACTGCTAGATGTGGTTCAAGACGCCAGCATTTATTTAGAAGAATATACCCGCACCAAAATTGGACAAGAAGAAATGCACACGCTCGAAATTAAAAAAATGCTGCGCGATTATAGTTGATTGCTGCATAATGGCGCTACACAGATTGCATTAAACGTGTGAGCTTTAGGTTTGCTAGAAATGTTTCACCCCGTGGGCAGTGAAGGCGATCCGTTTGAGCCAAACCAGATTGTGAAGGCCAGGGAACGCTTGGACGAATACGGTTGATATGCGAGTATTGCCTGCCTGGTGGGCATTTGACCACGTCCAAGCACCCAGAGATACTGGCGCAAATAATCCAGGAATTGGGACTGCAACAATAGTGTGTTGATTCCGACAAAAAACATAATTTGCGGTGATTCGGCGCTCTATACAGTAGGGCAGCTCTTGATGACAGAATGTTGATTTTGAGGACTTTAGCAAGAGCTCAGGGGTGGAAACTGGAAGTTTCGCTTCGTAATGGTTTTATCTCTTCAGCTTGATATAGAGCGATAATGAGGGTAGAGAATTTGAGCTGCGTGCCGTCTGCTTGAGGGTAGCGATCGCAGCGGGTGCATCTTTTGCTTCCTATATGAATCCGAGCATCGGGCAGTAGGACAAGGAGGTATTCATGAAACCTTTGCACTCTATTACGACCTGTCTAACCAGTTTTACGCTTTTGATGGGTACTGTGGTTGGTTGGAGTTATCCTGCCCAAGCAACAGCCCTAACACCACCGACTATTCCGACTACTGAACTAGCAGCGCTGAAGGCCTCACCAGGGTTTTCAGATGCTGACTATGCTACTGCTTCAAGCCTAGTTCAAGCAGGATTTGACGCCGCACTCTCATCTGGTGAAGTCGAACAGGCCTTTGAGAAATGGTTAGACGCCATGATTCCCGAGCTTGCTGACGAGATCCGGAACTCCCCAGCAATGCCTGCATTTGTCGCAATTTTCGAATCCTTTGGAGATTGGCAGTCCTATGAAATGCTGGGGACCATTTCGCTAACAAGTTCTGAAACCCCGTTCAGGACACAGCTAGTTTACGTCAAAGTCTTGACCGAAAGCCGCCCAATCTTCTGGCAGTTCCTGGTGCTTGAAGATTCAGAAGGCTGGAAAATCGCTGGCTTCAATGGCCATGAAAATCGAGATGAAATCATTCAGGATTTATTTTTGATGATGCTTGACATTGAGAAGTAAGAGGGTGGGTCGCATGTCAATAAAAGCATGCATCTCAAAACGCTGAAATGCATAACGTTGAACTTAAGCAATCAAGACCAGCTGGAAGTAGCCTGCCCCATGGCAATTGTTGGATGCTTCAGCTACTAATAGTTGGGGTTGTCGGGGTTTTGGCTGGGTTACCCAGACTTGTCATCGGCCAGACGCTCACTGCTTATGCCGAAGAAGAAACAACCAACTCCACTCCTACACAACAAGACGAATCAGAGGAGACAACCAATTCCGCTCCCGTACTACAAGACGAATCAGCAGATACTGACGATCTGACTGAGTTTACTGTTATCGGCAATCTGGATGATGGTGACAAGACCTTGAGGGACGGTAAATATTACGACGAGTTTATCTATGATGGAGCGGAATCTGGGGATCAGATTACCGTTGATTTGAGTAGCAGTGAGTTTGACACCTATCTCTCTCTTGAAACAGAATTCCCATTGATTTGCATTCCAGATCCTTGGGGTGGAGTTTCCTGTTCAGGAGGTGATTTTTTGCGTGTCATGGATGATAACGATAGCGGTATTGGCAACAATGCGAGGATGATACTGGGCTTCGGCGGTTTCTTCGCAGGCTTAGAGGGCAAATTCAGCCCATATCTTGACCAAAAAATTATTGTGACCTCTGCTCAACCAGGCGAATCAGGCAGTTACACGCTCACTGTGCAAAAAACAACCCCAACGGACCTGGAATGGAAAGAAGCGGAACAGCTAGAGCAAGAGGTGATCTGGCTCAAAGATCAAGGCAATTTCTTGGCTGCCACGCCTCTGGCAGAGCGTGCTCTGGCAATCAAGGAAACTATTTTAGAACCAGAGCACCTGGATATCGCTACCAGCCTCGAAAGACTGGCAGAGCTCTATAGTGCTTTGGGCAACTACCGCGAGGCAGAATCTCTCTATCAGCGGGCCTTAGAGATCCAGAAAAATGCACAAGGGACAACATCTCCAGATGTGGCGACCGATCTGCGGAGTCTGGCAGGACTGCATAGGGCCCAGGGCAATTACCGTGAGGCCGAACAGCTGTTGCAGCAAGTATTAGAAATCCAAGAAAAAGAGTTGGGGAACATGCACCCGGACGTCGCTGTTAGTTTGCAAACCCTGGCAGATCTCTATAGTGCTTTGGGTAATTATTATGCAGCAGAACCACTTGTGCAGCGGGCCTTGAACATTCAAGAAACAAGATTGGGGGACGAGCACCCGGATGTTGCCCGCAGTCTCCGTAGCCTGGCAGGGCTATACCAGGCCCAGGGCAATTACCGTGACGCCGAACCACTCCTGCAGCGGGCCCTGGACATTCAAAAGGAAACGCTGGGGGACGAGCACCCGGATATTGCCCGCAGTCTCCGTAGCTTGGCAGAGCTATATCAGGCCCAGGGCAACTACCGTGACGCCGAACCACTCCTACGAAAGGCTCTGGACATTCAAGAAACAATGCTGGGCTCAGAGTCTCCAGAGGTGGCCACTAACCTCCACAGTTTGGCAGAGCTATACAGTGCTTTAGGAGACTATCGTAAAACTGAGTCTCACCTGCAGCGGGCTTTAGAAATCCGAGAGCAGGCACTTGGGACCGAGCATCCAGATGTGGCGATGAACCTCCATAGTTTGGCAAGGCTCTATCAGGTTCAAGGAGAAGCAGACCGGGCTATGGATGTTGAGACTCGGGCCATCAGCATTGATGAAAAAAATATCGCCATTATCCTGGCTGCCAGGTCTGAAGCGCAACAACTCGCATATCTGGAAACTCTGGTTGGCACCCTCAATGGAACAGTCTCACTACATCTCCAAGGTGCGCCTGAGAATCCTGCGGCAGCTCGTCTGGCGCTGACTACAATCCTGCGGCGTAAAGGTCTGATCCTCGATACGGTTACCCATGGTTTGCAAACGTTGCGCCAGAACCTGAACCCCGAAGACCAATCCTTACTCAACCAGCTGACGGCCAAGCGCTCCCAACTATCGGATGTGCTTTTCCGACGCTGGTTTACAGGGGGAATACATGACAGACGCATGATCGCGGCTCTCCAGGCTGAGATTGATCAACTGGAAGCAACCCTGGCTCGCCGCAGTGGTGAATTCCGCAGCCAAACGCAAACAGTGACATTAGAGCCGACATTCCGCCCTCTTAAGTGGCACATTGACAATAATGCGTTTTCTCAACAGAGTAAGTAGTAGGCTTGTGAAGCAGAGCCAAGGAAACGCAGAATGTTTCGGTGATTTTCGGTCAGATTTACGATCTGCTGTTGGCCATTAATACTGACCATATGAATGGCCATGAAACATTGAAAGACCCATCGTAGCGTCGGCGTTTCAGTCAGTTTACCAAGTTGGTTAGGCAGGGTTTCATGGGCAACTTTCAAAGCATTTCGAAGTTGTCGCTGGCCTAGATTATAGACCAGTAAACACAGGCCCATAATCATCCCCAACGCCATGATGCGCTCAGGGGATTTAAGAAAGACACTGGAGGTGAAAAATAATGGGTCTTTTAGAAACCGAAACCCTCGCTCGGTGCCCTGTTGCGCCTTATATTCGGAGAGAATCTCATCGGTTGAAAGGTGGATTGAGTCAGTGTCTGCCTCCTCCAGAGGGATCTCAGGTGATGCCAAGACATTGGTGGCCAGGATAAATCGTCCTGCTCTGCGCCGTTGCAGGGCGTCGGCCTCAGGGTCGAGTGTCAAGGTGGCCTGAACGTGATAGCTCACGGAGGTCGGTGGGGCGGTTTTGGCCGGTCGTCCGGGGTGGCCATAGTGAGCCTGTTTAACGATGTTAGAGTCCGTGATGAGATGGTAGTTTAAGGTCTTCTCAAACCGCTCTACTGCCTTCTGGGCATCCGCTTCACACGCAAACGGTTGATGGCTAAGACGGTCTAACTCAGTTTGTTTGCGTTGGGTGGATTTGGCGCACCGCTTCTCCCATTGTTTCAAGTCCGAGGCTTGACGGTGGCTCGATTCAACCACAATCCACCGTTGCTGTACATCGCCATAGGTGCAACACACCTCAGCGATGCGATACCCGTCGCGCTGACTGGGACGAAAAGCACTGTCGTCGATGTCTTCAATCAGGGCATTGGCTTGGGCCAGGGTTAACGGTACCCGAGAGATCCACCGCAAGCTTCCCAATTGCTGCACATTATCGGCACTGTAGAGCGCCGAATCGGCAACATGGACCCCTTCAAACTCCCATTGTTGCTGGAACTCGCCGAGGAGTCCGGCAAAGCGAGCTTTATCCGATTGATTCCCATCGGCCAGTTCGAGGAAGGCTGGGATATCGCCATCTCCCCAGCACACCAGATTCATCACAAACTGTTTCAAGTCAGGGCGATGGTCACGCGAATAGCCATGGCAGACTTGAATCGGCACCGTTGCGGCTAGGGAACCCGTATCAGTCGATTGTACATAGTCCCCAGACACACTCATCGACGTGGCATCTAAGTGGGCTCGCTCACAGCTAACGTCAAAGCGCTTGACGGCTTCCAGGCAAATGGCCAAAAACACAGATGTGATGCCCGTTTGATAGAGACGATCTAACACACGCCCTAAGCGATCATCATTCAGATACTGAGGCAAGACATCGGAGCCTAGCAGATGCTCGGTGGCTTTGCTTTCGAAAAACTGCTCGAACAAATACAACGGGGCAGATACAAACCCCAACCCATTCAAGATCATCGCTTTTACTGCTATCCCGGCGCTGATCTGCTCATGCGGATCTTGGCCAAGACACTCATTGATGGTCTCAACCACACCCAGCTCATCGACAATACCCGCGACGATGCCTAGATGGTCTACGGTTTGGACGACGATATCGATAAGAGGCTACCCTTTGCGACGATGTTGACGTGTATCATCGCTCATTATTCCAAATGTGACAATCCAGAGGG
>NZ_AWNH01000048.1 GCF_000482245.1 Leptolyngbya sp. Heron Island J | reverse complement strand
GCTTGGATATCTTCGATGGCCTTGGTTTGGTTGTTGAGGTGCTCAAGGCGTAGTTTGTGGACGGAATTCTTAGTGCGTGCGTCGAGTTCTTCGAGGCGAGCGGACTGAATATTGAAGCTAGCGGGCTCGACGGCGGAAGCAACGGGTGCGATCGCAGCGGATGCAACGAGAACAGTTAAGGCGGAAAGCAGTGTGCGTTTCATGGTTAAAGCTCCTTGAGGAATCAGTGATTGACTTCATTGATTACAAGAATGCCGGGGGTAGCTGAGGCTTATCTGACGGATAACTGAAGGTTGCTTAAGGGGTTTCTGAATTTAGCTGAGGAAATGTGGTGATGGGGGTCACAGAGGGCAGTGGGCGATTGCGATCGCGCCAGCGCTGACTGGTCAGTGCGTAATCGCCCAATATCGATTCAATAAACCGAAGCCCCCACGGACGCTGAGGCTCATGGGGGCTTCGGTTTAGATATAAAGTGGAATTCAATAAAGCACTCTTTTCATGAATCCACTCTAGGCCAGAGAGAGTTACATAGGAGCCTTTGCCAAATAATCCCATGGTCTCCTTATACAACCATTAAGATTACTGGGCTTGGGTTGCGATCATAGCTTTAAAGCACAGCAGCACCCAGAACAACTGACTGAGGAACTCTTCTACATTAAGCAAAACCTTTCAGAGTTGTTGTATATCAGGCAAACCTACTATAAACAGAGCTCTCTAGTGCAAGTAAGAAGAAATATCAGTGATGTGTTTGGGTGCTGTTGTTGAACAGTCGGATAATTCTATCGAAATATCTATCGTTAGACCTCCTTTTGTTGTGGCTATGAGCCTTTCAGCCCATGTCCTTAGGATATTCCTACGGTGCTTCAGTATCTCTTCTCTGATACAAACGTTAACGTTGTTATTTATCACTGTTGTTTCTATCAATCAGTGAGATACATCTATGGGCGCTGTGGTTGGAGAGTGCCAAAAAGTTGGGGGGAAGCTTGAAAACTCCTGCGATCTCATGGAGATATAACCTCCCCCAACCTCCCTAGGAGCTATCAGTTCAAGGTTTTCCTCATCGGCATCAGTCCGATGATTGGGCGATGACTGCTGGTCAGTGACGAAGGCAGTCGTAGATCTTCATTCCATCCTAAAGGTTGAGATGGGCTGGAGTGACGATCGGTGAACCAGGAAAAGAGCACCCATATGGTCTAAAATTCACTCAAACAAGTCAAGAGATTTATAGTCAAATAAGTGCTGAGCAGCAATTATCCCATCGGGACATTGGAGATGAAAATTGTGAATGATGGTGAGCACTTTCAAGGTCTATTGAGCTAAACTCTCTGCCGCAATGATGCAGACGAGTCAGATAGCCATTAAGATTTTCGACTGCCGGCAAGGTTCGTATTGGCTATCCATCACACTTAGCATCTGTAAAAAGCATTATTTTAGGTTGATATTGTGACGATCAAAAAACAGTTAAGTTTGGATATAGAAAAAGAATACAAAATAGCTAAGAAACTTGGCAGATACTTACTGGCCAAAATAATTAGTAAATTTCCCACTAGTTCAGAATACTGGGGGCCTCCTAAAGATATTTATGAAGAAACTTATGATTGGTTTGTTAGATCTCAAGCCAAGGATTGTAATTTTCAGGCACACTATCAAGCGCTTTATCCAGCAGAGGTCAGGAGGCAAATAGAAGACCCTAAAGGGTTGCAAATTGATCCTCCATGGCAGTTTCGCAGATTATTAGGTGCTCCAAATTATGAAAGTCCTATCGACTTTTTGGTTACCATCTCAGATGGGCGAATTTATAGTTCGTCTGCAAGTGTAATCACCCCTGACGACTACTTACTAAGTGATCTATCCAGAGAGTTTGATTATAACCAGGGAAAACACTCTATCTTTTTCAGGATGAAATTGCCTCAGGTCTCTTACCTTAAAGAAACTGTCGCTGTTTTAGCAACTGCAGGTGGTAATACTTATTGGCACTGGATGTTTGATATTCTGTCAAGATATCATCTTCTAGAGAAAAGCGGTATTGCCCTCGATTCCATCGACAAATTTATCATCAATAAGGTTCATTTACCCTTTCAGAAGGAAACACTTCAGAAAGTTGGTATTCCAGATGCGAAGATTTTATTTAGTCGGAAATACAGTCATATTAAGGCCAGCAGACTTATCGTCCCCTCTATTCCGCGTAATGTCCCTAAACCCTGGGTGATTGATTTTTTGCGTAAGCGCATTTTGAACGACAATGAAGTAGAAAATGGTGAGGTTATCAGTGGAAAGTATCTCTACATTAGCCGGGATGATGCTAAAACAAGAAGAGTATGCAACGAGATCGAGGTTGTTCAGTATTTAGAGACTCTGGGTTTCCGCAGCATAACGCTGGCTGGGCGATCAGTTACTGAACAAGCAAAAATCTTTGCAACAGCAGATTGTATTGTTGCCCCTCACGGTTCTGCATTAACGAATATCATTTTCTGTCAGCCAGGTACCAAAATAATCGACATTTTCCCGCCAGAATATATCAACCCTTGTTACTGGATTTTGAGCAATCAACTAGGACTAAACTATTATTACTTAGTGGGAAAAGGGACGCTTATCCCCGCTCCTCCACAGAACTACAATCCAGAGGTTTGGGCGAAGCTCAAGCATAACAACAGAGTGGATATAACGGTCGACATCCAGGGACTGAGACAAATCCTTGAATTAGTTGGTCTCGGCATTTGAGCAGGAATGGAACAGGAGCTCACGCTACGACTCGAACCCCCTGTACAAATCGCTGAACGGTTGGACGTTAGCGAGGCAACGATTCGTAACCGTTAGTTTGAGTGAAAAAAGGGTGCCCTGGGAATGAAGCCTTTCACAGATTACGGAGTCTGCACCGGGCAACCAAGCCTGAGTACCGCAACAGTTCGGTCATCTGTTCGCGGACTTAGCCTGAGCGTCCAGCGCGTTTAGGCGAGCTTCCTGGATGTTATCGATAGCTTTGGTGCGAGCGTCCAATGCTGCCAAACGAGCGGCTTGAATATCCTCAACGGCTTTAGTTTGGTTGTTAAGGTGCTCCAGACGTAACTTGTGAACGCTGTTCTTGGTGCGAGCGTCTAGGGCCTCTATCCGAGCAGCTTGGATGTCTTCGACGGCCTTAGTTTGGTTGTTCAGATATTCAACCTGGATTGGTTGCTCAATTGTTGTTTTAGTGCGGGCGTCTAGGGCCTCTAAGCGAGTAGCTTGAATATCTGCGATGGCCTTGGTCTGGTTGTTGAGATGCTCAAGGCGTAGTTTGTGAATGGTATTCTTAGTGCGGCGGTCAAGGGCTTCGAGGCGAGCGGACTGAATATTGAAGCTAGCGGGCTCAACGGCGGCAGCAACGGGTGCGATCGCAGCGGCAGCAACGAGAACGGTTGAAGCAGAAAGCAGTGTGCGTTTCATGGTTAAAGCTCCTTAGGTATCAGTGAAGTGTGTTTACTTGCTTCATTGATTACAAGAATGCCGGGGGTAGCTGAACGCTATCTGACGGGTAACTGAAGGTTGCTTAAGGGGTTTCTGAATTTAGCTGAGGAAATGTGGTGATAGGGGTCACAGGGGTGGTGGGTTGCGATCTCAGCTTGTACCCTGCCTATTTTGAACACATAAAAGCCGTGAGAAAGTCTTCTCCCTTCTCACGGCTTTTATGTGATTCGCTTGCTCACGCTAGACAGACTCGAAAACAACGATGGTCGATAGCCTATTGCACAACTACAGAGCCTTGGGTTTCAGGAAAATAAACGTTGCTCGACTGCTGACAACAACGGTTAACTCGTTTGTACTGATTAAATGCTGTGACAGAGCGGCTTTTCCGGTATCGATAGCTGTTCAATGCATTGGTAAATTTCAGTAATTAAACTCTCAGATGACTTTTTATCTGCGCTATTCATTGAATTCCTGTGTTTTTCACCCACATAGAAGTCACTATGTACACTTATGCAGACGTCAGGCTTGGCGAGACTACTGAACTGTCCATGTGATCTTCGCTACTTTGGGTTTCTTTTAGTCGGCTTGCTAATAGACCCAGCATGGTAGCAATAGCTTCGGGGGTTAAATCGTCAACAAAGACTTTAAGAAATAAAAACTGCTTAGCTTCAGGCGGCAAGGCTCCAATCAGTTTTTCCAGGTTATCTGAACGTATGTCGCTTCCGTTGCGAAAATTGCTAACTGTGGCTTCCCGCAACCCTGTACTGATTGCAAGGGACTTACCAGTTAGACCGAATTCCTTCAGAGTGAGATCAAAGGCTTTGGAAAAATTCATCCTGTTACTTTAAAAAGTAATCACTTGGTGTATGATTACAAACAACTTTGATTGGAGTTTCAAGAATTACCGTTAGTGGTAATTCTTGGCTTCATTATGCCACCTTTGTCAAGCAAGTCCCCTTGTTTCGCAGAGATAGGGCTAAAAAGTTAAAAACCCACCTCCTGGCAGAGATGGGTCAAAGGCTTGGTTGCATTGCTGCAGTCAAGCAAAATTCAAAATAGCTGGTCTGATTATATGACAAAAATACGTAATTCTTCCAGCCCCCTGGAAGAAAGTTCACGCTACGTGCTTTTGGATGAAGCAGCGGTTAACCGTTTGATAGATGCAAAGTTAACCGCTGCTCAGTACCGTACAGTCCTGTACTTTTCCCTTGTAGATCCCTTCGGCAATCGGTTTGTGGATACCAGTGGTCAAATGGCTAGACAACGCTTAGGGATTAGTAAATCGACTTACTACGATGCGCTGTCCGTTCTAGAGCGCGAGCAGCTGTTTGAGTTTGAAGATGTTTCCTTACGGGTCCGAAACCGAGCAGGTAGCAAGTCACCCGAAAAATACTCTGACAAAAAAATAGTCCGAGAAATCGGAACTCAGTCCGAAATTTCGGGATCCAGTCCAGAAAATCAAACTCCAGTCCGAGAAATCGGAACTCAGTCCGAAATTTCGGAAAATGAATCGCTGAAAGCTTTTGATATCAAGATTTCTAAGACTCCTCAATATCATTCATTAGATTTCAATCAAGATCAGAATTCTCTAAAAAAGAGAGAAAACCAAATTCTTAATTTTGAAATCGAACCAAATTACAGAGATTGGTTGCTTGCTAAAGCCAGTCGTTTACCAGATCCACCGACACTTCGGGAACTGTGGCTAGAGAAACAGAGCGTCAATCCTGCCAACTTGCGTGAATATGAGGCATGGCAATCTGTCCAACAGCAAATAGATCCCCTTCCGCCGCCGCTGCCCTCAGAAGCGCCTGAGTCAGAAGATGAGAGCATTGAGGCGAAACTGGCACGTTATCAAAAACTGTGGTCTATAACGCCCATGCGTAAAGGGATTCAAAATGCGATCGCAACCCACCCTGAATGGAAGATCGATATCGGCTCGGATGGTCCCCGCTGGAAGCCAGCTCCCCCAGAACAGAATTCTGAGCCAGTACCGGAGCTAGAACCGTCAGCCGTATTGCATCGTTTGAAAAATGCCATAGCTACCCAAACCCCGATCACCCCGCAGTTGCAGGTCGACGCTGATCGCTGTCATATCGATATCCTGCAGCTCCAGGCAGAATGGGATTTAGCGGCGGGGCCTCCGGGCGCAGCTGCGGACGACATGCGGCAAGCGGGGTGATGCTATGAATCTGTCTCCAGACGATATCAAACAGCTATGGGAAGCAGAGCACTACACGCCTAAGGGTTATCTGCATTGTTTGCTCTTGGCCCATCGCCCCCCAGGAGAACCCTGGAAAATCGAGAGTGTGGCTGAGTTCTGCCAACGCTGGAATTTTCCCGAACGCCAGTTTTATAAAGCAAAAGCGGCGCTGGTGGCCGACGACCTGATCGACGAAACGATTACTGACTGCGTTGAACTAACCGCGCGTCCTCTTGATACCTCAGAGGTGTCCATGCCTGCGCTAGGCGAGCTAATCGCCGAAACACTGAATGCCCAGCCGGAGCAGCCGACCGACAACAGCGACTGGGCGACCTGGTACGACGAAGCGCGGCGACGTGGCTTAGTGCTGGCGTCCCAACGTCAGGGCGAGACAACCATGGTGTGTCTGGTGGATGAGCAGTGGGTACCGTTTGAGGAGTTGCGTTGGCGTAGCCGCTCCAGCGGAGCATCGCACTCCTGGGACGAGCTAGAAGCTCAACTCAAGCCAATGATGGTGGATGCGATTACTGAAGCGGTTGAACTAACGCCGGAACAGCAGAAGATTTTAGCGACAATGTCTCGGTTAACGGGAGGATAGAACCATGCCAATGGACCGCAGTCTTTATCCTGAAAACTGGGAGGAGCTAGCCCTAGAAATCAAAACCGAAGCCAACTGGTGTTGTACCGAATGCGGGCGACCCTGTCGTCAGCCTGGGGAGTCGCCGGACGACGCCATCACCAGAATCGAGCGCTCCAATCATCCCAAGGTGTCGGAGCTGTGGGATGTGGTCGAAGACGCGGAGCCGGTGGCGCGGTTGGGGCGGTTTACGTTGACCGTTGCTCACTTAGATCATGAGCCTGGGAATTGCGATCTCAACAACCTAAAAGCGCTCTGTGCTCCCTGCCATGGCACCTATGACCTTAAACAAATGGGCCGTAAGCGTGTGCTCAAAGCAGAACGAGCGGGGCAGCTGCGCACGGATGACATTCTGAACGATACGCAGCTGGCGTTGTTGTCTGAGCCGGTGGTCTATCAGCGTGTAGATCCGCGTTCTGGGGGACGACGGACGATGGTGCGTAAGCCGCTGGATGCGGAGGGAAGTCGGCGGAAGCATCGGGCTCCTGGTAATGCCTCAGGCTGGATTGAGGAGCGGACTGGTAATAAGAAGCGGGCGAATCCTAGCGTGAGTTATTACTATCGCTGGGATAGCCATAAGGGCCGGGTGAGTGAGTATATACGAGCGAGTCAGGTGACGCGGGTGGCGAGGCTGATTGAGGCGGAGCGGCCTGCGTTGGAGATATTGAAAGTTGTTGTTGAAGGAAAGCGAAAGATTTCAGGTGTGTCGGTAGAGTTGCTGAGGTGAGGGTGATGAAGTGACGAATGCAGAGCACTTAGATCGGTTGCGACAGGGAGTAAAAGAATGGAATCAGTGGAGAGAAAAGAATCCTAATGTTCAACTTGACTGGTTTCAAGCCGACCTGTCTGACTTGAAACTGAATGGAGCGAACCTTTGTGAAATCGACCTGAGTGGGGGCGATCTAATGGGAGCCGACTTGATGGAAGCTGACCTTAGAGCAGCCAACCTGCGTGGAGCTAACCTGGCTTTAGCTAACCTTAGATCAGCTAATCTTGGGGCAGCTAACCTTGGAGCAGCTAATTTATCTTTTGCAAACTTGAGTGAGGCCAACCTGAGTGGAGCCACTTTGAATTATGCCAATCTGAGTGGAGCCAGCCTGCGCCGAGCTCGAATGTTGGATACTAATTTTGAGAGCGCTATCTTAACAGGTGCTTGCATTGAAGACTGGCATATTAACAGTGCTACCAACTTGAAAGATGTTGTTTGTGAGCATGCCTATCTCAAAGAAAATTTGCAAGAACGTCGTCCTTATGGCGGTAGCTTCCAACCAGGAGAGTTTACCCAACGGTTTCAAAAGTTTCTAGAAACTGTCGATCTGTTCTTTGTTGATAGCGTTGACTGGAAAGCCTTCCTCTCATCATTTCAAGATTTGCAATCCGAGTATGGTGATGAGAACTTAGCGGTTCAAGGCATTGAGCGCAAAGCCCAGAGTAGCTTTGAAATTCGTTTGGCCGTGCCACCAGAAGCAGATAAGGCTGAAATTGAGAAGGTTGCCTATGAGCGCTACGAGATTAACCTCAAACAGATTGAATCACAATATAAGAAACAACTTCGATTACAAGGTGCTCACCTAGACGATATTCAATCAATTCTCAAGGTTGAGCGCGATGAACGAACACGACTTTCTAAGGTGGTAGAGAAAATGGCTGAAGGACAAGAAACTCCTAAGTACGACCTTCGAGAAGCCCAATTCGCAGGCGGCTTCGCCGAAACCGTCCAAGGCGACCAAATCGGCGGAACAATCAACAACTACGGCTCCAACACCGAAGACATCACCCGTCTAATCGCCGCCCTCCGCGACCAGGCCCAAACCTTCCCCACCGACCAAAAAGACGACGCCAACGACGCCCTCGACATCCTGGAACGCGACCTTGCAGAAGAGCAGCCCGACCAAGACCGCATCGGTCGGCGGTTGAAAAAGCTGGTTGCGATCGCAACTACGCTCACCATTGGTGCCACTGCCTTTACCGCTGACCTGGCGCAGCTGGCCGACGTCCTCAACGTGCCGCTATCCCAGATAGAGCAAGTGCAGCCGGAGCAGCTGCCGCCGAGTAATTAGACCTAACGTTGTATTTTCCGGTCGCGATCTCAGCCCTCGTCACCCGCCTAGCCAGCGGAACCGCCACCGTCTAACACACCTTAAACCCAGTTACAGTCTTCGCCAGCGCGGCTTACCGCCCCGCTGGCCACGATGCCCTATAGCCATTCATCGCCTTGATTTACGAACGCAGCAAAAGCAAGTTTGTCAAGCAAGTTTGCAATTCGTTACATTTTGCGTTACATTGATTTACATAAGAAACCAGTCATCACATTAGGACATCCCATTATGTACACCACCATTAACGAAACCGGGCAGCTCAATAACTACGCCACAGAGCCCAATATGTATCTAGCGTCCTATCCCGCACCTGAGCAGCAGCGTCGTTATCTGCTCCAGGGTGGTCTCGCCACGTTACTCATCAGTGCATTGACGCTGACTGCCCTAGCCGTGAGCTAGTTCACGTAAACAGCATTGATCCGTCAACGCCTGTCCTCTTCACAACACGTTTTACCGTCAGGAGACAAAACTATGTTTGGAATTTTATTAGCCGTCATTATTGTGGGTTGGTTAGCTGCCGCCGTTATTGGCACCCAGGCCTACTTCCTCGGAGAGCAGTCCAAGCCTATCCACGAGCGCAACTGGAACTCCGAAGGTTTCGAGACTGTTGCCAAGTTGGTTACCGGTCGTGAGACTGATTTCAGCGAACGGACCTATGCCTTTGGTGGTGATGCTTACACCAGCAACGTAGCCAACAGCTAATTACCTTAGTTTTAACTGTCACCTCAAACTTATTCTATCGATCCCTAGGGGTTCTCTCTCCTATCCTAGGGATCTTTTTTTGTCTCTTCGCCTGTGCAAACTTCAACCTCCCATTAGTTCAAGCAATTCAGCTAAAGCTATGTAGCGTCTATAATCTGACTCTACATAGCACTTACCCACGAGTTTGGACACAGCTGTTGGTTTAGCCTTACCATGCTTGGCAGAGACCTCACCCATAGCGATGTGACGACATTAGGTTTAAACCGACATTCCGCCCTCTTAAGTGGCACATTGACAATAATGCGTTTTCTCAACAGAGTAAGTAGTAGGCTTGTGAAGCAGAGCCAAGGAAACGCAGAATGTTTCGGTGATTTTCGGTCAGATTTACGATCTGCTGTTGGCCATTAATACTGACCATATGAATGGCCATGAAACATTGAAAGACCCATCGTAGCGTCGGCGTTTCAGTCAGTTTACCAAGTTGGTTAGGCAGGGTTTCATGGGCAACTTTCAAAGCATTTCGAAGTTGTCGCTGGCCTAGATTATAGACCAGTAAACACAGGCCCATAATCATCCCCAACGCCATGATGCGCTCAGGGGATTTAAGAAAGACACTGGAGGTGAAAAATAATGGGTCTTTTAGAAACCGAAACCCTCGCTCGGTGCCCTGTTGCGCCTTATATTCGGAGAGAATCTCATCGGTTGAAAGGTGGATTGAGTCAGTGTCTGCCTCCTCCAGAGGGATCTCAGGTGATGCCAAGACATTGGTGGCCAGGATAAATCGTCCTGCTCTGCGCCGTTGCAGGGCGTCGGCCTCAGGGTCGAGTGTCAAGGTGGCCTGAACGTGATAGCTCACGGAGGTCGGTGGGGCGGTTTTGGCCGGTCGTCCGGGGTGGCCATAGTGAGCCTGTTTAACGATGTTAGAGTCCGTGATGAGATGGTAGTTTAAGGTCTTCTCAAACCGCTCTACTGCCTTCTGGGCATCCGCTTCACACGCAAACGGTTGATGGCTAAGACGGTCTAACTCAGTTTGTTTGCGTTGGGTGGATTTGGCGCACCGCTTCTCCCATTGTTTCAAGTCCGAGGCTTGACGGTGGCTCGATTCAACCACAATCCACCGTTGCTGTACATCGCCATAGGTGCAACACACCTCAGCGATGCGATACCCGTCGCGCTGACTGGGACGAAAAGCACTGTCGTCGATGTCTTCAATCAGGGCATTGGCTTGGGCCAGGGTTAACGGTACCCGAGAGATCCACCGCAAGCTTCCCAATTGCTGCACATTATCGGCACTGTAGAGCGCCGAATCGGCAACATGGACCCCTTCAAACTCCCATTGTTGCTGGAACTCGCCGAGGAGTCCGGCAAAGCGAGCTTTATCCGATTGATTCCCATCGGCCAGTTCGAGGAAGGCTGGGATATCGCCATCTCCCCAGCACACCAGATTCATCACAAACTGTTTCAAGTCAGGGCGATGGTCACGCGAATAGCCATGGCAGACTTGAATCGGCACCGTTGCGGCTAGGGAACCCGTATCAGTCGATTGTACATAGTCCCCAGACACACTCATCGACGTGGCATCTAAGTGGGCTCGCTCACAGCTAACGTCAAAGCGCTTGACGGCTTCCAGGCAAATGGCCAAAAACACAGATGTGATGCCCGTTTGATAGAGACGATCTAACACACGCCCTAAGCGATCATCATTCAGATACTGAGGCAAGACATCGGAGCCTAGCAGATGCTCGGTGGCTTTGCTTTCGAAAAACTGCTCGAACAAATACAACGGGGCAGATACAAACCCCAACCCATTCAAGATCATCGCTTTTACTGCTATCCCGGCGCTGATCTGCTCATGCGGATCTTGGCCAAGACACTCATTGATGGTCTCAACCACACCCAGCTCATCGACAATACCCGCGACGATGCCTAGATGGTCTACGGTTTGGACGACGATATCGATAAGAGGCTACCCTTTGCGACGATGTTGACGTGTATCATCGCTCATTATTCCAAATGTGACAATCCAGAGGG
>NZ_AWNH01000047.1 GCF_000482245.1 Leptolyngbya sp. Heron Island J | reverse complement strand
GAATACCAAGTTCTCAAAGACCAAGGATTTAAGCCTGGGATGTCTAAATTTTATGTTGGCATTAGAGGGAACAAAGGAGATGGATTAGGTCCCTTTAATCTGGCTGTTTATTGGAAACGTAAGTACCGCAAGACGGGACCGAAAGCCCCCTGGTATATCCTGACAAATCTCCCAACTCTCAAACAAACTTTAGCGGTTTACCGATGTCGGTGGGGGATTGAACAATTTTTCAAAGATTGCAAAACCGGAGGTTATCACCTGGAAGATACCAAGGTGAACGACCGACGTTTTCTAGCCTTGGTGGTGTTGATTGTGCTGGCCTATAGTCTTGCCACGATGCACGGTCAACGGATGCAAGAATTACGGATAGATGAGTATGCTGGATGTATCAAAAACTACTCAACTAAGATTCCCCATCAAAGTGATTTTAGTTTGGGTCTGTATGGACATCGGTGGATAGTTGCCATGGAAATATGGTCTGAATGGGCCTTCAGATTAATTGCACTCAAGCCTCATAAACGGCTCTATTTTCAACGTGGATTTCTCGCTCTATCCCTTATGGAACAGACTTTATAGCTACGTTGTCACCCTTTAAGGGGATGTGGACGCGGTGGCATTTGAAGATGTAAATAGTGATGGGGCAGGGCCAGATATCATTGTGATTGCGGAATATATGACGGGGATTGGTCCTACGGGAGCACAGCCGGTTCCCGTGGCAACGGTGTTTTTTAATGATGGTTATGATTATTTTGCTACTAATTCATCTATAGATGAGCTGCTCAGCTCTCGTGGAGTTGAAACCATTGAAGATGTTAGGACTACTTCTAAAGAGGTGTTTTAGGCAGCGTTAGTGTGGTGCGGGTCAATCTTTTGCTAAATGTGTTACCTGATCCGAGCAGCTGATAATCATTTGATAGACATTATGCTTAGCTAGTGCAATGGGCTTAAGGCCTAATTCTGTAGTGACTGGTTACTATGGAAGAGTGCTGATTTTGTCTTGTTGCTGGGAATGGTATGCAAACGCTGACCCTTAAATCTTATGTGGGTGAGGATGGAATTCTACATCTTGACATTCCCATCGACCTACAGAATAAAAGTCTAGAGATCGTTTTGGTGGTTCAGGCTGTAGCTGATACAGTGCCTACAACTGAACTCTCCGCACAAGAAATGCAAGAGCAGAGCATTTCCCAAGAACTAGATATAGCTTCTCAGCAATGGTTAGATGCAGAGCTAACTGAGCCGATGCCAGCATATGATTGGGGGTCAGAAGGCATACCTGAAGGCTTGCCAGTTCAATATGTGCCAGGACAAGGCATGATGATTGTGACTGAAGATGAAGCGTAATTTACGCAAAGGCGATATCGTTCTGGTGGCCTTTCCAATCCAGAACCCTTCAATGCATGAGCAGCAGGGAATCCGCCCAGCTTTGATTATTGGGATACCTCCAGGCGAGACACGTTATTTGCTGGCAGTCGTTGCACCGATGACGACTCAAATAGGTTAGTGGGTTGAAGTGAATCCAAGTATTTATCCTGTGTTATTAGCGGGTACAGGAAATCTAAAGCAAGATTCAGTGGTTTTGTTGGATCAAATTCGAGCTGTGGATACTCGGCGTATAACTAAGTATTTGGGCAGTTTGCGTGACGCGGATTATGAGCCTATTGCTAAAGGTCTGGGAAAGATGTTGCTTTAAATTTTATTTTCTACTGGAGCTAGAGACTCCTGGTAGATGTCTAGCCTCCGGCTGGGCACCAAGGAAGCTCTGTTGAAGCTTTTTGATGTTCCCTAATAATCAGCTAGCTAATGTCCACCAGTTATTGAGCGATACAGCCTTTGAAGATATAAAGGTGGAGAAATCTCTAGCAGTTATGTACATCACAAACCAACTGTAGTTTTCGGAAAGCCTTAACTACGTTACGAATCGATTAACTTACTCTGCTTTACGGTTTTGCTGCTTGTGTAGATGGTGGGCATAGGTCAGATACCGTAGCAGTTGACCTCGGCACACCAATGACGGCCATGCACTTAAACTCACACACGAATTATCGGGGGCAGAACCTTCGCGAGGATATATCACCAGATTGGCTATCGGTCATGGCCAGAGATCAAGCAAAGTGCAAGGACATTACCCATACAGATTTTGATACACCCAAACTAGCCGACTTACTGAGATAGCATGAATATCTTATTCATCTGTAGTCGTAACCAATGGCGTAGTCCTACTGCCGAAAAAGTCTGGTCAAAACACCCAGCTATTTCTGTGCGCTCGGCAGGCACTAGCCCTAAAGCACGTAAAACAGTTTCTGCTAAAGATATTCAATGGGCAGATACCATTTTTGCTATGGAGCAAAAGCACAAAGATCGGCTCAAAGATAAATTCACTCATTTGCTGAGCCACAAATCTATCCACGTGCTGGATATTCCAGATAAGTATCAATTTATGGAGCCAGAACTAGTGGAACTATTGCAATATTCCGTGGGGGCCTATCTCGGTCTCTCATAGCTTTTGCACTTGCTCATCGGACAGTACCAGTAGCTGAATAACTCTCTCCAGAGGCTTGTCCGTAGCCAGTTAGTATCTCCCATTGGATCAATGAAATTCCGCCATGAGTACTAAAAGCCAATCTGCTCTCCGGACTAACAGGATGCTCTGGAGAATTGTGTAAGTGTATACCTAGCTCTTCATCAACATGTCGCTGTCATTGGATGCGCTTTGGGTCATTGTGAGCGCTAGCCTGGTGTTTCTGATGCAAGCGGGCTTTTTGTGTGTGGAAGCTGGCTCGACTCGACGGAAAAACAACATCAATGTTGCCATTAAAAATATTGCGGATGTTGGACTGTCCATCCTGATGTTTTGGGCATTCGGCTACGGATTGATGTTTGGGACATCCCTGCATGGCTGGTTGGGGGTTAGTAATTTTTTGCCCGATTTTAACCAGACTGATAGTTGGCCAATCATTTTCTTTCTGTTTCAGGCAATGTTTTGCAGCACTGCTGTCACCATTGTGTCAGGAGCAGTGGCCGAGCGTATGACCTTTAAGGGATATCTATTTAGTGCCGTTCTGATATCCGGTTTTGTCTATCCAATATTTGGTCACTGGGTTTGGGGGGGTTTAGATAAAGCTGAAACAATTGGTTGGTTAACCCACAAGGGGTTTATTGATTTTGCCGGTTCTACAATTGTTCATAGCTTGGGTGGGTGGGTCGCCTTAGCTGCTGTTTTGGTGATTGGCCCCCGGCTTGGACGCTTTTCTCGACAGAACTTTGATCAGCAAGCACCGAGTTCAGATTTGCCCCTAGCCTTTTTAGGTGCACTACTAATGTGGTTTGGCTGGTTTGGCTTCAATGGCGGCAGTGCACTCGCCTTCAATGATCAGGTGCCCAAAATTTTGGTGAATACCTTGCTCGCAGGGGCTGCCGGACTGACTGCCCCTTTGACATGGTCCCTCATGGTGCAGAAAAACCATTTGCCGTTTAAGGCCGTGATGAATGGCTCTCTGGCTGGATTGGTGTCAATTACGGCTAGCTGTCATGCTGTATCTTCGAGCAGTGCAGTGCTAATTGGGGGCATCGGGGGTCTGGTAATGCTAGGGGTTGATGCCCTGCTAGACAAATTACGCATTGACGATGCTGTAGGGGTCATTCCTGTACATCTTGGTCCAGGAATCTGGGGCACTCTGGCAGTTGCTTTATTTAGTGATTTAGAACGATTAGAAACGGGGCTGGACCGTTGGGGACAATTTGCGGCTCAAGTGTCAGGCGTCTTGGCCTGTGGCCTCTGGTCGTTTACGGTGACGTTATTGATCTTATGGCAGCTTAATCGGTACGTGTCGCTGCGGGTATCTCATAAGCAGGAGTATATAGGCTTAAATGTTTCAGAGCATGGTGCCCGTAATGAGTTTCAGAATTTGTTTGAAACGATGCAAACCCATGCGAAAACTGGCAATTTACAACGACGAGTAACTGCCAGTGCGTTGACAGAAATTGGTCAAATTAGCCGTTGGTATAACCAGGTAGTGCATGCGCTAGAACAGTCTACGGCCAGAACGAATGCGATTATCATGACGGCAGCGGACGGTATTTTGACGGTTGATCCTGACACCTTGATCCTGCAAAGTACAAATCCGGCTGTTGAAAAAATCTTTGGTTGTCAATGGTTACAGGCGATTGGGCATCCTCTAACCACCTTAATCGAGACAGACTTGGTTCAGTCACAAGATGCCGCTTTTCAATCCTTGCAACAGTTTTTGCAACAGGGTTGCCGTACAGGGGAAGCCTATATGGCGGTTGGTATACACAACGAGGGCCGACGATTTCCCATTGAGGTTTTAGTCACTGATTCTCAGTTAAGGGCTACCAACTTTTTGACCATCATGGTTAGGGATATCACCGAGCGCCAGGAATCAGAAGCGGCTCTGATGACATCTGAGTTGGAAGCGCGTAGAACTGCAAAGCAGCTGGAAAGAGCACTTTATGACTTAAAGCAAGCGCAGGCTCAGCTATTGCAAAGTGAGAAAATGGCGGGCTTAGGACAGTTAGTGGCCGGTATCGCCCATGAAATCAATAATCCCGTAGGTTTTATTTATGGCAACCTTGAGCATGCAATGACGTATGTGGAAGATTTATTGCTTGTAATTAGCCACTATCAGGCGCAAGCAGTGGAACTACCACCTGAGCTACAAAAGGATGTGGAAAACGCAGACATCCCCTATATCAGAAAAGATTTTCCAAAATTAATTGGGTCGATTACAACCGGCACAGAACGTATTCGAGAGATTGTTCAGTCTCTAAAGAACTTTGCTCGCTTTGGCGAATCAGATGTGAAAACCATCAATATCCATGGGGGATTAGATACAACTCTGATGATGCTGGCCCATCGTTTAAACATGACGGCCAGACGTCCCAAAATTGTGGTGAATACGCATTATGGTCCTGTGTCTAAGATTGAATGCTATGCAGGGGCGATGAACCAGGTTTTTTTGAACCTAGTGAATAATGCGATTGATGCTTTGGAAACCCACGAGACAGGCATCATTACGATTACGACTGAGGATCAGCCACAAAGTGTCGTGATCACTATTGCTGATAATGGTGAAGGCATTCCCAGAGCCTTACAGCAGCAGATTTTTGATCCCTTCTTTACGACCAAACCTGTGGGTGAAGGCACAGGCATGGGTTTAGCGATCAGTCATCAAATCGTTGTGGAGCAGCATGGTGGTGAGCTGCACTGCCATTCAGTCCTAGGCCAGGGTAGTAAATTTCAGATTGTTTTACCTAAGACGCTTGCGTTGCGATCGCACTCCAAAACCATTGCACAGCTGAATCGTTCCACACACGGCTAAAACATATTAAGGCATCTCAAAGTTGCTGCACTTGTTCATCAGATAGCGCCAATAGCTCAGTCACTTGCGCCAAAGACATGCCGGTAGCTAGCAGATTTTGAGCGGCCTGAAGCAGCTGACTCTGAGACTGTTCCTTGGCTTGACGCTCTTGTTCGGTATCTGTCAGAAGCCAGGTACCATCCTGATTGCACCACCGGAGCCAATGCCCAGGGATATTCTCAAACTCACCTTGCCAAACTCCCAAACCAATTTCTAAATCCGCTAGCCAGATAGCACAATTTCCCGACCGCAACGAACATTCCTCATAGACACCACCTTGCAGACGGAAATATCTTAGTTTTTGACTGTGGCGACTATAGACAATGTAATGAGGCACTCGCAAATAACGCTCGTACATCTCTAATTTGCCAGGTGGTGATTGCTCGTCAGCAGCGTCCAGAGCCTTAGGTTTTGCCTTTGCTAATAGTGATGTCTTTGGCTGATAAAAGCGGCCCAGATCGTCTGGTTCTGTGCCTGGGGACACAAACTCAACTACTACATAAGGTGAGGCTCCCTCTTGCCAAGTAACATAGCTGCGGCGAAGGGTCTTACCTTCATACAGTCGCGGTACGCCTACTACCAAAAACCAATCTGGCCGCTTGTGCCACAGGGCATGATTAACGTCGTAATACAGATTTAAATCGGATGCACTAAACCAATTCTCACGGCTGTAGTTCGACAAATATAGTGTGCGGCTCAGCAACTGGGGCTGCAGATCGTGAAATTCGTCAGGCAAACCAGGCTCCTCTGGATATTCGCTCGGCAAGTCGTACATCGTTGGCAGCGTCTCACGAGGCGAACGAGGCGGATCGACTTGTGGAAGAGTATTTCCTGGTTGAAACCTGAGCTCTAGACCAGACATAGGGCGACAAAAGTTCTAACCAAATTTTAAGCGGCCCATCCCCACATTGCCATAAAATTATGAGATGATTATGAAAAGTGAAACAATTATGAAATAGGAGGGTGGGCTTTACCCACCAACAAGGGGCATGAGCAGTAAACAGTGGTCAACACCATTCAAGTCTTTATCATCTAAAGTTTTCTGGGCATCAAGTATTGCGATCTCGTTAGGCGTGGTTAGCTGTGGACAAAACACAACCACCCTGGAGGATTCAACCGCTGACGCTTTAGATGATTCAAAGGTTGTACTGACAACGTTTACGATCCTGGCAGATATGGCCCAGAATGTTGCGGGGGACGAGCTGCAAGTAGAATCTATTACTCGGATTGGTGCTGAAATTCATGGTTACGAGCCGACCCCCAGCGATTTAGTCAAAGCTCAGGATGCTGATCTCATTCTCTACAACGGCATGAACCTAGAGCGATGGTTTGAGCAGTTTTTGGGCAATGTGCAAGATGTACCGTCAGTGATTTTGACGGAAGGGATTGAACCGATTGCTATTTCGGAAGGCCCCTATACAGAGAAGCCGAACCCCCATGCCTGGATGTCACCTCAAAATGCGCTGGTCTATGTAGAAAATATTCGTCAGGCGTTTGTAGAGCTCGATCCTGACAACGAAGCTATCTACAACGCCAATGCCGCTGCCTATAGCGAGCAGCTGCAAGCAATTGACGACGAGCTACAGGCCAATCTAGCTCAGGTGCCTATCGATCAGCGCTATCTGGTGAGTTGTGAAGGCGCGTTTTCTTACCTAGCGCGTGATTACGAGCTTGAAGAGGTCTATCTCTGGCCCATCAATGCTGAGCAGCAGTCTACTCCCAAACAGATTCAGGGGGTCATCGAAAAAGTTCAAGCCAACGATATTGCCACAGTTTTTTGTGAAAGCACCGTTAGTGATGAAGGCCAACGAGAGGTTGCTCGTGCTACCGGAGCTAAGTTTGGCGGCAATTTATATGTCGACTCGTTATCTACAGCAGATGGTCCTGTTCCTACGTTTTTGGATCTTTTGGAATACGACGTTCAGGTGATTAGCGAGGGGCTGTTATCACCATAGTTTTTGCAGGGTGAGCAATGCTCACCCTGCGTTGTTTCGCTATTTCTGTCCTCTCAATCTCCGTCCTTCTAACCCATACCCCAAGATGAGATCAGATACTTTTGGCATCACCGTCGAGAACATCAGCGTTATGTACAGCAATGCCCAGCTGGCTTTGAATAATGCTAGTTGTTACATCCAACCTGGCACGATTACAGGGTTGGTTGGTCCCAATGGTGGCGGTAAATCCACGTTGTTCAAAACCATCATGGGGTTTCTCAACCCTAACCAGGGACGGGTCCATATTGATGGTCTTTCGGTAAAAATGGCGCAAAAGCGCCAGCTGATAGCTTATGTGCCCCAAGCCGATGATGTGGACTGGAATTTCCCAGTCAGTGTTGCAGATGTGGTGATGATGGGTCGTTACGGCTACATGAATATGCTGCGTATTCCTGGGCGGGAGGATCGTCGTCAGGTGGCGGAAAGTTTGGAACGGGTTGGGATGACGAATTTTCGTCATCGACAAATTGGTGAACTGTCAGGAGGCCAGAAAAAACGAGCCTTTTTGGCAAGGGCCATGGCGCAAAATAGCCGGGTGATTTTGCTAGATGAGCCATTTACTGGGGTAGATGTGAAGACGGAAAAACGGATTGTGAACCTATTGCTGCAGTTGCGGGAGGAAGAGCACACGATTTTGGTGTCTACCCATGATTTGGCATCAATTTCTACGTTTTGCGATCACACCATCCTCCTCAACCGCACCGTTCTAGCTGAAGGCACCACGGCTGAAACCTTCACCGAAGACAATCTATCCCTGACCTTCGGCGGTTTGCCATTAAGCAGTTTATCAACAGCAAATCTCTCTACACAGCCGCGCTATGAATAGTTTATTGGCCACCAATGGGAGCATTTTTAGCCCTCTTTGGCAATGGATAATTGAGCCACTCCAGGTCGGTTTTATGGTGAAGGCCATTTGGGTGAGCGCATTTGTGGGCATCGTCTGTGCAGTACTGTCCTGCTATATCACCTTAAAAGGGTGGTCTCTCATGGGCGATGCCGTATCCCATGCGGTCGTCCCCGGTGTGGTTGTAGCCTATGCCATGGGATTACCCTTTGCATTGGGAGCCTTTGTCTTTGGCTTTGGGGCCACCGTGATTATTGGCTATGTGAAATCGCAAACTCGGCTCAAAGAAGACGCCATCATTGGGGTGATCTTTACAGGCTTCTTTGCATTTGGCTTAGTGCTAGCCACCAAGATTCCCAGCAATATAGACCTGTTTCATATTCTGTTTGGCAATGTATTGGGGATTTCACAGTCAGATATTATTCAAACCTTGATCGCAGGTATCGCTACATTAGCCATTATTCTGTTGCGTCGTAAGGATTTACTGCTGTTTTGTTTTGATCCTAATCATGCAAAAGCCATTGGTCTGAATACGCAGATGATGTACTACACGCTGCTATCAGTGTTGGCATTGACCATTGTGGCTGCCCTGCAAACAGCAGGTATCGTGCTAGTGGTGGCCATGCTAGTGACACCAGGAGCAACTGCTTATTTACTCACCGATCGATTTGATCATATGCTGGCTATTGCCGTTGCTACCAGCGTTATTTCCTGTGTTATGGGCACCTATCTGAGCTATCACCTGGATGTGTCCACTGGTGGCAGCATCGTTGTGCTCATGACCGTACTGTTTGCACTCACTATGATTTTTGCGCCTAAATACGGCATCCTTGGGCAAAAGCTAAAGCGCAAAATCCAGGTAGAACCTGAGTTTTAAGCTCTAAACCTGGCAAAAAAATTGTTTATGTTATTCGAGCCGCAAACTTCAAGGTTATCCTCTTATTTTGCCGCCAACGCCCCCTTCGGGTAGGCAATACGCTTGTGGTTGAACTGCTGCCACACTTGCACAAAGACATTGGCGATGACATCCATATCCTTACGTGTGAGGCTAGAATCAACCAGTTGCTTGTCTTTCCAACGGGCGCGTAAAATCTTATTGACCATGGCGTAGGCTTCTTCAGCGCAGGCTTCCTTATGGAGCGATCGCAACGCAGCTTCACAGGAGTCAGCCAACATCACAATGCCGGTTTCTGGGGATTGGGGAATCGGGCCATCGTAGCGAAAGTCTTCTTCGAGAACTTTCATTTCCGGATTTTGTTTAGCAATTTCCTGGGCTTGATAATAGAAATAGCTAATCAACATTGCTCCCTGATGCTCTGGGATAAAGGCCTGGATTGCCTTAGGCAATCTGTGCTTACGGGCCATGACTACCCCCTCAGTGACATGCTTTTTGATGATATCGGAACTAACCCATGGATCGTTGATCAAGTCATGTTTATTCGGCCCTCCCATTTGGTTTTCAATAAACCCTAGCGGATCATGCATCTTGCCAATGTCGTGATATAAGGTGCCAGCCCGAACAAGTTCAACATTATGCCCCAGAGTACGGGCCGCAGCTTCGGCCAAATTAGCTACAAACATCGTGTGTTGAAAGGTGCCGGGGGCATCAGCGGCTAACCGTTTTAAGAGGGGACGGTTAGGGTTTGATAGCTCTGCCAGACGGATGGGGGTAACTAAATCAAAGACGGACTCCAGATAGGGGCTCACCCCTAACGCAACGATACTCCAGGCGATGCCGTAAACACCAAATAGAGCCGAGTCACGGATAATGGTGTACCAAACTGTAGCGGATACACTATTAAACATCAGGGTGAGCACCAGGTGAATCACGCCTTGGGTGAGACCGACTACACCGCCTAACAGGGCAAATTCTTCTCGCGATCGCAAGCGCGGTGCAATCCAAGCTCCGACCAAAGCAGCACAGGCCGCTGCAAACAGTGGCAAGACAGAAACCGAACCACCGACTGGCAGCAAGACCACCAATAAGGCAATTGTGACTGTCGCCAAAATATAGCCATAAAAACTACCCAACAATAGACCCACCGCCGGGAGTCCTAGACCAGGAATCTTTAGAGCCATCAGGCCTGCTACGCTGACAATCAAACAAAGTACCAATATATGATCACGCTGTCGTAGACTACCTTTTTGCCAGTGATCAATCCATAACAATGCGCCAACACCCATACTGACCAACGCCCCAAAGCCAGTAAAACCGAACCAATTCAACCGACGCTGGGTCAAATTAAAATGATCGAGCAAAACAAAGTCACCTTGGGTAATGGTCTCTCCTTTTCTGACGATGGCATCACCCTGCTCAACGGATACCGTAACCGTTTTCACTTCATTTTCCGCCTGCTCAGCACGCAACCGAGTTTGTTCTTGATCTTCAATTAAATTAGGCCGCAAAACAGAACTGAGCAGTTTGGCAGTAATATCTTTAGCTATGGTTTCTTGATCGCTGAATTCATCGCGATTAATACCAGGTGGAACATCGAGCTTTAAGGTTTCCTGGAGTTGGCTATCTATTGCCTGCTGCCATAAGCTAGCAGGCATCCCTTCATGAATCCCCTGAGCCAACATTCGATCTAGCACCAAACGACTAGCAGCTTGAATTGCTTTCCAATCGTTATCACTCAAATCGAACAGGCGGTAGTCCAGCGGCTGTACTCCATCGCGGGTAATCAGCTGCTGTAGTTCAGGTTTGGCATCGGCATACTTTTGGCGGTTGCCATCAATTTGACTACGAACAGTTGCCATTGAAATTGATGGCGTTCGCTCCCGTAAACGTAATAATTCATTTAAAGCAATACGCTGGTTGGCACCCAAGCTATTCAGACGTATCTGTAGCGAACCATTGGTCCCCTGTTGCAACACGGTACTAGTCAGCGTGGGCATTTGCGCTAATGCCCACAGGTCTTCCCAATCTTGAGCTGGCGCTTGACGTAGATATCGCTGAGTTCTGCTAGATAACTGAGCAGGTGGTAGATAAGGGATATTACCCGCCTGCTGACGTAAAATGCTGCCCTGACTTAAGATGCTCTTGGCCTCTTCCAGGATGGCGTTGGTCCTTTCTTGATCAATTTGTAGAACGATGAGTGACCCGCTCCGAGCTGCCTGGCGATTTTCCGCAGTCGTGACCAGGTCCGGGAGCGTAGCATTATAGGGAGCAATGAAGGTATCAGCTGCTACTGTACCTGCACTGAGGGCAGGCTGATTATAAAATCTTTGCCCCAGAATTGCCGTGAGCAACAAGACTGTCAATAAAATAGCAATCTGAGTCTGATTAAAGGGGGTATGACGGGAAACGGCATACAGCCCCTTAGATTGGTTGGCCGACTTAGTAGACTGCCGAATCGACGTATTAGATTTTTGACGTAATGATGTAGAAACTTGCGGCAACTGAGTCTTGCACCAGCCAACCGATGTACGCAAACGTTGCCAAACTGCTTTGACCATGAATGTCACCGACTGCATGAAAGGCCTCAACAACCAAGGCTGCCATTGAGCTCAACTGGCGTGAAACACCATTGAACGACTGGCCTAATACCGCTAGACACCTGATAAAGGTGAAGGGGGACATGTAATCGTCCCTGGAGATACCCTAGATGTCTCAAACAATCGAAAGTCAACGCTTTAGGTTATTAGGGCTAACTAACCAGGAGATTTGCCATATTCCTTTAGGTCATGTTTTGGCAATTACCTGTAAACACTCTAAAAGAACATATCTGAATCCTAAGACTCAGGCTTAAAATTTACTTTAAACAATAATGCAGTGCCCAGCTGGATGTGACAGTGTTAAAAGCTTTGGCCAACGTATTCGCCTTAGCGTACAACCCTGCTCATCCTCGACCTTAATTGGCAGACAGTGCTGGAAGATGCTTAGCATACCCATGCTGCTATTATAGCCAGCTCTCTTTAAGAGAACGCCGAGAGCTTATAAATCTAGCGGGAATATCTCGTCGACCCCGCCGGTAACGACGTTGCTCCCAGCCCAGCTACGATATAGTTGCTGAGCCATTTGACGTAAACCTTGTCTAGAGTCGTAGGTGAATGCCATTATCCATGGCACAGGTATAGCAGATATCCCCCCCCATGCTCCGAGTAGACAACCAATGATTGTGGTCGTCGGTATATCTGTCGAGTGATTGACCAATGCTAACGCTAGATTTTCCGGATATCTGAGACAGCGTCTGATAGCTAACGTCATTGGCCACAATGTCCTTGCTTGGCATGGGACCTGAGCATTCGTGGCGAATTCCTCTGTATCTAAATTCTCAATCAGCAGATTGAGATGGGGCATAAGGGCTGATGGATAATGAATACATCGCTGTCGTAGATGTTCACACAATAAGAAATGTGGCTCGTGGGTATCTGGGGAATACTGAAGCAACCACTCTAAACAATCCCCCAGAATATAAAGCGTATCGATGACAGTGACAGTGGGATTAGTCTCTGCAGAAGGCACTGTTGCTAACGCCTGAGCCAACCAATGATGCCGAGTTGTAGGATCGTCGCAGCAGTGTAATAACCAGGGCAATGCGGCTATCAGACTTGTTTCTGAGGAATGGGGACCGAGTACAATCGGCGGCTGCATACTAGATAGCCAAGACTGGTAGAGATGACTTTCGCTAATAAGTGGCCATTGCCTCTGGTGCCGAGTTACATAGCAATGCCCAATATAAGCCCCCAGCAGGCTCCCGAGAAATTTATCGGCGGTTGAAAGAATTGGCATGATAGAGAATGGCTGAGTAGATCCTGAAACCAGACATGGCACTTCTAGGAAATCAACCCGTAATACCTACAAATATCAATTTATCTGGACGCATTAGACATGCTGTGCCATCTTAATGATTAGCTTTGGCTAGGTGTTAAACCAAAATGGTCTACGCTGACGCTAAAAATTATGGTGATCTTTTCACATGAAACGTTGGGGCTCATATAGGATTTCACATCTTTGCCTTTTAGTGGCTGTTTCGGGGGGGATGGCGACAGTAGGACTAGCGAAACCTGATCATTCATCCTTAGAACCCAAAGAGCAATTAAACACGACATCAAAGGTGTTAATAGCCCAGGCCGAAGAGGTGCTAATAGCCCAGGCCGAAGAGGTGTTAGGGTTGGGTAGTACGGGGGACGCGGTCAAAAGTTTGCAGGCCATGTTAGCCCTGATGGGGTATTACTCTGGTGAAGTTGATGGTGCCTATGAGCAAATGACGCTGGAGGCGGTACGTCAATTTCAAACTGATGCCGGGTTAATGGCTGATGGCGTTGTCGGGCCTTTAACATGGCAGCGACTCTTACCGACACCGACCACTTTGACGCAGGCCCAGGAACCACAAACGTCTTCTAGCAGTGAGCAGCCGAATTCCACCCCTGCCTTAGACAGCGACGTTAGCTCCAGCTCCAGTAGTGAGCCAGCCGCTGACGATGCTATTGCTGCAACAGCCGGGAATCTACCCATTCTCAAATTGGATGACTCTGGAGCAGATGTCAGCCGCTTACAGACTCGTCTTGCTGACTTAAATCTCTACACAGGCCCTGTTGATGGGGTATTTGGAGAACAGACTCAGCAAGCAGTGGAACAATTTCAAAGTCAGTCTGGACTAAGTGTTGATGGCATTGTTGGACCAGCCACCTGGCTGGCACTGTTTGATTGATATAGGTGATGGCTTAACCAAGCATTAAAGCTAGGCTGATTAGCACGGTGCAGATTGCCCACAGACAGGGAAATCCCAGAGATGTCAGCTATTTAAGTAGGCTAGCAATATTGATATTCGACGGTTCAGGACTTGAGAATGGCTCCGATGACAATTGATCATCAAGGATGACAAATCCAGATGTAGATTGCTCTTGAAATAGAAACCTGCTCTGGTTCATGTACACCATGTAATCACTCATCAGAAAGTAAACACCCACCATGGCAGCGGCGGCTGAGGCCACCAAAAAACCTGCCAGCATGAGGGAAAATTCCTGACTGACTAAGGCCCGATCCATGAGACGAAGGGCCCAAAAAACTAAACCTGTAACGATGGCTATGATTAGAAGCGTCATCGATAAAAAATTAGGCCTTAAAGAATCACGATTATCTTTTACATATTGTAACAGGGCTATCATAAAAGTGCCTTAATTGGCAGTTTTTTTTCACAATCACTCTACTGGATTGCCTGACACGCCCAGACTTAAAGACTTGACTGAACTTAGTTGTGGGTCAAGGCCTAATATTAATTTTCTGATTGGCTAAGTAGGTTTTGATTTCTGCGACGGTCAGCTCACCGTAGTGCAACAGTGAAGCCAATAAGGCAGCTTCTGCTTTGCCATCGGTAAGTGCTTCGTGAATATGGTCGCAAGTTCCAGCTCCCCCAGAGGCGATCACTGGAACATTGACAGCTTCGGCAATAGTGCGTGTTAGTTCTAAGTCATAACCAGCCTTGGTGCCATCGGCATCCATACTGGTTACCAGCAATTCTCCAGCCCCTCGGGCGACGACGTCTTGCGCCCAGGTAGTGGCATCTAGTCCAGTATTTTCCCGACCGCCTCGCACAAAAACGTCCCATCCTGATGCGTCAGGTCGACGTTTGGCATCAATGGCAACGACAATGCACTGATTACCAAACCGCTGACTAGCAGCTTGGATAAAATCGGGATTGCGGACAGCTGCAGAATTGATGCTAACTTTATCAGCCCCAGCACGTAAAAGTTGTTTGATGGTGTCAACTGAATTAACGCCACCTCCTACGGTGAGTGGAATAAAAACCTGCTCAGCAGTGCGGTGAACAACATCAAAAATTATGCTGCGGTCTTCGTGGGTAGCTGTGATGTCTAAAAAGACTAGCTCATCAGCTCCAGCCTGATTATAAGCTTGTGCCAACTCAACGGGGTCACCTGCATCTTTTAGTTCTACGAAGTTAACACCTTTTACAACTCGACCTGCTTTGACATCGAGACAGGGCAAAATTCGCTTAGCCAGCATAGGTGCTTCCGTAGATTGATCATTTATAAAATTTGGCTGAAATAGCTTCAGCAACAGTTCCTCAGGATAGCTTACAAAGCGCAAGACACTGATAAACTGAGGGTTAGTTTTAATTCTTAATATACCCGTCAATTTTACTCAGAGAGGAGGAGATTGGAGCATGGCATTGGATATCGGACAGAAGGTAAAGGTGATACGGGTCAGGGATCGGGTGTCTGGTAACGTTGCCAAGCGTCTAGGGCAAGAAGGTACGGTGACAAAGTTCAAGATGGTGGACGGCAGTGGTGTTGGCGTTGTAGTTGAATTTTCAGATCAATTTTCAAGCTGGTTTTTTGAAGATGAGCTGAAACTCACCAACTAAACCAGGTTTTGTTTGAGTGGTTAACGTGTATGGGGCACCTCAATACAGGTGCCCTATATTGAGACAGATGGTAAAACCACGCTAATTCTGTAGTATTTGCTGATGGCGTTAATTCTTACGTTTTTAGGTAAAGGGGGCAGCGGTCGTTCAACATGCGCGATCGCAACCGCTAAAAAGCTGTCAGCCCAAGGTCAGCGTGTCTTGCTAGTCAGTGAGGATGCAGGCCCTGCATTTAGTCTGCTGCTAGGGCATGACGTGACAGCAACTCCGGCTGCAGTAGCTCTGAACTTATGGGCAATGCAGCTGCAGTTTACGCAACTGCTAGAGCAAAACTGGCAGCAATTAAAAGAACTGGAAGCTAAATACCTGCGCGACCCTTTCTTTAAGGCAGTGTACGGCCAGGAGCTGAGTTTGCTACCGGGCATGGATCAAGCTCTGACTTTGAATGCCCTGCGGGAATATGATGCCTGTGGTGACTATGATGTCATCGTCCACGATGGCCCTGGCAATCAGGCCAGTCTGCGCATGTGGGGGATGCCCGCTGGTATCGACTGGTATTTTCGTCGGTTTAAGCAAGTATTTCAGACATCGCAATTTTCTAAGGCAGTGATGCCATTTGTGCAGCCCATTGCTGGGGCCGTACTCAGTAGCGGCATGTCGGGGGATGTGTTTGATCAACCCCAAGTAGCGGAAACAACAAACTGGGTAACCCAGGGTATTGCTGCAGTCAAAAATCCCATGCGGGTTCGGGCCTATCTGGTATCTAGTGGAGAACCGGGCGAGATCGCAACAGCCCGCTATTTGTGGGGGGCCGCCCAACAGATAGAAATGACAGTCGCTGGCATTTTACTCAACCGGGCTGCTGGCAGCCAAGAGTTTGAGCCATTACCCGTGCATGTTCTGCCCCAGGGTAACTGGTCGTCCTTGATTGATGCTTTGCCCGACTATACAGCTGTCCCCTCAGTCCCAGCTCCCGTAGATATTGATTTATCCACCAACACGGTTCGTCTGTTTTTGCCTAGCTTTGACAAAAAGCAGATTCAATTAACTCAATATGGGCCAGAGGTCACCATTGAGGCAGGCGACCAGCGTCGTAATCTAAAACTGCCTGATGGTCTTCAGGGGCGTCCGGTGACAGGAGCTAAGTTTCAAGCTGACTACCTCATCCTGTCTTTTGGATAGGCTATTTACTAAACCATTGTCGTTAATATTACCGCTAGTAGCATTTAAGCCATGGCTGACAATCCTGCTTCAGTGACATCCAGTTCCGATGACAAGCCAGCATCCACATCAGAGGGCTCCAAGGCGCGGCAACTATTGGGTATGAAGGGCGCTTCAGATGGTGAAACGTCCATTTGGAAAATCCGTCTCCAATTGATGAAGCCGATTACCTGGATTCCTTTGATTTGGGGAGTGCTTTGTGGAGCAGCATCCTCGGGGCATTTTGTCTGGAGCGTTGACCATCTGTTGGCATCCCTAGCTTGTATGTTGATGGCTGGCCCCTTGCTAACTGGCTACACCCAGACCATTAACGACTACTACGATCGCGAGCTTGATGCCATCAATGAGCCCTATCGACCGATTCCTTCGGGCGCAATTGGTCTAGGACAAGTGCAGGTACAAATTTGGGTGCTCTTACTCAGTGGTATCGCTGTTTCTTATGGGTTAGATCGCTGGGCCAATCATGACTTTCCTATCCTGACAGCCCTGGCCATCGGTGGTTCGCTAGTGTCTTACATCTACTCTGCGCCACCGCTCAAGCTCAAGCAAAACGGATGGTTAGGTAACTATGCGTTGGGGGCTAGCTATATTGCATTGCCCTGGTGGGCCGGTCATGCCTTATTTGGTCAACTTAATCCGACAGTCATAGTTTTAACACTGATATATAGCATGGCTGGGTTAGGCATTGCTGTAGTCAATGACTTTAAGAGCGTAGAAGGCGATAAGGCCTTGGGTTTGAAATCGCTGCCCGTAATGTTTGGAGTAGGCACAGCTGCTTGGATTTGTGTTCTCATGATCGATATTTTTCAAGCGGGCATGGCCGCCTATCTAATCGCTATTCATAAAAATCTTTATGCGGTGCTGCTGATCTTGATGATTATTCCGCAGATCACCTTTCAAGACATGTACTTTTTACGAGATCCACTGGCAAACGATGTGAAATATCAAGCCAGTGCTCAGCCATTTTTGGTGCTCGGCATGTTGATTTTAGGTTTAGCGCTTGGCCATACTGATTATTTGCTGAGTTAGGCCGGTTTTTGATAGCCTTTTGCAGATACATCAAGATATGTGTCAACCTAGATTTGTGTAATTTCAGGTGCAAAGGCTTGCCGCACAGCTAATTAATATGTGCTAGCGAGTTAACCATTTCCAAAACGATGGGTTAGGTAAGGGTTTCTTTAACGTGGCGAATTGGATTGGTAGAGTCAAACGCGATCGGCGCAAACCAGCTGCAGTGGCAACTGCTCGGGTCATTAAGCAGAAACAGCCTAAGCCTTTATATCAAAGCTTTTTATTTTGGCTGACTCTATTGGTAGGAGCGGGGATAGCTGGTCCAGTTACCCGTGGCTATCGCTTTTGGCAGGAAGCAGATGCCAACTTACCTGATGTATCTGATGCGCTGACGTTTGCGCGTACAGGTACCATCACCATCAAGGCAGACGATAACAGCGTACTCCAGAAAATTGGACCGGCAACTCAGGAATATCTTGAATATGACAAGATTCCTGACACTCTGGTTCAAGGATTTATTGCTTCTGAGGATCGTCGGTTTTATGAGCACAATGGCATTGACTACAAAGGCATTGCTCGGGCCATAAATTCTAATTTGCGTAATCGTCAGTTAGTGGAGGGTGCTAGTACGATTACCCAGCAGGTGGCTCGAATTATTTTTCTCGATCAAGATCGAAGCTTCCAGCGTAAGTTTCGAGAAGCCCTGTTGGCTTACAAATTGGAGAAGGAGCTGGGTAAAGAAAAGATCCTTGAACGATATTTAAATCTGGTGTACCTGGGGGCAGGTGCCTATGGTGTGGCTGATGCTGCCTGGATTTACTTTGGTAAGTCGGTGGAAGAGCTGACGGTATCTGAAATTGCACTCATTGCTGGTATGGCTCCAGCGCCCAGTTTTTACTCACCCCTGGTGGATGAAGAGGCGGCTCGTCAACAGCGAGATAAGGTCATTAGCCGGATGTTAGCCAATGGTGTGATTTCCCAAGCTCAGGCGAATACTGCTTACCGGAGTGAGGTGGCAACCACACCTAATGAGCCCAAGTTTTTGTACAGTGAGTTTCCGTATTTCACTATCTATGTACAGAAACAGCTACCTAAGCTGATTTCTCAAGAGGATATTGAAGCGGGTGGGTTAGTGGTGGAAACCACCCTCAAACCCCAATGGCAGCGGGCAGCTGAAACAACCCTTGAAGAAGTCCTGGAAGAATATGGAACCTGGCAACGGTTTGAGCAGGGTTCAATTGTGGCGCTGAATCCTAAGACAGGCCAGGTGCATGCCATGGTGGGGGGTACTGATTTTGAAGAAAGTCAGTTTAATCGGGTAACTCAAGCTCAGCGACAGCCCGGATCTACATTTAAAGCCTTTGTTTATAGCGCTGCGATCGCAAGTGGAATGTCCCCCTACAAGGACTATGTTGATGCCCGCTATGTAGTTGACGGCTATGAACCCAAAAACTACGGCGAGCGTTTCAGTGGCAATGTTGAGCTGAGAAAAGCCCTAGCCTCATCCATCAATATCGTAGCCGTTAAAGTGCTGGTAGATATTGGCTTTGAGCCAGTCATTGACCTGGCAAAACGCATGGGCATTAAGTCAGATTTACTGCCCGCCTATTCTCTAGCCCTGGGCTCTTCTGAAGTCAACTTGTTAGAACTGACCAGTGCCTATGGCACGCTAGCGGCAAACGGCAAGCATATTGATAGCCACGGCATTAAGCGTATTACCAACCGCGCTGGCGAAGTTCTCTATGAGTTTTTGGACGAACCTGAGACTGCCATTGACGAGGACTCAGCGGCCATCATGACTTGGATGATGCGCAGTGTTGTTGAAGGAGGAACCGGCAGCAATGCCTACATCAGTGGTCGACAGATAGCTGGTAAAACCGGGACTTCTGAGAAAAACCGGGACCTCTGGTTTATTGGCTTTACTCCTCAGTTAGTAGTCGGGGTTTGGTTTGGGAATGACGATAGTAGCCCGACCCGAGGTGCCAGCAGTACAGCGGCCCATGCATGGCAGGAGTTTGTTTCCCAATTTATCGATGATCTCCCAGTAGAAAAATTTCCAGAGCTACCGCGATTGTCGGGTCGTGAGGGATCTATTGAAGCAAAGCCGATCAAACCTGGGAAAGTGGTTGCAGACAAAGCAGGCAGCCGGTCTTCCAGTCAGTCCGAGTCGCCAGCTCCACCGCCCCAACGGTCTGAACCTGTTGCGCCTGATCCAGTCCCAACTCCAGCGCCAACTGCGGCAACTGAGCCTGCCCCGACTAGTCGTCCAACCCCTGCGACATCAGGGGGTCGATCGGTATCGGCCCCAGCGCCGGCCCCGACCTCAGCAGCGCCGGCCCCGGCTCCGGTAGCGCCCGCGCCTGCGCCTGCGGCCCCAATAGCGCCTGCGCCAGTAGAACCTGCCCCCCCGGTAGCAGCACCTGCGCCTGCGGCCCCGGCTCCTCCGGTGGCTCCTGCACCAGTCGCCCCTGCGCCAGCACCGGTCGCCCCTGCGCCAGTAGATTCAGCGCCACCAGCAGAGTAAACTATAAATAACTTAAAAATACGGTATACCCACTTAAACACATTCGCTAGCAGAGGATAAACCTGTTTATGGCATTTTTATTCGGGGAAGCAGGTGCGTCTGGCATTCCTATGTACTACTTCCAACTTGTCTACGTTGTAGGATTCTTGGCGGCAGTCGGAATTGGCTCTCTGGCCTGGTATAACTCCAAACGCCCTCCTGGCTGGGAAGATGCGGCCCGACCCGACTTTATTCCAGATGTTGAGGGCCAAGATGGTGAAGGCGACAGCACTGACAGTAAGTAGGCAGAACGTTAGTCAATGACCCGCAGTCGCCCTTGAGTAATGGCCTCAAATATTGCTTGTACCTGGGCTTGTTCATGTCTATTTAACTGAGTTTTGCCCAGGAGGGAGTCCATGAGCACATGCTGAGTTTCTCGACTAATCCGACGGCGAGTCAAGATTGTTTGCATGAGACTTTCAAGGGATTGAGTCTTTGCATTGCTACTTAGCATGGCACTTACTCCAGGGACAACTACAGGATAAGAGTCATAAAGTCGTTGAAGAGAGCTTTTATGTCTATCCCTAATATGCTTTCCAGGCAAGACTTTGACCGTGATTCTCAAGTCATATTTTTGTGATCTTTGCCACCTTTTTAGGTGATTTGATTTGCTTCTGACAAGACAATAGTTTCAATAGTTTTGGGAGCAGTCACTGGAGACCCATCATTGTGTATTTAGAGCCGCTCGCTTTTATAGCGGAAATATTCTGAAAGAGCAGCAATCAGCCCTGAAGCTAAGATTAACAGGACACTCAGGGCATTAATATCAGGTTTAATCCCGGTTTTAACACGGCTAAAAATTTCAATGGGTAGGGGATTAGCCCCTCCTGCCGTAAAGCTGGAAATGAGTAAATCATCCATACTCAGTACAAATGCCAGCAGACAACCGGACAAAATCGCTGGGGCTAGCTGTGGAATCAGGACTTTAATCAGTGCTTGGGTAGGGGTAGCTCCTAGGTCTAAAGCAGCTTCTTCCAAATTTGGGTCGAGTCCTTTGAGACGGCTAGAAACCACAACGGCGATATAGGCAAGGCAGAATACCATGTGGGCTGCGATCGCAGTCCATAAACTTAATGGAATAGCCAACGAAGCCAGAAACACCAGAGTAGCAACTGCGATCGCAATGTCTGGAATAATCAAAGGCAGATAGGAAACGCCGACGTAGAGAGACTTGCCTGGAAAACGATATTTCGCAAGACCGACAGCCATCAGGGTACCAAGCACTGAAGACACAGCCACCGCACACAGAGCAATTTTGAGGCTATCGCCCAGGGCAAAAAACAGCCGTTCATCCCCTAGCAATTTGCGGTACCAGGTTAAGCTAAACCCCCGCCAAATGGCACCGTACCGAGATTCATTAAAGCTGTACACCCCCAAGATAATAATCGGGATGTACATGAAGCTGTACATGGCCAGGGTCAGAATAGCCTGCCATGAGGGCAGACGTCTGCCAGATTGTTGGTTCGCGGGAACAGCAGGTTTCATGAGTAAATCTCAGGGTTGCGATCGCCATATCTAAGCAATAGTGCGATCGCTAAACTCACCATCAAAATCAGCACCATACTCAACGCAGATCCAAAGCCCCAGTTGCGAGCGACGCCTAAAAACTGGTTATAAATTAGCCGAGAGATAGTCATACTTGTGGGTCCGCCTAGCAGAGTTGGCACCACAAAATCCCCCAGACTAGTAACAAAGACCAGCAGACACCCTGCAGCAATTCCTGGCAAAGTCTGAGGCACCGTCACCCGCCAAAAAGCAATACGGGGGTTAGCTCCCAAATCGGCAGCAGCCTCCAGCAGCTGTAAATCTAACTTCTCCAATGAGGCATACAGAATCAGCACCATGTAAGGCAAGAAGCTGTAAGTCATCCCGATGTAAACTGCCCAGTGAGTATTCATCAAATCCTGGGTCGGGAGCCCGACGGTACTCAACACCAAATTAATCACTCCTGATGGCCTTAGTAGGGTAATCCACGCATAGGTACGCAACAGAGAAGAGGTCCACAGGGGCAGAATAAACAACACCAATAGCAAGTTACGCCAGCGTTTTGGGGCCATCAGCGCCAGCCAGTAAGCCACCGGAAACCCAAGGGTTAAACATAGCAATGTTGTGCCGGTCGCAAACGTAGCCGAGCGCCGTAAAACCTGCAAATAAGTCGGCTCTAAAATTCTCAAATAGTTGAGCAAGCCATAGCTCTCAATTGCTTGGCCTGGCCTTAGACCAGGCACCAAACTCAACTCCCCGATTAGTAAGGTGGGGAGCACTACCAGCATCAGTAGCCACACACCGGCTGGCCCCAGTAGCCCCAATGGCCTAGCAATAGCCCTCACCCTTTGCCCAACAGCAGCTAAACTGATGGCTTTTGGCAAGGCCGCTGTTGGTTTAATCCCTCTATCCATCTGCCCTAGGCGCTAGTAACCTTAGTCCAATACTCATCATAAAGAGCATTGGCTTCCTCACCTACAGGAGCAATGCCTTCAGCCTTAGCCAAGACATCTTCAGGGGGGAACAAATTCTTGTTATCTAACAGATCTTGGGGGAGCATAGCCATGGCTTCTCCATTGGGTGTGGCAAAGAAGAGTCGCTCCACTGTTTCCTTGGAAACCTGAGGTTGCAGATTGAAATTGATCCACTCGTAAGCAGCGTCCACATTAGGAGCGGATGTCGGAATAACCATGGTGTCTGTCCACACCGAAGCTCCACTCTCAGGAATTACATACTTAAAGTTAGGATTTTCGAGACTGACCGGGATGCCTTCCACCGAATAAACCATGGACAGTAGTAAATCACCACTGAGCAACTCATCTTGCCAGCCAAAGGACTTAAAAGAGGCCAGAGAGGGCTTGAGATCTAACAGCTTCTGATAGGCTTCCTCCAGCTGAGCAGGATCAGTCGCATTGTAGGAATAGCCTAGAGAGCTTAGGACTGCGCCCATTGTTTCTCGGACATCATCCAGCAGAGTCATTTTTCGAGAGAGCACATCCCGGTTATCCCATAAGTAGTCCCAATCTGTGGGTGGCGTTGTTAAAACTTCGGAATTGTAGAGCAGCCCAGTAGTCCCCCAACTGAAGGGAATGCTGTGGGTATTCTCAGAATCGTAGACAGGGCTCTTCCACTTCTCGCGAATCTTGTCCATGCCCACCAGACGCGCCTTGTCTAACTCGGTGAGCATGCCTAGACCGATCATCTCAGTCACCATATAGTCTGACGGATAGATCACGCTGTAGTTATCGCCGCCACCAGCTTGCATTTTTGCCAACATGGTTTCATTGGAATCATAGACGTCAATTTTGACCTCTATTCCGGTAGCTTCGGTAAACTGTGCGGCTAGCTCATCGTCTGTGTAGTCAGCCCACGTGTAAATGTGCAGAGTACCAGATGCTTGGGGATCATCACTAGGAGACGTATTGTCCGGTGCCGTTGTGGTCTCACCAATGGTACGACGGCAGTTGGATAGCCCCACTCCAGCCAGGGCTGCTGCAGAGCCTTGCAGAAAACGACGACGGGACGTACGCGAAAACAACGATGAATTGCGGGATAGTCGGCGGGGCACAGTCTTTCTCCTCTAAGCAGACACCATGAATACTTTAGAACCACCCCATGACCTTAGGCTATTAGGAAATAAGAATTTGTTCATGCCGATCCTTATGGGTAAGAGTTATACCTTAAATCCAGAGGTGGCCTGACTGGTAGATAACCTTGATCAAGGGCAGCACATTAAACCAGAACCTGACAGTCAGGGGATGCCCAGGACACATGTACTGGGGTGCCTGGTCGATAGGCCATATGGTTGGGTTGTAGCACTCGCAATTGTTCCCCTGTAGTTAATTCAATAATGCAATGAATGTGGGGACCTGTGTATAGGGTATGTTTAACTTCACCCGGATAACAGTTGTCGTGGGTTGCAGGTTTGGCGGCTCCGGCTTGGGCACTAATATGAATTTTTTCGGGACGAATACTGATATCTATTGATTCAATGCCGTTGAGCTTACTCACGTCAGTAGATGAGGGCGAAATGGCCACCTGCAGTCCATTGGACGTCACCAGCGTGAGGGGCTGCTGCTGAATCTGCCCTGAGAGCAGATTAGTATCACCGATAAAATCAGCGACAAATGCAGTAGAGGGGTGCTCATAAATTTCGTTGGGAGAACCCACTTGTTCAATGCAGCCGTCTTTCATAACGGCAATCCGATCAGACAGCGATAGTGCTTCTTCTTGATCGTGGGTCACCATGATAAAAGTGATGCCGAGTCGCTTGTGCAGATTTGAAAGTTCAACCTGCATCTGTTTACGCAGCTTTAAGTCCAGCGCCCCCAAAGGTTCATCCAGTAACATGACTGCCGGATGATTCACCAAGGCCCGGGCTAAGGCCACCCGCTGTCTCTGACCACCAGAGAGTTGGCTGGGAAATCGTCTCGCAAAGCTTTCCATCTGCACCAGGGTCAGGGCTTCTCCTACTTGTTGACGCAGCTCAGCTTTAGGAACCTTTTTGATCTTGAGGCCAAAGGCAACGTTGTCCCATACGCTCATGTGGTCAAACAATGCATAGCTTTGAAAGACGGTGTTGACTGAACGTCGATGGGCGGGAACGCCGTTCATGCACTGTCCTTGAATGGTCAGCTGCCCAGAGGTGAGGGTCTCAAAGCCAGCAATCATTCTTAGGGTGGTGGTTTTACCACAGCCTGACGGTCCCAGAATGCTAAAAAACTCACCTTGCCGAATCTGTAAGTTGAGTCCCTGAACTGCCGTCTCATCCCCAAAGGTTTTGACGACATCTTTGAGTTCTACATCCAATGCCACTGTTGCGTCTGCTACTGGCGGAGAGATGGTTTGAGCCATAGGATGCAATCCTCGTGATTGTCCATTTACATTATTTTACGGTCAGTAGCTCAAAATCCCAATTAATTGAACGTAGGGAGTCAGTCATAGTGATAGGGGCTTGTGTGCAAACCACAGCTCGCTAGAGAATACTGGGTGTCCCCTGAAATGAGGGCCTTGAGCGGTTTGAGTCTCATGGAATTTAGCCGGAGAAGCTACACTAATCAAAGCTTAAGCTTTATTTTGGAATATATTGGATTTCCAGAATAAAAAGCCTCTCAGTTCTGAATTGTGAGTTTAGGCATGTGTAAATGGGTAAAGCATGCTTGTAAGGGTGTTACCCAACTACCCAAGCTCTATTTGTAATTTTGCCCATCTACCTAGGATCTTCCAGCGTCGTCAATCATGGCCTTTCTTCAATACTCCTCTTCAAAGGTTGAAAAAAAGGGCGGACGAACCGTTGGTCGCCAGTACCAATCGGTCATCATGATGCTCTTTTTGTCGCTGGTGATGCTAGGCGGCATTGGTAGTCGGCTGTTTTATTTGCAGCTAGTGGAAGGCGATCGCAACCGTGAACTGGCTGAAGAAAACCGCATTTTACTACTGCCGAGACGACCGGCACGGGGCACAATATTCGATCGCAAGGGCAAAATTTTAGCTGGCAGTCGACTGTCTCACTCTGTTTCGATTTGGCCAATTGCGCTGCCAGTCGATCAACGTGACCAAGTGGTCAAGCGGCTAGCTCAGCTGCTCGACATTCCAGCAGAGGAAATTCAACAACGGATCGAATCGGCTGGATATGAGTCGACACAATCGATTGCGATCGCACGTGGCCTCAGCCCGGCCCAGACCACAGCCCTAGCTGAATATGCCCCAGAGCTGCCCGGTGTACGGGTAGAAGCAGAGGCCATCCGTAATTATCCCAATGGTGATCTGGCGGCCCATGTCATTGGCTATACGGGCGAAATTAACGAAGAAGAATTTGACCGGATGGGCAGCGATGGTCAGGGCTATCGCCTGGGAGACATTATTGGCAAAATGGGCTCTGAAAAATCATTTGAGTCCATGTTACGCGGTGTCTGGGGTGGTCAGCAGGTAGAAGTAGATAGCGCCGGTAATGTTCTCAGCATCCTAGGAGAAAAGCCACCGGAATCGGGTCAAAATATCCGCCTTACCTTAGATTTGGAGTTGCAAAAGGCCGCCGAAAAGGCTTTAGGCGATACTATTGGTGCCATCGTGGCGATGGACCCCAACGATGGCGCGATCCTGGCCATGGTCAGTCGGCCCACATTTGATCCAAATATTTTTTCTACGCGGATTACCCAGGCTCAGTGGGAGCAGCTCAACAGCCGTGGCAATCCGTTTTTGAATCGTGCCCTGCAGGCCTACCCCCCCGCCAGTACATTCAAAATTATTACCACTACTGCAGCGATTGAATCGGGAACGTTTCCTGCCAGTACCGTCTTACCTACCTTTCCCAATATCAACGCTGGTGGCATCTTATTCTGGGACTGGAACAATGCCGGTTTTGGCCCCTTAGGTTTTGCGGGTGCGCTGCAGTGGAGTAGCGATACTTTCTACTATCAGGTGGGGATGCGGATGGGGCATGAACCGCTGATTGAGTGGATGCGTAGATACGGGCTAGGAGAAAAAACGGGGATTGAACTGGCGACGGAGGAGTCCCCCGGTTTGGTGCCGGATGAGGCCTGGAAACAGGAAGTAATTGAAGAACCATGGTATCTCGGAGATACCATCAATATGACCATTGGCCAGGGTTACATGCAGGTAACACCACTACAAACAGCGATCATGTTTGCGATCGCAGCTAATGATGGCTATCGGGTTATCCCCCATCTACTGCAGGATGGCGCTGAATCAAAACAGTGGAAAGAATCTCTGGAAATGCGACCTGAAACCATCAAAGTGATTCAAGATGGTCTGCGCAAGGTGATCACTAGCGGTACAGCCACCAGTTTGAATGTGCCGACACTGCCCACACCTGCGGGTAAAACCGGTACCGCAGAAGCTCCCCCCTTTGAAAGCCATACCTGGTTTGGAGCCTATGCTCCCTTCGAAAATCCTGAGATTTTAGTCGTGACGTTTGGTGAGCACTCCGGCGGCGGCGGCGGCTCCTTTGCCGCCCCCATGGCGAAACAAGTATTGGAAGCTTATTTCAATGGGCCACAGAAAAAGGACAACGACACTGAGCCATCGTCGTAGCCTGCAACATAGAAAATTAGTCTGGTTATTCCAGATTTTTTACTAACTCCGCAGGGTTACTTTAAACTTTTTCTCTAAGGCCGCGCGGATTTTGTCCTGCAACGGGTCGATATCCTGATCGGTGAGGGTGCGATCGCTAGCGCGATACAGCATCCGAAAGGCCAGACTGCGCTGACCGTCAGGAACGCCCTGGCCCTTATACTCATCAAATAAGGTGACGGTTTCCAATAGCTGACCGCCCGTGCGGGCAATCAACTTTTCTAGATCGGCCACCGATACATCTAAAGGAGCATAAAAGGCAATATCGCGGTCGGACCCTGGATAGGTGGAATAGCTCTTAAACTTGGGAGCACGGAAGCGGTCGCTGACTAGACAGGTTGCGATCGCTGACCAGTTCAATTCAAATACATAAACCTCTTCCGGCAGATCCCGCTCCTGACGCAGGCGTGGGTGCAATTGACCAAAGGTACCCAGCCGCGTACGCCCCCGCACCCACAAAGAAGCCGTGCGCCCTGGATGGAGACGCTCATCCTCACTATCGGCGCGATAGTCAACCGTCAGTCCCACCTGCTGAAACACAGCGTCCAAAACACCTTTGGCTTCATACCAGGTCATAGGGGTCGTGGTTCCACCCCATTGGCCATTAGCCGCGTTACCGCCTAGAATGCCGCCGATACGCTCATATTCATTGAGCTGACCCGCTTCATTGATAAAAACGTGGCCGATTTCAAACGCATTCAGAGGGCCATTGCCGTTCTCCAGGTTGGACTGAAAGCCATCGATTAAGCCGGAGAGTAGGTCCGAACGTAGGGCAGAATATTCGGTAAATAGGGGATTTTCCAAAACCACCCGTTGAGGAGCCGGATTTGTCAGAGAATAGTGTAGTACCTCAGTCAGACCAGCACCGCGAAAAGCTGCTCTAAGCTGACGTGCCAAGGCAGCCTCTGGTGACAGTCGCCCACGAGATGTTTGCTGGGGCAAGGTGTTACCAAAACGGTTGTAGCCGAATAGGCGAGCAACTTCTTCAATCAGGTCAATTTCGCGCTCCAGATCACGATAGCGATAGGCCGGTACCGTAACGATCCAGGCCCCTTCACCATCCGCTGTCAAACTGCATCCTAACCGGACCAAGGTATCTTCGACATCAGCCGCACTAAGGGTCGCGACCGTGCCATCCTCAGCGATGTAATTGCCTAAAATCTGCTGCACCCGTTTGAGGCGTAGCCCAACCGTACGGGTAGGGGTAATTTTCCCTACCTCAGTGCGTTCATCCTGCTGGTAGGTAAGCTTGGCATCGGCCAGCTCTACCATGAGTTGAATAGCGCGCTTGGCAGCTAGCTCTAGTTCAGCGGGATTGACTCCCCGCTCATACCGGGCTGAGGCCTCAGTCCGCAGCCCCTGACTCCGAGCCGAACGTCGGATGACCGCGGCATCAAAAAATGCGGCTTCTAGAAAAACGTTTTGAGTATCCTCCTGGACCTCAGAATCTTCACCTCCCATCACACCAGCAAGAGCTACTGGCACATCATTGGCAGTAATGGCCAAGGTTTGGTTCTTAAGCTGGCGCTCCTGGCCATCCAGGGTGGTGAGGGTTTCATCCGGTTTGCCAAACCGGACGCTGACGGTGGTGTCGGTTCCCCGGGTCAGACGATCTAGATCAAAGGCGTGGAGCGGTTGCCCCCACTCCAGTAATACATAGTTAGTAATATCGACAACGTTATTGATAGAGCGCGTGCCGGAGGCTTCCAGGCGCTGTTTCAGCCAAGCAGGAGATGGGCCAATTTTTATTTGCTCTAATGTGGTGCCGATATAAATAGGGCAGGCTTTGGGCTCTGAAAGTGCGATCTCAACATGGCTTTTCGCGTTAGCAGGTTTCGTTGCATCTTGAATCGGTAGTGTTAGTTCTGCCCCCGTGATGGCAGCAACTTCGCGGGCAATGCCCACCATACTCAAAGCATCCGCTCGATTTGCCGTCGAGGATAAATCCAAAACCGTATCGTCTAGACCTAACAGCGGTCGTACATCTTGACCCACCTTTAAATCAGGCGCTTCAAAAATGTGAATACCCTCTGACTCCTTAGCTAACCCTAGCTCTGCTAACGAGCAAATCATGCCTGAGGACGCTACACCGCGAACCTTACGCAGTTTAATCTTGAGGTCCACTTGGGGTAGATAGGTATTCACCTTAGCCACAGGCACAAAAATATCTGCCCGCACATTGGCAGCACCACAGACAATCGTCGATGCCTCAGCATCACCAATCTCGACGGTGCAAATACTCAGCTTGTCAGCATCGGGGTGGGGCTGTCGGTCAAGGACTTTACCAACGACAACACCATCAGCCCAGCTACGGCGCTCCTCAATCTCTTCAACTTCAAACCCTGCCATTGTTAAAGCATCGCCAATGGCTTCTGGGGTTAATTTCGGATCGACAAATTCTTTGAGCCAGTTGACAGAAATGCGCATGGAGCCTGGGTTAAAAGAGTATAGATGGCAATAGAACCAAATTATTCTACCGCTGAAGCTCCGCTTTCGGCTGTTTGTTTAACTGCGTCGTGTCAGCCCAGAGGATGCTCTCAATAGTAACCATTTCAAGCAGATTAGACACTCTATTCTAAAAGCACCAATTCTTAAATTGCCACTGGCGGCAAAAACAATTGGATAAGATAATAAAGATAATAAATGAAACCGTTGGCATCTACTGGGATGAGACGTTGGGCAAGATTGCTTTAAGGCTTCCCCACTTTCCATAGAGGATTTACTCTATGGAAATCTTTAAAACAGCAGAAATAAAATTAAGCTATTAGAAGAATCTTACTTATTCCATTACTCATGACTGATGGTTGCGAAATGCGAAGTAATTAGAAATTACTGGAGTCAACCCAAATCAATTCTGTTCTCTAGGGAGCAGTAATAGCGGGTCGTTCCCTGTCCAGTTGTGTCGGATGTCGTGCCATAGTTAACCATAGCCCCAGTCATATTGATGTGAACAGGGTGGCTAAAGCTACATGACCTACTGCATTAATTCAGAGTGTCCTAGCCCTAAGAATCCGTCCACAGCAAGACAGTGTCTTGCCTGCGGCACAGACCTACTGTTGCGCGATCGCTATCGTGTGAGTGGTGCTTTAGGTAAAGGTGGTTTTGGCACTACATTTCTGGCCCATGATGAAGGCCTACCAGGTTGTCCACCCTGTGTCATCAAGCAGCTCCAGCCGACAGCTGAAGCTCCTCATGTCATGCAGATGGCTCGCGATTTATTTGCTCGTGAAGCCAAAATCCTTGGCAAAATCGGGAACCATCCACAGCTGCCACGTCTGCTAGATTACTTTGAAGCCCGCACGGACTTCTTTTTAGTTCAAGAGTACATCCACGGTTCTACGCTGCAAAAAGAAGTCAAAACCCGTGGTGCATTCAGCGAAGCCGGGACCAAGCAATTTTTGAGTGAAATACTGCCAGTTATGCAGTATATCCATCGTAATCAGGTTATTCACCGTGATATTAAGCCCGCTAATCTGATTCGACGCGATGCCGATAAGCGACTGGTATTGATTGATTTTGGTGCTGTCAAAGACAAAGTCAATCCGGTTAAAGCCAGCGAAGAATCAGGGCATACAGCTCTGACAGCCTATGCCGTAGGTACTCCCGGCTATGCCCCACCAGAACAAATGGCTATGCGGCCAGTGTATGCCAGCGACATTTATGCCATCGGTGTGACCTGCCTATATTTGCTAACGGCAAAGTCACCTAAGGAAATGTCCTATGATCCACAATCTGGAGAAATTCTTTGGCAACAGCACGTCAAAGTGAGCGATCATTTTGCCGGTGTATTAAGCAAAATGCTAGAAATTTCAGTCCGACATCGATACAGTTCGGCTGATGCAATTTTGCGCGATCTTGATTTGGAGCCTTACTTAGACAGTCTGGCCCAAAACATGGCGATCCCCACCAACGCTCCTAAGGATGTAGAACCCGTTAGTCAACCCTCGTTTAACAGCGAAGATACAGCATCTGTCTTAGGATTAGACGATTCCCAATCGGGTATATCGCCCTCAGCTCGCATGGCAGCGGCTATTCGTGCCCGTAAAGAGCGGCGTCAAAATACTAAGCCATCGCCGATTGCGCCGCGTCGCCCTGCTGGCAACTTACTATCCAGTAGTTCTAGCCAGTCAGGACCGTTTTCTGGAAATGGTAAAAAAATCACCCCGGAAGCGGTTCAAAGGGCCTATGGCCGAGGGCATCGTGATTTCTCACTGCAGCCACTATCTCGACTAAATTTACAGCGAATGTCTCTTAGTGGTGCCAGTTTTGCCGGTGCCCAGCTCAGGGACTGCAATTTGCAAGGAACGGATCTAACAAACGTTAATCTCAGCAAAGCTGATTTGCGTCAGTGTAATCTGAAAAATGCCAAGCTATCGAACGCCTACATGGGGCAGGCAAATCTGGAAAATAGCGATCTGAGAGGAGCCAACTTGAGCCGTAGTAATTTGGCAGGCGCTAACCTCAAAGGCGTCAATTTATGCGGCGCAGATTTGACGGGCGCTAATCTCACTGAAGCTCAACTCAGTGTCGCTAAAACCAACTGGTCCACTATTTATCCCAATGGGCGTCGGGGACTGCGCTAGAGATATTGCCCATGATTTGGCCTCATTGGTTCCCGATTTTTCCGGTGCCGCGTTAGGATATCTAAGGTATTTTGTGGCAGTCTGTTAATTCTATGTTTCTTGATGAGCTCACCCCGATTATGCAAGAAATTCTGGGGCAGCCTGTCGCCTTCTTAGGCGGGTTCGCGTCTGGTTTTTTGAAGCTCAACTTGAATGATGATCCAGTAAAAAGCTGGTTGGAAAACCAAGGTGCCGATGTCTCTAACCAGAGTAACGATGATGACGACACTAATGGTAAGGGTCCTCAGACTATTTCTATTGATTAGGCAATAATTCTGCAGTCCAGACCTGAATTTGCGACTGAAGAGATTCACTTGGAGATTCTGCTAGGATCTCTAAGGCTCTTTGATAGTCACTAATTGCACAGTTCCACTGGCCATCTAATTGATACGTACGTCCCCTTTCTGCATAGATATCTGCACTCAAATTTCCGATAAAGAGTGCTAGGCCAAAGCAGACAATAGCATCGTCATACAAGCTCAAAGCTCTAAAAAGAATGCCTTGGTGGACTCTGGCATTGATGTTGTCCGGGTCCAGGCCAATAGCAGTATCATAGTCCGCAAGTGCTTCACTCCAGTGCCCTAAAGCAGCGTTACACTTGGCTCGGTTGGCATAAATCTGGCCTTCGTTATGATTAAGCTGCAGTGCTTGATTGTAATCGGCCATCGCCTGAGACCAGCTTTGGTAGTGAGCATAAATTAAGCCCCGGTTGATATAGTGGTCGGGGTTTTTGGGCTCTTGGATAATGAAGTAGTTGAGTAAGAGAATGGCTCTGGGATAGTCCTGATATTGAATAGCTTGATGCAGGCTTTGCTTAAGCTGTTGGTCAATGCTTGCTTTTGGGAAAATACCTAAGTGCCTGGTTTGAGATGGTTTAGATGTAGATGACAGCATCGTAGATACTCCCTATAATTCATGGCCTCTGGTCGGAGATAGCTGTTACCCTACAATCGCGGTATTGCCAATCGCTAGAACAACGCCATTAACGAAATGGTTGCATGGTGATTATGCCTAACCCAACCGGGAAATAACGGAGTGTTTGCCGCTCGGCATGCAGTTATTCAGTATTTGTCCGTAGAGTCTAACGCCGGTTAGGAATATCCGCCCTGATGGCATGGCTGCTCAAAATCACCTAAGGATTGCCAAACGTTACAACGCATGGGGTTTTATAACGGATTAGCGCGTAAATTCTTGTCCGTTAGCATGCAAACGTTAGGATTGAAGGCGTTAAAGCTATCAAAAAATCGCTTCGGGCTACTATGACTCTCCCTTCTCCACCAATGGCACTCTCGGATAGCGACTACGTAATTGTTGGCCTAGCCCATTGCTTCACTAAGCAAGATGGCAATTTGGTGCCAGTAAAAATTTTAGAACCTGTTCCTTCTGCTTATTTTGAAGCGCTGACTAAAGGTGTACCTACCTCGTACAAGGCTCTATACAGCTTACAGCTGGGGAATCTATTAAAAGATCAGCAACCAATATTAACGAATTTACCCGTCGATACGAAGGACGTACAGTTCTGCAAAGATTTTGTAGAGCGCACTTTGGCAGCTGTAAGAACTTATCAGAGTAGAGAGGACATCCAAGCCACACTCCCCTGTGGTCAGGTGTTTTCTGAAATCAACTTTTCTACTGAGAAAAAGCGAATCTTGAATGCCGCAAATCGAGTAACTGCTGACGATAATGTAAAGCAGCATAAATATACTCACATGACACTTTGAGGTGTGCGTCTGGAATAAAGAAGGGGCAAGCCCTTCAGCTGCCCCTTCTTTGAAAAGTTTTAAAAACCAAGTGAATACAGCAAATTTCCCTAAGGAAAATGCTGCGATCGCAACAAAAATCAATACCAGAGCTTAGCAGTCAAAATTTTTGGCTACCAAAGCTAGTTGCTAAGGTCATCTGACCTTAGCGAAAACCGACAGATGCCTGCCAAACAAAGGCTAGTAGCAAAAAGAACACAGGCAGAATTGGCAGAATATCTACCAATGGAGAAAATGCCTGATAAGCTTCGGGGAGTTTAGCTAACAGTAGGACCGCGTCCATGAAAACCTCTCTAAGTCGGCGACGGTTTGCTTAAATAATTGACTCACATCTTAACATGCTGTGGTCCCCGCTAAAGTTTGTTAATATTCTGTCTAACCTTTATCGTTAGAGGGTTCTAGCCACGCTTGAAATTTCACTGCAAACTGATTTTGTAAAATTGATTCACGAATAGCCTGCGTAAACCGAATCAGCTCGGTGATGTTGTGAATAGACAGAAGTGTATAGGCTAGAATCTCGTGGCTATGGATTAAATGACATAGATAGGCCCGAGTAAAGTTTTGGCAGGTGTAACAGGGGCAAGTTGGGTCTAAGGGCGTCAGGTCTCGACGGAACTTCTGATTCTTCAAATTCCAGCGTTCACCTTGCACCAGCGCTGCGCCATGGCGGGCAAAACGAGTAGGAATCACACAATCAAACAAATCCACACCCGCAGCAATGGCTTGGGCCATTTCTCGGTAAGTGCCAACCCCCATGAGGTAGCGTGGTTTATCCGGGGGCAGCAGCGGTGTAGTCGCTTGAACAATTTTTTCGATGAGTTCTGGAGGTTCACCAACACTAACGCCACCGATGGCATAGCCTGGTAGCTCTAACTGAACCAGCTGCTCTGCTGCGGCCTGACGCAAATCGAGGTGAACGCCGCCTTGCACAATGCCAAACAATGCCTGATCGCTACGCTGGTGAGCCTCGATACAACGCTTTAGCCAGCGATAGGTGCGCTGGGTAGTAGCTTCTACGGCATCCCGTTGCGCCGGATATGGGGGACACTCATCAAATGCCATAATCACATCCGCCCCCAGCTGGTTTTGGATGCGGATAGACTCCTCAGGAGGCATGTGAATCACGCGTCCATCGCGAGGAGAACGAAAGATAACGCCCTCCTCAGAAATTGTTCGAATTTTACTCAGGCTAAAAACTTGAAACCCGCCCGAATCAGTCAAGATGGGTCCAGACCAAGCCATAAACCGATGCAGACCACCAGCGGCGGCTACTAAGTCTTCACCAGGCTGTAGATGCAGATGATAGGTATTTGCCAAAACCATTTGGGCTCCTGCATCCTGTAACTGTGCTGGAGTGACGGTTTTGACGTTAGCCAGGGTGCCCACTGGCATAAACCTTGGCGTATGGACGGGGCCGTGGGGAGTATGAAATGTACCTGCTCTGGCCTGGGTATGGGAACAGGATGCCTGGTGTTCGAAAGAGAAATGGTCAGTAGTCAACAGATAAGTGCTGTCCTAACGTGCTGTCCTGGAAAACCGTACCAGATTTCAGCGAGCAGACCCAGCTAGCTGGCAAAATTATTGTTATCGTCATCCAAGCAAGCATCCCACCGGGCAGTGAGTGCTTCAGCTAGCATGGCTTCCAGAGTAGCGTCGTTAATGCTGCAGCTATTATGCTCTGTCAATGGATTAGATAATGGCAAAATACGCAGACAGCGGTTGTCCTGAATCAAATCAAAATAGGGTTGATTGTCGTCTAGCTGTCCCATCTCTAAATAGTCAAAACTTGTTACGTTGAGATAGAGGCTGCTATTGGCGACCAGAGTTGCCTGTTGAGGATCGCTAAAGACTTCGACTACATAGCCTTCCCCTTCTCTTAGAAGCTTTCCTTCTTGGTTATGGATATACCGGACACGTCCCAGATGCTGCAAAATACGCACCATATCTTTTTTGTTGATTACGGTGCCTATATCAACAAGGCAGGGGGCTGGGAGGGAAGTTGTTGAAGGTTGATAGCTCATAACAGGGTCGGTAGATGGGCATGTGTGGTCAGTATTAGGCCCGTTAGACACCGAAGTTTTTTAACAATCTATATTTCAAGATAGATGAAATCTGAATATTTGGAACGCCCAAGACAAAAAATAATCGTCTCTCGTTGAGGCTGTTGCCTTTTGACTTCATATTATTTCAGCAACTTTCCGTACTGACTTCAGCCAGAATACTGAACATTAAGTCTTGCCCACCGGATTTTGAAGAGATGTAATTCGGCGGGGTTAAGTAGCTCAAATGTTTATGAACAAGCTTTGTATGAAGGCTATGGGGCAGTGGATCAAGGCGGTTGCTCAGACTGGGCAACGACAATGGGCTTTACTCAATGGAGCCTGGTTGTTTTACACATGTTTGCCAGTGCCCCGAAATTGGCCTGTGCAATTTGGGCAGATTGCACGGGTGGCTCCTATTGTTGGCGCGGGTTTAGGGGGCTGTCAGGCGACCATTGATTGGGGTTTGGGTTTGGGGATACCGCTGTTCCTCCGCAGTGTTTTGGTGGTGCTAGCAGGGTTATGGCTGACAGGAGGGTTGCATCTGGATGGAGCCATGGATACGGCGGATGGTCTGGCAGTACAAGATGACCAGCGTCGCTTGCAGGTGATGGCTGACAGTAATGCAGGGGCCTTTGGTGCGATGGTTGCGATCGCAATCCTACTGCTCAAAGTAGCCGCACTAACCAGTATCAGTCACACACGTTGGTTTGCCCTCATAGCAGCAGCAGCTTGGGGGCGCTGGGGCCAGCAGTGGGCCATTGGTAACTATGCCTATCTCAAACCCCAGGGCAAAGGAGCCTTTCATAAACAAGCCATCCCATCACCTTGGTATACTCTGCCCTGCGCTGGGGGTTTAGGGGTACTGACGATTGTCGGTGTGGGGATGAAGTGGGTTACCTGGCAGTACGGGGTGGTAACAGCCGCTGTTGGCATCGGTAGCGCAGTGCTCGTGGCAAGCTGGCTAAACCACAGGTTAGGTGGTCACACTGGTGATACCTACGGAGCCGTGGTGGAATGGGTGGAGGTGGCCGTATTGGTTGGGTTAGCGTGCGTTGGCTAGCGCTGACGTTAAGGATGGATCTTGAAACAGCGGCGTACTGAGATAACGCTCACCAAAACTAGGTTGAATCACAACAATGAGTTTGCCTGCGTTTTCCGGGCGACAACCCACATTCATGGCAGCGCACAAGGCGGCACCGCTGGATATACCTGACAGAATGCCTTCTTCTTTGGCAAGACGACGACCATATGCGATCGCATCATCATCATCCACAGCAATCACTTCATCAATCAGATTGACCTGGAGAACATCAGGCACAAAGCCAGCACCAATCCCCTGAATTTTGTGAGGCCCCGGACTTCCACCCGTTAATACCTGACTGTTAGACGGTTCCACAGCAACAGTCTGAAACTCTGGCTTTCGCCGTTTTAGCACTTCGCTGACCCCGGTGATTGTGCCGCCTGTGCCCACACCAGCCACCAAAAAATCAACTTGCCCCTCAGTGTCCTGCCAGATCTCTTCTGCCGTAGTGGAGCGATGCATGTCTGGATTCGCCGGGTTACGAAACTGCTGCAGCATATAGGCATCGGGTGTGGAGGCCACGATTTGCTGGGCACGCTGAATGCAACCAGCCATCCCCTCATTACCTGGGGTCAGTTCTAGCTCGGCACCATAGGCGCGTAACATAGCGCGACGCTCGGCGCTCATCGTTTCTGGCATGGTCAGAATTAGCCGATATCCCTTAGCAGCAGACACCATGGCTAAGGCAATGCCCGTGTTGCCAGACGTGGGCTCCACCAGCGTGGTTTTACCCGGCTGAATCTTGCCAGCAGCTTCAGCCGCAGCAATCATATTGACGCCAATCCGATCCTTGACCGAAGCCGAGGGATTCATCCCTTCAAGTTTGAGCACGATTTGGGCAACACAGCCCTCAGCCTGAGGGATACGATTGAGTTTAACTAGCGGTGTCCGACCCACCAGTTCAGTAATATTTTGGGCGATCCGCATAGCTAACCATTTTCCGACGCGCTAAATGTAATACATCAAATCCACCTGATGTTTGGCGTTACGCTGTTCTACCAAGTCTTGCAGCGTATGGGCAGATAGCACTTCCCTGGTGGCTGCCTGCACCTGTTGCCACAAGCCTCGTATAACCTGGCGCTCCGTCGTCAATACAGCATCGCTCGCATTGTCCTTATTTTCTAGGCCTTCGATACAATTCACAACGTCCAGGAGCATGACATTCCAGGGGGCTTGAGATAGTAAATAGCCACCTTTAGCACCGCGTTGGCTTTTGACAAAACCAGCACGGCGTAGAGTAGCGAGCAGTTGTTCTAAGTAACGATCAGGAATATTTTGCTGGGCTGCAATCTGACGAATTTGTAAGGGCTCACCTTTGTCATAGTGCAGGCCAAGTTCTAACAGGGCCAGAAGGGCATATTCACTTTTGCAGGAGAGTTCCACAGGACGGCTTGGCTGCAACCCTTTAAGTATACTCCGGTTCTCCACTGGGGAATGGATATTTGTAATGGGTTTCTAAAGCATGGGGGCCAAGCACAGATCTCATGAATCGGTAGACTGCGACTTAAGACGTTCAAGCAGCCGCTCATAATCCGGATGGAAGCGGGGATGCAATAACCGTTTGACCGGGCTTCCCTGTCGGATATGTTGTTCAATAATTGCATCCACGTCCTTAGGGCTGACTCGGCAATACCAAACATTATCCGGTACTACTCTCACCGTCGGTCCAGAACCACACTGGCCTAAGCACGAGCTGGCGGCCACCATTAACTCAGCACTGGCATGCTGCTTTAACTCAGCCAGTACGGCTGCCGCATTGAAACGTTGACAGCTGCGATATTGACAAACTTGAATAAATCGACGCTTGGCTATTGATTGATTTGATGATTCAGGAGTTGGCAATTGACTCATTCGTAATGCCACATGGCTGCCAAGAGCTTAGGGGCTGCGAATATTAACTATTAAGAGCCATCATACCCGCAGCTATTGAATGAAAATCAAGGGGACACACAACCAACCTTGTGTCTTGTATCATTGCAGGATTGACCATTAAGTGCAAGCAATACTGACATTTACAAGAAAAATTCATAAAAATCGACCTGACCACTGGTGTGCGCGGCATCAGGCGCATTGGTGATTTGCATATTGGTTTACCCTGATAGGTAGTAGTTGTAAGCGTTGTAACAGGTTATGGCAAGAAGTAAACGCCGCCGCACTTCTGTTTGCGACTTCACATCCGCTTAAAACCCGTGGCGGTAGCCGCAATGTTGAGTTCCCCATGGAACTAGCCCAGGTCTGTAAAGGTTGTTCAACTCAAATACTTAAGTTGAACCTAAAAAACGATTGACCACTCCATTGAGTGTCTTTTGCATACTGCGCTTGCGTCGCCACTTGTTCAAGTCGCGTTCATAGCGTTCCCCTGAGGTTTGTGAAGTACGCCAGGCTTTCAGAGATAGAACCAATCCCCAGAACAAGGCAACATACAGGGAAAAACCAAGGTGCCCGAGGAAGGTACCACCCGGTGTTAAAAAGTCCATGATGACTAAAAAGCTAACAATAATGCCGTAGCGGACTGCCTGACTTTGTAACTTTTGTACTCGGTGGTGTTGGAAAAGACGGTGGTCTTCGGCTTTGCCTTTCATGATTTGCCACTCTTGCTCAGCGTTCTGCAGCGCAGTTGGGCTGATGTTAAGTTCTTCAGCAATTTCTAGCAGCTGCTCATGGGAGAGTTCACCCGACTCGGTTTCTTGCGCGATCGCAATTTGCAAGATCCGCTGAGCATCTTCCATTCGGTAGAGCTTGTCCATGGTGTTTTACGAGGAGGGGGGGTAGGGTAGGCAACGCCCACCGTCCAAAGCGGTGATATCTATATCGAGGTCCTATCCTAAGTTATAGATAATTTTAGGACGATTGAACCAGGGGATTCGCTGGTCGGATAACCGTCTTTTAGGAGAATTACGATGTCTGTGATCAAGCTGAGTGGGTTGACTACGTATCCCATTAAGTCAGCGGCAGGAGTAAGTTTGAGTCAGTCGCAGGTAACGAGTCGAGGCTTGCAGCATGACCGCCGCTGGATGGTGTGTGATCGCAACGGCAAATTTCTAACCCAGCGTAAGTTCCCAAAAATGGCGCTTATTCAGGTAGCCGTTGATGAGACCTTACATTTGAGTATTGCCGGTATAGCTGACGCCTCCTTAGAACTGCCAGCAGTGCCCGCCGCCCAACCACTATCCGTAGAGGTGTGGGGCGATCAATGTACCGCCTGGTCCATGGGAGATCAGGCTGCTCAGTGGCTGAGCAATTTTCTGGGCATTGACGCTCAGCTAGCGTACATGCCTGACAGTACCCATCGCCCCAGCGACCATGGGCGATTTGAAACACCCAACAGTTTTGCGGATGCTTATCCGTTCCTGCTCATCTCTGAAGCATCCCTAGCAGATTTAAATGATCGTCTAGAACAGCCAGTGCCAATGAATCGGTTTCGACCAAACTTAGTGGTCACTGGCTGCGAGCCATTTGCCGAGGATACCTGGCAGCAGATTCAAATCGGCGACATTGTCTTTGATGTGGCTAAAGCTTGCTCTCGCTGCTCTATTCCAGGCGTAGAGCAATCCACAGGTGAACAAGGCAAAGAACCCCTCAAGACATTAGCCACCTATCGCCGTTGGGAGCATGCGATTTGGTTTGGCCAGAATTTGATTGCCCACAGTGAAGGGACGTTGAATGTGGGTGATGCGGTGAAGATTTTGGCATAGGAATCAAAACTCCGTCGGGGCATTGCATGCAATGCCCCGACGGAGTTTTGGCGTTATCATCGATGCCGTTCTTTGTTAATTGTCGACTTATCCAAGCTAGGCAAATGGTTTGAGGTGCGATAACCAGGAGGTGCTGGAGCGTGATGCCTGCGCCGGACAAGGGGCATACGAGGGCTATGGAGCATCAGTTCACCAACAATGACATTGAGCTGATCGCCAATCAGCATCACCAGCGAGGTCAGAAATAACCATAGCAGCAGCACAATCACCGTACCAACGGCACCGTAAACCTTGTTGTAGTTCCCAAATTGAGCCACATACATGCGGAATGAGGCTGACAGCAGAGCCCAAGAAAGCGCGGCCAGAACTGCTCCCGGCATCAACGGTTTGCCACGGGTCCAGCGGCTAGGACCAAAGCGATAGACAAAAGCAAACGCAGACGACACAATACTCAGAGCCAGCGGCCATGTCAGTAATTCCCAAACGCGCAGAACCCATACACCCACGGTATCGCCACTTTGCTGAGCCAGCAGCTTAATAACACCTGCACTAATAAAGACAAGATACGAAGCCGTCATGAGCAGCAAGATCGTACCGATGGTCAGACCAATCGATAAAATCCGCGATTTCCAAAAGGGGCGTCGCTCCTCAACAGGAATCTGGTGGATTTCATCAAGGGCACGCATGGCTGCACTGATGGCCCCAGATGACGCCCACAAAGAAATACCAAAACTCAAGGAAAATAACCCCCGATTCCCCCCTTGGGTAACCTCAGCCGCAAAATCCTGAATGAGCTCAGTAACCGCCCCTGGCGCAATTTCACTCAGACTCATAGCCAGGCGGTTAAACGTATTTTCTAAGGAGTTAACCAGGCCAATGGCGGTCAACATCGCCAGAATGCCAGGAAAAAGGCCGAGCATGGCATTGTAAGCCATTTCAGAGGCTAAGCTAGGCAATCGTCGCCGCAGCGTTGCATGCATCACGGCTCGAATCGTGTGGAAGTTGATATAGCTGAGAAAACGAATAAATTCGAGTGGTGAAAACGTACGAGACAGCCGTCGCAACGGTTGCTGTTCGCAATAGGTGGTATATAGCGTCTGACGCAGCGCAGAGTGCAGCGGACCAGTCTCTCGTCGGGGAATGTTTGGCAAAACGTCTAGCTAATCAACACACTTCTTCAAAATACAGATTTCTACTTAGATAGCAAGTAACAATCGTAGAAATCTTACGTTTTTACCCCTCAGCACTTATTTGTAACATACCCACTTTTTGTTGGCGGCTACGAACAAAAGGACACAATTTTTGCTGTGACACAGCTTACGCACTGAAATATTTAGCAACAGGATGATATGTAATGATCGCCGTTGTTGATTCTTCAGGATAAAGCTGCTCGCTTTCATCCATAGTCATGCCAATCCGATCGACCCCCAAAATGTCTAGCTGCTTGGCCTGGTCAGCCACATTGGGGCAAGCTGGATAGCCAAAACTATAGCGGCTGCCTTGATAGCGCTGGGCCAGCATATCGCGTATATTATCGGGATCTTGATCGGCGTAGCCTAACTCCTTACGAATCAGCACGTGACACCATTCAGCCATGGCTTCAGCCGTTTGCACTGCCAAACCATGGAAATAGAGATAGTCAGTGTACTTATCTTCCGCAAATAACTGGCGAGCATAGTCGGCTGAAATTTGACCAACCGTAACCGCCTGCATCGGAAAAACATCAAACTGATTCTGATCTTTGGGTAAGAAGAAATCAGCAATACACAAACGGCGCATGGAGCGCTGACGCGGAAATTCCCAGGTAAACAGGGGCTCAGAATCCTGAGGCGTCAGTCCTTGCTCAATAACCGCAGGATCATAAACGTGTACAGAGTTACCTTCAGCAGTACAGGGGAAGTAACCATAAATTAGCTGGGGATGCAGCAGATTTTCCTCTTTAACCTTTTGCTTCCATTCAGCCAGGATAGGATGGACCTTCTCGGCTAAAAACCCATCGTATTCTTCACGAGTTTGAGCTTTGGGCTTACGAAATTGCCACTGACCCACAAATAATGCCTGCAGATCGAGATACCAGTAAAGCTCATCCATATCAAAGTCTTCAGGATTGAGCACTTTAGTCCCCCAGAAAGGCGGCGTGGGGCGAGGAATATCAATATCAACGGCTTCAGAGCGATTGGTATCAATCACCTCAGGCTCTTGCTTTTCTGCTGGGGTAACACCGCCATTTAATGCAGCTTCAGCCTGCTCAATCGCTTTACGCCCTTTCTGATTGTATTGAGCATAATCTCCGATAAAACCCGTGCTATCTTGCCAGTTATTTTCTTTTTTCGCTGGCATCAGTCGATCCATAAAGGTGAGATCAGCAAAGGCATCTTTACCGTAGATCACCTGGCCCTGGTAAGTATCCTGGCAGTCACCATAGACAAACTTAGGTGTCAAAGCCGCACCGCCTAGAATGACAGGGACAGAAATTCCCTTTTCATTAAATACCGACAAATTCTCTTTCATAAAAGCGGTGGACTTCACCAGCAAACCGCTCATGGCAATACAGTCGGGCTGGTGCTCCTCATAGGCAGTGACAATTGCATCCACGGTCTGCTTAATACCCAGGTTAATCACTTTATAGCCATTATTGGTGAGGATAATATCCACCAGATTTTTACCAATATCGTGCACATCCCCTTTGACCGTAGCAATCAGAAACTTACCCTTGCCGCTGTCATCTTGGCCGTCTTCTTTTTCCATCAGCGGCTCTAGAAATGCCACCGCCGCCTTCATTGTTTGAGCTGATTGCAGCACAAACGGTAGCTGCATTTGCCCAGAACCAAAGAGTTCGCCCACAACTTTCATGCCATCGAGCAAGAAAGTATTAATGATTTTCAGGGGCTCGTAGTCACTGTCTAAAGCTAACTGCAATGCATCTTCAAGCCCAATGCGTTCACCGTCAATGATGTGCTGCTTTAGACGTTCTTCAATCGGTAAGTCTGCCAGCGATGCAGACGAGCGGGCGTCTTTAGTGGTGACTCCTTCAAAGAGTGTTGTCAGCTCTCCTAAGGGATCATAAGTACAAATATCGCCATCAAATGCTCGTCTGTCATAGATCAGATCTTTACAGATCTTCTGATGGTCTGGGTCAATCTTGATCAGGGGTAAGATTTTGGCGGCTGAAACAATGGCACCATCCATGCCCACCTGCATTGCTTCATGTAAAAACATTGAGTTCAGGGTGATACGGGCAGCTGGACTGAGACCAAAGGAGATATTAGATACCCCCAACATGAAATGTGCACCGGGCAGATTCTCCTTAATCTGGTTAATCGCTTCAATAGTTGCTTTAGCATTCTCTCGATCCTCTTCAATGCCCGTTGAAATGGGAAGCGCCAGAGTATCAAAGAACAATTCATGGGGCGGTAACCCATATTCGAGAGCATCGCGATAGGCACGCTGAGCAATTTGAAATTTCTTCTCGGCAGTACGAGCCATGCCGTCCTCATCAATGCAGCCAATGACGACACCTGCACCATAGGTTTTGGCTAACTCCAGGACCTTGAAAAATCTCTCATCACCGTCTTCATAGTTCGTGGAGTTGAGGATACACTTACCTCCAGCCACCTTGAGACCAGCTTCCATTTTGGTCCACTCGGTGGAGTCGAGCATGAGTGGCAAGGTGACATTGGTCACGAGGCGAGACACAATCTCGTGCATGTCAGCTTCTCCGTTGCGGCCGACGTAGTCTACGTTAACGTCAAGGATGTGGGCTCCTTCTTTAACCTGGCGTTTTGCGATCGCAATTAACCCATCCCAATCATCCTCATTCAGCAGCTCCCGCACCTTCCGCGAACCGCTGGCATTCAAGCGCTCGCCTACAATCAAGAACGAATTATCCTGCTCATAGGGTTGTGCCCCATAAATCGAAGCCGCTGCAGGCGTATAGTTTAACGCTGGGCGAACTTGTTGTGGACTCTGCCCTGCCGCAGATGAAGTTAGGAAAGCGTCTGTCCCAGTCAAATATGGCGATATTCTAATCTCTCGCGTCTTCGGAGACAGTTCTTGCGAAATCTCCGCTAGTGCGGCAATGTGTTCAGGCCGCGTACCACAGCAACCACCAATCACCTGCACACCCAAATCTTCCACAAACCGATGCAACGCCATCCGCAGCTCCATCGGCGTCAGCTTATAGTGAGCATGACCACCAATATTCTCCGGTAGTCCCGCATTTGGTACACAGGAAACCACAAAGGGAGACGTTTCCGACAAATATTTCACATGCTCGGTCATCAGATCTGGGCCTGTTGCACAGTTGAGACCCAAAATATCAATGGGGTAGGGCTCTAGAATACTGACCACTGCCGTAATATCAGAGCCTACCAGCATAGTCCCGGTGGTTTCCATGGTCACCGATACCATCAGTGGTAACCGAGCGCCTCTCTTTTCAAAGACTGCCTCAATCGCATTCAGGGCCGCCTTAATTTGCAACACATCCTGACAGGTCTCGACGATAAATAGATCAACGCCGCCGTCGTATAGCCCCTCTGCCTGGACCATAAATGCTGCCAGCAATTCATCGTAGCTAATGTGTCCCAGAGTAGGTAACTTTGTCCCTGGCCCCATGGAACCAGCCACAAAACGAGGCTTTTCAGGTGTAGAAAATTCAGCCGTGCAGCGCTTGGCCAATTCTGCAGCTATCTTATTCATCTCATAGGCCTGATCCTGCAGTCCGTACTCTGCTAAGACAAAGGTGCTGCCGCCAAAGGTATCCGTTTCAATTACGTCTGCACCAGCTGCCAAAAAATCGCGATGGACCTTCGCCACAGCCTCAGGTTTAGTGACCACCAAATATTCATTACAGCCCTCATACTCCAACCCACCAAAGTCATCGGCAGTCAGTTCCTGGACCTGCAAATTGGTACCCATTGCCCCATCAAAGACAATTACGGGCCGTTCAGGACTATGCAGACGTTCGAGGAAAGTACTGTTCATAGCTATCAAAGCAGTTAACGAAGCGGAGACTATATCTATTATTATCGACCTTATTGATACATAGATTGGCAGGATACTTTGGGGATATGAAAGCTATCGATAGTTTTTGGGTCTGAACACAGCCGCAGCTAACGTAGAACCCGACCAATCAATGATTCGCTAAAGTAAGACCAATGCAATCTGGTGCAGTGGCATGACGTTATCAATTGACAGAAAGAGCACAGGACTCAGCCCTAATACGCTCCGTGGAGTCCATCACATTGCCCTCAACGTTAACGATATGGCGACATCCCGACACTTTTATGGCTCGATTTTGGGGCTGCATGAGCTTACGGGCAATGAAGTGCCTGAAACGCTGGTTAAGCTCGTTACCCAGGGTAAAGTGTCTAACTTTCGTCTACCCGATGGCACCATCCTGGATCTTTTTGGTGAACCCGATTTAGGCCCCCCTAGTCCTGATCCAACCCAGCAATTTACTCGGGCCAACCATATGGCTTTTGATATTGCACCTGAGCTCTTTGATCACGCTGTTGAGATGCTTAAGCAGCATCAGATATTGATCGACCACGGACCTGTCAGTAGACCCACCGGACGCGGTATTTATTTCTATGACCCCGATGGCTTCTTATTGGAAATTCGCTGCGATCCTCAGTGAGGGTTTAGCCTAGCTGCTGTGCCTGTTCGGCAGTCAAGTTGAGAATACTGATAATCTGCGCTTTGGGCATTCCTGTGTCTAACGGATTTTGTGCAGCAGTGATGATTTGAATCTGAGCCTGCTCCTGAGCCAATCGCTCTTGTTCAAAACGCTCAGCTATAGTAAGGAACCACGTTACAACAGATTAATTGTAGCGATTGCACTAGTGTCTAGCTGGATTTCAGACTGGCGGGGACAGCCCAGACTAGAGTGAAGGCTCGGACTGCCATAAAGCAGGTCATGGCTAACCAAAGCAAACTAGGACTTTCTCGAACATAGGCCATCAAAGCTAAAGGCATGAATCCTAGACCTGTGGCCAAGATAGTGGAGTTGCGTAGAACAATGCTAGAAGTCAGCCCCAGAAAGTAACCGTCTAACATAAAGGCAATGGCTCCAAAGCTAAATACGGGTAACAGCCAAAAGACGTATTGGTTAAGCTGAGTCAAAACTGTTTGGTGATCGGTAAGCAAACCAAACACCGCTTGGGGAAAGGTGATTAATGCGATCGCAACTCCCATCCCCAACCCGACACTAAGCCCACTGCCAACCCTGGCCAGGGCTCGTAGCTCAGACTCTTTCCCTTGACCGTGAAACTGTCCGGCATAGGCCTCAGTGGCAAAGGCAATCCCATCTAGAAAATAGGTAACCAACATCAGTGCCTGAAGCAGCAGTGTGTTCACAGCCAGAGTCTCGGTGCCCATCCCCCCGCTGAGATTAGTAAACAGCCCAAAACTCACCAGCAAGGCCCAGGTTCGTACCATGATGTCGCGATTGAGGCGAAATAACCTGGCAACTGCGCGACGGCTCCACAAGCTCAGCCGCTGCTGCCAAATCTGAGCCCAGGGCAGCGCCCGCGAAAGCAGCAAGCCACCCACCAGTAGCATGGCGTACTGGCTCAAAGCTGTGGCTAACCCAGCCCCGTAGCTATCCCACCCCAAGCGCACTATCATCCAATAGTCGAGCAAAACATTCGCCCCATTACCGACTACTGCGAGTACGAGCACCCGCCGTCCCTGCCCCTGCCCCAAAAACCAGCCCAGCAGGACATAGTTCATCAGCACCGCTGGTGCCCCCCAAATTCGCCCCTGATAAAAAGCCAGACCGGCATCCAGTACATCCACATCAGCCTGAAGAATGGCAAAGCCGATCAGCCGCAGCGGCGTTTGCACGATTAAAATCAGCAGTCCCAACGTTAGGGCCACCATCAATGCCCGTAATCCTACACGCCATTGCTCAGCCCCATCACCTCTACCCACAGCTTGGGCGATCAGCCCGGTGGTGCCCATGCGTAAAAAGCCAAAGCTCCAGTAGATAAAGTTAAAGAGCACCGTCGCCAAAGCCACTCCGGCAAGATGACGAATATCGGCCAGGTGCCCGAGAAATGCAGTATCGATCAACCCTGCCAAGGGGACCATTAAATTTGAAGCGATATTTGCGATCGCCAGTCGTCCAAAATCCGCTAACCAAGACGGCTTCATAAAAACGTAGATCCCTGTTTACATCAACATTAATTGGTCAACTAGAAACTCTCGTCCTGACTCTGGGTAAGTTTTAGTAAACGCACGCAGATACGGGGTTAAGAGGAATGATTATGAACCGATTTGCTCTCATATGTCTGAGCACATTAGCTTTCTTGGGCAATATTCCGGCCTCTAGCATGGCTCAAATCATTAGCACGACTGAAGTCGAAGCATTGGATGAAGAAGGCGTCATTTTTCAAGAACCTGAAGCGGAAGCGCCGCCAGCAGCCCAGCCAGCGTTTATAGAACCTGTTTTACCCGAGGAGCTAGATGAAACTCCTGCTGAGGACATCCCTGCAGATGAGGCTGACGTGCCCGAAGAAGACGAAACAGCAGACAATTATCTTGATCGCTTTAATGCCGGTCTGGAGGAATATCGCAATGGCAACGATGAAGCCGCGATCGCAGAATTTAATGCCGCCATTGGCCTAAACGCGGATTATGCCCCTAGCTATCTATTTCGTGGGGCCGCCTTGGCACGGCTAGAAAACACATCCGCCGCCCTAAATAGCTACAACCGGGCTATCGAGATTGATTCTAACTATAGTGCCGCCTATCTCAATCGAGGCATTCTTTACTATGACCTTGGCAACACTGACCGTGCCATCGAAGACTTTGACCGCACGATCGCGACAGACCCGGACATAGCGACCGCTTACATTTATCGCGGGCTGATCGCCTCTGAACAGGGTAATCAACAAATCGCGTTGGAATATCTGGATGATGCGCTCCAACGTGATCCCGATAGTGCCTCCGCTTACTTTCATCGCGGACTGGTTTTCAAAGCACTCAACAATTCTGACAGAGCCATTACCGATTTTACTCAAGCTATCACTCTGCAAGAAAACTACCCAGAAGCCTTTCTCAACCGGGGAGCAGCTTATTACACTATGGGCGAAACCAGTGCAGCGCTCAGGGATTTTAACCGGGCAATTGAGTTGGATGACACCAATGCAGAAGCCTACTATAACCGCAGTTTTGTACTGATTTCCCAAGATCGGCCCCAGGCCGCTATAGCCGATCTGAATCAGGTGCTGGCGTTAGCACCCAGTAATGCCAATGCCTATTTATTTCGTGGACAGGTCTATGCATCATTGGGCAATACGACTGCCGCCATTCGCGACTTTAGTCAGGTGCTAGCCCTATCGCCAGATTCGGCTGGGGCCTATTACCAGAGAGGCGAGGTCCGTTTGCAAATAGGCGAACAGCGAGCTGCGATCGCAGACTTTACCGCCGCCCTCGCCCTAAACCCCGCATACGCCCCCTTATACACAGCGCGGGGAGATGCTTTTGCCGAACTTGGCGATCGGTTTAGCGCCCTGGGCGACTACAGCACCGCCATCGATCTGGACAATACCCAGTGGGAAGCATATGCCAACCGTGGTCGCCTCCACTATGAAACAGGCAATTACCAGAGCGCTTACACAGACTTTTCTACTGTCATTACCGCCAATGTCTTAGATCCAGATGTGTTTTACTATCGTGGCATTACCAATGCACGTATGGGCAATCGAGGGGCTGCCATCACTGACCTGGAACAAGCAGGCAGTCTCTACCTGACCAATAATGAGGCTACTCGCTATCGTCTCGTATTGGATGCGTTGAGCAAACTCTAGGTCCATGCAACGTGGCGAGGTTTTATGGGGGAATGTCTTCACGTTGGATCAGGCTGCATCCACCGGACTCTGGATTTATCCTAAAAGAGACCTTATGAACTGAGTAGATTCCATGGTTTTGCGGCTGGTTGGCGTTGTTGTTTGTCTGTGTGTGCACTTGTTTCTGGCCACACCTCCGGCATTAGCCTCGGTACATGTGTATCATGAGCGTCCAGGGCAAACAACGGTGCGATCTCAACAAAGCCTGCGCGATCGTAATGACCTTTCCTGGCAGGCCATTTTATTCAAACGCTACCGTCCCGACGGACTAGAAGGCATGTATCTACGCTTGGTGGGCTTCCCCGGTGTTGTGGATATCGCCCCCCAAAAGCCATTAACCATCGACACCGGCACAGCCTTCAGGTGGCAGGCCAATCCCAAACTTGATCCTCCTACCCCCGCTTTACCCAGCAACACCAATCAGTATGACGTTACGGATGTCATGACCGATTTGCAGAAAGCGATCCCATTGACCTTGGCAGTTCCGTTGCAGGGTAAAGCCGCTAGCGAAATTATTGTGCCGCCCTACGCAGTGAAAGAATGGCGAGAACTGGTAGCGCAAACAATTGAATAGGCGTTTATTCCTCACCCGCGTGGTAGGAACTACGCACTAACGGCCCTGAACGAACTTGAGAAAATCCCAAACCACGGGCAATTTCCCCCAGCTGGTCAAATTCTTCAGGAGTCCAATAGCGCTGCACTGGCAGATGGGCCAGGGATGGCCGCATGTATTGGCCCAGGGTAATGCGATCGCACCCCACAGCCCGTAAATCTTTCATCGCCTGCACCAGTTCATCCTCAGTCTCACCATGGCCTAGCATCAGACCCGACTTAGTAGGAATCGTCGCATCCAGCTCTTTCACATAGCGCAATACTTCTAGGGAACGGCGATACTTAGCCCCACGCCGCACCGGGTCCTGTAAACGCTCAACCGTTTCCACATTGTGATTAAAGCAAGTAGGCTTTGCCACCACGATCACCCTGAGCCGCTGACGCTGCTTTTCTACAGGATTAGGCCCCCCCCAAAAATCGGGGGTGAGCAGCTCGATTTGAGTATCTGGACTGACAGAACGAAGAGCCGTCATCGTCGCCACAAACCAGCCAGCGCCATGATCCGGCAAATCGTCCCGCGCCACCGATGTCAGCACCACATACTTCAACCCCAGCAATTTAACCGACTCGGCCACTTTTTGCGGTTCTTCCGGGTCTACAGGCATGGGCGCATGGCCCTTATCCACCTGGCAAAAAGCACAGGCACGGGTGCAGGTAGGTCCCATCAATAAGAATGAAGCCGTCTTATTGGCGTAGCACTCACTTCGATTGGGACATCGGCCCTCCTCACAAATCGTATGGATCTGCCGTTGTTTAATGATTTTTTGTACCGTCGACAGCTCACTGGCTCGACCAATCGGTCGCCTCAGCCAATCAGGCAGCTGAACAATCTCAGGTCTAGCAGCACTGCCGGAACGCATTTGAGATAAACTTTCCATGACGCAATCAGCTTTCTAAACTAGGCTGGGTATCCTCGGCATTACACGAGCATAGAAACAATGGTGAACCCATAGAAGCCTCCCATCGCCTTTTTGATCCTATATGATTCTTAGAAACTAGTCAGGGTCAGACTTATCATCGTTGCCGACCTGGGCAACATGGCTTTATATGGTTACTAGATTAGAGAACTATTCGTAACGCCCCTTTTACCTACACTGTAGCTATCTATTATTAGGAGTTAGTCGTGGCAGCAAGTCATAAGATTTTAGTTATCGACGATAGTCGGGTCATCCGCATGCGCGTCCGGGATATGTTGCCCCAGGGTAACTTCGAGGTGATTGAAGCCACCGATGGGGTTGAAGGATTAGATGCTATTCGCAGCCAGAAGCCCAACCTGATCATGCTTGATTTTTTGCTGCCGCGCATGAGTGGGTGGGAAGTCTTTCAAGAAATTCAAGCCTCTCCAGAGCTGCAGAAAATCCCCCTTGTGCTCATGTCTGGTCGGCGAGAGGAGGTAACTGAAAAAATTCAAGGTCCGTTTGAATATTTTGAGTTCATTCAAAAACCCTTTGAGCAAAAAGAACTAATTGAAGCCATTAAGACATCTATGGTGAAGGCACGTAAAGTACGCCCCACCACTACTGCCACGGCTGCTCCTGCAGCAGGAGGCGACAGTGCCGCTGAGATCGCAGCCTTAAAGCAGCAAGTGGCCACCCTCCAAAAAGAAGTAGCCATGCTCAAAAACCAGACCGCCAAGATTCTAGCCTTTATCAAACAAAAGCTGCGGTAGATAGAGTCTTGTTTGCAGTGTGGGCAATAGACACCCCCTAACCCAAAGCCTGACGTCCTTCCAACGCTCGGGCCAGGGTTACTTCATCTGCATATTCCAAATCACCTCCCATGGGCAGACCAAAGGCAATACGAGTCACTTTGGTAAATGGTTTAATCAGCTGCCCCACATAGAGTGTCGTCGTATCTCCCTCAATACTGGGGCTAATGGCCAAAATCACTTCTGCGATGTCATCTTTGTTGACTCGATGGACCAGCTGACCAATATTTAGTTGCTCTGGCCCAATGCCATCCATCGGTGAAATCAGGCCCCCCAGCACATGATACTTGCCCTTAAACTCTCGAGTACGCTCAATGGCAATCACATCACGGGAATCAGCCACCACACAGATAGTTTGATTATCCCGACGCATAGAGCGACAGATATCACACACCGGATCTGCCGATAGATGAAAGCAGATGGAACACTGCCCCACCTGCTGCTTAGCATCTACAAGCGCCTGAGCCAGAGCTCTCACTTCAGTTTCAGGACGTTTGAGAATGTGCAATGCCAGCCGCTGAGCCGTTTTCGGACCCACACCCGGCAGGCGCTGAAGTTCCTCAATTAATTTTGCTAACGGACGTGTATAGATAAAACTAACTCCTCTTTCTTCTATCCTCTGTCATGTTTTTGGTGCCATACAAGCGCTATTCGTGAGTTGTATCAGCAACGTTTTCACTGATATCGTGAGTTGTGTCAGTAACGTCCTCTAAATCAGCGACTTCTTCACTCTTACCGCGCACTGGGGGCAGTTTTTCCACCAGCCCCATCGTAAATGCCACATCTGGTAAATCTCCAGTAATGTACTTACCGGGTTCAAACACACGGCCTGGGGTAAAACAGATCTGTCGTAGTTCTACCAGCTCAGTTGCCTCAAACATTGCCCGCGATAGTCGACGTTCTAAAGCCATCGTTCTTACTCCTTATAGGTTGGCACTGCGATCGTTGGCATGACTTTTTCCCTGAACCATACTGGTTTTGGCAACCGCTAATTGACTGTTGAATTTGCAAATCAGCCGTAGCTACTCGTCAATTTGCCAAAGTTCTTGGGTATAGGATTCATCCAGCACTTTTTTAGGTCGAACAATTACGATCAGGCGACCTAACAGGGACACACTGGGCTCAGTGTCAAACCAAGACATCGTCAGCTGGCTACCCTCATCAACGACAAAATAGCTACTGTCATCCCAGGTTTGCTGCTGTCGATCGACAATTACCAAAACTGCCTCAGAAACTGTGCTGCCGGATTGATTTGGCAATGCATTGAACGGCATAAGAAATGCGATCGCATCCTGCGCCGTCAGCACTACTTGCCATCCCGGTACAGGCACCCAGGCCTGTTCACCAGAGGATTGCACCACACCAAACGCGCCCTCTGGCTCCATTTTAGGCACTGACTGAAAATCCGCAGCCGATATTGGCCACTGCCCGATCATCGGCACCACACAGGGTACATCAGTATCCGTTTCTATCCGAAATAGGGGTAACCGAGGTATGGGCTTAGCCTTGACAACCGCAAAATCGGTCAGCAGTTTTTCAATCGCTTCACGAGCTCCAATACTATGGGCAAAGCGCAAACCTTGGGCAATCAGCCGCGACCGGGCCTGTAAGTCAGATGTTTGCCGTGCCAAACTCCAGTAGGAGAAAGCAACCGCATCCCCTGGATGATTCGTAAACCCAGGCGGCAGATCGCTACGATACCCATATTCCTTCAGCGCTTTAGCTACATCACGCACCTGCTCAGAATCAAGTCCTTGATCATAGATAAACTGAACAGCCTTAGCCCGATCGTCCTTGGACAAAATTCGCAGCTCGTAGAGCGAATCACTCCCCCGAGTTGTAAAGTGCTTTAATACGGAATCTGATACAGCGCCACCAGTAATAGATTGATACACCTGCCCCGCTACAACTATCTGATTCTGCTGAATCGGCTCAAACCCGGTTCCTTCAAAAATTTGTTGAGGGGACATGCCAGCCTTTTGTAAGGCTTGACAGGCCGTTGCCCAGTCAACCCAGGTGCCTTGCTTACGCCGCAATTGCAGGAGTAAAGCCTCCGTATCTGCTGGGGATGAATTGTGAGCAGGGGTGGTCATCGTATATCGTCAGACGAAAAGTGTGTTTCGACTTTATCGCGGATAGCTAACGACGACACAAGAGTCACTACTTTTTTTTACGCCAGAGGGCAGGGGATGGATAGGTAGAGATGCGATCGCACACATCCTAGCTCTAGCCACCAATCAATCCCCAGATAACAAGGCTTATTGTCTGAGGTTCAGATCATGAAATCACGCATCGAAACAGTATCGATTTCCTGACACCTAAGGCAACAGAGATTCCAGTTTGGTCAATCGTAGGCCCCAAACCTAATTACAAAACAGGTAACTAAGGTCGAGGCTATCGATCCATTTAAGCGGCCAGCAGATTAGACCATGCAATCACCTTGATTCTCTCCAAGCAGCATTGTGGAATCAAACAGACATCTCATCATCACAACAAGTGCAACGAAAAGAATAACGTAATAAATAAAAGCAATAAAACAGGAAATCCATCGCTATTCTGTTGCTATTCAGAAGAACTCTTCGAATTACTACACACAAGACACTGATAAAGGTTCGAACTCACATTGAGCAAAGATGGATTCAAACATTTTGGGCAGGTATATAAAGTATAAGAATCGTTCGAGGTATTTTCTTTCATTATCTGGCACCTGATGTGAAATAAGGTTCAATCACGACGAGACTTATTGCGTGCACGGAATCTCTTCAACCAGCAGCGTATAACCAACAAGGCCGGTAACACGAACTTGTTGCCCTGGTGCGATGGTCATATCACTGTTAGACCATGCAAACCACCACCAATGGTCATCTAGCCTCACCACACCTTTTTTAAAGGCAGTAATTTCTGTGTAAACCACACCAATGTCTCTCAAACAAACATCAGCAGTGGATAAACAAGGCCTTTGCTCCTCATCAAAGTTGCCCTTCACATTGAAATTGCCACGAATGGTTAGTGCTATAAACTCTCGATGTGGGCAGATAGACCGATCACACCAATACTGTTCTATTAAATGAGTCATATATCTGAGCCAGTGCAGGTTAATAAACGTAGCGGAATAACTCTTCTAGCTAGCAAAAAAATCTCTACAGGATCTGAGCAATTTCAAAAAGCACTTTACACAGATACATGCTTTTTCATCACTCCAAAATATTGCAACGATTTATCAGGAACTCATTAATACCAAGACTCGCATATTTATCGCTGACATACCTGTTGACTTACGACTATCTCGGCTTACATACACCTTAAATATCTTTTACACACATCTAAATTGAATGATGATTATCAGACCAAAATGCATATCAGAATTTTTCAGTTGTAAGAATTAATCCTCATTCTCATATCTTCTGCTCTCTTTACTGAGAGGGCAAAGAAACCTAGTTCTAGACAATGAGACAATGTTACATCAACTAAATACGGTGTTATAACAGATGTGAGTTGTCCAAGTTCCTGAACATGCTTTCTATCCCTCGCGCCTACCTTGAGACAGTAGCCGATAAAAAAGGCTTAAACTCATTTGAAAAGGAGGCATTCGTAGCACGTCTTACCAATATTCAGCTAACAGATTTAGTCGTTGCTAAAGAACTAAATATTTCAAGAGACAGATATAGTTCTCGAATGACACAGGTCTATAGAAAGTTCAATGTTCCTTCTGGAAATTTTCCTGGGAAGGCCAAACTCCTCTTTGTTGAAGTGCTGGAAATGTACCAAAAAGCACATCCAAAAATCAAAAATGCATCTCAACTTCTCAACGCAGCAATAGATGACCTAGTACAAGAAGCACAACAGAACACTCAAAATCTGATCAATGCTAGATGTGGGCAAATACAAATTCTTGATATGAGTAGACCTATTGAGGTCAAAGATATTTTTACAGAAGTTAAGATCACAAATCAGATCCCATCTCAAAGGCGAATAGAACTATCAGACTTGGTGGAAAAAATCAAAAAACGCGCTCAGAAAAACAATCCTAAATTTAATATATCGAGGTTATTTGAAGAAGAAAAAATATCAGGAATTGAACTCCTTCAAAATTGTTCAAAGCTCATGATTCTTGGTAGGCCGGGAGCCGGAAAAACAACGTTCCTAAAATATATTGCCACCTTTACAAATAGATCGGAAATTTTATCTGGACATGTGCCTATTTTTGTTTCTCTCAAGGATTTTCAAGACCAAGATAATGATACCGATCTTAAAACACACATCGAAAATGAGTTAAATCACCACAATATCAACAAAGGGATTTTTAGCAAACTTCTACAAGAATCAAGAGTCATATTTCTTTTTGATGGATTGGATGAGGTTAGAAAAGAAAATTTCAATCGTGTCATCAGACAAATAAAAGAATTATCACAGCTATTTAGTCAAAATAGATTTATACTCACATGCCGATTAGCGGCTAGTGAGTATAAATTTGAGAATTTTTTAGAGGTCGAAGTCTGTGATTTTACTGAGGAGCAAATTTCTATATTTGTCAGTAACTGGTTTGCGACCAAAAAATCACCTCAAAAAACCAAAAAATTTATTAATAGACTTAAAGATGATCAAGAAATTAGCGAACTCGCCACCAATCCCTTATTGCTGACATTACTATGCATAGTTTTTGAAGAGTCAGAGGAATTCCCTAAAAATCAAGCTGAGTTATATCAAGAAGGTCTAGATGTTTTACTACGTAAGTGGGATGTCAGTAGAGCTGTAGAAAGACCTGAAACCTATAGAAAGCTCTCTAAACATAAAAAAGAAGATTTACTTGGAAAAATAGCTTATGCAACTTTTGAAAAAAATGAAGGCTTATTTAAAAAGGAAACTATTGAAAACGAAATCAGGGATTATATTTCCAACCTGCCAAGATCTATCGACTCACCAGAAGAAGTTGAGCTTGACTGTAACTCAGTATTACAATCAATGATCGCTCAACATGGATTAATCGTTGAGGTAGCAAAAGGAATTTATTCCTTCTCTCATCGCACTTTCCATGAGTATTTTGTCAGCCTAAAAATTGTCAAAACTCTAGATCCTCAAGAACAAAACAAACTGCTAAATTCATTAGCTGTTCATATCAATGACTACCGATGGCAGGAAGTTTTTCTACTAGTTGCATGTATGCTGCCTCAAGCAGACTATCTAATTAAACTAATAAAAAATGAGATCGACAAAATCGTTGAAGAAAATGAAAAAATCAGCTCATTTCTTGCCTGGCTCAATGATAAGTCGGTATCAATCAAAAGTAAAAAAGATATATCAAGTCTGCAGGCTATTGGCAAAGTTTTTTATTTTAATTTAATAGTCAAAAATAGCGTTATGCCTAAAAAGCGAAGTGTAAGCCAAGATCTCTCACTAGATTCAGAGCTTATAAAAGTATTGAATCGATGTCTTGAAATTCAGGCAAGCATCATTAAGTATAATGTTCTCAATTCAAATACAAGGAAAAGGATAACAAGCTCTAACCTCAGAAAAAGCCATAAGAGTGTTATCTCATGTATGGATCGGTGCGCTTCAAAAGCATTTGAAATTGAGCTACAAGAAAAACTAGTAGATTTGAGAAAGTCTTTTCCCAATCAAATAGAAGTATCTGAACAGTGGTGGCTTAAGGACTTTAATCAATGGATTGATAACTTCAGAACCATTATTCTAGAGCATAGAAATATAGGCCACTGTTGGAATTTTACAGACTCTGAAATACGAACGCTAAAAGAGTACTATGATGTCAATAAGCTACTAGCACAATGCCTCAAGGAAGACTGCTATGTCAGCCGTAAAGTGCGTGAGGAGATCAATCTCAGTATACTCCTACCTATCGACAAGGTATGACAGCAATTGCACACAGACAGTGATGTTACAACTACTAATGCACTCTTGAGTGAGAGTTATTATTTAACAGGGGATAGCAAGTTCCGGACTGACGAAACCCGCTGCAGGGAAACCCCAGCCACACACATAGCACTACCCCAATGGTCATACATGCAGCTGGCACAACATTTTGTAGAGGTGATGCCACAGGAAGCTCTGCACAACAGACGGCTACATGATCTTGGGTACAATTCTGCATAACAAAGAGATTTAACAAAGGCACAGTAACAAGACCAACTGACTGTCTTACTAAAAAAATGATGATTCGATAAGCGCCCCAGATCCATCTAGACTGGACTCGCTGAAAGGAGCCTAGAATGCAATAGATATCAGCAATTCTTGTTAAATACAATAGTATATGAATAAATGTAAACACATGTATTTTTCTTGACATTTTCCATCAATTTCGAGGCTGTTGCGATTGTAGTTGATCTCTGTAAGCCTCTAGATTAAACGGTTCTGACAGTTATAGCCATTATTTTACAGTGGTCGGATTTAAGCAATCAGCGTACGATTCCGTGGCTTGTCCAACGCACAAGCAATCGCTAACGATTGGTAGCAGGATGCGGCTGGGGTAGGCACGATGACTGCAAAGGTTGCCATTGCTGTTGAAAAAAGGAACCGCTCTATTAGCAACGCTACATATCAGTATCTTGCAGATGACATCATAGTGTGGAGCCGCAATGCCCAACAGTTTGACAACAAAAGAAAAAGCCTCTGACAGTTTTGTCAGAGGCTACATGACGTCTACTCTACTGGATTCAACACTGAAAAACAGCCCGTCATACTGGGTACCCGATACTGTGACGGCAAGGCTGGACTGATGATGCAAAAATCTCTTGTAAATTCACTGGCTGATCCACGCAGCCACAACTCTCATGCGTACGTAGGACCAGCTTGCTCCTAATTCTGATAGTTTGTGCAACAGAAGATTGATGTGTACCGAGAGCAGTGAGTTACATAAATAAAATCCTGATGGATTAACAGCGAGTAGGGCAAACATGAGGGCTTTGGCGAGGGAGCATTGGATGTTCTATTTATAGAAACGGGACTTTACCTATTAATTCCGATGCAATTTTTGTGATCTTTATTAGTTTTAGGAGTGTTTTTGATCACGCAAACAAGATTCGATAGCAAAGGATGGAGGAATAAGGACGGGGCAATAAGGACAATGTTTGAAGTAGCAACGTTTCAGGGTTCTCAATGGTGCTAATCACCTTTCATTAGCTATGCCAATTGGAGCGAGGACTTGCCAAGGTTGCGGAGAAAGTCTAAGACACAGGGAATAAATCCGCTTTACACTATCTGAATGCTTATAGAAACTCAAGGCATTTCTAGAACCGGCTGAGAACTCAGATTGATCCGCGATCGCAGCATGTTTAACCCTTGCTTGCCGTAGCGATCGCAAACGCCTCAGAAAAATCCCTTGACGGTAAGCTCTTAGCAAGAGATTATTAATTAGACCCAAGGGGCTATAGCTCAGCTGGTAGAGCACCTGCATGGCATGCAGGGGGTCAGCGGTTCGAGCCCGCTTAGCTCCATATATCTAAGTTTGTGAAGGCGTTTTACGGAGCGTCCACACAACTTTTCTTCAAATCAAATCAATGGGAATCCAACGTAATCAGCTCGATTTCCTCTAAATCTTCGCTACTATCGTCATTCTCCATGTCATGCAAAATAGCCTGCAGTAATGGGTCTGCATGGGCTCGCTCTGTATAAATATTAGGATCTAATGACATGGCCCGGCGTAAATGCTCCACGGCCCATGTATCCTGCCCCAACCGAGCATGACAGCGAGCCTGGTTGTAAAACGCAAACGGCTGATCGGGTTCAATTGCCAGGGATTTATCGTATGCTTCGATGGCCCGACTAAAATCCCCCATCTTTTGCAACGTCCAGCCCATAGCCAACCAGCCCTGGTAGTTATAGGCTTGCAACTTTAATGAAGTAGTAAAGCTGGATTCTGCCACCTCCAGCTGATCGAGTTCTAACAGCACCAATCCGCGCAGGTGCCAAAATCGAGATTCATCGGGGTCTAATGCCACCGCATGCTCAAGGCTGGCTAAAGCATCTTCCAAATTACCTTGTGCCTTCATCGTCGCCGCATGATAGCTCCAAAGGCCAGCATTGTCGGGCTCAAGCTGAATCGCATAATTAAAAGCTCTGAGCGCATCTTGATACTTGTGCACCTGTAGCAGGGTACGCCCTAAGACCAACCAGACTTTGCCATCGCCATCATAAAGTTCAACGGCTTTATTAAAGCTGGCAATGGCTTGCTCGGTCCGATCGAGCTGCAGCATCGCTTTGCCGCGATAGTACCAAACTTTATAAAAATCAGGTCGTAACTGAATGGCTTGGTCGTAACTCACAATAGCTTCGCCATACAAGGCCCTTCGATGCAGATTTTTGCTTTTGCGATACTGGGCCTTGAAATAGAACGGAGCCTGCTTGAGGGCGTGGTTGTAGCACTTTGCCGCTTCGTCCAATGCCTCTAGCTTTTCAAGAACAGCACCGTAGTTACACCATACGCGATGTTCCGTAGACTTCAGCGATAAGGTGTGCCGATAGCTCTCGACGGCTGCTTCATATCGACCGACACTGGCTAATAAGTAACTACGATAGTTCCAAGCCTGGTAGTGGTAGGGATAGCGTTGAATGATGCGATCGCAAATCTTGATCTCCAGCCGGTAGCGGTTATCCTGCTCATGGGATAGGTAGCTGGTATCAGCAACATCAATAACTTGACCACTCATCATCAGTATCTATGTATTTATACGGCAAAAGCACGCAGGGGTCGTATCACTTAGTTATACAAATTTTAAGGATAGAGACCGGACATCGGATTGGCACTGATAGCCGTCACATCCAATAGAAATTCAGACTTATATTGACCGGCAGAGAATAGCCTCTCTGTATATGACAACACATAAATATGTGTACATCGACACACAGGTCCAGGGTCCCCACTTTGATCAAACATAACTACATTACTCAATATTTAGTTAGCTGAAATCTTCAACCATGGTATCGATCATTCTCGAAACGGTTAGGTTGACCTGCACTGCTTATGACCACTCCCCATGAATTAATTATGGTTGGTCATACAGATATATTTTGCGTCGACTAAATTACGGACAATTTCCGCACATTATTACCCCTGTGGAAAACTCTGTGGAAAACCTGTGGAAACTCTGTGGAAAACTTGTGGAAATTCTACGAAGTCAGCTATTATCGTTGACCTTTAATCCGACATAAACTAAAGAATTTAAGCAGCTAGAAGTCCTCAAGGCATTGGCATGCAAAAATTTTAGCTATCTTTATATTTCAAAAAAAATCCATATATCTTGCACCCAAAGACGCAAGTAAGTTATCCACAGGTCTTGACAGATGTGTACTTGAAATTGTGGTTTATCCTCCGTAAATCTGCCGAAATAAACCGCGTCGATCAGCCCCACCGACGACCAGCTGCCGCAGTAACTTGTAATGCCAATCGTAGAAAAAACTTTCACCCTGGGCCGCAATCGTTTGTAATCGGCTGATTTGGTCTAAGCTGGCCGCCGATTGTTTACCTTTTTGACCAAAGCAAACCGCCATCGGATGTTCCCACTGCTCAAAAAATTCTGTGAGCAGGTCGCGATCACGACGATTTAAGCTATTTGAATGCTTAAACGTTTGATAGAGCTGCTTTTCTGGCATTGCTTGTGGCTGCGTTAGGGCATCGCGTTTGAGCGTGCGCCACTGCTCTGCTAGCAAGGATGGCATCATGGCTAGGGTGTATTGCTGGTTAGGACCCAGGCTAACTTCACCAATAGTCGTAGTACCTTCCAATCGCACAAAATCATAGAGGTCTGTAAAAAACGGCTGCATTACTTCACGTTCCACAGCAGCGCTCAGACGCATTCCGGCTTCTGAATAATCGGCAATATCAGGATCTGCCCCCTCGGACTCCAGCATGTGATACGTGCGATAGGCGGAGCAAAGCTCCTTTTGGGAATCTGGCTGCATGCAAAACCAAACGCTATCACCCAGGGCCTTACGTACCTCCTGCTTGATGACGGTGGGATCGGGGGGCGGCACTGTCCGCCGGGGTTGATCGGTTTGTAATTGGACAATATGGGCTTCCTGGTTTGCGATCGCGGCCTGCTGCTGTTGCAGTTCCGTTTGCAACTGCTGAAATGCCGTCTGCTTTTCCTCAGACAGCTGAGTAATCTTATCCTCTAGCATTTGAATTTGCTGGTTGAGCGTCGCGATTTGACTATCCTTTTCTTGGAGAAGCGCATTTTGCTCTGCCAGTAGCTCATCTTTGTGGATTAACAAGCTCGTTTTTTGTTTCAGCTCCAGCGCATTTAACCCAGCCCGCAACAAATTGAAATAGTAAGTGTCGGACAAATCCACCACTTCAGGCGTCTCATTCGGCATATACAGGACACCACGGCGCTGGACCAGCTGCACCACCAACAAATGCCCCTCCCAATTACGAATCTGCAATTCTTGGGAATTGTCGTGTTCAATAGTACTGATGTAGCGGCGTTTGCTATAAACAAATTCAGCATGGGTAGCCGCCACTGGCAAACTATCCACAGCACTCGCCTGGGATGACGATACGAAGGACTCGATGATCGGCGCAGGCTCAGCCACTTTAGGACTCTGGCCATTCACCGGAGGGAGTTCCAAGGATCGATCCGTTGAGTGTTTAGGGCTAACCGTCAGCGAATCTGTCGGCTGTGGCAGCGGCTGCGCAACCGGGTTCCCACTAACAGGTGCACTATCGCCAGCCACCGGAGTCTCCACTACATTACTCACGGCTTCTGACCAAGGTGGAATTGAACCAGCAGTCAAGTCTGGCTGAGCCAGCTTTAAGCCAACCAGTTCCAGCTCTACAGATTGTTTACCTTGCCACTCATTCAGACGAATTTTGTAAGCAATATCGATCTGATGGGGCAGTGGATGATACTCGGCCCAACGCCAGGCAATGGCTTTAATGGACGTTACTTGACGTGTCTCTGGATGGGTGTGCGCCAGAGTCAGCTTGAGATGTCTGCGATCTTTGCCCACAATCTGCTGCTCAATCACATTTACCAAAGGCGTCCAAAACATAGGCTCAGAATTTTGGATACCACAGGGATGCAGACAATCGATTTGTTCGTAAAGACTGAGCGTAATATCCGCCAGATTCGCTTTAACATCGACGGTGACCAGAGGCTTGAGATATTCTGGCTGCAGATGTTGACAAGCAAAATGACTTAGCCGCGCAGTCACCTGGCGCAGGTTTTTCGCTGCAAAGGTAAATCCTCCTGCAGCCCGGTGCCCACCGTATTTACCCAACAAATCATCACAGGCCTGTAGCGCTTCAAACACATTAAATTCAGGAATGCCACGGGCTGAGCCGCGAATTTCTTTTTGTTCTTTATCTTCATAGGTGCCAATAAACACAGGCACGCCGTAGCGTTCAACTAAACGCGAGGCAACAATTCCAATCACGCCGTGGTGCCAGTCGGGTTGAACCACTACCAGCACCCGCTGTTGTTGCAGGTCGAGTTTACCCTGGGTCTGTTGTTGCTCACACCAAGCTACTGCCTGGGTTTCAATCAGCTCACACATGCGCTGTCGCAGGGTGTTAGTCTCTTCACACTGCATGGCCCGCTGCAGAGCAATTCCCACATCTTCAGTTGTGAGCATATCAATAACAATCTGCGGATCAGCGATTCGCCCCACCGCATTGATGCGAGGTCCCAGGCGAAAGCCAATCGCTTCAGGCTTGAGGGCCTTTTTACCCTGATCTAGCCCAGCCACCTCAATCAGCGCCTGAATCCCTGGAATCCGAGACTTTGGCAACAACTGTAGCCCTCGCCGCACCCAACGACGGTTAACCCCTACCAGGGGAGCTAAATCAGCAATGGTTCCCAGGGTAAACAACTCCAATGATGACGCCGTGAGATCCTGGGTGCGATTGAGCGCCTGGGCCAGACATACCGCCAGAATATACGCCACACCGACACCTGCCACACCATAGTAAGGAGAAATCGTCGGCAACAGTTTTGGATTGAGGATAGCCTGGGCCGGAGGCAGTTGTTCTGGCAGATCGTGGTGGTCGGTAATAATCACCGTTAGCCCCAGCTCCACCGCCCGAGCAATCGGTTCATAGGCCGCAATGCCATTATCTACGGTGAGAATTAATCTCACCCCTTCCTGATAAAACTCTTCCACAATACGCCGGTTGATACCGTAGCCTTCTTGCATGCGGCTAGGAATGGCATAGTGAGCATCGGCTCCTAGGTGCCACAAAGCCCTCAGCAGCAAGGCCGTACTGGTCATGCCATCGGCATCATAGTCACCACAGATGGCAATTTTGTGCCCCTGCTCAATGGCCGTCGCCAGCAGATCTACGCTACGCAGTAAATCTGGAAACTCATCCAGGGGGGATGGTAGCTGCTGCGTTTCCGGATCAAGATACAGCCAGGCCTGCTCCGGGGTTTGAATCCCCCGGTTAATTAGCACCTGGGCCAGTAACGGCGAGAGCTGAGTCACCGTTGCCATCCGCTGCGCCTGCTGTACTTGGGGTGGAAAAATCTGCCATCGCTGCTGGGGAATCTTAGCAGCGACCGATGCTTGCGTAGCGATGGAGGTGGCAGTGGGTTCGGTCAAGACAATCGATGGGCGATGAGCTGGGTATGGGCGGTTGAAATGTTGAGGCTGGAGTGTAGTTTGGAGTTAGCAGACTCTGGTTTAGCTGCTACAGAGTATCGATAATGGGCAATTAATACAAGCTATATTTTGTCGAGGGTCGCTAACGCTTAAGCACGTCTGCAGAACCAGCCCCTCAAACTTCAAACCCCACTTTCAATATAGTTCATGCGAACTAATAAAGATCCTGATTATCGGCCCAGTAATTTTGTCGGTGTAGGCCGCGCTTTTTGAGTCGTGCCATAGAGACGATAGGTATCTGCCCGTCTGGTCTCCATGTCATTTTCAGCAATCCGGGCAACGTAGTTCACTTTCACTTCTTCCAGTAAAGCATCCAGCAACTCCTGCAGCTCCTCTAGAGTGTTCCCCTGGCGCATTTCATCCCGCAGATTTTTACCAAAGCTCTCGACTAGTTTGGTAAACAGGGCCGCCCCTTGCTCATCTGCCAATGCCTGCTGCAAAGCACCGTAGAGATTTTTGGAGACTTCTGCGGAAATCTGCTGGGTGATCTGAGTAGACAGGGTGGTAAACCCTGGCAACAACTTCAACCCTTGATAGGCTGGAGCCTGGGCAAGCGCTCCAGTAACGCTATGGCTTAGCACTGCATCGATTTCCGGTTTGATCTCCGGTAAAACTTTATTAACGATGATGTCGCTGATTTTCTGGGCAATCGTTTGGACTTCGTTGACATCATTTAGGTCAATATAGCCTTGCTGGCTGGTCAGCTCAAACAGCCAGCGGCTGATCTGACCCTCTTTAATCAGGTTTTGCACCTGGTCAATCATGCGTAGAAAAACGACCTCAGTCAGTTCGACCGCAAACTGACTAATCAAAATACGATTCAGGCGACTCTGAATTGGATCAAGATGGGACAACTGGGCTTGATTGGAACGCACCACCACCGGAATCACCCGCAGCCAGCGCCAGAATGGCAGAAATAATGGAGCATCGTATATTCGCCACAGCATGGCATCTAGCCAAGTCGTGTTGGCATGGCGACGGCTGAGATATAGGGTGCGCCCCAGAAATTCAACTGCAAATAGGGCAATAAAGGGAAGATCGATAATCCAGAAGCGGTCGGTGGGCAAGCCATTGAACCCAATCCCCCGCCAGTAATTGGTCTTGATCCGCGGTCGAACCTCCGTATCAAAAAAGTCCAGTTGCTCGCGCCAACCTTGCTCCAGGTATGCCTCACTCCAGAACATGCGAAAGGCATCTTTAGAGGAATTTTCCTGGCCTGTGTGATCGCGCATTTCCTTTTTAATCCGCTCCAGCGTGCCCGACTTATTCGCCACTGCAAACGGGTCTTCATCCACCAGGGTGACACTGCTCTGCCGCAGTACTGCTAGCTGCCGACGCGCCTCAGGCGATTCTAGCCCCAGCTCTTCAGCCTCTAAAATCTGCTTCAGTTCATCAACATCATCTAAGTAAGCCTCCGTCACCCGATGGGGTTCAATCCCCTTAAAGGTCCCTCCATACAAGGTGGTTAGCTCTGGTAATACCCTGAGGTATTGATCACGAAACCGGATATAGCTGAGGTCAAAAAAGACCAGCAGTAGGTTTGCGGTTGCGATCGCAACCATCAACCGCTCAAACCACAGCTGAAACGTACGAACACGAGAAGATCGAGAACGAATTGATGTCATAGCGGGGGCAGCACAGCACACATAGTCCTAGCCTAGCCGCCCGCTGCTGCCAGGATGTGTAACCCACGATAGACTTAAACAAGTAACGAAATATTACTTAATAAACGCCTTCAATCTACCCATGACCATCGCAGCCGCCCCCGCCATCGGAAATACCTGGACCTGGCGTAACTTCACCGTCTACTACGTACGCGCTGGTGAGCCCCGCACCGATCGGCCACCGCTGCTACTGGTCCACGGCTTTGGCGCATCCACCGACCACTGGCTCAAAAACATCGACGAACTCCAGCAAGACTTTGATGTATGGGCTATCGATCTGATCGGCTTTGGCCGGTCGTCTAAGCCGTCAGGTGGCTATAGCTCTGATCTATGGCGTGACCAGCTCAGCAACTTTATCGAGCAGATTATCGGTCGACCAGCCGTGATTGCAGGAAATTCCATCGGCGGCTACAGCTGTTTGTTTACCGCCGCCACTTGCCCCCAATGGGTCAAAGGTGCTGTACTGCTCAACGGTGTGGGCTCATTTAAAGATCAGATGCCCACCGAAGAGCCTAGTCCTCTCAAGAAAACCATTGGTGAGCTGATTAAAAACATTATCCTCAGCCCCATCCCCAGCTGGTTTGTCTTTCAATTTGTCCGCAACAAGTCCTATATTCGCAAAACCCTCAAACAGGTCTACGTGAATCAAGATGCAGTCACCGAAGAACTGATCGAGAACATCTATCGTCCAGCAACAGAAAGGGATGCGCCAGCTGCATTTGCCGCCTTGTTCAAGGCTCCAAGAGGTGAGCGAGTAGATGTATTGTTGTCGCAGTTAGAGCGCCCTCTACTGTTGTTGTGGGGCACCAAAGACCCTTGGATGAACTGCGAACAGCGCAGTCAGCTCTTTAGAAAGTATTACGATGATATTGAGGAACATTTTCTAGATGCTGGGCATTGCCCTCATGATGATCGACCTGAGTTAGTAAATCCGCTAATTCGGACTTGGACACTTCACAAAGTAATCAATTTGTAGATACTCTAAGCAATCTGGATTCAATAGATTCCCATTGCTGACGAGAAACTCGCACAGCAGCATTTTTACAATCGAGGATGAGCTTAACTGAGTAGAGATAATTGTCTAGTGAATGCGCATCCTCTGGAGTCAACATAAACGATTTATCAGCCAAATCAAACATATCGAAATACACTTTTGTACAGTCAAAAGCAAAGGCAATCCATTTCGATACTTCTGAATCGATTCCAGGTAATTGATCACTCAAATCACCAAATCTCTTGACTAGAGTCTTATTCTCTATCGTATCAGCGATTGCATTAACGATCGCAAGACTTGTAGCAAGAGTCTCCATATATTCACTCTTATTAAAATCTTTATTAGTTTTAAGAACCGGCACATAGGAACTAGAGCCCAAGACAACTGTTGCCAGAAAATCAGCAAGATCACCAACTCCAAGCGTATTTTCTTGACGAGTGGCAACAATAATATCCATGGTAGTAGCACTCGCACTCAGCGTTGCATTGACAATAGTGGAAACCCTAGAAATATAGTCAAGATAAGTGTTCGCAAGATTTATCATCCTTCCCTTGCTAACCATAGTGATAGCATTTTCGGAAGAAATATCAATGAATTCTAAACTGACGGTAAGTTGTGCGTTGATAAGCTTCAAGAATGAATGGAGAAAACGTGCCCTAACTAATATGGCATCACTTACAAAAGTATTGTCTTTGCCAAAAGGTTTAATAACCCAATTCAATAAGGATTGAAGATGCGGAGAATCAATCCAGTGACTCGCCTGACGCTGCATAAGTAGCCACATCTCATAACTACGTTTACCTAATAAGCCAGAAACCAACAAAAATACCTCTCGCCAACGTCTATCAGTTAAATGATGGCTCACCAACTTGCCTGTTATCCACTGATTGCTGATATATTGGGCCACTAGATATTCTTGCAATGTGAGATGCGAAAAGGAATAAGCATCTGGTGCGCGCTCAACTAATATTCCTTGCTGTTTCTCAATCGCCTTAAGCACCGCTACTCCATCCAAATATTTTGGAGCATTCAAAGTATCCTCTAAAAAACTTGAAACTCGTTCAACAAGTTCAGCTTTTGAGAAAAAGAGTTGATTCTCAGAAAAACTTTCATATGCAATCTCAGCCAGCAATTCTTTTTCCAAATCAGCATGAAATCCTTGATAAATTGGATCTTGCTCTAGCCTTTTTTCAGCAGCCCATTCCTTAAGCAAAATGTTCAACGCATCTCCATATAGAGTACTGCGCACTGTGGGTAAATTTTGGGAACGATCGTATGTCAAACAAAGAAACGTAAGCAATAGTGGTGTTTGCGCTAGTTCTTTTGCTGCTTCATTTTCAGGTTGACATAATAGATTCCAAAATCTCAGGGCTGTTCCTGCTTGAATATCTAGATCTGAGCTAAACCAACGTTTAATAAACTGCTCAATCTGTTCATCATCAAACTCTGCCATTGTTACATCGATAAATCGATTAAAGCCTCCCTTGTAGGCAGCAATACGACAGGAGCTGACAAAGCGATTTTGACTGTAGCGATCGCAAAAATCACGAACCTGATCAATTACATCATTCTCTTGCTTAGCAGGCACCTCATCCAATCCATCCAGCAAAACTAGTATTTTGCCTTCTGCTAAGAGTGACTCCACCAAAGTCTCCGGCCCAGGAAAACCGGCAATTTCTAACTCTTTAGTAATCGCCTGAGCAATCGTTTGTTCATCACTCTTAAATGACTTTAACTCAATAAAAACAGGCATCAGATCGTGGGCCAGATTTCCCTTCAGCGCTTCCAGTCCTAACTTGCGTAGAAAGGTACTTTTACCCACGCCAGGACCACCCAGCACCATCAAATACTGTTCTTGGTTGGCAGCATCTAAACCATCTTTCCGCTCATCACTACCAACTCGAAACCTCCGCTTGCCAGACTGACGATACATCTCCTCCAAGTCATCCAGCGTTGAGAAGTATTTCAGGTCCGAGTCACCTAAAAACTTTACCGCTGTATAAATCGTATCTAGGGGCATAGCTTCTTTCATAAGCCCCGGCAGCACTTTCACATTACAATGCCGCTCCAAATACTTCTGATGATATGCTTGCGCTGCACGTTCAGTCGCCTGCTGCACATAAAGTCGCTTTTGTTCATCATCAACGTGCTGCAACCCAGCATCATACTGATTCTTCAGCACATTCCAAGTCGTCTCAAAAATAGGGCCAATCACCCCATTAAGAGCATCACCTAGCATTGGCATCCCTCAGCCGCATCAGCCACAGTGTACTTACTTTTGCTAGAGATGTCGCTTTGAGATCTAAAAGGACTCTTATTTACTGAGAAACTAGCTCAGAAGCTTTCCATTCTTCATAGGCTGCTTGATCACCACCGAACGAATCGGCAGATACAGTCACTTTCCCTAGAGGCACTAATTCACTCTCCACAGGCACATAACGACATACACAAACAACAATCAACTCAAAGTGTCCCATCGGCAGCTCAGGAGTGTAGCTCTCAACCCGAGTAATCTCCCAATCCCCCTCACGGCAATGAGTACTCGCACCTGGAAACTGAGGATCAACGGATTCAGATACCGTCACATACTCTGTCAGTCGATGCCCAACTTCTGGTAACAGACCGTCTGCAGAGTCAAAGTGCTCTGCCAAAATAGCCGTAAACGTCTCATTAGAACCATTAACAAGCTTACGAGCCTCCCAACCGTGGGCATCCATAGTTTCAGCTTGATAGATGATGTATCGACTCATTAATCATCAGCTCCATAATCTAATCGAGACTTCGGAAATTCTGCCTCGCCATCAAAGATACAATTCACTTTCAGAATGGGATTTCCTGTCGATTGAATTGCCTTAAGCTTCCAACCATAGCGGGCTTCCATCTCCCTACATTTTTGTGGATCAGTAGCCGCATGGCTAGTCTGCTTAGACTTGTTCAACTCAGACATAGTTCACCCCTCACAATCACTTGCGTGACTTATCAGAGGCATGATCAGACTCAGACCATTCAACACCGGCTTGCTTAGCATCAAGCACGGCCTTTTCTAGCAAAAAAGCACACAGATTACTCAGCGGTCGGCCATCATAAGCAGCCCACTGCTCTAGAGCTTCCGCTAGGCGGTCTGGAAGGGTCACTTGCACACGTTTGGTCATAGCGGTCATGATACCGCCTCCAATCTACAGACACACTTATTACATCAATTAGACATCAATTTGTGTTTTAAAGCCACTAAAAAATGTAAACAGAGTCAAGATGGCTATTCTTTGACTTAAAACTTGATTAGATTTCTGTATCAATCTGTGTTGAATAGAAGCTGCAGATCCCTTCATGTTTCTATACAATATTTTTCTAATAGGAATTAATACTTAATCATCTAGTGCGTTTGTTCGTACTGGATGGTGTCTGTACGTTAAATAATTCAGTTTTATAAGCAGCGAGGGGTCAGCATGTATATCGTACAAATCGCCTCCGAATGCGCACCGGTAATCAAAGCCGGGGGTTTAGGGGATGTCGTCTATGGTCTCAGTCGTGAGCTAGAACTGCGTGGCCATACGGTAGAGCTGATTCTGCCCAAATACGACTGCATGCGTTACGACCATATTTGGGGTCTGCATGATGCGTACAAAGACCTCAAGGTGCCCTGGTATGGTGGCGAGGTGAAATGTGATGTCCACTGTGGCTGGGTTCACGGACGCCTCTGCTTTTTTATTGAGCCCCACGATCAGGACAACTGGTTCCGTCGTGGCAAATACTATGGCTGCGATGATGATCCCATGCGTTTTGCCTTCTTTAGTAAGGCTGCCCTGGAGTTTTTACAACAGAGTAATAAGCATCCGGATGTGATTCACTGCCACGACTGGCAAACGGGTCTGATACCAGTGATGCTGTTCGAAATTTACAAGTACCACGGGATGGAGCACCAGCGGGTGTGCTACACCATCCATAACTTTAAGCATCAGGGCAATGCCGGAACAGATGTGCTGTGGGCTACGGGTCTCAATCGCGCACCTTATTACTTTGACCACGAGCGCCTGCAGGATAATTTCAATCCCTTCGCCCTGAACTATATGAAGGGTGGCATCGTTTACTCCAATGCGGTCACAACTGTTTCCCCCCACCATGCCTGGGAAGCGCACCACGGCGATTTTGGCTATGGTCTAGGCCATACGCTCCACATCAACCAGCATAAGTTTAAGGGCATCCTCAACGGCATCGATTACAACTTGTGGAATCCCATGACGGATACCTACATCGCAGAGCCCTATTCGCCAGAAGCATTAGAAAATAAGCTTTATAACAAGAAAGCGCTGCGTGAACGCCTGATGTTAGGACACGATGACAAGCCTCTGGTGGCGTTTATTGGTCGTCTGGATGAGCAGAAAGGGGTACATCTTGTTCACCACGCTATGTATCGCGCCCTTGACCGGGGGGCGCAGTTTGTTTTGCTGGGCTCAGCGACTAACGCCAGCATTAACGATCACTTCCAATACGAGAAAGCCCATCAAAATGACAATCCTAACTGTCACCTGGAGTTGGGCTTTAATGAGGAGCTATCTCATCTGATCTATGCGGGTGCGGATATTATTGTGGTGCCCAGTAACTTTGAGCCTTGCGGCCTGACCCAGCTGATCAGCTTTAAATACGGTACCGTTCCCGTCGTACGCGGCGTTGGTGGCCTGGTGGATACCGTCTTTGATGTTGACTATGACGAGAATAAGCCGCCTGAAAAGCGTAATGGCTTTGTGTTCTACCAGTCTGATAACTATGCTCTGGAGTCAGCCATGGACCGAGCGTTAGACCTTTGGTACACCGATCGCCAAGGTTTCCAACAACTGCAACGTCAGGGGATGGCATGCGATTACTCCTGGAATATTCCCGGCGAACAGTACATTAAGATCTACGATTCAATTCGCCATCGGTAAGCCATAACATCCAGATCACAGGTCAAATAGCTGGCGAAAGTTTGGTTGGGACAATTGAGAGTCTTGCAGCTTTTACAAGTTCAGGGCTCGTCTTCATTCCTTCGACCTCATCTTTCCATCCTTCGCCATACAAACCCCAATCGTCCGAGTGGGCACTTTGAGGAAGCACATTTAGCGATCTTCAAAAGGGGTTATTTGCCATGTCTAGTGTTGGCCTGAATAAATGGACCGTCAGTGGTAATTTAGCTGCTGATGCCACTGTTAAGACGGTAGCGTTACGCAACGGTCGTCAGTCCAAGGTAGCAGACGCCACTATCTATGTCCGTGGGGTGAAGGATCGCAATGAGTCTTTTACTGTGCGGTTGAGTATTTGGGAAGGCTCTGCTGCCTGGCGTAAACTACGTTTCCTCAAAAAAGGTTCCCTCATTATTTGTACGGGCAGTGTAGAACCGACCCCCTATGTATCAAAGGTTGATGGTGCCCCCAAAGCGGGATTGACAATGGCTGTCCTTGATATTGACTTGGATGTGGTTAAGGACGCCAACGGAGAGGTTAGCCATGATCAGAAGAGAAGTGATGGCCAAGTGCCTATGGCCGTATAACTACGGAGTCATGTGGGAAAATTACGTAGCTTTTTTGGATATTAAGGGGTAGCTTTTGATGCTCTTCAACAAACTGACCTGATGTCTTTAAAGAAAGTTCAAGCAATTTTCTTTCAAGTGTTAGCGGATAGGTATTATCTGGGTTGAATGAGTGTGTAGACAAACGAATTATATTTAACCCACCCCCTATTACTACACCAATATACAGAAACGGGCCGAGTTGTCGTCACTGACAACTCGGCCTCTATACTTCTTATGACTTTTGGGTATAAAGACAGCGGGTTTGAATTTGGTAGGGTCGCACAGAGGAGCAGATTAGTGGGTCTTCTAGCAGATTCAGTGGCTCTCCTAGAGTCAACCCTAGACTGTTGGTCATAGACAGGGGGTCTTGCTCAGAGGCGACTCCATAGGCATCGTAGTATCGAGCGATGAACTGACTGGGATCGGCTTCACTTGGTTTGAGGGCAGCGAGGATGAGGTGGTTCGAGTCCAGGCTGAGGAAGCTGCGGCTGGCGGGGAAATCAGCCGATGCGTCAGAGGGTTGAACAGCGGCAGGGAGGTAGGACTGCAGGGGAATGTTGAGAGCACGGGCCTGGTGGGGGGTGCGGGCTGTTTGCCAGTTACCTGGATGGGGATAAATGGCGTAGGTAAAGTGGTGATGACCGCGATCGCAACCGGGATCTGGCCATAACGGGGCCTTCAGCAAGGTCAACCGCAGCTGGTTCGGCTGAGCATCAAACCCATGTTTACAGTCTGTCAAAATACTCAGACCAAAGGTGGCATCGCTTAAATCTGCCCAGCGTAGAGCAGGCACTTCCCACTTGGCTTTTTCATGTTCCGTAGTCGGGATAGTCGACCGCTCAATGGCACCAAAAGGTACCTCATAGGTGCCATGGTCCGCCTTGATGGTGACGGGAAAATTAACCTTAAGCACCACCTGAGTTTCCTGCCAGTCTACCCAGGTCTCTACTTTTAACCAGGGGGATTCGGCATCTAAACAGTAATCTTGAACAATAATCGACTGGTTTAGCTGGCGAGTAACTCGTAAACGCTGACGCATAGCGGTTCTAGCCAGCCATTCGAGTCCCAGCAGCTTTGCAGGGGCACAAGGGTTATTTGCATAATCAGGAGCAATATTCCACGCATCCCAGTATTGACCGCTATCCTCAAAACACTGAAGCTGATTGGCGGCTGTTGCAAACATCTCTCGCTCTGTTGCCAGATGGACACAGGAAATAATCTCTCCTGTGTCTGCAGATACAACAACTCGTAAACAGCCATTGTCTAAGACATATTCTTCTGTATTGTTTTTTTCTGTGCTGGATGCTTTTGTATTCTCTGTAGCATCAGCCACCAGGGCATATAAACGATATCCCACAGCGGGCACATCATTCGCGACAAAACTCAGGACTTGCCTCTCACTCTCAGCCTCTTCCACCAGGGGATTACTAACTCGACTGACTGCATAATCAACAGGCTGATCGGTTTCACAGTTAATGATCTGCCACCGCCCTAGGGGCACCTCTACATCTACCACCTCAGTGCGTGGCCAGCCATGGGCATTAAAGACGAATAGTGGCTGCCCCTGTGCTGATCCAGCTTGGTTAGTTAGGGTCTCTAAGGCACTGGTCAATACGTCTTGTGTCAAACGCTCTACCTGGGCCCACTCTTGATTGGCATCTTGGAAGACTTCAGGAATCGATGAGCCTGGCAAAATATCGTGAAATTGATTAAACAACAGCCCTTTCCAAGCTGTTTCTAACCTGTTTTTAGGGTATGGCTGCCCAGTGATTAACTGCGCCACGGTTGCCCATACTTCTGCTTGATATAGTAAATCTTCTCCACGTCGATTCTGTTGTTTTTGATCGCCATGGGCGGTATAGCAGCCTCGATGCAGCTCCAGGTATAGTTCGTCATCCCACAGGGGTAATTGGCCTAGAAATTGCTGGGAGACAGTCTCGGTACCGGGTGGATTAGACCTAGATAAGGCACTGGAGACAGTCTCTAGAAATTGTTGCGGGGTTGAAAATTGCACCTGGGGGAAAAATGGAGATTCTCGCCAGCGGCGGGCTTTGATTAACATATCGCGGGTGGGGCCACCGCCGTGATCTCCGACACCGGGTAGCCAGCAGGCGTGGGGACTCTCTGTTTTCTTTTCCCATCTGGCGGCATACGCCGCCATCTGCACCGGATCAAAATCTGTGCCAATCGGCGGCAGCGTCCAGCCTAAAATCTCACTGCCATCGGGGGCCTGCCATCGAAACAGCTCATGGGGAAACTGGGTAGTGTCGTTCCAGCGCAGTTTCTGGGTGGCAAAGACTTCTACACCGCCTAGCTTCAGCAACTGAGGCAGCTGCGCACAAAACCCAAAGGTGTCGGGCAACCAGGCAATTGAACTACGGGTACCAAATTTTTCCTGGCAGTAGCGCTGCCCATAGAGAATTTGTCGTGCGATCGCTTCTCCACTCACGATATTTAGTTCAGGCTCCACCCATAACCCCGCATCGATCGACCAGTTTCCGGCTTTCACCTGCTGCTGAATTTTACGAAATAGCAGCGGGCGATGGGCTTCTAACCAGGCAAATAATGCTGGGCTGGAGTGGGTGTAGGTCAGTTCAGGAAAATCCTGCTGTAGCGCTAGTACCGATTCAAAGGTGCGCTCTGCGGCTTGCCAGGTATCGGCTACGGGCCAGAGCCAGGCTAAATCTAAATGGGCATGCCCCACACAGTGGATCTGTCGCTGTTTGACCCAGTCGCCATAGGGCAGCAGACGTTGACGTAAGTGAGCTAGCCGCTGATGTAAATTACCGTGGCTAGTTTGCCACTCATCAAGCATTAGGGTTTCAACGGCAGCCAGTTTTTCGGGGGCAAGGGTTTGCAAATAGTACTGTAGAACCTGTAATTCGTCGGCCACAAAACCGGGTTCAGGGCTAATGGGGTGATTAGGGGCTTCGTAAATTAGCTGGGATCGCACCAAAGCCCCTGCATCATGTTTCGGGCTTTCTAAGCGCAGCACCACATCAAATGACTGCCCTGGCGTGACCGCCTCACTTAAACAAAGACGTGTAAAAAAGTCGAACAAATCTCCAGCCTGGGCCAACTCACCATTAAGATAAAGCTGTGCATCTTCAGCCCACCAGGCAGTGTCCAACCGTAGGGTTAACCCCTCTAGGGGATAACCATTCAGGGTGTGAGGGATCGTAAATCGCTGATATAAGAACACGACTTGCCCTTGAGGCCAAGCAATGTGCTGACGCTCATTTAACGACATCACATCCCATTGCGCCCCACACTCCATGGCCGCTGACAGGCTGCTCCCCAGCTCTTCAGAAAGACCATGCCATCGCATCTGCACATCCTGCTGAGTATAGGAGCGTAACTCGTGAATCAGGTTGGTCACAATTGAGGTGGGGGCGTTCATACTTCCGCTAAGATCGAACTAAGCTTGCTCAAGCATCTGAGGATACTTGCCATACAACTATGCCATCGTCGTCTCGCCCCTACAAAAGCAAATTACTCAGATTTGTCCTGCAACAGTGGCAACAGGGATTAGAGCGACAAGATCGAGCCTGGCGACAGCTGCAGTCAACTACCGTTTGGGGAGCCCAGGTGGCCGTCTTCCCGATCTATGCCATCATGCGATCGCTAGAACGGGCCAGATTTGTCTTGGGTCAAAGCCCAACCAAATCCGATCAGCCCACTGAACCCATGACACCAGCCCAGGGCAACGTCACCGATCTTGAGCACTCACTAACGGCGATTTTGACCCACACACAGCAGCTGCTCTCATCAGAACAAAGAGGTCAGCTAGCCATCGCTCCAAAAAGTAGTATTACTCGCACCGCTAAACATCTGCTGGTCACCGTAGTTGATCGGATTCGACAACAATTTCCCAAAAGATTTCAACCCGCTCGGGAGACGGCTGCCCTTGCCAAATCTCGCTATAGCTCTGGACAATTAACCCCTAACAAAAGACCACAACAAAAACGAGGACATTTAACCACCAGTGGTTCGGCTGACATTCATCAGGGTGCGCAATGGGGTCTTGCTCAAAATGGCACAACGTTGGCATCATCACTTAAAACTCGCAACCTGGTAGTGGTGAATCTTAAAAATGAAGTCTTTGATATTTTGACCCCTGAGCAACAGCAAGATTTGCAGCATTACATTATTCGGGTGATGCATGCTTACCAGCAATCGAGAACAATCGTCCCGCGTCAGCCTAAACAACTGTCTGTTAAAACTATTCTTGCCATTGGTGGAGTCTTTATAGCCGCGTTACCGATGGAGCTAAAAAAAGCATGGTTACAAGTAGCACCAGGACCAGAACTACCCGACCTGCCTGCCCCAACCTCTTCACCACAGCCACAATCACGGATTTTTTACCCCCAGTCATCGACACCCAGCACAGTCAAGATGCGGGCACGACACCTGCAAGGGGATACAGTCAATGGCATGGACCAGGTACAGCAGCGACTATCCAGTAATTCCCCGGATGCCTTTGAGGCCAACGTCAACGATGTTAGCTACCTGGAGCATCCCCTAGAAAAGATTCTGCGCTGGATTGATCGTGTTCTCACCTGGTGTGAGCACCGATGGCAACAGTGGCTTGAGCATAGAGCTAACATGGGATAGCCCGAACTGTTGTCTTGCAACTTGTTATGCTTAAATCTTGCTATCGTCTGTGTCGTCATCATTACACAGTCTTATTATTAAATCTTACGGTTATCTTGCCCTTCGCCTTACTGACCGCCTATATCAAGCTTTCAACCGTATTAAATGGCTACTCCGGAGGTCGCACCCTCAGACGTTCAACGGGTATTGACCTATTGATTACCTTATTTAGTGAGCCCTATTCAATTCCTTATGAAGGTATTCTGACAGAGATTTCTGAAATTGTTTGGTGCTTTCCTATCGCTCTTTGTTTTTTTTCTGCTAGTCTGTTGCATCACCGACAGCTGCGGCGCTATTTGATGTATTTCGGTACGTTTTTAGCCCTGTTACTGATAGATGATGCATTTCGGATAACACTTATTCTCCACTTTTTACTGGATATTCCTAAGGTGCTGATGTATGGCCTCTATAGTGCGGCTGGAGTTGCGATCGCAACCTATTTCTGGCGAACAATCCTCACCACACCCTATGGCCTCCTAGCCATTGCCGGTAGTCTCTTAACTCTTTCAGCCGCCGCCGATTTCTTACCCATCAGCGGTATCGGCACCCCCATCATGCTAGAAGACGGCACCAAACTCCTGGGTCTGGTAAACCTCACCATCTATTGCTGGCAATCAGCCAAAAGCGCTGTGGTCCAATCCTTACCTGATACCTCTACACCATAAAGCGTTGCCAAAAATCTATCTTTACCAAACCCTTCAGCCACCCACACTTAAATGATTCCCCCATCCACCCATCACTCATCCACCTATCTACAGCCCAACCTGAGACTTTATTTTTACAATCCCCTACTGTTTAGTAAGCACTCTCCTAAACCTGGCAGCTATCAATCACAGCCTGCAACTTTTCCACCAAACGATTCACATAGGGCTCATCCAGCATCATCTCATGAGTACTCTCAAATGGATGGATTCTAAATTCACGTTCAACTACCCTATCCCAGCCCCATAACAGCTCGTCCATATCAGTGACTGGATTCACCTTTCTAAAGGAAGCCGGTGAATAGGGTTTGGAAACTGGCACATAAGTATCCATAGTGGATACCAAGAAATCAATATCGCCATCATAGGGCGGAGGATTATAGGTCGCCTGGGCTCGCAGAAAAGTCTCAAAAAACCGATCTTTAATATAGGCATTACGCTGAGAAACATCCTCCAGCGAGCGCTCGGAATCCAGCGTTGCTGAACTCAGCACTGTCAACGATGAGCTAGTTATTATTGTTTCTGAATCACCCAGTTCATTTTGATCAGATGTTGTTGCATGGGAGCTAAATCTTAGTAAGTCTAACAGTTTTTCAGCATAGGGCTTCAGCCTGGAAAACGGCTTTAACCAAACAGATCGACGCATTGAACGGACACGGAATTCAATAGCGTAACCAATCTTGCGCCACAGGTATAACAGCAGGGAAACGTTGTACCAGACATCTAATACACCGGGTTTGAAAGTAGGCTTGTGGAAATAATATCGACGGCGAGGCAGCCAATAATTTTTATAGGCTGGAAATGTGGTATCTAGCATCACCAAAAGACCCACTTCATGCCCCTGTTGTTTCAGCTGTCGTGCCATTTCATAAGCAACAACGCCACCTGTACATTGACCTCCCAATAGATAAGGCCCCTGAGGTTGCTGTTTCAACACTTCAGTCACATAATGGGCTGCCATGGCCTCAATTGTTTCTAATGGCTCAGTCACACCATCTAAATCTCTGGGACGCAAGGCATAGAAGGGCCGATCAATATCCAAATATCGCACTAGCTTTTCAAAGCAAACAATGTCACCAAAGCCAGCATGGACAAAAAATAACGGTGCTCGGGTACCTTGTGTGCGAATCGCAACCAGCGAAGCCCAATCATCTGAGGCTTCTGACTGAGCTAGTACCTGGGCAAGCTGCTCAATCGTAGGGGATTGGAACAACGTCGCCAGCGGTAGCACTCGACCAAAAGATTGCTCAATCTGTAAGAAGAGTCGAGCGGCCAGGACCGATGTCCCTCCTAGCTCAAAAAAGTTGTCATCGATGCCAATAGAATCCACATCCAGTACAGTCTGCCAAATCTGGACTAATTCCTGCTCAACTGGATTACGGGGTGCAGTTTGACCCGGATTTTTAGCCGCCACTATGGTCGATAGCTGTTCACGGTCAAGCTCACCCGTCACTGTGAGGGGTAACTCAGGCAGTACTGTAAACTCGCAGTGACTCGGTGTATCAAACCGTTCGTCAACGATGGTGGTTGGAGCTAGATGGTTAGTTGGATGCCCAATCGCTAAGGTGCCATAGGCTTGAAAACGATGGGTTAACGCCACGGGCACATTTTTTAGACATTGCACAGGTCGCTTAGTACCATCTAGACCAAAAATCAGCTGGTATTTGCGATGGGTCAAGCCAATCAAAAGCGAATCAAGGCCCTGGTGTACTGACATGGCCATTTGTCCTTGAGCGCGGCGGGCATCTGTGCCTTGATATCCTTTATTCACACCAATCTGTGACCAGGTACTCGACCCAAAACAGTAGCTCTGCAGTCCCGCTTCACAGCGCTGATACTGACTAAAGCTTTCTAGAAAACTGTTGGCAACTGCATAGCCCCCCACAGTAGCGCCACCAAACAGGCTAATCACAGACGATAAGCTGACAAAAAGACAGCTCTCCTGCCCCATAGCCAGTTGATGTAAAGACCAGGTACCCTGCATTTTTGGTCTGAGTGTATCTGCTAGCGAGGCCTGGCTTTCTTGAAGTAACAGTCTTTCTGGCGCAGTACCTGCTAAATGAAAGATGCCGTTGAGTGGTACTTGCCACTGGGATTTAAGCTGTTCAACAACTTTGAGTAGTTGATCAAACTCACAAATATCTATGGCGCTATATTGAATGCGATCGCAATCAATCGCCTCCAACAAAAGCAAGTTTCGAATCCGTTCTGCCGTTTTATCATCCTGAGTTAATCGCGTTGACCATTCTGAACGCTCCGGCAGCGGAGAGCGACCCAACAGCAATAAGTGAGCCTGATAGTGACGCATCAGATATTGAGCAATTTCAACCGCAACGCCTCCTAATCCTCCGCTGATAATATAAAATCCACCAGGCTGAATAGGAATATCCTGGGCTGGCTCATCATTAAAGCCCACAGGTTGCAGCCGAGGAACTCGTCTGAGACCGTCACGAACAGCCACCTCTCGTTCTTGTTGCAGAACCTGCAGCTCATCCACAATATAGGTAACATTCTCTTGGATCGGCGCAATCGCTAGATCAAGGTGACGACAGTCTAACCAGGGAATTTCTTTCGAGATGGTCTTAACCAGCCCTAGTAGAGGGCTCTTTTCATAGGCTACCGATTCTTGGTCGTGGGTGGCCTGGGCGTTGCTAGCGACTATTTGTAAACGGATGGGTTGAGTAGCATGGTCAGGTTGTGACGCCAATGTCTGAACTAGCCATAAAACACTATATAGACCTAGATCTTGAGTAGTCACCAACTCTTCTAGACTGTTACCAGACAACAACTCACCATATTGCCAACAGTGAACAATCTGCGTAATAGGCTGATCTCGCTTTGATAGGGCTGCCCATAGCTGTTCATAGTGTTGAGGATTATGGGGATTCAGGGTATATCCCTCAGCCGTCAGCTGACTAAATTCAGCCCCTGCTTCCACCAGCAAACAAGCATCTTGAGAACTCGCCAATTTCTCCTGCAGCGCCTGACCCAACCCTGAGGAATCAGCAAGAATCAGGGTTAATCCTGTAACAGACTGAGCACTTTCGCCATGGGCAGATTTAGCGACCCAAACTTTCTCGTAAAACCAGTCAGGAATCGTATTTTCATTCGCCAGCAAGATATCAGTTTGCTTAACTCGCTGATCAAAGTGGCCAGTTTCAAACTGCTGTTTTAGCTTCAGGCGTTGCAGCTTACCAATGGAGGTTTTAGGTACTTCATCTTGAGCGACAGGAATTAAGTATGTTGGACTAATGCCTAGCGATCGCACCACATGGCTACGAATCTGACGTAGCAACGAAGCTAAATCCGACTGCGCCTTGGATGGATTAAAGAAAATCAGCAACAGATCCGTATCCTGACCAGGTCGACGCACACCACAGGCAACAGTGAAAGAAACTTCAACGCCTTCAACTGTCTCAACAACGGCCTCAATCTCATGGCTATAGTGATTTAGGCCATTAATAATGATGACATCTTTCTCACGGCCAGTAACCGTCAAACGTCCCGCTTGCAAATATCCCAAATCACCGGTTTTAAACCATCCATCTTGAGTAAATACAGTTTGATTGAGCGCATCATTTTCATAATAACCAGATAGCACCATCGGCCCTTTAATCTGTAGCCGCCCCGTCGTATTCTCTGGTAAGAGCTGATCTTGGACATCTACCACACGCATCTGAAACCCTGCGGTTGGAGCCCCTACTTCCACCGCAGTTGCCTCCGGTGTCAATGACAACAGATAGCGGTGAGAAAATGTAACAGCAGCACAGGTTTCAGACATGCCCCAGGCAGAATGCATTTTCTCTGGAGTTATACCAAAACCAGATAGCAGTTCAGAAAAGCGCTGGGCTGTCCTGGGAACAATGGCCTCTGCAACACTCAGCATCGAACGCAGAGAAGACAGATCCCACTTACGTCGCTGAATTTCATCAGCATGATCGTTAATCAGACCCAAAGCGAAATTCGGAGCCCACGCAAACGTCACTCGGTATCGCTCAATCCAATCCAGTAGCCTCAGGGGCTGCTCCAACACCAGCTCTGCTGGCGCATGCACTTGATGAGAGCCCACATAAATATCTCGGATAGAACACCGTACCAGACTCCCGACATGATCCAGACGTAACCAGTTTAGGGAAATATCTCGACTCGTAAACTGATTCACCTGAGCACTGGCGGCAACATTACTCAAAATATTTTGATGGGTCAAACTCACACCTTTGGGCTTACCTGTGCTCCCCGATGTAAATAACAAAACCGCTAAATCATCAGGCCGACTCTCATAGCTAGGCACCTGACCTTTGTCTTGCGGCAACATTTCAGATACAGTTAAGGCCTCAAGCGTCTGCAGCCGAAATGCCGTCAGACTTAAATCAGCACTCAGTTTTTCCAACTGTTGACCTACGTGCTCATTGGTAAAAATAAGAGGCTTTTCCAGCTGTTGCCAGGCATTACACAGCTTTTGCACCACCGCATTACCAGGCTCATACACTGGCGCAATCGAGATTGGTACGGGCACAAAGCCCCCCAGCATGCAGGCCCAGAAGGCTGGTATGTAGTCCTGATTATTATCAAACTGAAAAATTATCTTTTCCTGGGATTTGATCCCTAATTGCTGTAACCCACTCAGAATATGTCTGGCCTGAAATAACAACTCAGGGTAGGTTTGCACCTGCTCAGTATCATCCGTACCAATATAGGTAATCCCCCGCATTGGGAACTTCTGAGCCGTATGCTGCAGCGCTTGAGCCAAATTTAGAGGTAGTGGCCGATCTAGCCTTAAGTCTTCTCCAATCGCAATAGATAGCCTCTGAGATTTTTCATCAGCCTCAAGAGATGTCGAGCCAGATGAAGTTGTCAATGTCACCGACAGCTCTGTAGTCGGCTCTTCTCTAGTCAGGTGGTTATCTGGTAAAACCTCAGTCAAATGTAAGCGAGAGAGTTGCTCTACTTTGGGTTCAACAGTAACCACAACTTGCTGCACATCAGAGCAGGATTGCCAGTACTGTTGCCAACGTTCTGATAACCCCGCATCCAATGACGATAAATTAGCCAGGGCTACATCATCCACATCACCATTATCTAATAGCGGTACATGGGTAATAGGGATAATCTGAATCTCCGGCAGCGGATATTGAAACTCAGATTCCAGATACGATTTCAGCCGGTTCTCACTAAACGTTCCCAGTAGTACGACATAAATAAGTAAAGATTGGTGTGATGAGTCTTCACGCTGTCTCAATCGCACTACGCAGTCGAGAATGGCATCCTGCTTCAGTAAGACAGTCGTTAACTGATGCTCAATTACAGATGATTGGGAAGACATGTCGTGGTAGCAAGATATTGGATATTAAATTGGCTAGTAAGAAAAATAATTCAGTTACACAAGTGCATCAAACTGGCTTTACCTCAGCCAGAACCACCACAAACATAGCTGCGATCGCAATTAGCCAAGGGTAAAAACTGTTGTCTCAGTTACTAAATTACACAATAAATACAATTTATAGCGAACCTCGCTCGGATGAGTGAACTCAAAATACCCCACCAGGCTCTAATCCTAATAGACATCATCTATCATCAGTCGAGCCACTCTAGTGATGCAACAGCCTTGGAACGAAGCAACTATTACCACCTATATGCGGCTCAAGGCAGTAGCATGAAAGCCAAGCTGGTATAGCCCTCCGTCCCCCAGAGCAGATATTTCTCCATAGGCACCCGAGCAAGGCTCCCTTGGGTAAAACATCTATAGGTGTTAAACAGCTTATACAGCCACCAAATCCTTGACTAACATCTTAGTCATCAAACCACGCATCTGCTCGGCGGCAGCGTCGAGTTCATCGGTAGCCAATGAATAGTTTTGAATCATAGGCAACACATTCATAGCCAAAGCCGTAGGTGCATTTCGCTTGAGTTCAAACACAGCCCTATCGACATGCTCTTGTCGACTGCCCTCTGGGAAATAGATTCTCGGCGTTCTGGCAATATCCAAACAATTATTTAGATAATCTTGCTCAGGGTTAAAGTGCATATGGCCATCTATGCCTCCAAAACAGTCAATTCGCATCACTTCCTCCTCAAGCACATAGAGTGATGCCGAAGGCCCAGATCCTACTGGCGGGAAATCTGACCAATGGACTATTAAGTAAGCATCCTGTAACTGAATGACACGAGCACCTGCCTTACGCATGTGAAAGTACATTTTTCTGGGTAGAGAACGATGCCAAAGACCAAATGCAACCCGCTGCGGCAGAACGCCCAGAGCGAATAGCCAAAGCTTCTTATCAAGGTGAAAACGGCCAAAGACACGTTTGAATTTACGAATGGCTCTGCCGAAAATAGTCATAATGCTCACCCGCTTATTAAAAATGTAATCAACGCCTCAGTGGAAGCACAGATTGATTATTTTTATTTTTAAAATCATAAATAAATCCACGGATAAAGATCGCCCAAAGTTCGAGGAATTGAAAAAAATTACATAAAGCTCTGTCCGGATAGTTTACTGAAACTTTATTTTTCTGATTGCTGACCGCTGGGCTTAAACTGGCTTCATGTCGCTATGGTGAAGATTAAGAATGCAGCTAGAGGAATATTGGGTAATTTTGCGGCTCACTCAAGAGGAATAGCTGAAACAGGCTGAGATCCACCATTAGGGTGTATGCATTGGCTACGATTCCACTAAGCAATTAACATCTACTACAAAACCATTTATGCTTTATACGGCTCGAATTACAGATAGCATTACTTTAGAGCGCTATCCTCTCCATTCCGATTTTTGGGAAACATAGTCCGGTAAGTTTCATATCTTCAGCTCAGTTTTAGAAATCTCTGAGATGAAGCGTTTGTTAGTTTCGAGGGCTGAATAACCAACAGAACCAGAGCGGTTCACAGTCTACAAACCGGGTCAGACGTGGTTTACCTATCCAAGACTAGCTAAGGTAGCATGCTCAAATCATGCAGTTGCTGATTTGGCAAGGACAACTATCAGTCAAAGTCTCCCGGTAAAGGCAAGAGAATCAACTAATGGGCTTTATATTCAGTATTAAAAGCGCTTGAGCATTAAGTAAAAGATTAAGGGAGTATTCGATGCAACGTTCATCTTGTCGATTTTGTAACGCGAGCCTTCAGCATACTTTTGCTAATCTTGGTGGCTCCCCTATTTCAAATGACTATCTGACCCAAAATCAGCTGCAGCAGGCAGAGAAATTTTATCCTCTACATGCTTACGTTTGTCATAAATGTTTGCTTGTCCAGCTCGAAGAATTTGAGTCTCCCGACCATATTTTTGGAGATGGTGATTATGCTTATTTTTCGTCCTATTCTGACAACTGGTTGCGTCATTGCAAGACTTACACTGACCAAATGATCGAACGATTTAAGCTTGATAAAAACAGCTTGGCGGTGGAAATCGCCAGTAATGATGGATATCTCTTGCAGTACTTTGTTGAAAAGGGCATTCCCGTTCTCGGGATAGAGCCTGCACCCAACGTGGCGGCAGTAGCACAGAAGAAAGGCATTCCTAGTTTGGTTAAGTTCTTTGGTGTTGAAACTGCGAAAGATTTAGTAACTGAATACAAGAAAGCAGATTTATTATTAGGGAACAACGTACTAGCCCATGTACCTGATTTGAATGACTTCGTGGCAGGGATGAAGATCGCCCTGGCATCACAGGGAATTATTACTGTCGAATTTCCTCATCTACTCAAACTGATCCAGAACAACCAGTTTGATACTATCTATCACGAACACTTTTCCTATTTCTCTTTTTTGGCTGTTGAGAAGATTTTTGCGCATCATGATTTAAGACTATTTGACGTGGAAGAATTATCTACCCATGGTGGCTCCTTACGCATTTATGGCTGTCATATGGAAGATACTACTCACATAACCACAGAGCGAGTTGATCTCCTGAAACAAACTGAAATCGAGGCAGGGTTAACAGATATTCAGACGTATTTAAATTTTGAAGACCATATCAAATCCACTAAACGCAAGCTATTACATTTCTTGATTGAAGCCAAAGCGCAGGGAAAGACAATCGCTGGCTACGGTGCTCCGGCCAAAGGGAATACTCTACTAAATTACTGCGGTATCGGCACTGACTTCATCGACTACACCGTAGATCGTAATCCCCATAAACAATCATTGTTTTTGCCGGGTACCCACATTCCCATTTTTGCACCCGATCACATTTTTGAGACTAAACCTGATTATGTCTTGATTTTGCCTTGGAATTTAAAGGATGAGATTATGACTCAGATGGAGGGAGTTCGTGAATGGGGAGGAAAGTTTGTCATACCAATTCCCGAAGTAGAGGTGCATGCCTAACCTCACAACAGAATTAGCGCCATAGACCTTGTCATGACCTGCTCAGGTATGACAAGGTCATGCTTATGTCAGGTATGCTAACTAACTGAGACATACTCATGAAGTATTTTGAAAATCAGATTGCTGTAATTACAGGTGCGAGTAGTGGCATTGGACGAGCAACAGCACTGGCGTTGGCACAGCAGGGTGCCAATCTCTGTTTGATTGGTAGAAATCAAACTGCTCTTGACGCTGTTGCCGATCAGGCTAACAGTTATGGTGCCCAGGTATCTCGCTATGTGGCAGATCTAGCAGATGATGCATCAGTTCAGACAATGCTGAATGCGATCGCACCTCTCAAACAAATCCATATGCTGATTCACAGTGCAGGCACATTTAGCATGGGAACTTTAGCAGCATCTTCCCTGACATCGCTAGACTATCAGTATCAGGTAAATGTGCGTGCCCCCTACTGGATCACCCAATCGTTACTGCCCAAAATGCCTACCTTTGAAGCTCAGATTGTCTTCATCAATTCGACCGTAGGCTTAACAGCCAGAGGTAGCGTAGGTCAGTATGCCGCTTCTAAGCATGCACTAAAAGCGATTGCTGACAGCTTACGAGAAGAGATCAATCCCCAGGGCATTCGCGTCTTAAGTGTGTATCCAGGACGGACAGCGAGCCCCATGCAAGCCCAGGTACATGCTTTAGAAGATAAACCCTACGTCCCAGAAAACCTGATGCAACCAGAAGATGTAGCCGCCAGCATTCTGCACACCCTGAGCCTGCCAAAAACTGCCACAGTCACCGATTTAAGGTTAATCCCACTAAAGAAATAACCAACCGCTATCAGCCTTATCCACAATCAGCATCATGCTCAGCAAGTGGTTAGACAACTTTTTCAACGACTCGGCCTGGCAGGTAATACTCTCCACATGTCAACACACCAAGACCCTAAAGCTGAGGGATATTTGACTTACCACTCACTATCACTGCCATCGACAATCAAAATCTCTAATTTCGACGTCACTATAAATGTCTTCCAACAGAAAATTAGAAGAGGCATTTTATAACTGGCTTGCAATCTGACGCAAAACTTCGTCAACAACTTTTTTGTATCTTTCTAGGCTAAATGTGTTCAGCACCTTACTACGTGTTTGCTGCCAATCGACTGATTGAACCTTATCATGGCCAATTGCCAATATGCTTTGTGTCAGCGACTCGGCATTAGGCTCACAAGTCCATAGATCGTTTGAAACATCAAAGAACTCGTCTAAAGCTGGGGCAGCCATTGTCAATGTCGGTAAACCCAATGTTAATGAATCAATTAGTTTGGTCGGTATACCAGCAAGAGCACGACCCGATTTGCCAAAGATTCCCAAGGCTAAGTCACAATTTTCAACCAAATAATTAGGTAGCGATTCATCTGCAAATCTTAGGTCAGGACGAATAAAAACATGGTCGCTGAGTCCTTTCTCTTGAATCAGATTTTTATACTGATCCAGCAGATAACCTTGTCCTGCTGGTGGAATCGCAAACATATGGAAAGTAAATGGAAACGATTGAGCCTTCAGCAAAGCCATCGCCTCAATCATGGTTTCCACACCATGCAAAGCAATTAAAGTCCCCCACCAACAAATACGTAATGGTGTTTGACGTTGATAGTCTCGTTTGCAGGCATCAGTTGGTTCAGTAAACAGTGGCGAAATAAACTTGTTGGGATTATTAACCTTAACGTTGAGTAGGTTAGCCCAATGATCCATTTCATATTGAGCTAGATAAATGAGGTAATCAGCTTTTGTTAAAGCAAGAATGTCCAAAGCCATCAGCTCTTTTGCATCCTTACTACCAGGAGCAATTGTCTGCTGATCTTTCACCAGAGAGTCGTACAGTGAAACATGCATTTCTACAACTAGTTTAGTCTTACAGAGTTGTGAAATCCATAGAGCTGTTTTAATCAGTTGGGCATTGACAGGTAAAACATATAAGACATCTGATAGCAATGCCTTAATCAATAAATCTATAGTGATATAAAAACCGAAAATCTTATGGGCAATTTTGGTTGCCAAGGTTTTCTTTAAACCACGTTCTTGATAGAATTCCGGCAGTACCCAGGCCACTCGATAACCTTCGTCAAGAAGGATTTTAATAAGATTTTGAGAACGATATGCACCATAGACATTGCCATATAAGCACAGCTTTAATCGTTTTTTAGAAATCGCCATTGAATCCTCTTAGTAACCCATAAGAATAAAAAACGGACGTTCTTAGCATCAACCAGCTAATTAAGTTTGACTCTTTGATGCATTCAGAGATTTCTGCATGATCACTAAAGAAAAGATCTTTAAAAGGGTTGAAAGCATAATTTTAGGTTCACGAATAACCCTAGGATAATGACTTAAGGACAACCAGAAGTAACGAGCTGCTAAAAATCCTCGATGCCGATTAGATATCGAATCAATTGAAGTATCTAAAGCTTTAAATGTGAGATAACGGTAGAAGTTTGACATACACTGACGTTTGAGAAGATAGGCTTCAGGAGGTGCTTCCTTAAAAGCTTTCTCAAGGGCTTTTATTTTTGAGGTCTCATGCTTTTCCAGATTAAAAGAGGCTGAAGTGGTTGAAATTCGATATAGAACTTGAGGCAACGGCACTAGAACAAACTCATAGGACTTTGCTAGTCGCAACCACATATCCCAATCTTCCGATGGTGGCAGCTCTTGATCAAACCCTCCCACATGCTGCAATGCCGAACGTCGTACTAGTGGATTAGAGCCACATTCTAAGAAATTAGACGTCAACAACTTTTGGTAAACGTTTCCCCTAAAAGATGGGCGCATGCCAGAGCGTAAAAAAGAGCCTTCATCATCAATATAGTCTGTCCAACTATAGGCCACTGCAGCTGTAGACACATTTTCTAAAGCTTGATATTGACAGGCCAATTTTTCCGGCACCCACAAATCATCAGCATCCAAAAAGGCAATATACTCACCCTTGGCAGCTGCAATCCCCCGATTACGGCTAACAGCCACTCCAGAATTTTTATAGGATAAAACAGTTAAGCGAGCATCAGAAATCTCATTTAATTGCTCTAAAGTACCATCCTGTGAACCATCATTAATGACAATGATTTCAAAGTCCTCGATCGTCTGTGACAGGACAGATCTGACAGTTGCACCAATAGTATTTTCACTATTATAAGCAGGAATAACGACGGAAATCAGAGGCATCATACATCAGTTCAGGCGTATAGTTGTTGTTCTGAGCTTTTTCTATGAGCAATTCTAAGTCACTGTCCTTGAGCAGTTGCCTGAGATAATGTCGAGAAAAGAGTAGTGTTTACTAGGGTTTTCTTCAACAAATAGAATGGACTCATAAAACCTGCAATAAAGAAAACTAGTTCACACATTAATACAACATCGTGCTTGATTTGCATGCGATAAGTGAGCACATGCTGAATTACACGTCGTAAATTGCCCACTAAAATACGACTGACAATCACAGGTTTTTGCAACGTGCTGACGTTGATCAAACGCAGCTCACAAATACAGCTGCCCACTGTACGAGACAAAGAAATTAATGCTTCCCGCTCTAGTCGTTTTTTAGGAATGTGGTGATAAATATGCATCTCTGGGTTATACCAAATTTCCCATCCTTGACGATGCATGCAAATTGAGATTTCAAAGTCATTTCCACCGCGGGTAGTACGCTGTAGCTGCGCTGGCACTGCTTCGAGCCAGGCTTGCTTACGAATGACTAACCCTGCTCCTGGGGGTAATATCAACACCTCAGGCTGATAGAGGTGAGGCTCAGGACCACGTTCTTTAATGGCTAAAAAAGACTTTATCCGCTCAAAATTCTCAGGTGGTGGCACTTCAAACTCACCATGAATTTGACCTCCATAGGCCCCCGCACGGGGATGCTGCTCACCAAAACCATAGGCTGCCATCACCCAATTTTGATCGGGAGCGGTATCGTCATCTAAAAAACCAACCCACAGGCCGTCAGCAGTTTCGACACCACACTGACGGGCATAGGCTAGTCCTTGTCTTGACTCGGTTACAGACCGTAGCGGCACAGCGTCTAGCCAATTAGATTGGTACTGCTTCACTACGGCTGCTGTTGTATCAGTGCTGTTATTGTCTACCACCAAGATTTCCCACGTCAGGTCGGTGATTATTTGCGATCGCAATGCATCCAATACCCTTGGCAATCGCTGGGCACCATTATACGTAGGAATAACAACTGTAAAATCAACCATAGTTAGGCAGCAACATCCTGAATAAAGGGAACCGGTTTTGAAAATTGGTAACCTTGAAAATAAGCAATACCAAGCGTTTGTAACCGATCTATGGCAGCCTGGGTTTCCACTCCTTTAGCCACCAGCTGCACATGATGTTGTCGACTGAGCTGAATCAAATCAGTCAAGACATCATCATCCTGTCGAGAGCCAGGAGCCACCGCCGTCTGACTCAGCTTCAAACAGTCAATCAGCAGAGGCGCACCTGAGTGATTAAAGATTTCCCCATCACTCACATCATCAATAGCCACCCGTAGACCCAGGTGTTTCATCCGCTCCATCAGACTCTTAGACTGTGGCCAGGCATTGATTACAGCAGATACCGGCAATTCAAAGCACAGACTCTGGGGAATCACTCGATTACGTTGCAACTGCTCCTCTAAGAAGTTAGGAAAGCTAGGATCAGCAACACTGACTGCCGAGAGATTTAAAGAATAAACCGCCTCTAGCGGTCGTGGTCCTAAGAGTTCACACAGCTGCTGAACAACTCGTCGATCCAGGGTACGTATCAAACCATAACGTTCTGCCGTAGGAAAGAAGACCTTAGGAGAAACAGGTTGATGTTCAGAAGATTCTTGCCGCAGTCTCAACAAGATCTCAAAGTGTGGCAAACCTGTTATCTCATTAACAGTTGATGACGCCACTGGGTCAAGCATAATAACAGACTGTTGATATAGCTCTAGCTGACGCTTTTCAAAGGTATCCGTCAACCGGCGCAACCATAGCTGACGCTCAGGTAGCTCTATATTATCTCGCCAGTTTTGCCACCAGTCCTGGGACGCTTTTTTTAACAGAAAAACAGGACTGGCCACTGTACTGAGGAGTAGGGCTCGTTCACAAGCTGCAACAAGATTGAGATCATGCTGTTGCAACCCATGTTTAATACAATGGAGTCCCAATTTTCGTAAATCATTGACCACGTAGGCTGGCATCTTAAAAAGTCGTTGCCAATTTTTCGCTCCTAAGAACCGGATGTAAGACCGACTGAGACCCACACAGCGAAGGAGAGAGACTAAATACTCTCGTTGCAGGCGACTTTCAGGAATTTGATGAGTAATCACCATATCGGAGTTGTACCAAATCTCCCAACCTGCTTTTTGAATATGCAGTAACGCCTCTAGATCTTCACTCGCTAAGCCCGCTGATTTGCCCTTGTGATTTAAAAATAAACGCTCTGGTACCGCATCCAGCCAAGCAGACCGACGCACGGCTAAGCCTGCTGCAGGTGGTAGAATTTTAGACTTTGGCTGATAGAGATGAGGCTGGCTACCACGCTCAACAATGGCTAAAAAACAGGCAATTTGTTCAAAACCTTGGGGCAAAACTCCCTGAAAATCACCATGGATTTGGCTACCAAATGCGCCAGCGCTGGGGTTGGCCTGAGCAAATCTATAAACATTGCTTAACCAATCAAGAGCCGGGATGTTGTCGTCATCCAGAAACGCAATCATGTGCCCTCTGGCTTCTGTAACTCCTCGCTGTCTGGCAAACGCAGCTCCTTGCTCAGCCACAAAACAGTAGCGCAGCGGCACCTCTTGAGACCATAGGCGTTGGTAGTCTGCAACAATGTCAGCGGTGCGATCGCAACTATTGTTATCACAGACAATCACTTCCCAGGTAAATCTATCTAGATTCTCTTGCTGTTTGAGCACAGCCAGTACCTGGGGAATACGCTCAGCACCATTGTAGGTAGGAATAACAACACTAATATCCAAACAGGCTCGCTGAGGCACCATAGAAGACCCAGCCACCTTATTCGGTTGAAAATCAACAGTCATCATGACTAAAAACCGAAGGTTTTTGTAGCGACATAGACACAACTCCCATGAATCTATCTGGCGCTTTGGAGAGAGCAAGTCATCCTAACAAACTCCTATGAAGCAACCAGACCATTACAGGAGCGTGCATCGAAAAACGTTAACAAGGAAACAGATACTTCAGATAAATATTGGCTTAAAATATATGAATCGAAAAATATCAATTCAATTATCCCCAAATTTATTACAGCATACAGCTCAGCGTAAGGAAAGTTACTGACCGACCACTCCAGATATTGTCAAGGAAAGCACAGGCCATCATCATTTCACAAAACGCTTGGTCAAAAATTGACCTCTGTATACCTCCAGTATCTAATTAGACCTCTTGCTCGATGTAATCAAGTCATTCACAGGGCACAGTTTGACAGAGCTAAAATTTTTCACCACTGAGGATAAAAATGGGCACAATCGGTTTCAAAACTTGATTAGAGCCACGAGTTTCTAAGCGACTGCCACCAGTTTGTACCACTTCAATATTGCGCACCTGGAGATCTGCAAAACTTTCAGAGATCGCGTAGAGTGATTGAAAATTACCTGCAGTCGCCACTAGCCGCCCATGGGGTGCTAATTTGTCCCAGGCGTGGGATAGCAGAGGTTTTAGGTCTCGCCCCCCCTCTACCAAAATTGCATTAGGGATGTGGGGTAAGCTGTCAAAGCATTCAGGTGCATTATCCACGACGACATCAACGTTAGGTACTCCAAACCGCTGACAGTTATTTTTGATCAGTGCTGCCACATCTTGATCTCGCTCCACCGCAACTATAGAACCTTGAGGGCACAGCAGCGCTGCCTCTACCGCAATTGTCCCAGTACCGGCACCAATATCCCAAAGCACCGCTTGAGGCCCCAGCTTGAGAGCACTGAGCAGCACCAACCGCACTTCCCGTTGGCTCATGGGAATACCGGGTAATTGTTCAAACAGGCGGTCAGGAATACCGGGGGTAGCATAGGGCCAAAGGGGCTCCATGGAGATCTCTGCCTTAAAACGCTGGAATAGCCTGAGGATAACGCTGTTCTTGAAGGCTGGCTAGGGGTTAATGGCAGAAGCGCACTTGAGCCTACAAAACTCTGAGGGTTTGTAGTGTGGGGTCCATCAAACCGCTCAAATGGGCTCCAGCCCTTTGGGCCATCTTTAAGTTATTTAATATGTCTGCTGTGATCAGCTCTCCCGGCATCAGATTAGGAATACCCGGTGGATAGATACACACTGTATCCGCACTAAAGCGACCAACCGCCTCGTCTGCCGCACAGTCACTCGTGTGAGCAAAAAAGGCCTCACGGGGGGACATCCCAACTACTGGCATCGAAAAATATGACTGAGATTTAACGGCAGCTGTCCTAGTTGGCAGTTGTTTGAGTCCATAGATCAACTGGTCGATGTCTTGCTCTGAATTTCCCAGACTGATGATAAAGGTAAGCTGATGCAGCGTCGGTAGCTCAGCAGTCACACCACGTTCATGTAGCCAGGCATCGGCGGCAAAGCCGGTTGTTCCTATGGCCGATACATCAACCGTCAGCCGAGTCAGGTCTTGTTGAAAGATCCCCCCTGCAGACACATCCAAGACAGGTAGGGGACTATCTTGTAACCGATAGCGAGCAGAATTCGCCAGGCTTAGGGTCTGCTCCATCAGTGCCAGGCCCTGGGTTGCCATTTGATGCCGGGCAGCGTCTAGGGAGCCCAGGAGTAAATAGCTAGGACTGCTGGATTGAGTCATGCGCAGCGCCTGATTTAAGCGGTTGCGATCGCATCGTTCTCCCTGCACATGGAGCAACGCCGCCTGAGTAAATGCGGCTAATACTTTATGGGCCGAGTGAATCACAATATCGGCACCACTACTCAGGGCCGACGGCGGCAGCTCAGAATGAAACCCAAAATGAGGACCATGGGCAGCATCCACAATCAGTGGGATGCCATATTCATGAACAACAGCTGCTAGCGCCTCAATATCGCTACAGACACCTTCATAGGTTGGCGACACCACCACCACCGCCTTAGCATCAGGGTTTTGACTGAGCGTAGACGCCATCATATTCACATTCAAGCCCAGAGCAAGCTGCCATTCTGGGTCATGCATAGGCGCTATCCACACCGGCATTGCCCCCGATAAAATCAGCCCAGATACCACCGACTGATGTGCATTGCGCGGCACGATGACTTTATCCCCTGGCCCACAAGTAGCCAGCAATGCCGCCTCAACACCGCAGGTAGAACCATTCACCAAAAACCAAGTACGCTCAGCCCCAAAAGCCTCAGCAGCTAGCTGCTGAGCCTCCAAAATGACTGACTCTGGCGCAAATAAATCATCCAGTTCTGGCAGCTCGGGCAAATCCAATGCAAAGATATCGTCGCCAAAGACAGTCTGATGTAACAGCGATATCCCTTGTCCGCCTTTATGCCCAGGCGTATAAAACGCAGCCCGCTGACATCGAGCACAATCACGCAAAGCCTCAACCAGTGGAGCACAGGCTTGGGACCACATAACCAATCGAACACACGACAGAAGAACTCAACCATAAAAAGGCACCGAGGTTAGTTCAACCCCAGTGCTCACAACTGATCAAGAATCAAGAAACTAATGTAATACCAGTAAATTACCCACCACAAGGGTGCGCAGAACAATCAGTGACCTATCGGCGCATCTTCTTAGCCATGTCACGGAACATATCCATGCCAGTGTCAGTATCTCGACGAACTACAGGCTGAGCTGCAGGTGCAGGGTCAGCTTGAGGAGCCGGTTTTTCAGAAGCAGGGGAAGCAGGCTGAGCTGCAGGCGCAGGGTCAGCTTGAGGAGCCGGTTTTTCATAAGCAGGGGAGGCAGGCTGAGCCGCAGGTGCAGGCGTGCTGAAGCTAGATACACCAAAGCTCGGGGCAGCAGCAGGCTTAACAGCTTCACCGACCGTTTTACTTGTGCCAGAAGAGATACTCTTCACACTTTCCATCTCTTCTTCCTGACCCTTCTTCTTGGCAAAGGTGCGACGAATCACAACTTCCTTGCGCATGAAGTCAATATCACCGAAGGTTTTAGCCTCGTCTTCACTTAAGAAAAAAGCCTCCTTCGATTGAGGGCCTTGGTTTTTTTTGCCGCCAAAAAGTCCAAAAAATCCAGCCATATTTCCTTCTTAATGTAACGAATGGTAGCCATTAGGTTCTTTTATATTAACTTTTACTAGCCGTTCTCAGAAACTTATTTTTTTAAGTTTCATAAAGATGTCACTTAAGTTTTTCTCTTTATTATGCTGAAAGTTCTATGGATAAAAGGAATCCGGCTACCAAAGCAGACAGCCGGACAATATTTTCCAGAACCAATAACCACTGGTTTATGAGCCAACATTTATTTTGTTAGGCCAGTAAATTAGATGCATTGGTCAAAACATCTTCCACTGTTGACAAAGCAATTGCGCCTGAAAGCTGGCCAAGGGATGTATCAAGATTGATAGATGCAATCCCATCCTGTAGGGTCAATGCTCCAGTGGTGGAATCGATTACACTGCTGGCCCGTAGGATGAGGTCATCAAAGGAGGCTGCCACTTCAAATTCCCCAAAGTCGCTAACAATATTGCCAGCAATTTCACCTGCATCAATTGTCAGCTCACCACTTAGATCTTCAGTCAACGCACTTGCTAGTTGACTAGCCAGAGGCCCCACCTCAAAGGTTGTCGAGAAATCATCAATCGGCAGACCATCAAAACCGGCTGTAAATGACCCTAAGCCTTCCGATAGAGACAGTTCTCCTGAGAAGGCCTCAAGCGGTAAAGCCAGAAGCACACTAGAAATGGGTACACGCACAACACCTGCACTCAAATCTAGCTCAGCATCAACCCCTGAAAGCATGTCATCGGGTAGCTCAAACTGAGCATCCTCAGGAAATTCGATGCTGGTATCTAGATCTCCAAACGGCGTTGTTAAATCAAGGTCAAGATCCCCTCCTGCGAAATCGATCGTGCCGACAAAGTCGCCAAGGGCTGTATCGATATCAACATTGAGGATGCCGTTGGCAAAGGGTAACGTCACATCTGCGCTGGTAAACAGACTGGTTAGGTTGTCCGTCAAAGCCTCAGTGATATCCAGACTCAAAGCATAGTCATTGCCATCAATGGTGACATCACCTGTGAATTGACCGTCACTCAAACTGGCGCTACCCGTAATCCCTGCTAGAAAATCGCTGGCATCTTCCAGCAGATCATCAAAGGCGTCATCTAACCCAATGGTGAACGAACGCGTTATCCCGTCCTGGGTTAATTCTCCTGACAAATTAGGACCATCAATTGTGATGGTGCCTGTGCTATCGATCAGGTCTTCTACAAAATCCACCCCTTGCTCTAGAAATGGCGTAATGGATAGCTGACTGAGATTGGGAGCGATCTCACTAATGAGGTCGTTGACATCAGTCAACAGCTCTAACAGTTCATCGTCTGATAGTGATGGCAGTGTCACTTCAAAAAAGTCCACAACATCACTCAGAACATCGGCAATCGTCGCATCTTCGGGCAGTTCTGCGATGAAGTTCACAATATCCTCAACGACATCGCTGACATCGACAGTTTCAATATCAACGCCAAGATTCGTTAGAGTCTCCACCACCAGTGAAGTAGTTGAATCAACGACTTGATCAACATCTGCGATCTCATCATTCACAATATCTGTAATATCTGCGATCAAGCTATCAAAATCGATATTTGGTAGTAATGCTACAAAAGCGCCTAAAGGATCGGCGCTTGAATCGTTAGCTATAGCTAAAGGCTGATTAAAAAGTGATAAAACGTTAGCGTCCACAGATGCTTCCCTATCCTGGTAAACAACTCAAATAGACACACGCCAAATATGGCGCGTTAAAGCGATTTTTCATTCAACGTTTCCCCCCTTACAGTCTAGGGTAGACCTCGAAATTCAACAGCAATTTAAGCGACCCTAATCTAATGGCATATCAGGTCTAGATTGAAGCCTATGGATTCCATTGTTTAATACGAGATCCTAACTAGTTTTCATCAATTACCAAGTGTGGGCACAGAGATTGAAAATGGACATAAAACACCATACTTAAGCAGCTATTGCCATTGCTGATTGAAGAGAAACATCGAATTAGCAAGATTGATCTGCACCAGCATTTTTCAGCTTCAATCTTCCAAAAGACCAGCAACAATCAACTACCTATTTCGAGTGAAGGGACCTTTATTTGAACCAAGCACTCGGAACTGCTTCAACCGAATAGCAGTTTCAGCCGAAAACCCAAATAATTGAGAGCTATATCTCACTACGATGACGTTCTAACAGGTCAAGCAAATCTACTTGACATTGAATGGGCACTAAATCACTTAAAGGAAGAGAGCGACGACCACCACCTAACTTGACAGTAATGTCTTGCAAAACTTCGACCACACCAGTTTCAGACAAATCACTGTCGGTCACCATCGGATAAAATTTTTCAGCCAGGGTAGTATGCAACGAGGTATCTCGCAGATACAAATGCCACTTAGCAACATCGATGTAAACCGTGTCGCCAATATCCGCCGCTAAGGCTTCAATGACTGCTGCCGCACCAGGGTATGCCATGGTAATTCTCTTTTTAGAGGAAAGTCTCTTGCATTAGGGTAAAAGGTCTGGCTACGGAAATGAACCGTTCGTAAAATGCATTAACAAAATTTTCAATTTATGACGATGGCTTGTCTGAGGTTGTCTCAGGTGCAGAGTAGGATGCGATCGCAAGCAGCCACACACCGTGGGCACCCAAAATCCCTAACCAAGGCAACGTCAACTTAGGCAACCACAATAAAGTACCCGGCATAAATCCATGGAAAAACCACAGAGTTGAATTGACAGCTGTAAACGCCGCCACATGCACCGCAAAATTAATTCGATCCCCTAGCTTGCGATACTCTGGGTCAGCACGATCAGGTTTACGTGGCCATTTAGGAGGCATAAAACACCAAAAAATATCTCATAACTCCCTAGTATAATCTCCCGATTTACCCCCAGTTTTACTAAGCAAACGAATATCCTCAATCTGCATAGACTTTTGCAACGCCTTTGCCATGTCATACAGCGTTAACGCCGCTATAGAAACCGCCGTTAAGGCCTCCATTTCCACACCAGTCTGACCCAGCGTTTTCACCATGGCCTCAATTCGATATCCCGGCCGCCTATTATCTGCTGCAATATCAATTTGCACTTTTTTTAGTGGCAGGGGATGACACAACGGAATTAAATTCGACGTCTGTTTAGCTGCCATAATCCCCGCAACCCGAGCAGTACCCAATACATCTCCCTTAGGCAAATTACCAGACTGAATCGCTGCCATCGTCTCACGGGTCATCCGTAAATATCCCTCAGCCACCGCCACACGCTGAGTTATCGGTTTGTCAGCCACATCCACCATATGAGCCGCCCCCCCTCCATCCAGATGACTAAGAGATGGCTGTCGAGCTTGAAAAATCACTGGTTGCCCATTGCACTGAAAAATTGCCATATAAATTTTGGATAGCGTATCAACAGTGTGTTACAGTTTAATCCTGTTAGAGCCTGTAGCTCAGTGGACAGAGCACCTGGCTACGGACCAGGGTGTCGGGGGTTCGAATCCCTCCAGGCTCGTTAAGGTGTCGAATGTGGCACAGCATATAGATCTTTACCGCCTCTTAGAGCAAACCGCACTGAGTGGTTAAGGTCTTTGCTAGACGTAGTGATGAAAATGGCTATTCCTAGGATAGTCATCAAACTTGATATGCCAAAAATATCTCGATAACTGGTCAAATCTGCAATTTGCCCCATCACCGGACCGGCTAACGCAATGCCCACATCAAAACCGGTCAAACATAGTCCAAACATTACCCCCCGCTCAGCCGGTGTTGAACGATCGGCCATCAGCGCCGCTATCATCGGAATCAACATGCCACCGCCCATACCTTGTAAAGCTGCCGCCAGTAGCACCGCCACCTCACTTTGGGCCAACCACAGGGCAACCATAGATATTGAGTAAAACAGTAGTCCTAAGGTAATAAACGGACCACGACCATAGCGATCCGAAGCTTTACCAGCTAACAGGCGAATACCAAAACTAGAAAACGCAGACGCCGTATAGATCAACCCAATATTGAGAGACAAATTTGACTCACGGGCATATAGCGGCACGAAAGTTGCTAAAGCACCAAACGCTAGCCCAACCAACAATAAAATCATCGCTGGCACCCGTACTGCTGGCATCCACAACGAGGCCCAAAAGGATGTACGACGTCGGCATGGTATGACCTCGCGTTGGGGCTCTGCAATGGTAATGGCACACCCCAATCCAACCACCCCCAGAATGGTCATCACGATAAATACCTGCGAAAATCCTGACCCAGCCTGCAAATAGCCCCCTAAGGCAGGGCCGATGGCCATCCCAATGGGATTCACTAAGCTCATATAGCCAATCAGTTCGCCGCGCTGACCAGGGGGAGCGAAATCTGCCACTAGCGCACTGTAGGCGGTCACAAATGCAGCAATGCTCAGGCCATGGAACGCCCTAGACACCATCAAAAACACAATGGCTGAGTCTATCCGCCCAACATAACTCCCAAATGAGACCTGCCAGATAGCAGCAGGCAAGAAAGGCACAGACCAATAGAGTAGGGGAGCCACAGCAATCGCCACCAGACCGATGACAAGCACTGGCTTACGACCCCGTTCATCGGTGATTCGAGCCATCACTGGACGCATCGTCAATAAACCGACGGCAAAACTAGCCATGACAAAACCAATCTGCTGCCCCGTCGCACCAAACTGTTCAATATATAAAGGTAAAACAGGCAGCAACCCGGCTAGCCCAGCCCAAAAACATAGCCCAGCTACGAACATGGCAACTAAGTTTCGTCTGAGGGACAGCTCGACTGTGGCAAATACGTTCAAAATATGCTCCTTAAGGAATGAGGCACCTATCAGTTATCGCGGGCCCAACAGTAAACAGGCGGAAACGCGTCAATACCCTGCATAAAACCATAAACCCACCGAGCTCAATGACTACTGAAGGCCTTGACTCTAGGAACGATGAGAGTGTTGATTCTCCTGACAAGGCATTATTAACAATTGTAACGAACTCTCAAGACGGATCGGCCACTTTTGACATGTCATACCAATATCGGTATTGCCTCACCCACACTTGGCAAACCCTAGATCAGCCCATCCGGCAAGTTACGTTTATCATGCTCAACCCCAGTACAGCAGATGCCGCAACAGACGATCCCACCATTCGGGCCTGCTCACAGTTTGCAAAACGGTGGGGCTATAACCACTTAACTATTGTCAACCTTTTTGCCTATCGCACATCCCAACCATCCAACCTGATCAAAGCAGCTAACCCCATTGGTCAAGGGAATGACAGCTATTTGCTCAAAGCGACTGAAACCGCTGATCAAGTTATTTTGGCTTGGGGGAACTGGGGAAACTTGAGCAACCGAGCCCAGACTGTGGTGGATTTGTTAGCCCCTTACCATCACAAACTCTACTACCTGGTGCGTAATCGCTCTGGTCACCCGCGTCATCCCCTCTATATCAAACGCACGACCCAACCTAAACCATGGCGTTAATGTTTGAAGCAGCCTGACTAGGATGAAATCGCCACTGGTCTCGAAGTTTCTATGACAATCGACAAAGCGGGCTACAACATCAACACATTCCCCGAATTCACACCTTGCCCACATCCCGCCTTAGCTGCCAAAGCTTAACCGTGCCATCCTCACTGGCAGAAGCCAAGGTCACTCCATCGGATACTGGTCATTGGGACTAAAAGCAAGCTTGAAGACGGTTTTCTCTCCTACATAATCATCCAGCCCACATTCCACCCTCTGGATTGTCACATTTGGAATAATGAGCGATGATACACGTCAACATCGTCGCAAAGGGTAGCCTCTTATCGATATCGTCGTCCAAACCGTAGACCATCTAGGCATCGTCGCGGGTATTGTCGATGAGCTGGGTGTGGTTGAGACCATCAATGAGTGTCTTGGCCAAGATCCGCATGAGCAGATCAGCGCCGGGATAGCAGTAAAAGCGATGATCTTGAATGGGTTGGGGTTTGTATCTGCCCCGTTGTATTTGTTCGAGCAGTTTTTCGAAAGCAAAGCCACCGAGCATCTGCTAGGCTCCGATGTCTTGCCTCAGTATCTGAATGATGATCGCTTAGGGCGTGTGTTAGATCGTCTCTATCAAACGGGCATCACATCTGTGTTTTTGGCCATTTGCCTGGAAGCCGTCAAGCGCTTTGACGTTAGCTGTGAGCGAGCCCACTTAGATGCCACGTCGATGAGTGTGTCTGGGGACTATGTACAATCGACTGATACGGGTTCCCTAGCCGCAACGGTGCCGATTCAAGTCTGCCATGGCTATTCGCGTGACCATCGCCCTGACTTGAAACAGTTTGTGATGAATCTGGTGTGCTGGGGAGATGGCGATATCCCAGCCTTCCTCGAACTGGCCGATGGGAATCAATCGGATAAAGCTCGCTTTGCCGGACTCCTCGGCGAGTTCCAGCAACAATGGGAGTTTGAAGGGGTCCATGTTGCCGATTCGGCGCTCTACAGTGCCGATAATGTGCAGCAATTGGGAAGCTTGCGGTGGATCTCTCGGGTACCGTTAACCCTGGCCCAAGCCAATGCCCTGATTGAAGACATCGACGACAGTGCTTTTCGTCCCAGTCAGCGCGACGGGTATCGCATCGCTGAGGTGTGTTGCACCTATGGCGATGTACAGCAACGGTGGATTGTGGTTGAATCGAGCCACCGTCAAGCCTCGGACTTGAAACAATGGGAGAAGCGGTGCGCCAAATCCACCCAACGCAAACAAACTGAGTTAGACCGTCTTAGCCATCAACCGTTTGCGTGTGAAGCGGATGCCCAGAAGGCAGTAGAGCGGTTTGAGAAGACCTTAAACTACCATCTCATCACGGACTCTAACATCGTTAAACAGGCTCACTATGGCCACCCCGGACGACCGGCCAAAACCGCCCCACCGACCTCCGTGAGCTATCACGTTCAGGCCACCTTGACACTCGACCCTGAGGCCGACGCCCTGCAACGGCGCAGAGCAGGACGATTTATCCTGGCCACCAATGTCTTGGCATCACCTGAGATCCCTCTGGAGGAGGCAGACACTGACTCAATCCACCTTTCAACCGATGAGATTCTCTCCGAATATAAGGCGCAACAGGGCACCGAGCGAGGGTTTCGGTTTCTAAAAGACCCATTATTTTTCACCTCCAGTGTCTTTCTTAAATCCCCTGAGCGCATCATGGCGTTGGGGATGATTATGGGCCTGTGTTTACTGGTCTATAATCTAGGCCAGCGACAACTTCGAAATGCTTTGAAAGTTGCCCATGAAACCCTGCCTAACCAACTTGGTAAACTGACTGAAACGCCGACGCTACGATGGGTCTTTCAATGTTTCATGGCCATTCATATGGTCAGTATTAATGGCCAACAGCAGATCGTAAATCTGACCGAAAATCACCGAAACATTCTGCGTTTCCTTGGCTCTGCTTCACAAGCCTACTACTTACTCTGTTGAGAAAACGCATTATTGTCAATGTGCCACTTAAGAGGGCGGAATGTCGG
>NZ_AWNH01000046.1 GCF_000482245.1 Leptolyngbya sp. Heron Island J | reverse complement strand
ATTATGTTTGCTGTCAAGGGTGATTACTGAGAAAAGCGCGAGAATACAGCGTTGCAGCAGCGTATTCTCGCTGTCTTTTTGACGGCAAATGTTGAAAATCAAGCACGCTCCTTCAAGCTCCTTTTTTGACGCAAAAAAAGAGCTGTAGCTTGTCTAGACCGATGAGAAAAAGATCCTAAATCTGCACAGAAAAAGGCGCTGTGACCATCGAAACTAGGACGTTTGGAAGAATGCTGTGACTTTGTTGTCGTCCCAGGGCTCATTCTTCTTAACCATCGCATTCAAACAGATGATGAACTTTCTCATGCAGGCAATAATCGCCACCTTCTTCACCTTTCCCCTAGCGAGAAGCTGTTGATAGAATGCACGAATCGGTGGGTTCGCTTTCAGCGCTGACAAGGTGGCCATATACAGCAGGGCCCGCACCGCACCTCGGCCCCCCCAAATACGTCGCTGTCCCCGGAAGCGACCGCTGTCTCGATTAAAGGGCGCTACGCCTACCAACGCTGCAATCTGACGTCGGTTGAGCTGTCCTAGCTCCGGTAACAAGACTTAAAAACTCGCTGAAATCAGCGGGCCAATGCCTTTGGGTGAACGTAAAATGGCTTTGCGTTCTTTCCACTCAGAAACCGAATCACTCAATGTATCTATTTTCTCATCGAGTTGTTTTATCTTCTTTTCTAGCCAGTCGATATGGTCGCTTATCTCATCTCTGGCCGGACCGTTCACCAGCAATGTCCGACGATTCTTTTCCGCACTCAGGATCTCAACCAGCTGCTGCCGACGGGTGACCCACTGTTTTAACTCGCTCTCGGCCTCAGAAGCAAATACCGTTGCAGCAGGCTCTGTCACCTCGCCATACTTCGCAATCACATAGGCATCTATCGGGTCTGTCTTGGCTAGTTTACTCAAAGCTCTGGCTAAGTCTCTGACTGGACGTGGGTTGACCACGCTCACCCGAATGCCAGACTGATGTAATTTCAATGCCATGGCTGCCTCGTAGCCGCCTGTGGCTTCGCAGACAATTGCTGCATCAGGACGTGGTAATACCTGTTGACTGAGCGCTTCGATGCCCACCACATCATTGCTGTAGGACATATACGTTTCAGTCTTCAGATTGTATACATCCAGCCTGTCTTTGCTCACATCGACACCGATCCACTCAACGCGATTCATGTCTTGAGTTGACGTTGTCATCGGTTCCTCCTAAAGGGGCACTGCTTTGGGGCTCCATCAACTGCACTCTACCTTGCGTGATCCGGTCTCCAATGGGAACCTGGCGATTTTTTCGAGCTCTCAGTTGGATGAATCGTAGCGGTAACCTTGCTTACGGTCGGACTATGATGAGTTATCATGAACGGGAGGACAGGGTCTAGTGCTACTACGCTTAGCGTATTTGAGTAGACTCCTAAACAAAACCGTTCTTAACAATTACTCATCTGTTCTAGGGGATGACGATCTACCGCTACACCTCTAAACATACAAGGGGATAGAAAGAAGAGAATACTTGCGGACCAGTAGACTCCGCAAGTCCGATATGTTGCGAGACGGGCAACGAGTCAACGTAGTTACGCCGTTTTCATGCACAGGCCCCAACGAAAGAATGGGGCATTGACCTGTGTGCCAGTTGGCCTTTTTAGACCAGACTTAGTCCAAACTCAAATGGGTCTGTAGTTAATGGTCCGAATGGATCTATATCCATTGGACGAATATTAGCCCAATGGGTAGGTTGAGGAGTAAGGGTTATTCCAGTATCAGGATTACTAAAAAGAAAACCATCCCAGTCACATATTGCATAGTAGGAACCATCATCAGCAATAGCACTTAGAACGACAGTTTTAGCAACAGGTAATTTCTGATCAACAGATATCCAGATGCCAGCTTGATACCGAGAAATCAAGCTCAATTCTTCAGACTTATAAAAGTAGTCAACACAGTCTTCTTGTGTCGAAATCGCAATGCCATACCCGATAAATCGCACTTACCTTTGGTAAACTGCCTATATCAATCATCATTATCAGCAGCTTGATTCATAGCAACACGCTCAGGATGAAAGACTAATGAGCCCCGCTTCAACTTATTAGTACTACATTCCTTGGTAGCACACTCCTCAATATCAGAAATATTCAGTCTTATCCAATCACCATCCTGTCGTAGTTTCTTGAGAACGTACTCCCAAGTTTTACATCATGGATGCTGCTGGTTAGCTATGGCTATGATGGCAGGCATAGAATTCGGCTCAGTTATCTAGCAATTACTAATTTGCGCTTGTGTCGATGCAGCAATAAATGTGTCGATGGAATAAAGTAGAGTGCTAGTAGGGTTGCACCAGCTAACCCTCCTGCGATCGCAATTGCTAACGGTGGCCAAAACCCAGTGGAGTCTAGCAAGAGCGGTGTAAACCCAATAATCGTTGTTATCGTTGTTGCAACTACATGACGTGTTGCCTTCATCACCACCTGTCGTGTTGCAGCCATATCTCCCTGACGGGCAAGTGGATCATTGCGTAACGCGGCTAAAACAACAATCGAGTCATTAATGGCCAGCCCAATTAAACCTAGGGTGCCAAGAATGGCTGTGAAGCCAAACAACGAGTTAAATAACCAGAGTGCCATAGCGGCTAAACCGACTGCGGCTATGGCCACAATTGCGAGTAATCCGGCTAAGGCAAAGGAGTTAAACGACAGTACCAGTGTCGCCGTCATCAACACGAGCAAAATGCCTACCGTGGATAACAGATTGCCCACGGCCGAGCCTCGGGCATCCGCTTCACCACCATAGCTGAGACGGTACCCAGCAGGTAGTTCGAAGCCCTGGGCGGTCAAAGCTCGTTGGAATTCAGCTAGCACAGTGCTGGGCAAAGAACCTGCTGTAATAAAGCCCTGTACCGTATTCACCCGCTGACCATCCCGCCGGGCAATGGTGCTCAGCTCCGGACGTAAATTAACCGCTGCCACTGCAGAAAACGGTACTGTTGTGCCATTCGCGCTTAACAGATCCACAGACGTGATGCTCGCTAGGTTGCCTCGCTCTTGGGCTGGGAGCTGCACCCGGACTGGAATATCTTCGGTGTCTTCGAGAATGGAGCCTCCCACCTGGCCATCGAGGAGAGTGCTGAGTTGGGATGCGATCGCGCCATTATTTAAGCCCACTCTTCTCGCCGCGGCCTCATCGACTGTCAAGGCTAGCTTGGGCGACAGTTCGGTCAACGTAGCGCGAGTATGGGTTACCTCGTTTAATTCAGACAATATCAGGCGTAGCTGATTGCCCAGGGTGCGTAACTGTTCCAGGTCAGGCCCATAGAGATTGACTTCGATGGGGGCATCAAATGGTGGTCCCTGCTCCAACTGTTTGACCAGAATCTGAGCATCGGGAAACGCAGCGTCAAGCTCTGTTTGCAAGGTGCGAATGGTGTCTCTCAGATTGTCTGTTGATGTCAGCTGTACAATCCCCTGGGCGTATTCTGCCGCATTACGACGACTGCCCACCACATTGTAGAAAAATGATGGGGCATTTTTGCCAAGAAACCAGTGGATATCCTGAACTGCTGGATGCTGTTGAATCAGTTCACGAATGGCCAGGGTCTGGGTGCGGGTAGTTGAGATCGCGCTAGAGGCAGGACGCTCCAGCTCAATCTGAAACTGGTCGCGATTGGTCGGGGGAAAAAACTGTTGAGGGAGACTGGCAAACTGAATAAAGCCCACAACAGGCAATACCATAGCCACCAATACACCCAGAATCGGCCGACGAAAAACAGCTCTCAGGCTACCATCATAGAGTCGAGAGAGCGTTGGATGAGAGAAACCGCCAACCCGCCAGTGATGCACTTGAGAGTCTAAAGGTTTCCAGCGATAAACCAGGCCAGCCAAAGCCGCAATGATCGTGAGTGACAATGTTAACGAACTCAGCAGTGCCAAAATTACGGTACTGCCAATGGTACCGATAAATTCTCCAGTCCCCCCAGGAGAGGTGGCAATTGGCACAAATGCCAGCACTGTGGTTAGGGTTGAAGCCAACAAAGGTACCACCAGATGCTTCACTGTTTCACCGACCGCGTCAGCCGGTCGACTGCCCTGTTGTAAGCGTACGCGCACTTCATCGACTACCACAATGGCATTATCAATCAGCAGTCCCAGGGCAATGATTAACCCTGTCACAGACATCTGGTGTAGGGGAATGTCCAAGGCTCTCATGCTCCCAAAGACCATCAAGGTAGAAAGTGGCAACGCCATGCCAACAATCAGCGCCGAACGCCATCCTAGAACTACCAGGGAGATGCTAATTACCAAAAGAGAGCTGAGTAACAGGTTGCCAATCACTCCGTTCAATCGCTGTTGTACATACTGACTTTGATCCAGCACAACGCTGATACCTAAACCATCTGACAGCTCGGCCTCAAAGTTTTGGATCACTTTTCTGGCTTGCTGTGCCCACTGGTCTACACGATAATCAGCTTCCACCGTTGTGGCTACAACAATCGCTGGCTGCCCTTCAACCAAGGCCAGATCAGATACTGGAATTTGTACACCCTTCGTCACCTCAGCAATATCCGTCAGCTGAGCCACCTGACCATCTGCTCCTACCTGAATGGGAATCGCCCGAATCCGATCCAATGAATCCAGGGCACTGTCTATTTCAAACAACAGTTCAGTATTGTTTCCTTTTAGCTCTCCCGTAGAAATTTTCGCATCGCTTGCCGCAATCTGTTGTGACAGTTCCTGGGCGCTAATCCCTAGTTTCAATAAATCAGCCTGACTGATTTCTACTTGAATCTCTTCATCTGGTTCCCCAAAAAGTTCTACACCATCGGTGCCAGGCAAATTACGTAGCTCAGATTCTAAATCCTCTGCCACCCGTCGCAAAATTGGATAGTTCACGGGCTGATCCAAAGTCCACGTCAGCCCCACAATCATGGCACTGGCTTTTACTTCTTGATCCTCATACTCTGGGCGACTGGCTTCAGCTGGCAACTCAGGAATGACATCATCAATTTGACTACGCACCCGCGCCCATACTGGCTCAACATCAGGAATCGTTTCCTTCAGTTCTACCGTAACAACGGAAATACCAGGACTTGAAGCTGAGCGAATCTCCTCAATCTCTTCAATATCAGAAAGCTCTTCTTCAATTTTGTCAGTCACCAAAGACTCCACCCGCTCGGCGCTCGCCCCTGGGAAAACCGTTGTCACTGTCGACACCCGTTGAACAATCTCAGGATCTTCCAGTCGAGGTAAAGACAAGAAAGCAGCCAACCCCCAGACAATGACCAATGTCAGTGTTAAAAACAACAACTGCCGATTCCGAAAAAAGAGATTAAACATAGGTCGAGTACCGAATCCCTTTCAAACTTAATTCTGTACAAGCTGTCCCGGCACAAGCCGATGGGTGCCACTGGTAATGAGCTTTTCCCCTGGCTGTAGTAGTCCTCTGACAAAGGCTCGATCGCTTTCTGTGTAAAGTATCTCTACCTCTCGTCGACGTACCTCATAAAGACTTTGATCCGTTTCACTGGCAGCTTCAGCCAACACATAAGCCGACCATAACCCTCTTTCTCCGGCCACGAGAGCACTTATCGGTAGCCAATACCCCTTTTCATCCTGTTGATCTTGCAGCTTTAGTCGCGCAATTGTACCAACGGTTGTTTGGACTTCCGGCGGTAGTGCTATCACAACCGTCACAGTTTGACTAGCCTCATCCAGTTCTGGTAAAAGGGCAGTCACTTGCCCTTTAAATAATTGACCATTGAGTTCAATCGGTTGAACACTCCCCATGGCCATACGATTCGCCATTGGGGTTGGCACTCCAATGCGAGCCTCCAACGCCCTATCTTCCACCAGACGCACAATTGGCTGCCCTGGATTGACCACCACACCTTCATCTATCAGCCGTAGTGAAACCTGACCATTAAAAGGAGCATAAATAACACTTTTAGTTATCGAGATATCGAGTTGTTTAAGACTGGCCTCAATTTGCTCAACCTGAGCATCCTGGGCACTGACTTGCTCTACTCGGGTGCCAGCATTGAGTTCATCTAATTGACTCTTCGCCTGGTTGAGACGACTTGCTAACGCCTCAGCCCCGAAAGCAGCTTGATCGCGTTCTTCTAAAGAAATGGCCCCTTGAACATAAAGCTCTTCGCGCCGTACCTGTTGTAAATGCGCCAGATTGAGCTGGGCTTGCAAGTCTTGAACGGCAGCTGCAGCGGCGGCAATATCTTGCTGACGCGGACCACGCTGTAATTCTTGAAATCGAGCCTGAGCTTGACGCAGCTGAGCTTCAAGCTGCTGACGCTGGGCTTGTAGACTGCTGGTGTCTAACCGGGCAAGCGCCGCACCAGCCACCACCGTATCTCCTTCATCCACCAGCACGTCTACCAGGGTGCCTGATTGCTCAAAGCCAAGGTCGCTACTGCGTTGAGCAACCACTTCACCAGTGTAGGTACGCTCTACCTGATATTCGTTGGCAAGTTCTAAAACTTGAGTTTGCACAGGGAGTGGCGTTACAACCTCGTCAGCCATGGCCGACTCAGAACGAAAACGCCCTAACCAGAGGACAGGAGCCACTAACAGTGGTAGCAACCACAACCACTGCCAGATGCGTTGATGGCTGACACGGGACTTGGACGTCGATGAAACCATGGCTTCATATCCAAATAGTTTATATTCACTTAGTTGATATTCAACATGTTGCTTATGCTCCATAGCGTATACTCAACATGTTGAGTATGTCAACATAACCTTGTTCAGTCTGTAAATTCCATGGCCCTAGCTCACACCATCCTGGCGTTGTTAGCACAGCAACCTGATAGCGGATATGACATTAGCAAGCGCTTTGACGAAGGAGTGAGCTGCTACTGGAAAGCAACCCAGCAGCAGGTATATCGGGAGTTATCTAAAATGACGTCCCAGGGCTGGGTTGCTTTCAAAAAAGTGCCCCAAGCAGGTAAACCGGATAAAAAGATTTACAGCATCACAGAAGCTGGCTGGGCGGAATTGGCTCGTTGGTATGCAGAACTGACTGAGCGCACCCAAATTCGAGAAGATTTGCTTGTAAAAGTGATGATTGGTTACAAAATGCCCCGTGAGCTGTTGTTGAAAGAGTTACACCACCGGCAGGCACTACATCAAGCACAGTTAGAGAAATACCGGACAATTGAGGAGAAGCATTTGGCCAACCCCAATCCTCCAGTAGAGATGCAGTTTAAGTATTTGACTCTGAAACGGGGAATTGCTTATGAAACCAGCTGGTTACAGTGGTGTGCAGATGTGCTGGCGTTTCTTGAGCAGTATCAAGCACAGCTGGAGTCTATGACTTAGGTGCGGTGGGATTGTGTTCACTAGTGGCTATCAAGCACAGCGGAGAACAAGGTGATAACGCCTGCAATATGTTTTTCGAACTAGGGATAATGTCTACTTTGCAGCTGAATTGAGAATTGACATCCCGTCAAGTTACAAAAATAGTAACAAAGCCACCATAATAATCTTCTCGTGTCACATTAGAAGCGTATTCTTATAAAACCGCACGAAAAGAGGAGATATGAAGCAAGTAGCTACATTACGGCAGTGGGCATTGCCATCAGCAGGTGTCGTGTTGGGATTGACAGCACTGGTAGTCGGCGTGATGAATACGGCAAAGGTTGCTCCTGTTAGGGCGCAGGAGCCTATTGCAAGGGTTTTGACCGTAACTGGAGAAGGCAGTGAGAGTACTCCAGCAACATTAGCACGAGTGCAGATGGGGGTTACAGCCCAGGGAGAGAATGCAGAGGCAGTACAACAAGAGATTGCTCAACGTTCGGCGGCAGTGATTGAACTCTTAAGGTCGCAAAATGTTGATCAGCTGCAAACCACCGGCATTCGTCTCAACCCGCAGTATAACTACGATGGCAATCAGCCCCGCATTACTGGCTACACCGGCTCTAATACGGTCAGCTTTCAAATGCCAACAGATGAGGTGGGGACACTGCTGGACGATGCGATCGCAACTGGAGCTAATCAGATCAACAGCGTTAGTTTTGTTGCCGCAGATGACGCGATTGATGCTGCCCGCGATACCGCATTACAAGAAGCAACGGCGGATGCTCAAGCCCAGGCGGATGTTGTGTTACAAAGCCTTAACCTGAGTGCTCAAGAGATTGTCGGCATTCAGGTAAACAATGCTAATCCACCAATGCCCATTCCCTTTGCAGCCCAGGCTCGGTTAGCAGACGCGGTTTCTGAAGCTACGACTCCGGTGGAGGGAGGCGAACAAACTGTTAATGCCAGGGTGACGTTGCAGATCCGATATTGAGACCTATGGTTGATGGAAAATCTCGATATTGGCAGCGTTAAAGTGATTGAGCTGATTGCAGGATAAAATCACGAGTCCCATCGCCGTTCAAACTACGTTGGCTATCTGCACCTGATGCGTTTGTATTGCTGGTAGGGATGATAGTTCTGTCCAGTCCCATGAATAAGTATTGGTCATGTCTATGATTTCCTTTGAAAAGAGAGATGATAGCAGACTATAAACTCATGAATTTTTAAGGCGTTATTCATAGGAATTTTGAGTCACGTGACTTACAATACCCTCAGCCTTTTTGATACATCCTGCGAGGTCTATTGTCGTCTTCCACTTTGCTGAATTTAGGGCAACTTTGTGAGGCGTTGCGATCGCATCTTTACGGTCGACATCTGCTCGATTCGAACGACACTGTGGAACTATTGGCCCACGGTGAGGCGAATGTTATCTTTCGACTGAATTCGGACCGCTTGGTGCGGGTGGCGGTGAATACCCCAAATCAGCGTTTTGGGGGCGACTTTAGCCGAGTAACTGCATTTGAAGCCTCTATTTTGGGCTATTTGCAAGGGACTGGGTTGGGACATCAACTGCTGGATGCTCAGCTGCAGCCTAGCGTAGATTTTCCCTATACCTATTCGATTACTAACTATCTGCCGGGCGGGCCACTTAACTACAGCCGTTTGCAGCTGCAGCAATGTGCAACAACGCTGGCGCGGTTGCATCGCCTACCGCTGCAGAATGACAGACTCTATCAACTGATGCCGCTGGTGCAGCGGGTGAGTCAACCACTGAGTCTGTTTTTTCAGGAGGCTTGGGACTATGCTCAGCCCTATATAACGTCATCTGATGCGGATCCTGACGTGGTGGCTATGTTAGAAATCCTGCTGACAAAGGCGCAGACTCGTCTGGCAGCAGAGACGTTGCTGAGTGACTATCCCCATGAGTGTTTGGTGCATAGTGACCATACCTATGAGAACTGGGTGATCAACCCCCAACAGGCCTATCTGATTGACTGGGAATGGGCTGAGATTGGCTCCCCCGCTGGAGATTTGGGCCATTTTTTGTCGCCTGTTACGGTTCGTCGATATCGCAATTATCAGCTGCCCGCCGAAGATAAACAGTTTTTTCTCAATGCTTACTATAATGCGCTGGACGATGCGGACCTAGCTCAAACCATGGGGGTGCATTTTGCCGTATTTGGTGCGTTTCCGGCATTGCGATCGCTGTGTTGGACGGCGGGGTACTGGGTGACGGCTCGTCGCTGGTACGCTGGGGCAGATAGTAGCAGCGCTGTAGCTCGGATGGAACGCCTACAGGAGAGTCAACGACAGTTTTCTACCATGTGGGCTGAGGTCATGGCGCTATTGGAGGAACCGCTACCATGACGGTTGCCCAGTCTTCTCAGGCGATGGGGGGTAGACGGTTACGGCAGCGAGTCTTAGGGATGCCGTGGCAAGCCTATTGTCTGGTGTTACCGGCCCTCAGCATTATTGTCATTTTATTTGGTGGTGGTCTGATCCTGGCTTTTTTACAAAGTGTGGGGCTATTAGGGTTAACCACCGATGGCACATTTTCTCTAGATGCCTATCAACAGGCACTGAACCGTCGTGAATTTTGGCGTTCTCTGGGCTTAAGTCTATATATTGCATTGACGGCAACAACGTTGTCGACCGTACTGAGTATTGGGCTGGCCATGGTGTTGCGAGGAACAGGGCGCTGGGCTAGCTTTGCCTGTCAGCTGACCCTACCCATTCCCCATTTAGTGGGTATTGCGGGCATTTTGTTGCTGCTGTCTCCGAGCGGTTTGCTGGCACGACTGTTGTTTGCGCTGGGTCTGATTAGCTCTGATCAAGGGTTTCCCTTATTGGTCAATGATGCGGCAAGTTTTGGGGTAATCATTCACTTTCTGTGGAAAGAGATTCCGTTTATGACCCTGATCTTGTTGGCTGTTTTACGGGGGATTCGCCCTGAATATGCCATGCAAGCCCGCGCTTTGGGAGCCAGCCCGTGGCAATGTTTTTGGCATGTGACGCTGCCGCTGTTGCGACCAGGGATTGTGTCAGCAAGTTTGCTAGTATTTGGATTTATTTTCGGCTCATTTGAGGTGCCATTTTTATTGGGGGCAACATCACCTAAAACATTACCGATTTTGGTGTATCAGGCGTTCACTGATGTTGATTTAGAACAGCGTTCGGTAGCGATTGCTTTGGGGTTAATTCTATCTCTAATTTCAATAGTATTGATTGCACTTTATCTTTGGCTGGGGTCGGGTAAGCCCTTTCGGCACCTTTTATCTCGCCGCGCTAACGGGGGGCAGTCATGACTCGCAATATCATACTTTCTTTAATTGTCATTGTATTGTTTTTGCCGTTTTTACCCCTGTTACTCTGGTCAGTAGCAGACGGTTGGTATTTCCCACAGCTCATACCAGACCAGTGGACGTTAGCGCACTGGAACGCTATTTTGACGGCCAGCACCAAGGTGGGTGAAGGATTTTTGCAAAGTTTGGTGATTGCGGCTCTGTCTACGGGGTTGGCGTTGCTGGTGGGACTACCGGCTGGGCGGGCACTGGGGTTACTCGATTTTCCAGGAAAAGGGGCGATCAAACTACTGTTGTTGTTGCCAATTATGGTTTCTCCGCTGGCAACGCTGATGGGGATTCAGTTTATCTTAATCCGGCTGGGGCTAAGTGGCACGATTTTGGGGGTGGTGCTGGTACATCTGTTGCCGACGATTCCTTATATGACGTTGGTACTGAGCAGTGTGTATGCCAACTTTGATACGGGTTACGAGGCCCAGGCGCGGACCCTGGGGGCGTCTCCGATTCAGGTGCTTTGGCAGGTGACGCTACCGTTAATTGCGCCCGGAGTAGTGGTGGGAGCCCTGTTTGCGTTTTTGATCTCGTGGAATGAATTTCTGTTGACCTTTTTTGTGGGGAGCGGTCGTGTGTTTACCTTACCGATGGTGTTGTTTACGTCGCTGCAGGGGGGCAATACAGGGTTGACGGCTGCGATCGCAATTACGTCTATTTTACCGGCCCTAATTTTCCTGCTGTTTTCTAGTCAGGCGTTGAGCGATGATAGTGCGATTGGAGGGTTAGGAGATGTCTAATACCCCCTACTTCTCGATTCAGCAATTGACCAAATCATTTCGCAAAACCCTGGCCGTTAGCGATGTCTGGCTGGATATTCAACAGGGGGAGCGGCTCTCGTTACTGGGGCCTTCGGGCTGTGGCAAATCAACAGCGCTAAAGCTCATGGCCGGGATTTTACGCCCCGATCGGGGTGAGATTTTTCTAGAAAATCGTTTATTAAATCGGGTTCCTCCCGAACAGCGAGAAATTGCTCTGGTGTTACAAAAGGGCCTACTGTTTCCACATTTGAGCGTGGGTGAGAATGTGGCCTTTGGGCTCAAAATGCGAGGGGTGCCCCGAGCAGAGCAAGAAACACGGGCGTTAGCTATGTTAAAGAAGGTACAGCTGGGTGGGTTTGCCCAGCGCCACCCCAGTGAGCTATCCGGTGGTCAGGCGCAGCGTGTGGCCCTAGCCCGTGCCCTGGTGATTCAACCCAAGGTGCTGCTCCTGGATGAACCGCTGTCTGCCCTAGATGCCAGTCTGCGTAGCGATATGCAGACGCTGATTTTACAGCTGCAAGAGGAAACGGGAGTGACGATGGTGATTGTTACCCATGACCAAAGTGAGGCGGTCGTCATGTCACACCGCATTGCCCTGATGTTTGACGGCTGTCTACGCCAGGTGGATACGCCTGAAGTCCTCTATCAACAGCCCTGTGATCAAACAGTAGCCCGCTTTTTTGGCGGGGTGAATTTTTTCTCTGCTGAGGCTCAGCAACATCGACTATGCCTGCCGGGAGGGGATACGCTCATTACTGACTATCCTCAGCAAGGTACTGTGGATGTCACCATTCGACCAGAGCGCATTCATGTGTTGGCTGAAGCAATTTGCAGTACAAATCTGTTGCCGGTAAAGGTGGTCCACAATCGGTTTACCGGCACCCAACGGCATTTGGTACTCAAAACCCCCGAGCATTTTGAGCTACAGGCTTGGGTGCCGCCCAGTCAAGACTTTGCCATTGGTCAATCAGTGTTTGCCCATCTGCCGGCAGATGCGCTTTGGAGTTTTTCTCCTGATGTTCGAAGAGTGTCTACATTGCCTCAAACGGTTTAAAGGGTTTCTCCCTCGTACTGTTTATTGTCATCTACGGTTTCGCCACTTTTTATATGACTCATCGTTCTCTTCCCCGTCGTCGTTTTCTTTATCTATCTGCCGGAGCGGCCTTGGTCGCCAGCTGCGCCAATAACCAAACACCAACTGCGCCGCGACTAGATCCCATCTCTGTGACCTGGGATCAGGTGGTTGAACGCGCTCGAGGAACCACCGTCAACTGGGCAATGTGGGGCGGTAGCGATCAGACAAATGCCTACGTTGATGGTTGGGTCGCCAGTGAGTTACAGAGGAAATACGAGGTAACTCTCAATCGGGTGCCGCTCACAGATACCGTAGAAGCCGTGAATAAAGTTGTGGGTGAAGTGCAGGCAGGACTCACGGAGACTGGCAGCATCGATCTGATCTGGATTAATGGCGAGAACTTTCGCACAATGAAGCAGGGAGATTTGCTGTTTGGTCCCTTTGCGGACAAGCTCCCTGCAATGCAGTATTACGACACAAATAATCCTGCTGTTGCCAATGACTTTGGGTTGCCGATTGAAGGTTACTCAGCCCCATATACGGGGGCGTTTTATATCATGGCAGCTGACAGCGTCAGGGTACCAACGCCCCCGACCACGTTTGCAGAGTTGCTGGCCTGGGCCAAGGCCAATCCAGGGCGATTTACCTATGTTGCCCCACCTCAATTTGATGGCAGTCGTTTTTTGTTGACGGCTCTCTATGGTTTGACAGGAGGCTATCAACAGTATGCAGGAGCAGAGTTTGATGAGACTCTTTGGACTGAGCAATCAACCCGCGTGTGGGACTATCTGAAAGAGCTTGAACCCTATCTTTGGCGACAAGGATCCACCTATCCACCCACGCAAAGTCGACTGCAAGAGCTATTTGCCAATAGTGAAATTTGGATGATGCCCGCCTTTACTGCGAGGATTGCAGAAGGGATTGCCACAGGCCAGTTTCCTGAGACAACCCAGGCTTTTGCGATGCCGGGAGCGTCGTTAAATGATCCTTCGTTTACGGCAATTCCAACCAATGCCAGTAACCCGGCTGGCGGTATGGTGCTGGCAAATATTCTCTCAAGCCCTGAAGGCCAGTTGCAAAAATTTGACCCGGCGGTTTGGGGCGATCCGCCGTTGCTGACTCGGTCGCTGTTGTCTGCAGAGTTGCAAAAGGAATTTGACCAGGTGGAGATGAGCTATGGCATGCCACTACAGACGCTGACTAAACAGACAGTGCCCGTCGTGAATGCGGAATATACCACACGATTAGAGCAAACATGGACGGAACAAATTGCGATTTAACGCTAGCTTAGGATAACTTGCAAAGAGAGGTATAACAGAATGGTTTCGACTCCAAGAGAACAAGTATTCAAAGAACGACAATCTCGTGATAAAGGTGTGATTGAAGATCATCGTCTGATGGAGCTGCATCTTTATCCGGGAAATCAATGTAACCGAGACTGTGATTTTTGCACGGTGTTTGGGTCGCCCAAAGGTTGGTATACCGACTATACAGCAACCCATCTAGATGCAGCCCTTCACAGTGTGATGACGCACGAACAGGGTGCCATTAAGTTTTATGGTGGAGAGCCGACTCTCAATCATGAGAATGTGATTTGGGCGGTTGGTTATTTACGAGACCATGGGTTTCAAGGGGCAATTGTTGTTTACTCCAATGGAATTCAGGCAGAGCGACTACTGGCGATTTTAGAGGCCGATCCGTTAGGTAAAACGACAGCTTCGCTCAATTATTCCATTGCGACTGGGGATGGTGCGCCGCAGATGCCGCTGTCGTCGCTGCGCAAGCTGGAAACCTATGAGCGGGCAAATAGGGGTGAGATCGCAATTGGCCATCCTGATATTGTTGACTCTGGTCGAGGCGTTGATCCGTTTACTGGGGAAGCGGCCCGCCCTAAAAATAACCATCAGTGTCCTCACTGTTATCCCGTTCTTAAAACCGACGGGCAGTTTCATGCCTGTCCGTTTGCGGTGGAGAACAAATCTCCTCATTTTCAACTGGGTACTGTAGACGATTCATCAGAGACTGTTACCCAAAACTTTCAGCGTTTTTTGACCTGGCTGGATACCGTGCACGAGCCCTATGCAGTCGAACATGATTTACCCGCCTGTACTGTCTGCTGGAAACATATTCAACAACTTCCTACTCCTGAGTTTGTTTCACAACAAGAGAGTTACTCACTGGATGGAGATATCAAGAGCGAGGGATAGCCGCCTGCTGGCAAGGATGGATGCTGGACGGTTGTACATTTCGCCGTTGCTGATTTAAGGGAATGCACCGATCTGTCAAAAGTGCTACATAGTCGCACTTCACAGATGAAATCATCCCGAGGATCAGCAACGCCTAAATTTCTTATTAAAAACTCATCTTTGGTTCAGGAAATGTGTGATTAAATCAGGTGCTATTAGCTATTTACCTGACACTAAGCGGTTTTGTTGATGGTTGCATCTATCCAGCGAGTTCAACTTCCCGATGATTGCGAACATATTGCTATTTGTGGTGGCCCTTACAGTAATTTTGCCGCCGTTGATGCATTTTTAGCAGCCACGGCGGATATGTCCTATCGGTTCTGTTTAGGAGATTTGGGCGGCTTTGGCCCCTATCCTAATCGGACGTTAGAACAACTGCGGGCAGCTGAGGTGATTTGTTTGCAGGGTAATTATGACCATGCCGTTGGCCACGGTCTACGGGACTGTGGCTGCGGCTATTCTGACCCGCGCGATCGCAAATTTGCACAAATAAGCTACGACTACACCTTTGCCCACACGTCTGAACCCCACCGGCACTGGTTACAGCAGCTACCAGAGCTCATTGTTCTAGAGTGGCGAAGCCGTCGTATCTTGCTATGTCATGGCAGTCCAGACATTGTCAATGAATTTGTGTGGGAAACAGAAACTAAAAACGCTCAAATTCAAAACTTTTTGACGCGTTACCAGGTAGATGGCATCTGTGCCACTCATACAGGATTACCCTGGACTCGCACAGTGAATCAACCCGATGGATTTTGGTTTAACGTTGGGGTCTTGGGTCGTCCAGCCCATGAAGGTCAGCCCCACGTTTACTATGGCTGCCTGCACTTTTCAAAAACTGATGCAGCTCCTATCCCTCAGCTTGTTCCTCTAACCTATGATGTCGCTGCTGTTACTGCAGCCATGCGCTCAGAAGGCTTACCGCAAGAGTTTATTGACTCCCTAGAGCAGGGGATCTGGACTACCTGTGCCGAAATTTTGCCAATGGCTGAAAAATCGATCAAACACAGAGTTGTCGCCTAAGCTCGAGTTGTTTTTTCAACCTTCAATATCATCCTCACGACAGTCTCCTCATAACTAAAATATGTTCACAGTAACACTCACCTGGGCTTTATTGGCTGGGTATGGTTTGTTCATTTATCGCATTGTTCAAACAACGACGCCAGGCAAGGTATCGGCATCTGAATTTTTTCAGGGACATTCACGTCAAGGGGAAGACCCTGGTCTTTGGCTGCTGGTATCCAGTGCGGCTATCTCATGGATTTTTGCGAAATCAATTGATAATGCGGCCAGCCTGAGCAATGCTTTTGGCATTACCGGCGGCATTGGCTATGCCATTTACTACCTGAGTTTTGTTACCGCTGCGATTACTCTCTATCTGATTCGAACCCGAGGTGGCTACAGCTCAATTTCTGAGTTTTTAGTCAGTAAGTATGGTCAGCTTTGCTCTCGATTGTTTCTTTTAGCCATTGCTATTCGATTGCTGAATGAAGTCTGGTCCAATACCAAAGTCTTTTCGCTATATTTTGGTCCAGAAGGCAGCAGTGGCTACTGGCTAGCTGCCCTGCTGGTGACGCTATTTACGGTCTATTACAGTCTTTTGGGTGGTTTGCGCAGTAGTCTTTTGACGGACGGGGCTCAGATGCTGCTGGCGGCTGTTTTGTTGGTAGTTATTTTGGTTGTCCTAGGGCCAGGTTTGGTTAATCAGGGACTACCACAGGTGGATCAAGATACGACTCTGGCAGGACTGACATTTTGTGGCCTGGCATTTGTGCAAATATTTAGCTACCCGTTTCATGACCCGGTAATGACTGATCGGGCCTTTATCACATCGCCCAAGGTGATGTTAAAAGGGTTTGTATTGGCCGGGCTGATCAGCGGTGGCTTTATCTTTCTCTTTAGCTTTGTTGGGCTATATGCCCGTACGTTTGCTGTTGAGGGTTCCCCGGTGCTTGCGGTACCGGCGCTGTTTAGTTTGCCGATGCTGTTGGTCTTTAATGCCATTATGCTAACCAGTGCTGGCTCCACACTAGATTCCACGTTTTCAAGTGTGGCCAAGTTAGGAGCCCGCGACTGGTCAAATCATCAAGATAACCCCACTGAAAATCAGGCGTTGGTGGGGCGCTGGTGGATTGTTGCGATCGCAGTTCTTGGCAACTTTCCACTATTGAGCATTTATCTCGGCGATCAGATTGGTCCAGCCATTATTTTAGCCACCACTATCAGCGGCACCATGGTCATGGGTCTGGCCCCTATCTTTCTGCTGTCCTTTATCCCCAGTGCCGGTCGGTTAAGCTTTCACCTCGCCTTCTGGCCAGGGCTGATTTTTGGTATCCTGCGAGTTCTCGAAAGTGCCCTCAGCACCCAAATTTTCCCAGACTGGATGCTCATCGGCGCTGGCAAGTACGCAGTCGACCTGGGCGTTAATGTATACGGACTGATCCTATGCACCGCTGGCTATCTGCTCGGAGCCGCCATAAATTACAGACAGGTCAGCCCTAGGGAACACACCACTGCTTGATTCTCCACAGTTGAAAAACCTTACAAAAAAGCCCCTGACGTAGTGTCGGGGGCTCTGTGCACTGTGCGAATCGAACACTGAGAAGGCGTTGTAGCGATTGCCCTGGTAGATGCGAAAGCGGAACTTATAGAAATGGATCAGCTTTGTAATGCGAATGTTTAACCTGTTATCAGTATGATGATATCGACAGGTCAGAGAGTTCCCAAGCTGGAAATCTGGAGCCTTTTTTTTTCCGATCTTGGAAATTTATCGTTAGAGCTAACAACCAGCAAGAGATTTGTCCACTCCCTTGAAATTTATTCCTAAATTTTGTCACCATCAGCAAAGGTGCATAAAAGCAATAGAGGTGTTTGGTGACTAGTACTATTCACAGTTTGATAGTAGGGCTAACGGTGTCACTTTTAGGAGGACTCCTGGCAACTCCTGGTGCTGCAGAAATAACAGCACCATCCCTCGGAGCGTTCTCAGAGCAAGCGGCCCCGATCCCCGTTAAACCTCCCACCTCAGACCTGAGCAAGTGGCCAGCTGCCGAGCAGCCGGTAGAACTGGTTCTACGACTGAATGAACGGAAGCTCTTTGTCTTCCGTGGAGACACCCTAGAAACGTCATTCCCTGTAGCAGTGGGTAAGGCTGGATGGGAAACACCCACGGGAACCTTTGAAGTTTCTTACATGCTGGAGAATCCGGGCTGGACGAACCCGTTTACAGGGGAGTTGATGGCCCCTGGTCCTGAGAATCCATTAGGTGAACGATGGATTGCATTTTGGACAGATGGTCGCAATGAAATTGGATTTCATGGCACCCCAAACCATGATTCTATCGGTGAAGCCGCCTCCCACGGATGTGTCCGTCTGTATAACGAGCACATCCGTGAGCTTTATGAGTTGGTGACACCTGGCACGTTAGTCACTGTTCTTCCCTAGATCAGAGTGGTGACTTTACCACAGACCACGGGGGCTGTTATTAGCAGGCGCAGCATTACCCCCGGAACCAGCAGCATCACCCTCATTCTCGGTATCTGGATCTTCTGAGACCTCAATATCAGAGTCCTCATCAGCTGGTGCATCGGCATCTTCAGCAATTTCATCTGCTGGCGACTCATCCGAGTCATCAGGTGAGTCCTGCGATGTCGGTTCGTCCGTGGGTTCCTCAGTCGCAGTATCGGAGTCATCCGTATCCGTGGCAGTGTCTGGTTCTGCTGCATCTGGATCATCTGATAGCTCGCCTGCTGTCGGTTCGTCAGTCGGGTCCGGTGCCACATCAGGCCCCGGTGTGGGATCGGGAGCCCCTTCAAACTCCCCTCCGTCAGCAGGGGGGGTGGGTGTCGGCACATCTTGGGCATAAACCACAGGGGTAGCCCCTAGAGTTAAACTGGCCGCTGAGACAATCGCTAGCAATAGGCGCACCTGGGGAAACCGATTATAAAAAGTAGCCATTGGCTAAGCTCCTGAAAAGATACTGTCAAGATTCGGGTAAATCGATGGGATCGAGATCGCATGTGATATCGCCATCCACTAAGCGTCCTTGCTGCCATATGCCTGATTGTGAGGTACCGTCAGCGAATATGTATACCCCCTCACCATTGCACCGATTAAATTCAAAATCACCGATGTAGCGATCGCCATTCTCTAACATCCAAACACCGCGACCGCTAAATAAATCATTTTGAAATTCACCGACATAGCGACGGCCATTATCAAAGGTAAATGTGCCACAGCCATTACGCTGACCACTACGATATTCACCATCGTAACGATTGCCATTGGGATACAGCATACTGCCACGTCCGTTCCCAGGTTTACCATCCTTAAACTGGCCATAAAATCGGATGCCGTTTGGATAGACATGCTCGGCGTCGCTGGCACTAAGGCTCGTCACATCAGGCTCATCACACACTAGCTGGATAGTGACCGTACCATCTGGCGTCACAAACTTAGGTGGCCTAGGCCGCAGAGCAAAATAGAGAGCAACGGTGGCTAATGAGACAGCTACAAACAGAGCACCACTGACCGCAGCCAGCATGAGGCCGAATCTTGGCATTAAGTCAGGGGTTGGTTCTGACATTGGTGGAGCAACCGACCTCATCTCAGGCTGGCTATTCTCTACCGCTGCCAAGGTGACGTCAGCTACAGCAGGCCATCCATCCAAACACGTCCCTTCTAAACAGGCGTTTGTAAAATTAGCATTATCAATAATCGCATCCGACAAATCCGCCTGAGCCAAATTCGCCCGACTAAAGTTCCCCCCCTGCAAATTAGCAGCAGCTAACCTCGCACCTTGTAAATTTGTATTGCTAGCATAAATCCCCCCAAGGTCAGCCCCTGTCAGATCAGCGTCCTGAAGATTAGCACCGATCAGACAGGCACGATTAAGATTGGCACCACGCAGATTAATGCCCTGGAGCGACTTTTCAAATAAATAGGCAGATTCTAACTCAGGATCTTCCTCAGGATGTTCTTCACGCCAACGATTCCAGGCATCCACTCCCTGCTCAATCAATTCTAGATAATCTATCGTGATCATGTCAGTCCAAACGCACGGCCGAGAAGGTTTGCCATCAGTCACTCACAGCCCTACAAATATCATTACTGTAAAGGCAACCCATTGCTACCACTCCCTAGGAGGACGCATGGGTAAACTGTCACACCATTACACCCGGTTTGATGTATTACCTTGATAGCGAATCCTCCTGACCTAATATAGGCATATTGGTGCAGCTGCGGGTACTGACATACATTAGAACCGCCGTTGCTAGCAGCCCCGACGGTTCACTGACGATCTCAAGGCAGATTTAGAATCAGGTCTAGCTCTCTTGCTGCTTTTACGCTTCTACCCAAACAGAAACTGAGCCACCTTTACACTGAAATTCTGCCCACCCCCACTGGTTAGTCGTAATCGGCGTTTTTATATGCTCAGTCAAATCATAAAACTGGGTGTTGGCCTTACCCACTTCCATCCACTTGTAGCCTTCAGGGCCATCACTCATAATCACTGCCATCGCTTGAGGATGCTCAGCATCACCTAAGCGGGTCCAACCGATAGTATTGAAATGGTCAAAGTAAGTGTACTGAGGCCCATAGGCAAAGTGTTTACGAGCATACAGGAACTTATCGAGTATCCAGCGATGGGAGTGGAGCGTGATCGGGTATTTGTTGCCATCCCTACCGTAGTCTTCATACTGAGCACCATAATAATCCGCATAAAATACACAAGGATAGCCTTCTGAGCGTAACAAGATTAAGGCATAGGCCAAGGGTTTAAACCAAGCCTCTACCGGAGCTTCTAACGCTTGCAGCGGCTGGGAATCATGATTTTCAACAAACGTTACGGCATGGGTGGGATTCGTTTGCATCATGGTCCCATCCAAAATCGTTCTCATATCGTAATTACCACCGGCTCTACTGGCGTAGTGGAAGTTGTAGTGCAAAGGAACATCAAAGACCGACATCCGACCTTGAACAGAATCGACATACCATTGCAGCGTCCCCAGATCGTTATACCAATACTCTCCCACCATAAACAGATCTTTTTGCGCGTGCCGCTCCAGGGCATCGATCCAAAGCGGAAAATACCAGGCAGAAATGTGTTTAATCGCATCTAGCCTGAATCCGTCTACCCCTGTTTGGTCGAGATACCACTTACCCCAGTTTTCGACTTCTTGTTGCACCTCAACACTTTGAAAGTCCACATCGGCCCCCATCAAGTAGGCAAAATTTCCTTTCTCCAGAGCAACATGATCATCAAATGCCTTACCCTCAAAGAGATAAACTGTATCGCCTTCTTTAGTAAATTCATCATAGTCAACAGCATCAAAGTGCCACCAATGCCATTCAAAGTCAGAATATTTCTTGCTGCCGTCTGGCAATACTCGGCCTGGAAACGTAAAATGTGTGTAGGCCTTGATGTCACGCTGCCAGCCCTTGGGATTTAGGCGATCATTTTGCCAAAAGGGGGTAGCTTTGACCACTTCTGTTTGGTCGGCTCCCATCCGATGATTGAGTACACCATCGGCATAAACTTGAATACCATTGGCTTGAAGTGTTCCGACAGCAGTTAAATATTCATCGCGAGTGCCATATTTACTACCCTTTGAACCACGTTGATCAAATTCTCCGAGATCGTACATATCATAGACGGCATATCCCACATCGTAGCCGCCGCCCATACCTTTATAGGCAGGCGGTAACCACATAGCCGTAAACCCTGCATCGGCTAGTTCTTGAGCCAGAGTATTAACTTGATTCCATAGGCTACCGTCGCTCGGCACATACCAATGGAAATACTGCATCATGACACCGTTTACTGCAGACATTTATGACAGCTCCTTTGAATAGCAGATGAGTCAGTAAAAGATTGAATTCAGGATATCGAGGGAGAGCGTACCCAGTACCAGCTACAACAGGTACATGTTGTCAGCCTATCTGTTGCAGTGGGAGTCACCGTTGCAACATTTAGTCATCCAACACGAAACAAGCTCCAATCCTGTCAGGAAGAATTCCAGGTTTTAGGATGTGACATTAATCACATGACATCGGAAATCCAGGCATGACCATTGCCAGAGATAAGAAGAAACCATGCAAGCAACCCTGCATGGTTTCTGAGTTCAAAATCCCATCTCTAAAGAGGATTTATACAAATGTGCCAGTAAGTGTTACGACTTAATAGCTGCCGCCACCTTTATTACCCCACTTACCTCCAGATGAGTTCCGGGGCTCACGAGGCTTTGCTTTATTCACCTTAAGCACGCGACCCATCCACTCGGCACCATCTAAAGCCTCAATCGCCGCAGCCTCCTCTTCACCGGTTTGCATCTCAACAAATGCAAACCCGCGCGGTCGGCCTGTTTCTCGATCAGTAGGTAGATGGGCACTTTTGACAGTACCGTACTCAGCAAACACCTCAGTTACATCTTCTTGAGTAGCGTCATAGGACAAGTTTCCAACATAAACTGACATGCGGGATTCTCCAAAGTTAAAAGGACATAGAATTATATTCGGAGAACCGTTTGTACAAAAGATTACACAGCCGAAAATAAATCTAACCAAACGCTAGCACAAGCCTAGTGATAGTGGATAAAAATGCAGCAAAAATAAATTCTTTAACTACTAGGGCAAAATCCACGATGGGGCAGACCCCACACATTGATTTTTGGTAGCCTCTATAACGTAAATATTGATAGGTCATCTGAACTAGTTAATTATCTTCTAGCGGCGCTCAAAAACGCTATACAATCACCTGAGCCATCACTGTGACCGCAATAAGATCGGGAATTGTTGACAACGACTCAAACTTCCAGCCAAGCCGGGCCTGATAGTCATTGATCATGGTCAAAAATCCCAGGCCAGATTGCGTGGAGTCGTGATCGTTAGCACTAGCTTCTAATTGTTGTATATATAATTCTTGTGGGTCAGATGCTAATAGCTTTTTGATGAAAGTCTGAAAGGTCTCCGCCTGAGTTTTATCGACTGTATTAGTGGCAAATATCACCGCTATCAATTCTGAGCTTTCAAGGAAGTAAATACCCAGTTTCACCTGATGACTCACAGCCTCTAGGTTAAATTTCACCGCATTTTCTATCAGCTCATTAGCAACATAGCTGATAGAACCTTGAGCTTCCTTAATACGCTGCTCTTCTTCAGGATTATTCTCATCCAACGGCAGAAAGTTGATAAAACAATTCGCTAAAAAGTGAGCGGATAGACGCTGATTTCGCCAAAGATTTTTGATGTCCTCCGATGTGGAGGTAAAGCTGAGTTCTAGAGAGTCACGATCAGGTGGTAGGACGTTAATATAATCACCAAAGATCTGGTGCATCCGATTTTCTCCTAGAACATCGATTTTGTCATCATGAGTCGTCAGGAAAATCTTTGATTAAAGGTTATTGAATACTCAATGGTTGGATGAATATCGCTACCGCCGTTTGAGAATAAGCAACGTGATATCATCAAATACTTTTTGTGCACCGATAAATGCCTTAACATCATGAATAATAGCCTGTTTAACCTCGTCAGCTGTACCACTCCAGCTATGGGCGATAACTTGATACAGACGCGACATGCCATATTGTTTTTTGTACAAGTTATACGCTTCAGGGATGCCATCTGTATAGAGTACAACTCCATCCCCAGGCTGCAGCTGCACACTGACATAATTAATAAAGTCGGCAATATTATCATCCAGACCAATGGGCATCCCTAAGTCTATCGTATCAATGCTTTCAATTGTGCTGTCAGCTCTCACGATCAGAATCTCTTCATGCTGACCACTGATGCTAACACACCCATCGGAATAATTAAGAATGGCCAGGGTTAGATTTTTCTCAGAATCCATCCGCTGCACATTCTGATAAATAGTCCGGTTGAGGGTTTCTAAAAACTTAATCGGGTCATGCTCTTGAATTTCTTGTAAAGTGCGTACCGCTGTTTGGGTCATGAGCATTAACATGCCACTTTCTAAACCATGACCGGTAACATCACCGATACCCAAGGTGACAATATCTCCTGTCTGTAGCACATCGTAGTAGTCTCCACCCACCTCATCAGCGGGTTCCATGAACCCAACGATGTCGAGGCCTTTGACTTTTCTTAATTCCTCGTCCTTGGGTAGTATCATTTGTTGAATTCTTCTGACTACGTCAAGCTCTGCTCCCATCCGCAGATTTTCGGCTTTGAGCTTGTCATTCAGAGTGCTAATTTGAGCATTAGCATTGGCCAGTTCGGCAGTGCGTTCTCTGACTTTATCTTCTAAGGTTTCAAAAGATGTTTTGAGCTGACTGGCCATGCTGTCAAATGCAGAGGCCAATGTCCGTAATTCACTGATGGGGCCGGTCTGACTCTCTCGCAGTCTCAGGTCTCTACGGTTGAGGGCTCCTTTAGAAATGGCTTCGGATGCCTGGGTGATGCGTAAAACCGGTTGGGTCAGCCAGCGGGTAATCAGCAAGCCAATACCAATAGCTATACCAAGGGCTAACAGCATGAGCCCGATGGTATTGCGGTTATTGGCATAAATCTGTCCCATAAAGTCAGTTTCTGGAATCGCCACTACGATTAACCAGTCGAGACCGCGACCGTCGTTAAACGGCAGCACTTGGACAAAATGTCGCTTACCTTCTAACTGAAAGTTGAGCTGTCGCGATCGCACAATTTCCTGCAAACTACCAAAGTGATCCAAAATATATTGTGTAGTACCCTGAACAATGGGATCTTGACTATTCACAGCCTGCAAAAATTTAGGATCATCCTGATCTCCTAGCATCAAAGGTTCATCCGCAGAGCTAGAGATTAAACGCCCTTCACGATCCATCACAAACGCCTGACCCGACTTCCCAATCTCTAGCTCTCTCAGAAAATCACGAAACTCTTCTGGCAAAACAACATCAGCTGCACACACCCCCAGCAATCGTTGTCCTGAGCGATCATAAACCGGCAGTCCCGCTGTGATATTGGGCAATCTAGTGGTAAAGGCAATATAAACATCCGTCCATACTGGTTGCTGAGCTTGGGTAGCCGCCCGATACCAGGGTCGCTGCCTGGCGTCAAAGGTCTCCGTTAACTGATGGGAAAAATAGGTGCGCTGCCCCCGTACATTCAACATGTAATATTGACGCTTTCCTTTCGTCGCAGCATTGCTATAAGACAACTGTAGAGAACCATCCTCCGGTGCTCGTAAAACACCAAAAAAATCTCCCCTATTATTGCCACAGTAAACAAACGCAATATTTGGGGCAATTCGCATCTGTTGATAGAGCTGCGCTTCACCACGAGTGGCATTGGCAACATCAATCACGTCATGGATTAAAGCAGTCGCATTTAAGCGATTAATTTCATGGGGAGTTTCAAAATATCCTTGTAACTCTTTTTGAATACGGGCCGAGACTTCCATTCGTAGCTGAGAAGTCAAACTTTGCACAGTCTGTTGGCTATTGAGAAACGAAAGATAGCCAACCAATCCCACAGTGGCACAAATCTGGAGCACAAACGGCACCACCAGCACCCGACGGATGGGAACACGAAAGTCTCTGGGGAATATGCTAAACAAGCGTCTCATGCTGATGCGTCACCCTTAGCTAGTTCAGACCATCAAGTCTCAAGATCGATAAAGTGGCTCCGCTATGCTCCCATACTTTTTTCATCCACAGGGCTTAGAGAAACTATCCGTTACTAAGCCTCCATATCCTTACAAAGCCTGCTTGCCTAAGAACGTTTCTATGGCATCTACTAGACGATCAATTTCAGACTCTGTTGTGAAGTAATGGGTACAGGCTCTAACACAGCTAGGCGATAACAGGGTGCGCAGGTAGAACTGTTGTGATTCTAAATAAACCACTAACTTTTGATGCAGTTTTGGTGAGTGCTCTCCTGCTTGAAAGATTTGGAACGAGACCAATCCAGACTCTGGAGGAGATTTTAAAAGACATCGAACAGAACGCAGGCTGTTAAGCTTGCCCCAAAGATAGCTGCTGAGTTGACAAATGCGAAAATAGCGTTCTTCTGTAGTGCCCCATTCGTTGTGCTTTGCGATCGCAACCCGTAACCCACTACACAATGCCACATTAGAAGTCGCCACCTCATATCGACGTGCATCAGGCTCCCAGCCCGTCGGCTGTCCCTGATCATTCGTCGTGATCCCACGCCAGCCAATAAATGTCGGTGATAGCTCCGCCATGGCCTCAGGGCTAACATAGAGACCACCCAGTCCAGCAGGGCCACAGTACCATTTATGTCCCGTAAACCCATAGAAGTCGACTCCAGTTTCCGCCAGCTTGAGGGGCAACATCCCCACTGACTGAGCTGCATCTGACAGCACCCGCACTGGCTGGGAACGTCCGTGACAAAGCTGACTGATTTCTGCCAGCGGCATTACCTGGCCGGTATTCCAAAGAATATGACTCACCACCACCAGACGAGTGGTCGATCGCAGATGGGCCTCAATGGTAGCCAGGGGATCGGTGGTATTCAGCTGATCCAGATGAGAAAAAACACTAACCTCAAGGCCATAGCGCCGTTGCAGTTCGTACACGGCAGCAAAAATACCAGGATGCTCACAGTCAGACAGAAGAATATGATCGCCACTTTGCCAGGACATCCCCCATAGAGCAACGTTGCAACCAACCGTTACATTTTCAGTCAGGGCAATCGTCTTGGGATCAACCGCTAAGTCTGCCGCCAGCCCCTGCCGAGTTTTCTCCCCTTCAGCTTGCATCCAGTGGTTAACGGCACTACTAAAAGGTCCACGGGTCTGAATGGTTTGATGGGCCGCCTGGATAGCATTCAGGGTACTAATCCCCATTGGCCCTTGACCACCATAGTTAAAATAGGCTTTGTTCTTTAACGCTGGAATGGTCTGACGATATTGCGAAATGCTGACACTCATGAAGGCACAACCGAGCCAGTTAAAGATTTATCAAGTTTAATCTATTGTGTATGGGGTGCTTTGTCCGTAAAAACAAGCTTTTTAAGAGATGCCGAAGAATTCCTGACAGGTGTACTCTAGTTTGAACGTATTTACTATCAGACTGGGTAAATTGTAAAAGAGATTACTGTCCCGCATTAACTAATGTTCAAACTGTTAATGCCATAGTGACCATAACGAGAACCAATCTAATGCGCCTTTCACGCTCAATTTTGTCAGCGGGGTTAGCCGTCTTCACGCTAACTAGCTGTGGCCCTTCAACGGTGGCTCAGTGTAATGAGTTTGCCGATGTGATTAACCAGGCCCAAGTATTCAAGGATGAGTTTGAAACCGAAATCGACACCTTTACCCAACAGGCCCAGGGCGCTGAAAGTCTGGGAGATATTCAAACTGCCGCCACCCAATACATTAGTGCCGTCGACAAAGTAGTGGGCAGCATCGATAGCATGGTGACCAGCTTAAATGAGTTGGAATTATCAGATGAACAACTCGCCGAATATCGTAATGGCTATGCTGAAATCATTACTGGCTCAGCCCAGGAATTAAATGTGGCCGGTGAAGCGATGCAGTTAGTCGCCAATGCTCAATCGGAAACTGACTTGAGTAACGTCTTAGAAGAGTTTCAGGGTAAAGCCAACACAGCGTTCACTAATCTACAGACCTTATCTCAAGACGAAGCCACTCTAGTCAACAACATCAACACTTACTGTGGCGCTGAAGTCCCTGTAGGTACAGACGCAGAAACCCCAGAAACTCCAGAAACTCCCACCGCTGAATAAGTCAGGGCTACAGGTCACGATAGAATCAGAAACGCCGCTTGCTGAGTCTATTGCCATGGTTGCCCCTGCTTTGTTAATTAAAACCGATGCGTCTGCCCGTCAGGCCTGGACAATCACAGCCAGTGGCAGAGGGCTTCAGGGGCGATTACAGATACCCGGAGATAAATCTATTTCCCATCGGTCTTTGATGTTAGGAGCCCTGGCTAGCGGTGAAACCCGGATCAAGGGTCTGCTATTGGGTGAAGACCCTCGTCGCACAGCGGCTTGTTTTCGGGCTATGGGAGCTGAGATTTCTGACCTGGAAGCGGAATGGGTCACTGTCAAAGGGTTAGGTGTAGGTCAGCTCCAGGAACCAGTGGATGTTTTAGATGCCGGTAACTCAGGCACTACCCTCAGGCTAATGCTAGGGCTACTGGCCTCTCATCCTGAGCGATTCTTTACGGTAACTGGCGATGCCTCATTGCGATCGCGACCCATGGCCCGCGTGATTAAACCCCTCACCGCCATGGGCGCTCAAATCTGGGGTCGCAACAACAATCGGCTGGCCCCCCTAGCCATTCAAGGACAAATCCTATCCCCTATCCACTATCACTCCCCCATTGCCTCAGCCCAGGTCAAGTCCTGTATCTTACTAGCCGGACTATCAATTGATGGCGATACCATCGTCACCGAACCTAGCATCTCGCGGGATCATAGCGAGCGCATGCTGAGAGCCTTTGGCGCTCACCTCACTGTTGACCATGGTGCTCGCCGAGTCACACTGCATGGCCCTAGCCAGCTCCAGGGGCAGACCGTGATTGTACCGGGCGATATTAGCTCTGCCGCCTATTGGATGGTAGCCGCCGCGATTGTGCCAGACTCCGATTTGGTGATTGAAAATGTCGGCGTCAATCCTACTCGTACTGGCATTTTAGACGCACTGCAACAGATGAACGCCGATATTACCTTAGAAAACAGTCGCGAGGTGACCGGAGAACCTGTGGCAGACATTCGCGTAAGGACCAGCCAGCTCCAGGCCTGCACCATTGGCGGCAATCTGATTCCTCGGTTAATTGATGAAGTCCCTATCCTGGCAGTAGCGGCCCTCTTTGCTGAAGGAACCACTCGCATTGAAGATGCCGCCGAGCTACGGGTTAAAGAAAGCGATCGCATTGCCGTAACTGCCAGCCAGCTAAATCATCTGGGAGCCTCGGTCAGTGAGCTGCCCGACGGTCTAGAAATTCAAGGGGGAGCCACCCTGACTGGCACCGATGTCGATAGCTTTACTGACCATCGCATCGCCATGAGTTTAGCAATTGCAGCGTTGCGGGCCAGCGGAGCCACAACCATTCACCAGGCTGAAGCGGCGGCGGTATCCTATCCTCCCTTTGCCCAAACCCTGGAACAGTTTGCCCTTTAAGGCCGATTAGCAAAGACTGTAGGCAACGCCTATCGGCTCGCTGCCTATTACCCTCACTATCGATTGATTCCATCTTGTCTCGGGCATTCTAGGACAACTGTGGGAACCGTCAAACACTTGGGCGATAGTTCACCATAGGCTGTCCCAACATGCATCTGTTGCCCGACGTTTGATGAGGGTTGCAACATAGCATCTATGCAAAAGATTTTACTGATTGGATCATCGAGGTTAAAACCGTCGACAACCGCACAAATGATTGCAGCCGCAGGCTACAGCGTCGATCAGGTGGATACCGGAGCCGCCGGGCTAGAGCGGGCTCGCCTCCAAAATCCAAACTTAGTGGTCTGTGATTGGGAGCTAAGCGACTGCAACGGTCATTATGTGTTGCAACAAATGCGTAACGACGTGCAGTTGGTGATTACACCATTTATCTTGCTCAGCTCGCTGTATGACCACCGGCATTTGCGAGAAACGATGCAAATGGGGGCGGATGATTGCCTGCTGCGGCCTTTTTCAGATGATGTGTTGATTGCTGCGATCTCAACTCGCCTCAACCATCAAGCCGCCATCAGCAACCACTACCTCAGCCACTTACGCCTGGCCGCAGAACACCTCAATCGCCTGTGCTACTACGACAGCCTCACCAAGTTACCCAATCATCTTTTATTTGAACAACGCTTTACCCAGCTAATCCAAACATCCACCCAACCAGTCGCCCTACTTTCCATTAGCCTGGACCGCCTCAGACAAATCAACAATATCCTGGGCTATCCAGCCGGTGATGCAGTGCTCCAGTCCGCTAGCCATCGTCTCCAGGCCTGTCTACCAGCAAACACCCCTCTGGCCCGTCTCACTGGCAACCAGTTTGCCGTTACTCTCGGCAATGTAGAGCACCTCGCCACAGTTAGACAGCTGGCCACAGAGCTAATGGATGCCCTGAGTCGACCATTTTCACTGCCAGGGCATGAAGTCTTTCTCACCGCCAGCGTGGGTGTGGCCATGTATCCAGACAACAGTGAAAAACTACCTGTACTCATGCGTCAAGCCGATGCAGCTCTGGAATATGCCAAGCGCCAAAAAAGTAACTACTGCCAGTTTTATCAGCCCAATATGCCCATCGCCACCGAGTACCAAATTCGGCTAGAAACCTGGCTGCGCTATGCACTAGAACGCGATGAATTTGAATTACACTATCAACCTCAGCTTAATCTACGGACAGGCCATATCGAAGGGGCCGAAGCCCTCATCCGCTGGCACCACCCCGAAGCAGGCAATATCTCACCGGGGTTGTTTATTCCACTTGCAGAAGAAACAGGGTTAATCCTTGCCATTGGTCAGTGGGTGCTCGAAACTGCCTGCCGTCAAGCACGCCAATGGCAAGATATGAACCTGGGTCTGCGTCATATGTCAGTTAACCTATCCAGCGTTCAGTTTAATCAAGGTAATCTGACACAACAGGTGGCTAAAACCCTACAACAGAGCAACCTATCCCCCAGCTTGCTGGAGTTAGAAATTACGGAAACCGCCCTGATTCAAGATGCCAATGCCGCTATACGGACCTTAAATGAACTCAAGCACCTGGGCATTCGGTTAGCTGTAGACGATTTTGGTACCGGCTACTCCTCGCTCAGCTATCTACAAAGACTTCCCATCGATACGCTCAAAATTGACAACTGCTTTGTGCGCGGGGTAACTACTGATCCCAAAAATCAGATTATTCTCAAATCAGCTATCGACATGGGGCACGATTTAGGTCTCAGTATTGTTGCAGAAGGGGTAGAAACCCTTGAAGAACAATCTCTACTAGAAACCTATCAGTGTGATTTCGCCCAGGGTTATTTAATTGGCAAACCGATGAATGCCCGTCGACTGCAAGCGTATTTAGAACAACGCATGGCCCTGGTCAGTTTAGCCTCATAGATATAAGGGGCCGAGTAAGGGGCCGAATGCTCCTGTCTTCAATACCTGATCCGACGCTCAGCCAGAATTGCTAGAGCCATCTATCGCCATGCCTTTCTTGGCACCCTGCCCCACAGACGGTTTTTCTCAGCCCACCCCGCTGTACACCGTGGTTATGCTAGGAGGGCGGGGAACAATAGACACACAACTAAACAGTGCTTTTTACGAGACTGAAGTGTGCAGCCCGCATTAGCTAACGGTTAGCAAGCTACCATAGCGTTAACCGTTGTCATACGTCAGGATGCTTGGGGCACCGACGAGTCAATAACGTTTCTAGGTCGCGGGTTAGGCAAAACTTATGTGGCAACAGTGGCGAAAGGCTAATAACTATATCCGTAGCATAGAAACCTATGGGGATATGAGCCCTGATTTATCCATACGTCATCAGGTTAACCAATCTCTCAGACAGCGTCGTCATCCCCTCTCAACTGAGGCTTGGTGTGAAGAATGCCATCAAGTTACCCAGTCTCAGCCCAGTACACTGCTGTTTATCTATCATTCGTTAGAAGCCTATTCCGGTCTGGAATTTAATCGCATCAGACCCCACGACCGTCTGGTAGATGATTTACAGTTTCCCATGGTGTGCTGGTTTGACTGGTCAGTCAGCTTTTGTGATGACGTCGTCACCCACTTTGATATAGACATTAGCGACTGCTTTGACGAAACACGTTTTGACACCGTGGGTGACTTGATCATGTTTTTAGATGCATGTTTAGTCAGTCAAGCTTCTCCAACCGATTGATACCTCTGTGGCTGTATCTGGCGCTGGGGTTTTGCTTTGGTAGAAACTTTAGGTTGCAACTTAGCTAGGGTTTATTACAGACCCCAACTAACTCGTGAAGGTTATGGCTGCATTACATTAAAATGTAGCTTTGGCACTCTTATCGACTAGTCTTGCCATGCCTAGAACTCAGCGTAACGATAATTTCATCGATAAATCTTTTACGGTCATGGCCGATATGATCTTAAAGATGCTGCCGACGAAAAAGCAGGCGAAAGAAGCCTTTGCCTACTACCGTGACGGCATGTCTGCCCAGGCCGATGGCGAATATGCAGAAGCCCTGGATAACTACAACGTAGCGTTAGAACTCGAAGAAGATCCCTACGATAAAAGCTTCGTTCTTTACAATATGGGGCTGATCCACGCTAGTAACGGCGATCATGATACTGCTTTGGAAAAATATGCCGCAGCTATCGAGCTCAATCCTCGCATGCCTCAGGCGTTAAACAACACTGCGGTTATCCATCACTACCGAGGTGAGCAGGCTGAAGCTGCAGGCGATAAAAAAGCAGCTGAAGTCTTTTATGACGAAGCAGCCAGCTATTGGTTGGAAGCGTTAAGGATGGCTCCCAATAACTACATTGAGGCTCAAAACTGGCTTAAGAATACGGGCCGGATGCCTGCAGATGTCTTCTTTTAATCAATAGGTTGAATAGTGATGGATGGTGGGTAACTCCTACCATCCGAGTATGTACGATTCATAGTTACCTCGCTCAAATGATTGATTTAGAACAAGTTCGTAAGGTAGCGCTGTTGGCTCGATTGGAGCTAACTGAAGCTGAAGAGCAGCAGTTTACAGAGCAGCTCAGCGGTATTTTGGACTATGTCCAGCAGCTAAACGAGCTGAATACGGAAAATATTGAACCCACTACGCGAGCAATTGAGCTGAGTAACATTACTCGTCAGGATGAATTGGCTCCCTTTGAGGATCGTGAATCGATCTTGGGAATTGCCCCTGATCGCGAGGATGACTTTTTTAAGGTACCTAAAATTTTGGGTAGCTAAAACACTTTCTTTCCCTTTGTGAAGGCGTTTCATGGAACGCCTCTACCATTAATCCCCTAAGAATTTGAGATAGTCATTACTCATTTCTTTGACAGCGGCTTCGTAAAATTGTTTGCCATGTTCTGGGGTAGCTAGATCCGGGTTAGAGCCCATGCGACCGTCAGCATAAAACTGCCGAAAATCGGTAGCGCCATAGATGCGATGTCCTGAGGGAGCAACCTGGGGCTCTAATGGTGCTGACTTGATGAAATCAGGATAGGCATACTGAGTCAGCGCCACTTCACTGGGGGTGGCGTGGGAGCCTTCTTGGTTACCGTAGAGTTCTTTAGCCAGGGTATATACGGAGCGACACATAAACCAGTTTGCTAGTTTACAGCGCACCTGCTCGGCACCGGCAATATTCAGATCCGCCAGCATGGCATAGGTTTCAGAAAAGGCAGCTTTAAGCGTAGCCATGTTTCCCCCGTGGCCATTGATAAAGTAAAACCGGGTAAACCCGGCTCGGGCTAGAGGCTTAATATAGTCTTGAATTAAGGCAATGAGCGTACTGGGACGTAGACTCATGCTGCCGGGAAAAGCAGTGTGATGCAGGGCCATGCCAACGTTAATGGTGGGGCCGATCAAGGCTCCTGTTTGTTCGCCCACACCTGTGGCAACGGTTTCCGCACAAATGGCATCAGTGCCAATTAACCCCGTTGGGCCATGCTGTTCAGTGGACCCAATGGGAAAAATGATGCCTTGCGATCGCACCAAATACTCCTCTACTTCAGGCCATGTACAAAGATGTAGTCTCATAATTTAACCTCCGCCAGCCATAAACCCATTATCCGGGTGGTCAAAGTCCATTCACCTCCCTTAAGCTGTACTTAAGTTATGGTCTTAGGACCACAGTAGTCGCTTAGATGACGGGTAGATTTCTATGCTACATCGCAAGATATACCAACTCTCCTGCGACGGTCGTGAGGTGTGGGTATTTTTAAGGGATCAGCACCGCTGGATCGAGCGGGCTAAGATCCTTAACATTGAGGGTGATCTCGTGACTTTGCGCTACGAAACCGAAGAAGAAGATGAACTCTGCGCCTGGGAAGAAATGGTGAGGCTAGAGAGCATTGGCTCCATCCAACAAAAGTTAGCCACAGTCCCCAAAGGAGATACAGAAATAGCCATCTCAGATGACTGTCCCACCTCTGAGCAACTCCACGAATAGAAACGCGCCCTACCGGGCCATAAATTCTGGGCAGTGACCGTCTGGGGCCACTAGCCTACCAAACAAGGGTGACTGCGGCTGCTGACAGCTACGCTGCTGATAAAACTGACAATTGTCACAGGCGATGCGATCGGGAGCCAACCGATTAGTAATCTCCGTCAATTCCGATGGATCTACGCCTCGTAAGACCAAATTATCGCCCTGCCAGCGGGCTTCAATGATTCCAGTTTCAGCAAAGCTCTGCCAGCGAGCATCCGACGTAATTGTAGGCGGCAGCTGCATAGAGACTTGCTCCCGAGAGTCACTAACGGTACCTTCAAAGGTCAGTTCGCGGGGTGGGGGTGGGGATGTAAACCGCGTATCCAAAAACAGAGATAGGGGATTCCCTGGCAGCGGGATATGAAGCTGATAGCGGCTTTGGAGCGATTCTAAATTTGCAAGGGCGCTAAGATCATCCAATTTGCCGTGGACCAACACCACATGACGTGGCCGCAAATTGTGAATCAGCTGTGTGGTGCCATCACCATCACAGTGGCAATACAACTGATAGGTTTCTAACTGCACAGTGCCCGACGTGGTCGCATTTTTGAAACTATCAAACCAGTCGTAGATCGGGCCATGGGTATTGATCTGAGTTTGCCAGGCCCTGAGGTCAGCTTGCTCTGGCAAAAAGACACTCCAAGACCCCTGATGACGTTGACAATAGAGATCCACCGGGGTGGCTGGATGGACTAAAAATACTGCAGGTGCATGAAGAGGTAGAGTGGAGGCCTCAGCTGATAGACGTTTGATGTTGGGATTGATCCGATCGTCCCAGAAGATAGACTGATGTCGAGCAAAATTTTGCACATTGCGAGGAAAGGCATCCGGCTGCTGAGCCAGCAGTTCTAGATAAGCATCACAGCTACGGGCAATGGCGGGATCAACCCAAATGGTTAAAGGTTGCCCAGTAAAATGGTAGTGGCTGCGCCAGAGCATCAACAGCTCTTGCCCTAGACCCAACATGGGCACTGGAAAAACAACACAGCGCGACTGGTCTAAGTGCGATCGCAACTGCTTAATGAGCTGATTTTCCTGCTGACGACGATTGGGATAGCGGGTTGCCCCCAGACTCCCCTCAATAATCAGCACATCGGGATGTAAACCCCGTAGAGCCGCCAGCGGCAAACCATCTACCAGACGAGTACTGGAAAGAAAACAATCCCCAGTATAGAAAATCCGATAGTTTCGATTGTTATGGATATAAGTAAATAGAGCACAGGCAGCCCCTGGCAAATGGCCAGCGGGCCACAGCTCTAGGGTTAAGTTGTCTGCTAATTTAACTGGCATCCGCCAGGGCAAAACCCGAAGGGACTGGGCCAAAACCCTATCCTCCAACAGAGCAGCCGTGGCCGCTGTGGCATAAATCGGCACGTGGGGCCAGCGTTGTTTTACCTGGCTTAGACTGTGGCCATGCTCAAAGTGAGCATGGCTAAAAAAGACGGCATCTGGGGCAGGAGCACTCTCTAGAGACGTTAAATCCTCTAGACCGCAATCAAGTAATACTCGGTGAGAGCCAATGGTCAGACCTAGACTAATGCCTTCATTCGCATGACCAACACCGTAGGGATAACAAACAACAGTATTCTCATCGGCAACAGCGGATGATCCCAGCGATGGTACAACAGTATTGGCCCCCATTAGGTCAGGCGTACCTCATCCCATAAAGTCAACGCCTGTTACACCCATTAGTGGGCAGAGCCATTGCCATGGTAGTCATCAGAGTCGTAAAAGCCATTTTGGGTACCAAAAAACAGGCACGCGACCGAGAAAACAATGGCTAAGACGGGCAAAATCGCTTTGATATCCACAGACGGTTATTCCTTAGTCGAGCTTTCTAGGTGTTTTGATGATCGTAGCAAGTTCATTCAGGAATGCAATCATAGTCCCTATGACTGTTATCAACTGCAACATTCTGAGTCTGTGCCCCTGATGATTTCTGCTGAATGGTGCGATCGCAACACGCTGCATGTCGCTCCTGACTTAATTGGATGTACCCTTGTCCGCCAGCTTCAGGGCGAAACCCTACGCGGTCTAATTGTGGAAACGGAAGCATACTGCCCAGACGACCCGGCCTGTCATGCCTATCGCGGCAGAACCCCGAGCAATGCTGCCATGTTTGGACCACCAGGCCATAGCTACGTCTACTTTATCTATGGCATGTACCACTGCTTTAATGTCGTCACCGAATTACTGAATATTGGCAGTGCCGTCTTAATTCGCGCCATTGAACTAGACCAGTTGCCCCAAACCATTGATGCCAAATATAAAAAGCAGGGAAAACGCATCGCTGCTGGTCCGGGTAAGCTATGCCGGACATTAGCTATCGATCGTCAGCACAATGGCCTTGGTCTGATGCCCCAAAACCAACTGTGGCTTGAGCATCGCGCTCCAACATTTCAAGAAAAGCTAGACCAGGGCTACTACGAACTCGTTCAAACCACCCGGATTGGCATTTCCAAAGCCGCTGAGCAACCGTGGCGCTGGTATCTCAAAGACCATCCCAGCGTGTCTAAGCCTTAGGAAGTTAGCTTGGAACGGCGTGGTGGGCCGTTCCTACAGGACAATTTCTTTGCCGCGATTGGTAAATTCCACCTGATTGACTTTCCAGGTTGAATTTTGGGTCAGGGTCTCTTCTAGTCCACCAAATAACCCTTGCTGTTCGCAACTCGATAACGACAGAAACTGCCGCTGAGAATCCTCAGCCAAACGTAGATCAACAACTGCTTTACTATCTTCAACATTCACCCGATAGCCCGATAGCTTAAATGCTTCAAACTGATGTCGTTCTAGCACCTCGCCCACGGCCTCAGTCATGGCTTGATCTGCAGGCACCTTGACTGATTCCGCTGTAAAGTTGCTACAGCTGTCATCCATGACATAGATTGAAACAGCCACCATGTCACTAGCCCCATCCGCTGTATCCGTCTGGGCTTCTACTTTAGGCTCATCTGCATCCGTCGATTCACCAAGCTCGTCAGAAGTCGCATTCTCATTCACTTCAACTTCTGCAGCAGGGTCTTCTACTGGCGACGGGTCAGCTACATCCGTAGGGTCAGTACCATTACAACTGGCAATGGTTAGCCCTACAGCCACAAATAAACCTAATAATACCTTTGGGAACCGCACCATCGAATGAAATACTAAGTAAAGCGTTTGCTCATATCCTACAAACTGAAGATATGATCTGTCGCTAAAGTGTGACAGTTTGCTACACCGCAAACGCTATACCCAGTCCCCTATTCAATTTTGGTCTGTCTATGGCCGACAACATCTGGAGTCGTCGTCACATTATTTCCCTAGAAGACTTCACCCCTAACGACTATCAAACCATCCTCCAAACAGCGACTAGTTTTCGTGAAGTCCTTTCCCGCCGCACTAAAAAGGTACCCGCTCTACAGGGTCAGGTAATTACTAATCTGTTTTTTGAACCCTCCACACGTACCCGCAGCAGTTTTGAGCTAGCGGCTAAGCGATTGTCTGCAGACATTCTTAACTTTTCGCCTGGCAGCTCATCCCTTAAGAAAGGAGAAACCATTTTAGATACGGCCAAAACCTACTTGGCCATGGGCACTAATCTAATGGTGATTCGCCATCAGCAGGCAGGTGTGCCAACGATTATTGCCCAGGAGATGAACCGGATTAACTCAGGTGTGGGCATTCTCAATGCTGGCGATGGCCAACACGCTCATCCATCCCAAGCTTTACTCGATTTGTTTACCATCTGTAGTACTCTCGACCCAGAAAATCCTAATATTGAGCAGTTACAGGGAAAAAAAGTAACTATTGTTGGCGATATTTTACATTCACGGGTGGCTCGTTCCAATATCTGGAGTTTAACGACCTGTGGCGTAGAAGTGCATCTGGTTGCGCCGCCAACTTTACTACCCAAGCATTTTCTAGATGCATTTAAGCAGCCAAGCAAGCAGGCCCATACTGCTACATTAGAACGCAACCTTTACATCCATTGGCAGTTAGAGCCCGCTTTAGAAAATGCCGATTTTGTCATGGCGCTACGGTTACAGCATGAACGCATGAGTGAGCATCTGCTGCCCAGTCTGCGAGAATATCACCAGCAGTTTGGCATCACCCGCGAGCGCTTACGAGGTTGTAAACCAACGGTCAAAATTATGCATCCTGGCCCGACTAATCGCGGCGTTGAGCTGACATCGGACTTGATGGATGACCCAGAACTGAGCCTGGTCCCAAAGCAGGTGACCAGCGGTATCGCAACTCGCATGGCTCTGCTTTACCTAATTGGCGGCGTGCAATAGGTGTCTATGTATCGTCAGCCCCCATGTCTTTCAAAAACTGACGATAGTTAAATATGGTTTTCTCTTCAGAAATCTGCTGAGCAGTATGAAAGGTAAACCGTCGCTCTTTACCTGATTCTTGCCAGGCTTGCTGTATTTTCTTTGATGGAAATGTGCCTTGGACAAACATCGCCATCATTTTGGCCCAGCGGGTTTTGAGCTGATGGGTTTCTCCGACATAAAGCCGATATTTTCCAATGTTAGCTACAGCAAAAATTCCAGAACTCATATTGCGATCGCTATTCCTGATAACCCAGCAGCCCTAAAACCAGACGTCACTTAAAGCTAACTCGCTTTCCAGTCAATTTTCCCCCAGAGTTGGTTAAATCATCAATATTAAAGATGTTTCGCAACTCCCAAGGGACTATCTACAATAAATAGCGTCCATCCCCCGCACCCGTCTTGCAATACGCACAGCTATGACCCTTGGCCTACCCTTTAACCTCGACGTTCAAACCCAGACAAATGAGACTGATAGTTTTACTATCACCTTTGCCCCCCTATCCCTAGATGAGGTATATCGACTCGCAGATGATGAGGCAAATGGAGCCATTGTTGTCATGAGTGGCATGGTACGCAACAACACTGATGGCAAAGCAGTTGTTGCATTGGAATATCAGGCCTATGAACCGATGGCAGTCGCCGTGTTTAAACAAATTGCCGCTGAGATCCGCAACAAATGGACCGATGTAACCCACATTGTGATTCATCACCGCACCGGCAAACTAACAGTCGGAGAAATCAGCGTGCTTGTGGCTATTGGCTGTCCCCATCGCTCCGAAGCTTTTGCAGCTTGTAAATACGCCATTGATACTCTCAAACATAATGCTCCCATTTGGAAAAAAGAGATTTGGCACGATGGTTCGACTAGCTGGGTAAGTATTGGAGCTTGTGAGGATGACAACGAATAGTCTGTTAAGAACAATTCATTTGCCTTAATCCCAAAGCTATAAAGAATCCATACTGGAATTAGCCCTTGGAAATGAGTAGAACTGTAATGTCCGATATAGGGTTGATAAATTTATGCGATGGATCATCGTTGACATTTACCAGGGCATCAATAACTTCTACAGCGGTTGGATCTGGTGGAACTTATTTCTAGCCTTTATTCCAATGCTGCTTAGCTTTAAGCTATTTCGCCGGAAAGCACTTTCTCCTTTCTGGTTTGCGCTAGCCTGTTTTGGAACTGCCCTAATTGGTATCGTCGGGCTGGAGTCGAGGCTGCCCAGACTTAGAGTGTTTGCGTTGGGTGTCGTTCGTGGTATCCAGACAGGTGATCCTAGCACCTTACTCCAGTTGCTTTGGCTGGCCGGGGTTATGGTGATTGCTCTTGGCATCAGCGTTTGGCTATTTAAACAATCGCATACACGGAAGCTCTGGCTGTGGTGGATAGGATTGGTGACTTTTATCGCCTTTCTTCCCAATGCGCCTTATGTTTTGACCGATATTCTTCACCTGATTCGTGGCACCAGTGTTGGCACAATCAGGATTTGGGTGATTGCTTTTATATTTATTCCAATGCATATGGTGGCCATTATTTTAGGATTTGAAGCCTATGTGATTGCTCTTTTAAATGTAAATTTCTACCTGCAACAAAAGGGATTACAAGCACTCACTGGGCCAGTCGAGATTGGACTCCACGCACTGTGCGCTTTTGGCATTTATCTGGGCCGTTTTATTCGACTTAACAGTTGGGATATTGTTGTTGACCCGTCCAGTGTTCTGGCTGTCACCCTTAACACTTTGACTTCAAAGCGACCGTTAGCTGTTATTTTCTTTTCATTTGTTCTACTCACAGTGCTCTATTGGATCATGAAGCAAGTAACCCTGGGGCTAAAGCTTAGAATCCACTATGCTCGCACGGGGCAAAATGCCCTTGATTGAGCCAATAAAGCCTTGGGAAAGGTTCTATTAGCTGGATCAACATCGATTCCTATGGCAACGAAAATCAGGACCTCCAATAGTTATTAACATTGCTGTGAGTTTTCGAATCAGCGTCTTGGCTAACGGTATACTCGGTCAAACCTCAATGACATGTGGTAAACATCCGTGACTAATAGCTTTTTACTCAACCGTGTTTTACTAAAATTTGGTGATCCTGATCCCAAACTAGCAGGCAACTTATCAGCAGTAACAACAACGCCAGATGGCAGTCTCTGGCTGGGGTCCGATGAATTTATCTCGATTGAGCGATTACAGCCAACTGACCACTGTATCTACGATCAACATCAGGCTGTGCCCGTCGGTGATTTTGTCTCTTTGGTAGACGACGAATCTGAAATTGATATTGAAGGCATGGACTATGCTGATGGCTATTTGTGGCTGGTGGGTTCCCACAGTGTTAAGCGCAAACAACCTAAGGGGAAAAAGGTTAAAAAGGATGTGCAGCGGCTAGCAACTATTACCAGTGACGCTAATCGTTATTTGTTAGCGCGTATACCCGTTGTTGAAGGCAAGCTAGTAAAAACAGCTAAATCAATCACTGCTGGTGCCCTGCCGCCTAGCCAAGATAAAAACCCATTAATGACTGCTCTGGCTAAAGATGAGCATATTGCTCCATTTTTGACCATTCCTTCAAAAGATAATGGATTAGATATCGAAGGTCTGGCTGTAGCTGAAGATAAAGTCTTTTTAGGGCTACGTGGCCCAGTCTTGAGAGGGTGGGCTATTATTTTAGAACTTGAGCTGGAAGAAAACAAATTAGGAACTCTCTCTCTTAAAGCTTTAGACAAAGATATTTACTATCGTAAGCACTTCGTTGACTTAAATGGTCTTGGGGTCAGAGATTTATGTTTTCATAACGAGGATTTATTAATCTTAGCTGGACCAACTATGGTGCTTTCAGGAGCTATGCAAATCTTTCGGCTGAAAGATGCTGTGGAGCATGGCAACGATACCATCTGGAGTCAGGATTCTGATGCTCTGAATGTTTTGTTTAATTTGCCTCTGACGATGGGTTGTGATTTTGCTGAAGGTATCACTCTGTTTTCGTATTTAGGCGAAGACAATTTACTAGTTGTTTATGACCGGCCCAGTGTCTCACGCATACCGGATGAATATGCTGTTTTTGCAGATATCTTTCGCTTGCCTACCTAAGCTAAGATCTACACTATAAGCACGTTTGAAAAACGCGAGACCAACATATCAGCCAGGTCACGCACCATAAAAGATTATATCTGTCTGTTCTTAAGGAACTCAGAGTCGTTTTTGAATGTCTTCTAAAAAACGCAAATCGCTTTTCATCCAAGGAATCAGGATGTATGTGTCACGCTTTAAAACATGACTAAGTCTCATTTTATACACCAAATTTAACGTATGACATCCAATACTAAAAGGACCGTTGAAGATCAGTCAGAAGCTATTGATTTTCTGCTTTTGGCTTTAATTTTGTCCAACAGTCGTTTTCAGCGATATTATCCGTTAACACAATTTTTGAACTATCAATTGGGATTGTTTCTCGATCTGCTAAATATTCTCCAACGCTTACGTGACGTAGGATGGCTGAGAAACATCTCAGAGTCTGAAAGCCTAACTATATATGAGATTACAGATACTGGTGAAGAGGAATTGAGTCGTATCAATATGAACTCTGTGTTTCAACAGTTGCAAAATGATGTGGGCAACCCCAAACTGCTTTCTGCTTTGCAGAAAATGCTACAGCCCACACCATCCCCAAATATCTCGCCACCTGTCTAGAAACCAGCTGATTCAAAGCTTAGCCAGCACGTAAGCTCCTAGCGATTTCTAGACAAACGGCTAAAGGGGCATTTGTTTTAATGGCTTGGGAATCGAGATGGGTGCGGGTGGCGCGATAAGAGCGATCGCAAATCCTCCTAATCAACCGATCCCTTGCCGGCACATCCATCTGGCCCCGACGCCCAATCTCCGCCAGAGGATAGTAGTAAGGGGGCATCGCCGTCTCCTCACCCATGATCGCCAATAGCCGCTGTAGTCGTTGGGGCCAACGCCACTGATGGGCCAAAGCAGCCATCTGAGCGATATAGGCTGCGTCATGGAGTGGCCCTAGCCACATGGGTCCGCTAACTACCGGTGCTGTTCCACAAACTTCGCAGCCCAGCTGACCCAGCTGTCGCCAATCAGCCGTACGAAACTGACCACAGCTGTGGCAATAGGCCAAAAATCCATAGTGCTTGTCCTGCCAAGAGCCAGTCACAACCCGTACCATCACCCGATGGATAGAGCCATTAAAAATCGAGAATACCGGCTCAATGTGAAACCCTCTGGTAGCGGCCTGCTTAGCTGCACAGCCAATCAACAGCCTTAATCCCTGCTCGTGAACGGCAGGATGACTGCGGGCACAAGCCCCATACATCTGCACGCTTCTCTCTAAAGCATGACCGCTGGTCGTTCGGCCATCGGTGCTGGTGAGATAGAGCAGTCCTCCGAACTTAATAGCCCACAGTGCTGTATTGACAAAGGGCGTAGGACTGCCAAAGCTATCGATATCGATCAGGTCGTAATAGTCTTGCTGCTGGGCACAGCTAAAAAATAACTGGTTGGCATCCTGATGGGTAATGCGATAAGTGTCAGGAGCCATCCCCTGGTGTAAATTTGCACTGAGCACCGCCTGTAGGTCAGGATTGCCCTCATTGGCCCAGACCCATTCAGCACCAGCCTCCAAATGATAGCGTAGAGGACGAACACCACAGCCGGTCATGGCATCAATGACACGCAACCGGCCGTGCTGCTGACGATAGATGGCCGCCGCCAACACGGCTAGATCACGACCTATCTGGCTGGTAGAGCGATAAAAAGCGGTTGCGGTACCCGTAGCCATGCCTTTGGCGATCGCAAATCGTGCCTTCCCTTCTTGCCGCTGAGCGCTAGTGGGTAAAATTCTCCTGTCCTCTCTATTCCCCATTAACTGCTGACCATTGACTACCGTCAAAAGACCCTAAGCACCGTTTCTCTACAGTACCGTCTCAATCACAGTTGCCAATTGCTCTGCACTCAAGTCAGTAATCACAAACACTTCTTGCACCGACTTACCTTTGCGGGCAATCAACTTAAAGCCGCCACGAATTGGGACAGACACTTTCAAGCGCAGCTTTGGCGCATTGGAACGCCCCCGGCTAATCACCGCCGGTGTCACGGTTGTAATTTGAGGATGGGTCGCCAGCTTTTGCAAAATTGCAATCAAACCAGGAATATGAGTCGAATGGTTAAGCACGACGCGACCACGCAGATCTTTGGGAGTAGATGCCATGGGCTAAGCCTGCTCTAAGGGAGCCATAGTCAACCCAGCTCGAATTAACTGACTGTGGTAAAGTTCTGCCTGCTCAAGCGGTCCAATCCATACGGTAGCTTGCCCTTCATAATGCACCTGATTAGTCAACTTCCAGGCTTGATCGGGGGTCATGTGGGGAATATATTTCACCAGCGTCTCAGCCACATGTTGAAACGTGTTGAAATCATCATTGAGCACAATCACCTTGTAGTTAGGATATGGCTTTCGGGTGGTTTGTCCCGCCCTCTCCCGAGTCACTGTAGGTGACGCAGAAATGGCCTGAACGGTCGAATTAAAAACTACCGCCTTCATAGGTTATGACTTCGCTAAGACAACGGACATACGGTCGCACCATCGCCTATGGGAATGATCGTAGATGTCTTTATATACAGTAACAAAATGCTCTGGAAGATTGGCGAGGGAGATTAAAAAGAAGTCAGGGCACACAGAAGTTAGAAAGACCATGTGAGCACATGTTCAGCTTCACGTACAAAACAAATTCTACACAAGCCAGTTGGCCAGGCGTCACCTTTATTGATGCATTTATAGAAAAATCTTTGTAAGCTAGATAATCTTCTGAACACTGGTGCTGGCAAAATTTTTAGGGGTGTTTTAGATCAACAGACGACGCCAGCCAGATAAATTTAATCTTTAGACGATTTACTAAAAGTAAGGGAACGGAGTATGAAATACTGGCGCTGGCTACAGGGCATGGGCCTCGGCATTCTCATGGCTGGTGGAGCCACAACTATTCAAGCCCAGGAGTTGGGGCCTAAGCCATTACAACCCTTACGGTTAGCCCAAAGCTATACAGACCTGGTAGCAGTTTCATTGTTCCAGCACTACACCGCTGGTTATCCAGCCCCTATCCTGACGGAAGGTCTATCATCACGCCAAATTGACTCAATTCACATCGACTTTGTCCGTCGTTTAATGAGCGAAGCCGGCGATGAAGGTGTAATCGTCGGCTACAAAGTGGCGCTAACTAATCCCAAATCCCAGTCACAGTTAGGCATTACCCACCCGCTTTACGGCTTCCTGCTAGAGAATATGCTGCTTGAAAGTGGAGCAGAGTTGCCCTTTGAGTTTGGCAGCCGCCCTCAAGCTGAAGGGGATTTGATGGTCCGGGTCGGTAGCGCCGATATTAATCAAGCAGAAACAGATTTAGAATTATTGGCTGCTTTGGATGCCGTCATTCCTTTTTTAGAGCTACCCGACCTGATTTATGAAGAAGACGCTTCGATTAATGCTGGGGCCATGGTAGCCGTCAATGCCGGGGCGCGATATGGTGTCATGGGCGACCCAATTGATCTGAAGTCTGAAGATAGTGGTCTGGATCAGCTGGCCAATATTCGAGTTGTCCTCAAAAATGCCAGGGGTCAATTTTTGGTTGAAGGAAATAGTACCGCCTTATTGGGACATCCAATTAATGCTGTGCGCTGGTTGCGGGATACTTTGCAGAGCCAGGGTGTAGACCTGAGACCGGGGGATTTATTGTCATTGGGTTCGGTCACCTCTTTAGTGCCGTTGGATGCTGATACGGATATTACAGGGATCGAAGCTCGGTATTTTGGCCTCAGGGATGATGAACGCTCCATTGATCTCGAAGTCTCATTTGAGCGTCCTGAAGAGGATGACTGATGTGCCTAGCGGGTAAGTGTTTGAGTGTAATAACGATTACTCATGTGTCTGTAGAACCGACGAGTCAATTTTTCATGGGTAGTCACCTATGATCAAGCTACGATCAAGTTGACCAACCTGCGTCTACAAGACATTACAACAGTTATTTAAGAGATTTTAGAGCATGATTCTGTCAGCCTTGTTGGCAGACAGTTTCCCCACTGGTCTACTCAAAAGTTACCGAAACAGGTTCTGAAAATCATGTAGTTCTGCGTAAGAACAGTTAACTATTCAAACACACATATCACTTAGTCCCGCGTAATCAGAGGTTGTTAGAGAAGAAATCGTCATGTCTATTCCTTTGCGTTGTATTCCAGCTGCGCTTGCTACCCTGATAGTGGTTGGTGCTGGTCCTAGTTATGCTTTAGAGTTTCCTCAAACCCGCGATCGCGGTGCCCCTGCTCGGGGACCATCCATGGCGACTCGCGGTGAGATCTGTCTGGACCCTCAAAATCGGCCTTCCTTGACATCGTTGTTGCCTCATAATGCGATCGCAACCGCATTTGGAGCCGACACCAATATTCCTATGGCCCTCTGGTTCTACATTCCAGAAACCGTAGCCGCTGGCGCAGAGTTGACCATTGTCAATGAACTGGGGGATGAAATTTTTCAACAGGCTATTGCACTGCCTGAGACCCCTGGCACCCTCCCAATCGACCTGCCCAGATACCAGGCAGACGGCGTCACCCCCACCTTTGCCTCCGGCAGTCTATACTACTGGGATTTTGCCCTGATTTGTGACCCAGACGATCGTGGAGACGATGTCCTGCTGGGTGGTGGCATTCAGCGGCTTGATGCCAGTCCCGATTTCTTAGCCGAACTCAACGCCGTGGCCAATGATCCACTGGCCCAGGCCGAACTCTATGCAGCCGCTGGTGCATGGCAAGAAACCATCGCCTTAGCCGCCTCTATTCGGTCTCAAAACCCAACTGCCTGGGCCGAACTACTCACATCGGTTGACCTCGATTCTGTCGCTGCACAACCCATCTTAGGTCAGGATGATTTGGCAGGAGAAGTCCCAGCAAGGACACCGACAGCAACCCCCAACCATTCCAGTGACCTGCAGCAGCTACTGGATGGCATCAACCACAGCGGCGCTGAATAATGAACCTGAAAAAGCTGTGGTGGCAGTGGCGCGGGGTAGCCATTGCCACGCCAACTGCCACCATTCTTGTTGTTCTTCTGAGGGCGGCAGGGCTGTTACAGCCCTTAGAGTGGCGCACCTACGACCAATATTTACAGTGGCGGCCTGAAGAGACCGACCCACGGATTGCCATTGTTGGCATCGACGAGCAAGACATTCGGGAACTAGGCCAGGCTATTATCCCCGATGGAATTTATGCTGAAGTAATTTCAAAACTGGCTCAACAAAACCCTAGAGCGATTGGTCTCGATATTATTCGCGATGTTCCCGTAGAACCCGGCCATACCGAGCTAGAACAAGTTTTTCGTAGTACCCCTAATCTGGTAGGTATTCGCAGCACTTTAGGAGACAATGCCGAGCGGGATCTGATTGATGCCGCCCCCACCCTGGCAGAACTAGGACAAATTGGCATCAACAACGGCATTGTAGACAACGACAATACAATTCGACGGGGACTGCTGATGGTGACCACCCCTGAAGGTGACCAGGCCCCCAGTTTTGCCCTGTATCTGGCCCTGCTTTATTTAGATGCTGAAGGGATTGGCCCCGAACCCGTCGATAATACAGACTCCTGGCAGCTTAATGGCGCAGTCTTTCGACCGTTGGAAGCTAACGATGGTGGGTATGTCCGGGCCGATGCTGGCGGCTATCAAACATTAATTAATTATCGCGGCGGTAGCGAGCTGATAGAAACCGTCCCCTTAAGAGCTGTACTTAATGATGAAATCGCCGATGACTGGGCTACAGATCGGATTATTCTGATTGGCTCTATAGCCGAAAGCCTGAAGGATAGATTCTTCGTACCCCACAGCAGTAAGATGTTGGCCCTGCCCAAGTCCATGGCTGGGGTAGAAATTCATGCCAATATTACTAGTCAAATCATCAGCGCGGCCTTAGAGGGTCGAGCCTTGATCCGCACCTGGTCAGAACCAATGGAAATTCTCTGGATTTTTCTATGGGCTGCATTGGGAGCAACAATCACCTGGATACAGCGCGATCCAGGCAAACGTACGCTCCTGCGTCAAATGGCTCTACTGGTGGCCGTTGCTTCGATTTTGGTCCTGGGTGCCTATGCATTATTGCTAGCAGGCTGGTGGGTGCCGGTGATTCCGCCATTAATGGCTTTAGTCGGCGCTGCTTCTGGCGTCAATACCTATTTGGCTCGCAGTGCCAGCCAGATTCGTCGCACCTTTAGCCGCTATTTAAGCGATCAGATTGTGGCAAATCTGCTGGAAAATCCTGACAATCTTAGATTAGGCGGCGAGATTCGTAAAATCACGATTCTCACCTCTGACCTCCGGGGATTTACAGCCCTATCAGAACAGCTGCCCCCTGAAAAGGTAGTCAAAATTTTGAATCTATATCTGGGCTATATGTCCGATGTGATCAATGACTATGAGGGCGTCATTGATGAGTTTATGGGGGATGGCATTTTGGTGATTTTTGGAGCTCCTAATACGGTGGCCAATGATAATCATCCCGACCGGGCCGTGGCATGTGCGATCGCAATGCAACAAGCCATGGTCGAAGTCAATGCCGCCATGCGGGCCAATGGCTTTCCTGAACAAGAAATGGGCATCGGCATCAACACTGGCCAGGTAGTCGTCGGCAACATCGGCTCCGAGAAGCGAACGAAATACAGCGTCATCGGCGGTGCCGTCAACCTCACCTTTCGCATCGAGTCCTACACCACAGGCGGTCAAATCTTTATTTCCGAAGACACCCACCAAGAGATGGATACCATCAACAATCATCGCCTGGCTATCCAAAGCAAGCTCGAAGTCTACCCCAAAGGCATCAAACGCCCCATCACCATCTATGACGTCACCGGCATCGGCGGCGACTTTTACAATCTTTCTCTTACCACAGAAGAACTTCCCCTAGAGCCCCTAATTGAAACCATCCCCATTGAATACGTAGCCCTAGAAAACAAACAAGTTGGAGCCCAACATCATCAGGGAAGTCTCCACAAACTCTCCGCCAAAACAGCCTTGCTACACATCAAAGATGTTGAGCCCCTCAGCATACTCACCAACATTAAGCTGACAATCCAGACCCAGACAGCGCCGCTAGAGGTACGTGAAACCGACATTTATGCCAAAGTGCAACAGCAAGGCAAGACCGAGCAAGAATATGTGATTACCTTCACAGCCCGGTCGCCTGCAGTCATCGCGTGGCTAAATCAACAAATCAGCCCAACCCTTTCAACACTGTAAGCGCTTCATCCACGTGCTTTTTAGGATTGAATTGGGAGTTGAACACATGACGAACGGTGCCGCTTTGATCAATCACATAGGTCACACGCCCTGGCAGCAAACCTAGGGTAGCCGGTACACCATAAGCCTTACGCACACTTGAATCAGCATCACTCACCAAAGTAAACGGCAGACTATACTTGCCAGCAAACTTTTGATGTGACTCTGGAGAATCACTACTAATGCCAATCACCTCAGCCCCCAGATCCTGAAAATCCTGGAAGCTATCACGAAATGTGCAGGACTCCGTAGTGCAGCCAGGCGTATCATCCTTGGGATAGAAATACAGCACCACAGTCTTCTGACCCTTAAAGCTAGATAGCGTCACCGACTCCCCAGACTGGGACTGCAATGTAAAATCCGGAGCCGTATCACCCACCTTAATCGCCATCGTTTGCGTTCCTTTCTTTTATGGGAAGAAATTGTTAACTTTTATTTAGCATACTGCTTTGGTAGAAAAATTAAACGCTCTACCTCTCCCCACCCAACTCAAACCTTTTTTCATGCGCATTTTGCTCTGGTTTCGCAATGACCTCCGCCTCCACGATCACGAACCGCTCCACCGAGCCCTAGCGCAAAACGCAGAGATTATTCCCGTCTACTGTTTTGATCCACGTCAATTTAGCCAAACCAGCTTTGGCTTTCCCAAAACCGGTGTATATCGTGCCCAGTTTTTGCTAGAAAGCGTGTCTGACCTGCAAGCATCCTTACAGACAAAAGGCTCAGATCTCGTCGTACGTCATGGCAAACCCGAAGACGAAATTCCTATCATTGCCAAAGCACTGCAGGTAGACGCTGTCTACTGGCACGAAGAAGTCACCAGCGAAGAGCTAGCTGTGGATGCAGCCCTAGAAAAACAACTCACCCAGCTCAAAATCAGTTATGAAGTGTATTGGGGAGCCACCCTCTACCATCCCGACGATTTACCCTTTGAAATCTCTCAGCTCCCTAAAGTCTTCACCGCCTTTCGCAAAAAGGTCGAAAAAAGCAGCTCAGTTTATCCAGCCTTTGTAGCCCCCACAAAACTGTCGCCACTGCCCACTATTGAGCCAGGTAGGCTGCCTACATTAGCCAGTCTAGGATTAGACAACAAAACTCCCGAGCCACGCGGCGTCTTGTCGTTTAAAGGAGGAGAGACCTCAGCCCTCCAGCGTTTGCAACATTATTTTTGGAATGTAGACAAACTGCGCGTCTACGAACAAACTCGCAATGGCATGTTAGGCGCAGACTATTCCTCTAAATTCTCCCCCTGGCTGGCCCTGGGTTGTCTCTCACCCCGTCGTATCTACGAAGAAGTGGGAGCCTATGAAGCTAAACGTGTAAAAAATGACTCCACCTATTGGCTAATATTTGAGCTACTCTGGCGAGACTTTTTTCGGTTTATCTGTGCCAAACATGGCGATACCGTGTTTTATCCTTCAGGATTACGAGGGTTACAAGTCGACTGGAAACAAGATTGGCAACGATTTGAACAATGGACCAGAGGTGAGACAGGATATCCGCTGGTGGATGCCAACATGCGAGAGTTAGTCACCACTGGATTTATGTCAAACCGGGGACGACAAAACGTCGCCAGCTTTTTAACTAAAAATCTGGGCATCGACTGGCGCATGGGAGCAGAGTGGTTTGAGTCGCTGCTGATAGATTACGACGTTTGCAGCAACTGGGGAAACTGGAATTACACAGCTGGTGTCGGCAACGACGCTCGCGGTTTTCGCTATTTCAATATTCCTAAACAGTCAAAAGACTATGATCCAGATGGAAAGTATGTAAAACACTGGCTACCAGAGCTAGCCAAGGTACCCCGCAAAAAAATTCACAGCCCCTGGAAACTAGATGCAGACGAGCAGAAGCGTTGCAATGTGACTATTGGTGTGGATTATCCCAATCCAGTGGTGGACTTGGATAAGTCAGTGCGCAGAAATGAAGCCATTTATAATGCCGCTATGGAGATCCGTCGTTAAGTTTAGACTGACTAACGAATCTGTTCCATAAACCATGCACCAATTGCTGACTGATCGGCAACGTCACTGCGGCGTAGTGCCTCTACAATCAGACTCAGGGTCAAATTTGAGAGTACTTTTGATGTGTCAATACGTTTGCTGCTGCCATCTGGCGAAATCGAAAACGCAATCAGCTGGACATTTCTAACATCCCAAATCCAATACTCAGAAATACGTAACGCTTCATATTGAAGACGTTTTTCACCTTTATCATCAGCCAGGGTCGTGTCGGAAATTTCGATCACCAGATCTGGTTTGGGATGTTGCTCTAAGTTAATGATGCGAGTGCCTTTAGGGATACAGTTCGCATGATCACCAACGTAGTAAGAGATATCCGGTTGAAATTCATCGCTACCGGGTCTGCGATAAGAGCAAGCATCACGAGGATCAAGGGGAATACCCGTAACCATGCCGAAAAGACCAATAAGCAGCATGAGGATGGCATGGTCTCTTGCATGATCGGAACCTGTTGGCATGGTTTCCAGCCTCATTTTGCCATTGGAATAGTAGGCTTTATGGTGTTGATGTTCAGGCCGTTCAACCAACTGCACGAACTCATCCCAGGCAACTGATGTCCAGGTATCTGTAGGGAGTGGTAAGCGTGTTAAGGACATAGCACTCATCAGGATTGAATTCGAACATAGCTCTATTCTAGAAGATCTGCCAGTATTGACTCACTCAACCCATGATTCTAGAAGTCGCTATTCTTGACATCAAACCCGGAGAAATCGACGCCTTTGAAACTGCATTTCAGCAAGCCCAGTCGATTATTAGCTCCATGGCTGGCTATGGCAGCCACCAATTGCAAAAGTGCATCGAAAAAGAGAACCGATATATATTGCTAGTGACTTGGCAAACCTTAGAGGATCACACTCAAGGTTTTCGCGGTTCAGAAGAATATCAACAATGGAAGGCGCTGTTGCACCACTTTTATGATCCGTTTCCCGTGGTGGAGCATTATCAGCGGGTAACTGGCAGCAAGGTATTAGAAAGCTGAGCCCATCTAGATCCCGTCAGTCATTATCTATCCAGCAGGTGTGATTTATACTTCAGCGGATTCTTTAGCAAGCGCAGAATTTTAGACGGAGCCAGGTTCAAAATTTTGTTAGCTAGAGTAGGAGCCTGTTTAATGCTTTTCAACTTTAATATCTGGTGAACTTGCTCTAGGACAGCTGGCTCGATATCTTGCTCCTGCAAATATTGAACTACTAGCACCTGTTGAAGGCGGTATAGATCATTCCAGGTTTGAAAAGCGTTTTGCGAACTTCGGGCTTTTTCTAGCTGTTGACTGAGCGTCGCTATTTTTGAAGCTACGTCATCAGCTTTTTCAGCTTGCGTAGGAGCATCAGTAGTTAATTCTTTTTCAGCCCTAGCATAGGTATATCCTAACTTGAGCGAAGCATCGGCTACATTGGCCGTATTTTTGGCCAAGTCTTCACTCAGAGATGACATTTTATCGATACCCGATTCGATGTTATCTAACTTTGCTGAGGCTTTTCTGAGTGAATCCGTTAAGCGCCCCATGAGTTAACCTCGGTTATCAAGTAAGCTACGATTAATACTAGCTTGATCTTCTTTTAGAAAATCGTTTTCGTCGTCTTCAACCACCACATCTGCCCGTTTCATCATTAGTTGGCTAATATCTGTGGTCAAAAGTCTTTTTGCAGCCTGTAGTAATCGCCAGAAGCCGCCTAGGCTCTTATTATCCTTAACTTCCTCATAGACGTTTTCAAATTCATCTAATAGACCAGCAGTGGCATCAAGCTGTTGCTTCAAATCACGCACACTGCTGGACAGCTGATCACGTTCTGTTCGAATTGACCCTTGTAACTGAACACTATGAGCTAAAGACTTTTGCAGAGTTTCTTTATCCCGACTAAGAGTATCCAAAGCGGAACTAACATTAGCCAAGCTATGCTTCAGTGTCTTAACTTTGGTTTTAGCTTCTGTCTGACGCCTTACTAACTGCCCACGACTAATGGATAAGCGCTTATATTCTTGACGAATATCTTGATAAGTAGCCTCAAGCTCTTCTCTATTTAACGTTTGAATGTGGAGTGGGAATTCGCCGACACTCCTATATTCTTTGAATCCATCAGCCATGAGTCACTGATTCCGAATTTAAGTATGGAAACTAGACAAAGCGCGACTTATATGACTTCAAAGCACGTCGCTTCGATTAGTACTACTCTAGCTCGCTCAGATCAGAACAGGGATGAGTGGTTCTTAGGAACTTATAAATAATTCAAAGAAATTTGATATTTTTTACTGCAATATTAACTGATGAGACATACACGATTTTTTCTCATATGAAAAATCTCTGCTGATACTTTGAAAATATTTCGGTTCTCAGCAGAGGTGATTTTTACAGACCTTTTGTTAATTAGCCAGTTACAGCTCTGCCATAACTTTGCCTAAAGCCACTAGCACATTGTCTACATTTTCTGGCCGACTGTTATAGCCCATCAGGCCAATACGCCAGACCTTACCGCCTAGTTCACCCAAACCATTGCCAATCTCAATATTATGGTCATTGAGTAGCTTACTGGTTACCGCTTTCGCATCAACACCTTCTGGCACCTGAACTGTTGTCAATGTTGGCAGACGATATTCTTTATCCACATGACAATTAAGACCCAAATCTGCCAGGCCCTCCCACAGTTTCTCGGCGGTCGTTTGGTGACGCTCCCAGGAGTTCTCTAATCCTTCTTCAGTGACTAGACGTAGCGCCTCACGGATTGCGTAGGTCATGTTAACCGGGGCAGTGTGATGGTAGGTGCGATCCTTACCCCAGTAGTTACGCAGCAAGGAAATGTCTAAATACCAGTTAGCGACCTTGGTCTGACGTTGGTCCAACTTTTGCAGGGCCCGCTCGCTCATGGTGAAGGGGGAGCTGCCTGGAGGGCAGCTTAAGCCTTTTTGGCTGCAGCTATAGGCCATGTCTACTTTCCACTCATCTAGAAAGATAGGAATACCACCGAGGCTAGTGACCGTATCAACCAGAAGCAGACAGTCAAACTCACGGCACAGATCACCTACACCTTCCAGGGGCTGACGCGCACCGGTAGAGGTTTCGGCATGGACCAGAGCCAGAATGGCAGGACGATGCTCTTCGAGGGCAGCACGTAGTTCGCCTAGGCTAAAGACCTGTCCCCAGGGTTTGTTGATGCTGCGGACATCGGCTCGATAGCGACCGGCCATATCCACCAGGCGGTTGCCAAAGTAGCCGTTAATGCCGACAAGCACAACATCCCCAGGCTCGACTGTATTGGCCAGAGTGGCCTCCATAGCGGCAGAACCAGTGCCGCTGATGGGCAATGTCATCTGGTTCTCGGTTTGCCAGACGTAGCGCATCATCGCCTGTACTTCATCCATTAAATCCAGATAGGCTGGGTCTAGATGACCGATGGGCTGCCGGTTCATAGCGGCAACCACGTCGGGATTGGAGTTGGAAGGGCCAGGGCCGAGCAGCAGACGCTCCGGGATGTCTAGGGCTGGGGGGGTAATACGAAAGGTCTCGTTGATTTTGGGTCGAGCGGCAGTCAGAGTCATGGCGTTGCTTAACGGATGAAGACGACTAACAAAACAGTAGCTAATGCGACAAAATGTTTTTTTATTGTCTGACGTAATGGGTCATTCGTTACATAGGAACGTCAAGAGCGTTACATTCGGGTTGCAGATATTTAATTGCAGTATGGCGCTGTCTGCACTTTGAATGCTAAGGGTTCGGAACACGGAAAAGGAGGATGAATTTGGTTCAGTTAATGGATTTGAAGAATCGCTGGCAGCTGGCTCCTGAGGCTGAGTATCGATGCGATCGCAACCTCAACCTCTACAAAACCCCAACTGAACCCAGTCTGGTTACCCAGGCCGCCACCGGACGCCAGCTGAGAATCACAGCCATTGAATCCACAGGCATTCATGTCATTCTGTGCGCTGACGACTATCCCGGCTGGCTCAGGTTAGACGATATTGACGCCCTGACACCTGCCACTACGTCGTACCAGCCGCCTACTATGACTCGGCATGATATTGAGCAAGTGATTCCAGATGCGATCGCCTTTACCCAGGCCGCTATGGCAGTTCCCAATAAATATCTTTGGGGTGGCACTGTGGCTCCTAACTATGACTGCTCCGGGCTAGTACAAGCCGCCTTTGCATCAGTAGGAGTCCCCCTACCCCGCGACTCTTACCAACAAGAAGCCTTTACAACCACAATTGACAAACATGACCTGCTAGCTGGGGATCTGCTCTTCTTTGGTACCCCAGAGCGTACCAACCACGTTGCCCTATCCCTGGGAGCAGGAAGCTATATCCATAGCTCTGGCAAAGATCAAGGACGCAATGGTATCGGCATTGACTCAATCGTCACTCTCGCCGATCCAGTCAGCCGGACCTACCATAACCAATATCGGTGCTGTGGCCGAATTATGACAGGCTATCTGCCCCAAAAGACAATCTAATCGGTAATGTGTCAACACTGTGTGCTAAACCTGTATCCAAAATGCCCGTCCAAATTAAAAGTCTAGGTTATGACCCTAGAGTTTTAAATGTGAACGCGGTTTAATACTCGTTACCATTGCCCAAGTGTTTTACACCGCCATTTTATGTGCGGGCTCCTACCACCCATGGTTAATCGCATCCTTCGCTGGTTTTTATTTGGTGGCATTCTATTCTTTCTTGCTAAGACCTTAAAGGATCATTGGCAAGAGGTCAGAACTCTGGAAATTACCGGCGCTACTTTAGCGCTGCTGACAGTTGCTTTAGGAATTACGCTGATCGCCCACATTTGGTCGGGGTGGGTATGGCATCTGATTTTAAAATCCATTGGCCAGCCCCGCGATGGTCGATGGACCACCATGATCTATCTCAAAACCAACATTGCTAAGTATCTACCAGGCAATGTCTGGCATTTCTATGGACGGGTACGGGAGCTACAGACATCGGGCTCATCGACGGGCGCTGCTATCCTCGGTGTTGTGTTAGAACCCGTGCTGATGGCTGCTGCCGCTCTGGGGTTAGCTGCCATTAGCTTTAGCGTAACTGCGGTTAATGACTGGCGGCTGTTAATTGTGTCCACAGCAGCGCTAGTGGCGATGCTAGTGGCGATTCACCCACGTTTTCTGAATCCCATCCTGCAAAAGCTCGGCAAAGCCAAAGCTAAGTCCCAAGGACTGACGGTGATTATCAGCACGTTACGGCTCAAGCGGTATCCTTGGTCGTCACTGTTGGGAGAGCTTGGGTTTGTGATCCTACGCGGCATTGGGTTTGTGATTACGATTGCGGCCCTCCAAACGCTACAGCCAAATCAGATTTTGCCAATTATGGGGGCGTTTAGTATTGCCTGGTTGCTAGGGCTGGTGGTGCCTGGGGCTCCCGGTGGTGTGGGTGTATTTGAGGCGGTTGCGATCGCAATCTTGGGGAATCAACTGCCCAGTGGGTTAGTCATCAGCGGCGTTGCCCTTTACCGCTTGATTAGCACCCTGGCCGAAGCCCTTGGGGCCGGGCTCATCTGGCTAGAAGAACGCATTGCCGAAATGATGGCTCCCGTAGCAAAGTTCAGAAAACGGCTCCTATTGTTGCCCCCAGCCAGAAACGATATTTCTGCAGAAGAAGAAACAGCTGCCCTCCTAGAAACCGCCCCCCAAGCAACACCTGAGGTTTCCTATGTGGTCACACCCAAGGAACAGAATTCACCTCAAGCAGCATCCTCACAAGCCATCACGATGTATGGAGAAGACTCCGTCACTGATGACTTAGACAATGATTTGCTCAGCGGAGAGTTAAATGATGCAGCCGTTGAAGACATGACTCCTGGCGTCAAACTCGACAAATCAGAACCCGCATTGCCATCGTTTTTACCTCAGTCTGTCAAAGCCGAAGGAGAACCAACTTCACAATCTTTTTCACCTAGAAAGAGTAGTTAGATTTCCAAACTCGCATTTAGCTATTTGCCAACAGCCCTGATAGACGCTCAACCACGTAGTTAGCAGTCTGTTCTAAAAACGTTAAATCCAAAGTCTCAACCGTATCACTGTCCCTGTGATAATTTGGATTGCGAAAATTGGCAGTATCAGTCACCATCACGGCTCCAATAGCATTGAGCCAGAAAGGGACATGGTCACTGCGAAAGAGATCGGGCATCAGCGGCAAAACCCCAATGGGCACTGGTAGCGTCACTGCTTTGATCGCTGTTGGTATCTGGGTGTCAGCAGTATTCTCAGCCTCGGTAGAAAAGACAGCCAACAAGTCTGGATGCTCGGCATCGCCAATCACCCCAATAAAGTCTCCTTGATTGGGCAAACCTTCATCTCCTAGTCCAGGTGGATAGGTTTGACAACCGGCTTCATAACAGGCATAGCCTAGCATTTCTAAAATGACTGCACCGGTTAAGCCATTCAGGTTGGCGGCATCGTTGACAAACGCATTACTACCCAACAGTCCGGCACCCGCTGGTTGTAGCTCTTCCTGGTCAAACAAGACGACCTGCAGGGTTTTATCGGTCGGGTAGTCGGCAAACAGCCGGGCTATCTCTAAGACCGTGGCCACAGCACTAGCATTGTCGTCTGCACCAGGGGAACCGGCCACTGAGTCATAGTGTGCGCCGACTAGAATTTTTTGCTCAGGGGTTTGCATGCCCGGACGGACAACGCTCAGGTTAATACCTGCACTGTCGCCAACCCCAAATGCTTGACTGATGGGCTCGTAACCGTAGCTTTGGAGTTGTTGGGTTAAGTAGGTGCGGGTGCAGGCTAAGGCGGTGTTAGTGTGCCGTTCGTTGGCCAGGGTTTGGAGGTGCGATCGCAGTTGCTCACCATCCACCCTAAGCTGCGACGATTGGGCTTTGGAAGATAGCTCATAAAACACAAACAGACCGGCTGCCAACGTCAGTAAGCCTAGCCATAGTCCAACTCGATGCCTAAATTGCTTGCCCATGACCCATATCAAATGTGATTGATGTATCCGATATCAAGATGCAGCCCACTGTAGATCGCGGTATTGAGAATCGTCTATCAGCCGCTTATTTCTATTTTATGAAAACATCTTCTAAACTTGACCAGTCTAATCAGCGCCATGTTGTTTTACTAGCACTAGGCTATGGTGGACTATTCTTATTAATTCTATGGGCGGCCTACACCAATAACTTACCGCTCAGTTTGCTCGGAAAAATCCCCTACTATGACAAAATTGGGCACGTAGTGCTCTACGCCCTAGCCAGCTATCTAGGCCATCGAGTTTTGCATCGACAACACTTCAGAGGTGTTCGATATTTGCCTATTTTTCCAGTATTGTTTGGACTGGCAATGACAGCAGAAGAGATTGTGCAAGGGCTCTCACCCTATCGCACCTTAGATGCACTAGATTTAGTCTGCAGCCTCAGCGGTGTGGTGTTGGGCTATTTTCTAGCGCAAAGACCTGAACAGCAAGGTTAACCCCCATTTGAGAAGTACTCTAAATAGCTTTGCTTGTTCAGCAACACTCAAGGGATTGACTTTAACAATTTGAAGATTATAGGCTGCCAATAGTTCTCTTAACTCACGCTCATTAAGCAGTTTTCTACCAGTCTTGACATATTCTCTTGCGAGATAAACTCTTCGATATGTTTTTTGGATAGGGTGTTGTATAAAAGCTGATTTGATGGCCTTGCAGAATCGGGCAAAGGAATCACGGGACTGCTAGTCGTTGGTCTGATTCATATACCTGCAAGGATCGATTGCTCATGCTCAAGTAATAGCACGAGGGAAGCTACAACGCCTCTGCTCTGTTTGACAAACGGCAATCGATGGGTTGCTTCTACTTTTAAGCAGAGTTGCTTTATATTTCGTCTAATTAGCGATCGCAAACGCTACCCTAATCAAATAAGTGGTGATCCTATCGGAGCAGATCAATGTACGAAATGGCAGGTATCGAAGAAATATCAGCGCCCGAGTTTGCCCAACGACTAACAGATGGTGAGCTACAGCTCGTGGACGTGCGGGAGCCAGAGGAGGTTGCGATCTCGCATCTACCTAACTTTATTCATCTACCCCTAAGCCAATATCCTGACTGGTCCGAGCAAATCTTTAATCACCTTGACCCCAGTCTCGAAACCATCGTTATGTGCCACCACGGCATGCGGTCTGCCCAGATGTGCCAATGGCTCCAACGCCAGGGCTTTGAGCGTACCAAAAACCTATCCGGCGGCATCGACGCCTACGCCCGACTTGTAGATAACTCCATTCCCCGCTATTAATAGCCTTATTCCAATGTACAGACATTGCCAGCACCATCTCTTCCCATTCAAACTACCGCCCACTGCCTTGCCCCTATGTTTAGTCAGCTTCAAACCCTCGTCCGTGAAGTCGATGGTCGCTATGCCACTGATACAGAACTCATGTTTTTGCAAAACTATTTGCAAACAGCCCGGCTGAGGTTTAGTGCCTATCAAAAAATTCAAAAAGCTGAACCAGACATTATCCAGCAAGTCAAAAAAAAGCTAAAAGCAACTGACCCCCAATTACTGCGACGCGGCAAAGTAGACCTCAGTGCAAAATGGCAGCGAGACACCGTTAGAGTATTACGCTACTGCGCCCATGCTCTGCTGGTGGCAGATGAAGTGGGCCTAGAAGAGAGCTTTCTACTCTGGTTTCAATCCATCATGCGCTCCTTCAAAGCCCAACAAAGTTGCGACATCACCTACAAAGCGATGCAGGAAATCATCCGTCAATACCTGACACCACAAGAGGCTGAGTTATTTTGCCCAATTTTGGCCCAGGCCAGACTTTTGCTAGGTCAATAGCGTTACCCTGAAGGTATCTCCAGGTATATCAGGTCTTATGGACACCCCGTCGGTTCATTCCCACAAGCTGCATCAGCAATACCCCCAAAAGCATAACCACTATAAGTTTTCCGATTTCTTTCAGTTCAATGGTTCAGAAGGCACTATTTCTGACTGGAATGGCAGCCGTAACATCCTCACCAGCGAAGACTTTATCATCGGCCTGTTAGAAGGATTAGAGGAAGAAGTTGGAGCAGCCTCAGCCGCTGTCATGTATTCCATCGGATTGGAATGGGGTAAGCAAGACTCACAATTTTTTGACCAATGGTTTGAACGTGAGTATAACGTGAGTCCACAGCAAGCTAACCTGATGTTTTTGTTAGAAACCTGGTGGTGGCCTTTTACAGCCCAAGGCTGGGGACGTTGGGAAATCGACATGGCCGACCGCACCCAAGGGTTTATGTTTATCAACCTATTTGACTCAGCCGTAGCGCGAACCCTGGGAGATGTTGGTAAACCCGTCTGCTATCTCTATGCAGGCCTCTATGCAGGCTTTTTCACCGAAATGGTTCGTAAGCAACTGAGCTGTATCGAGATTCAGTGTTATTCCATGGGCGAAACCTACTGTAAGTTTCTATTGGGAGCCAAGGATCGCATTGATGCAGCAGCATTTTGGCTGAACGAAGGAGCAACAGCCAGTGATATCGAAAACCGGCTGCGTTCTGGAGACTCATTATGATGGGTAGCCTTCCAACCCCGTATAGGCTGGATAGTCAACCAGCAGAAACGATCTCAGTCGGCGAATTTTTTCAACAAATCAATTGGTATGGGAGCGTCTTGCTAGATCTGGATGATGCCGCCATACTCCCTCCCTATGAAACAGTTGGGCAATTTTTTGGTACATTTCCTTGGCAGGGTACAACAGCATCTATACCCGCTGATGACTGGGCTCCCATTAGAGATGACGATATCGTCTCAATAGAAGACGATACCCTGACCCTGGAGGACCTGTCGGCATTGTTCTAGGTCAGGCGGTCGTCTGTCCCAGGTTCTGGATAAAAACTGCCCATTGATCACCATGACAACTCCCAGCCAACACATTTTGCGGCAGATTGAGCTGCAACCCGATAGAAGCTATCTTACAGCTCAGGAATTGAGTAACCTTGGTCGGTATGTTGGCAGCCTAGCGGATCGGGTTCGAGCCTATCGTCAGCTGCGTGAGTGGGAGGTGAATCTGCTTCAAGAATTGGTGGATCGACTCCCAGCTGAGCTAAAGGAGAATCAAAGTTCTCTAGAACAAAGCATTAAACAAACGATTCTGATTTTACGCTACGCAGCCCTAGGTATGCTGGCAGATGATGTCAATCTAGGACGGCGGCGGTTAGAAGGATGGCTGCCAACCATGGTATCGGTTTACCAGACCCAAGCCATTGATACCATCCTGCAGCGTTACCTCAATCAACAGCTACCCAGGCTCCTGACTGATTCACAGTTTGCCCTACTTAAACCCGCGCTAGAAGCTGCCCAGCAGCTGTTACAGGCTGAGGAGTAGACGCGCTGCTCTGTTTGAGGAAACTCTCCGATGATAGAATTTGCTCAAACGGGTGTCATGTTTGTAGAAGGCCCTTTAGGAAATACGTCAAGATGGTGTTAGTAGCCGACTTACTTGCAGACAATAACCTGACGGCTAACTATTTTGCTAGTGATGTATACGTGCACGGCACTCTAGAGCTGGGGTTGTTGGAAAATCGCCGGGGTGACCGCTTGTTGGCACTGCCGAGTACGCTCATTCGGGCGATTTATTCAGGGTTGGACAATGAAACTGGTCAGGCGGCCATGCTAGTGCTATACAACTGCGGACGCTGGTGGGGTAAAAACTTTTATACTCGCTTTTGTGAAGAGCTGACTGATTATCACAATCGGTCGATATTAAGCTTATCGATGGCTGAATTTATGCAAGCCCTGCAGCAATGTTGGGTCACCCACGGCTGGGGCCAGATTAGCCTGGATAAGACCTATCAGTCTCAAGGTTTTTTAGTTGTTAAAATTCGGTCATCGGCGTTTATTTACTACGCACCTAAGTTAGAGCAACCTGTTGGTTTTCTGGAGATGGGAGCATTACAAGCCTTTTTTAGTGCGTTGAGTGATCAAACACTGCACTGTGTGCAAACGGAATGTGAATCCCTAGGAGCTGAAGAAAATTGTTTTGTCCTGGGTCTTAAAGAGCGGTTAACTCTGGCAGAAACCGGTGTAAAGCAGGGCCTTTCCCATAATGAGATCATGAATCTACTGGTAGCGCAGGGAGCATAGCGGCGTGCTGGCGGGTCAACGAACGCAACGGATGCAGTGATGTGAAAATTATCCATCAGCGGTCTAGCTATCGCCTGTTAGGACTGGTTGGCAACGGTCAGTTTGGGCGTGTGTATTGTGGAGTTCATCGCAAAACAGGACAGCTGGTGGCGATTAAATATGTTCATCGCCATAGCTTATCTACCCATGCGTTTTTGCGAGAGCTGCACTGTTTATTAAGTCTTTCCCATCCCAATATTGTGGCTTGCCATGCACTAGAACATGCTGAGGATGGTCGACAGTTAATATTGGAGTACTGTGCGGGGGGAACTTTGCGATCGCACATGCTCAATCCTTTAAGCCTGGCTGACATCCTCACCCTGGTATCAGATGTCCTGCGTGGGTTAGCCCACGCTCACCAGCAAGGAGTCATCCATTGCGACATCAAACCCGAAAATATTTTACTCAGCTACTGTGGCAGCCGCTGGCGAGCCAAGATTTCTGACTTTGGCATTGCCAGATTGGTCCAAGAACTGCCTAACCATAAAGGGTCAGGTCAAACAGGCTCTCCTGCCTACATGGCTCCAGAACGCTTTTATCGTCAGTATGCTCCCACGGCAGACGTGTATGCCGTGGGCATCATGCTATTCGAACTCTTGGTAGGACAACGACCGTTTACAGGCACTCCTACAGCCTTACAATCAGCCCACCTTAACCAGCCCGTACCCACAGTCGATCACCTCAGCAAACCGCTAAGACAAATCATCAATAAAGCTTTAGAGAAATTACCAGCCCGTCGATATCCAACTGCGGCTGAAATGTTAGCAGATTTGCAACAGGTCGATCCCCTGAGTGCAGAGCTAACCTTACCGGACAGAGCCGAGCCGATCATCTACCATCCCTATCGGGGTCTCCCCACCTACAGCTTGACTCACCCCGTACATCACCTCAAGCAGTATTCAGCCACACTGACAAACGGAACCGCTGCAGACTCCCAGACCCTGATTGCCTGTGGCCCTCAATTAAGCATCTTACAGCCGCCATCCCTCACTATTTCTGAGCAAAGTTTAGATGGTCCAATTCAGGGCATATATTCACACAAAACCGGGTTACTAGTGAGTACACCCTACACGCTTTGGCGTGGCTCTACCCCCACTGCTCTGACGCCCCTAAGCCATTGGCCCACACCGTCGCTGGTCGCCGTTGCACCTCACCATCGTTGGGTAGCTACGGTTAGCCCCAGCACCAAACAACTGACCATTACGCAACTGCGCCAGTCAAACCAGGTGCCTGCCCGTCGACCACTGCCACCAGACCTGGATATTAATCAAGTGCTGGCACTTGATGACGGTCATATCGCCATCTTAGTTAGCTCTAAACAAGCCGGTAGTCAGCTATTGCTATGGAACCGACAAGGCATGTACCTCACATGCCTAGATTTGGGTATTACTCTACGACAGTTAACTCCCATGCAACAGCCTCATCAGTGGCTGGCGATCGACGTAAATGAGCCTCATACAGTGATTATTCTGACCCTGAAGCCTCTGCGTATGACCCGCTTGATTTTAGATATTTGCCCTACTTTTATGCTGGACTTACCCCTGGGCTATCTCTTTAGCAATAGGGAGGGACGGATACAGTTGCTGGATCGTGATTTCTCCACAATTGGTGGGATTCAGGGACCAGCCGCAGTGACTGCGGTGACCGCCTGGAGTTCCCATGAGCTATTGGTTGCTACATGGCAAGACAAACCAACTGGCGTGAGTGCGCTTCATACCTTAGATTTACAGGATTTTGAGCTAGATGTGATTTTTTAATGGCTGTCAGCGTTCAATTTCTCAAATTGACCTGCCCATCAATGCCATGCTCTCGGAGCCAATCTAATCGCTCTTGAGCATCTGCTTCGTCTACATAGGCACCCGCCTGCATAAATATGCGATCATCCACCTGGGTACGAAAGGCATCAGGCACCAAACTCTGCAATGCCTCTGCATCTGCCATATCAACCAGCACACGATAGCGAAATGTGGCAGCTAGAGCTACTGTGGTGCCTGGCGGAGTCAGACTCATGGAACCCTGCCCACTCGGAATCGCCACCGATGGTACAGGTAATCGCTCACCAGTGTCGATCACCCTAACGGCGGGGGCAGCAGGAGTAGCAACATCAGGAGCGGATTCAACGGTTGCAGTTGGCGGCGATGAGTCAGGAACAGGACTACTATTTAATCGAGCCAAAAGTTTCGCAACGCCTTCTCGTCGTTCCTGACTGGGTGAATTATGGGGGGTACTCTCATCGGGTGTCGTTACCGGAACAATGGCTATAGGAATGGCATCATCGGTAGCCATGGTCTCAGCTGTCCTGTCAGTTGTTACCGGAGCTGGTGCCACCGATGCCGCTGCTAACTGTTGTCTGTCAGGTGCGATCGCACTAATCGATTCATCCGAGATCGCCTCATCTGAGATCGCCTCATCCAAAACCGCTTCATCCACATCCGTTATCTCTTCTAGTATCGCCGTCGGCGTAGTCGTTACAGTCACAGCCTCAGCAGCAGCATTCAAGTCAGTATCGGACTGGATAACAGCCACAGCAGTTTCCATCTCAGCGACTTCAGGCTCAACAGTTTCAGCATCAGGTCTGATCAGTACCGCCGCTCGCTCTTGAACCGCCACTGCTGCCGGAGGATTCGACTCATAGGTACCGGCTGCAACCTTAACGGCAATGACATCCGTAGGGTTAGCAGGTGCTGCTGGCGCTACTGCCACAGCTGTGTCTACTTCCACCACCCCATTACGTCGGTTGTCATCCAGTACATTCGCTTCTATGAGAGGACGGGCATTATTCTTTAAGGCAATCCCCACATCATTGCGAGCAATCCGATTGTTATTAATGATTGGAGTGGCTGGACTCACCACAGTAATAGCCCGGCCTGTTGCTTCAAAATAGTTACCTCGCACCATGGCACGACCATCTCCTTGAATGGTCAAACCATAGTGGTTACGGTGAAAGTAGCTATTCTCAATCACCGGAGCCCCATTGGAGACCTGGACTCCAGAAACAGCGTTAGACACGAGTGCCACCCTGCGCAACACAGGTGAACCCGCCGTAATCCACACGCCACTTCCCTTGGGGTTAGACACCGTGACATTCGCCAACCCAGAGCGATCGGTCGTCACAATGGTGGCATAGTTGGCAGTGCCACTATCCTGAAACTCTCCACCGCCAGCAATGATCGTGTTACGAGTTTCACCTGCATTCCCTTGAATTGTGAGTCCAGGTCGCAAACGCAAAGGAAAATGTTCACCCGATTCTTGGCTATAGTGGCCCGGTGCTAACAAAATTACTGTACTAGTGGCGGGGGCCATCCGTAATGCTTGCGTAATCGTCCTGTAGGGTTGTTCCACACTGCCAACTCCCTGCTGATCGTGCCCTGCCGCTGCATCAACATGCAGCACACGATAGTTTTGAGCCCCCTGACTCAGCGCATATTGGTCACGAGAGCTATTAGAAGGTTCCTGGGCATTAGCCGGGAGTGTTGTTATGACGGCTGCCATGGCTAGCAGCAACAGCGTATCCTGCACAGATTTCATATATTTTTTTGTTGCGCTCATCGTCAAATCCACCAGACAGTTGCTCGGGAGAATACTCTTCTCCGAGCTGCTTGCGATGACGCTCTGCTCACCTTCCTAAATCTGTGGTTAGTGCTGCAAAATCTGCGGTAGGTGCGTGAAGCAGGATGTCGTTAATGCTGAAGTTATTTAGCCTTAGCTAGGTTGTTTAAACCTGGCTAAGTTTTTATGCTTTGAGATTTTGATAGGGGCTTGGACAATTGTCAACCCCTGGCAACAGATTTCTATTAAATTCCAGGGTCGGTTTTCATGTCACGCTCTCAAAATAGTGAGCATAAGGTCTGATCCTGAATTTACAGCTGATACGATAGGAAGGCTTTGCCCTCATGTCTATGCTATCTATGCCCCCTGAGTCGATTGCTACACCCCAGTCTCAGAAAGTACTCTGTCGCATTTTAGACGCCAATCTAGACCGGGCTCGTGAAGGTCTCCGGATTATTGAAGAATGGTGCCGATTTGGTCTTAATGATGCCGTGCTCACAGAACAAATTAAACATCTCCGGCAAACCTTAGGGAGCTGGCACAGCGATGAGCTGCGGCAAAGCCGTGACACCCCTGGAGACACAGGCACCGCTCTCAGTCATCCCAACGAAGAACAGCGCGATACCCTAGACACTGTGGTGCAGGTCAACTGCTGTCGAGTCCAGGAAGCCCTGCGCGTACTCGAAGAGTATGGCAAGCTCTATGGGACTGAAATGGCGAGCGGCGCAAAACAGATGCGCTATAAGCTGTACACCCTGGAAAGCAGACTTCTGGGACATGACTTACGACAGCGATTGGCCAGGGCACGGACTTATTTGGTCACCTCCCCCAGTGAGCGGTTATTAGAAACTGTGGAAGCCGCGCTCAAGGGAGGCATTGATATTGTTCAATATCGGGAAAAAAGCGCGGATGATGAGGTGCGCTTAGAGCTGGCTAGTAAGTTAAAGGCGCTTTGCCACGCCTACAACGCCTTGTTTATTGTTAACGACCGGGTTGATATTGCAGCGGCAGTCGGCGCAGACGGAGTGCATTTGGGACAACAAGATTTACCAATGGCGGCGGCTCGCACTATTTTAGGGCCGTTGCCCATTGTGGGCAGATCGACGACAAATCCAGCAGAAATGGCCCGCGCTATTGATGAAGGTGCTGACTACATTGGCGTTGGCCCAGTGTATGCCACCCCTACCAAACCCGGCAAAGCAGCCGCAGGGTACGACTACATTCGCTATGCTGTGGACCATGCTCCAATGCCCTGGTTTGCCATTGGAGGCATTGATCTTAGCAATGTGGCCACCGTTCGAGAGGCAGGCGCTCCAGGCATCGCCATTGTCCGGGCTATTATGCAGGCTGATGATCCGACCCAGGCGACCCAGGCGTTCAAACAGCATTTTGGTGAATAAGGTTTTTATAATTTCCCATGCACAGTAGCTCTGATTCCGTCTTGATCTCCCTTCAGGTTAATGGCAATCGGCAATCTTGCCCGCTGGGTACCACGTTGCCACAACTTCTAAAACAGTTAGACATGGACCCACGCCTAGTTGCGGTGGAATACAACGGTGAAATTTTGCATCGGCAATTTTGGGAAACCACGGTGATGCAAACAGACGATCAATTAGAGGTGGTCACGATTGTGGGCGGCGGTTAATCGTTAACCAGTGTTAAAACTTGCCAAAGTTGGAAAAAGCCTGCTCCGTTGGGTTGGGGCGGTAATCCCCCCTACCTGAAGCCACTGTCTGACCTAACTAAAGACGTTAGAGTAAAGGTAGCTACATTTTTGGTGAGCTATCTAAGCGTCTTTCTACACTCTGCATCATGAGTCGATTTAAACTGACCCAACTTACGTCTCGGCTACGGCCCTTGTTAAAGCCATTTTTGGTCTGTGTCCTAGCATTTGTTCTGGTCTTTTCTCAGGCTGATGGCGCTTTGGCTGCTCGCGCAGGTGGACGTATCGGTGGTGGCAGTTTTAGAGCCCCTAGACCGAGCCGCACATATTCGTCACCACGCAGCTACAGGGGACCGTCCGGTGGTGGTTACTACCCTGGCGGCGGCTTTGGGTTCGGGTTTCCATTTATAATGCCGCTGTTTGGGTTTGGTGGCGGTGGCTTGTTTAGCTTGCTGGTGTTTTTTGCGATCGCATCCTTCCTAGTCCGCAGTTTCCGCTCCACAGGCATTGGTGAGGGAGAAACCTACACGCCAAATCCAACGGTTTCCGTCGCTCGTTTACAGGTCGGCCTACTGGCTAAAGCACGCCACCTGCAGGATGATCTCAACCGTTTGGCCACCTCCGCAGACACCAGCTCATCCAGTGGATTGGCCAAAGTGCTGCAAGAAAGCACCCTTTCTCTGCTGCGTCACCCCGAATATTGGACCTATGCAGATACCGATACCGTTCAAACCAAGCTAGCGTCCGCCGAGGTGGAATTTAATCGCTTAGCCCTAACCGAGCGCAGCAAATTTAGCCACGAAGCTGTCTCCAATGTGAATAACCAGCTATCTGGGAACAACAGCGCGACATTACCCGACGCAGATAGCTCCCTACAATCTGGCCAGTACATCATTGCAACGGTGATTGTAGCTACCCAGGGTAAACTAACTATCCCCAAGGTCAATTCTGATCAAGATTTAAATCAAGCTCTCAACCAAATTGGTGCAATTCCTAGTGATTCACTGATGGCAGTTGAAGTTTTGTGGACACCACAGGCGAGTGGTGAAACCCTGACCAATGATGAGGTTATTGCACAATACCCCAACCTCAAAGTGGTATAGCGATAAAGTCAATGCAAGCAGTGAGATAACGAATATTCAGCGTCGCTGCGGGAGCCCAGCTAGGGCTCCCGCTTTTGATTTGGCCGGAGCGATCGCAAAGTTTTTTAGGTTTCCTATGAGCTGCAAATCAAATAGTTTGCCAAATGTTTTACAGTTTCGAGCACATCTACGTACAGATCCAGGTATATTGGTTCCGGCTTGAGGGCCTAACCCGGTAGCCGAAAATGAGCTAATGTGCTTAACTTTTGAACAATCTCTCGCGCCTGTTCTCTAAAAGGTTCCCATGCTTGTCCTGCTTACCCGTGTTTTACTTTGGGCCACGATTGGACTTTTGGTTTGGTATATCCTGACCAAAATTATCCCGCAAAAGTATCTGACCTGGTTTGGTGGGGTAGTGGTTTTAACCCTGATCGTAGCTTCATTTGCCGATCCCAATGATGAAACCATTGGCACCATTTGGCGCTTACTCTCACTGCCACTGACACCGCTAGGCGCAACAATTTTACTGCTCGGGTCAGCCATTAGTGACGGCGTGGGAAAAGTCAAAGGCCAGCAGGTAGCAGCGGCTCTAGCCATCTTAGTAATTACAAGTTTGCCGATTTTTAGTCGCTACATTGTTGCCCGCTCAGAATTAGAAGTGCAGCAGGCATTTGCCGAACGGGCAGCGCTATGCGCCGAGGTGTGTCCCGCAGGATTAGAAGGTCCTCGTACAGATCTCACGGGAGCGATTGTTGTCCTGGGCGATGACGCTGGCGATACCACCGCTTCTGTTGCATTTCAGAGCGCTAGCGACCAGGCCTACAACTCTACGCTGGTGCCTCGCTTAATCTATGCGTCTCAGCTTTATGCCGAAGCCCGTCAGGCCGGTGCCAATCCGTTTGTGATTGTAACCGCCGATCCAGGGGGCACCAATGAGGCCAGTCAGGCCAAACGCCAAAACATTAGAACAGTATTGATTAATAATGGCGTGCCTGCCGAAAATATTAGCTTTGAATCCACTGGCTTAAACGTGCATTCTACAGCGGAGAGAGTCGATCGATTTCTACGCAATCAACAAGTGCTACCCCCTAGGAATAACCGTGATGAACCGACCGATCCTAGGATTATGTTGGTCGCCCCAGCTATGACCATGACTCGCTCTGCCTTGACCTTTGAAAATATGGATATGCAGGTCATTGCCAAACCAACTGATTTTTACTCAGTGGATCGATGGTCAGGCGATGACACCTTCTCTCGACTACCTGACATTATTCCCAACGTCGATGCCCTCCAACTCACATCACGTTACTGGGATGAAGTGCTCACATCTACCTATTACTTCTTGCGAGGCTGGCTACCTGACTTTGACTTCGGCTGGGACCCCAATATTGAGGTCTAAGCCTGATAGTTTGGCAGGCAGGCTGAGTGATTGAGTACTACGATAGTGAAGCAGCTCAGGCTGCAGGCGCGTTTCGAGTACTTTTATGGCACAGTCTAGGCTGAAGTATCTAACCAGCTATCTTCAACCCCACCGTCAATATCTGACCTTGGGTATTGTGACTCTGCTGGTGGTCAATATTCTGAGTGTTTGGATTCCCTTACTTATTGGTGATGCGGTTGAGCAACTTAAAATCGCGTTAAGCCAAGGGACAATTCTACGCTACGTGATTTTGATTTTGGCCCTGGCAACGATTATGTGGGTTATCCGCATGGCCTCACGGGTGTTGATATTTGGGGTGGGTCGCAAGGTTGAATTTGACCTCAAACAGCGAATTTTTGAACATTTGCTGTCCTTAGAGCCAGCGTATTTTGCAGAAAATACGATTGGAGATCTGATTAACCGAGCCACCAGTGATGTGGATAATATTCGCCGTCTCCTCGGGTTTGCAGTGCTCAGTTTGGCCAATATTTTATTTGCCTACAGCTTTACTGTGCCTGCCATGCTTCGCATCAGCGTACAGTTGACCCTGGTAGCTCTGGCAATTTATCCAGTCATGCTGCTGCTGGTGGGCTCCTTTAGTAATCGTCTACGGCAAGAGCAGCTAGATGTCCAGCAATCTCTATCTGACTTGAGTACGTTGATTCAGGAGGATATGAGCGGCATCGGCTTGATCAAAATTTATGCTCAAGAAACCAATGAGCAGCAAGCCTTTGCTCAGCGTAATGATGCGGTACTGGAAGCAAACCTCCTACTGGCACGCACTCGAAATACGCTGTTTCCGCTACTGGGAGGCTTGGCTAGTCTGAGCCTAGTCATTATTTTGGCCGTCGGTGCTCGCAACATCGCAGCGGGGACACTAGCGGTCGGTAATTTTGTTACCCTCTTGCTCTATGTCAATAATCTGGTCTTCCCAACGGCTCTTTTAGGATTCACTATTACCTCGTATCAGCGGGGTGAAGTAAGTGTTGATCGGATTGAAGCAATTTTTGCCGCACAGCCGAAGGTAGCCAATGCTGCTGAAGCAGAGGCACTGCCGGTAGTGGAGGTAACCGGTCGATTGCAGGCAAAAGGGCTAACTTATCAATATCCTGGTACAACAACACCTGCTATTCAAGATATTTCATTTACCATCGAACCGGGTGAGACTGTAGCTCTAGTGGGCCCCATCGGCTCAGGAAAATCTACCCTAGCTAAAGCGTTACCGCGAATTTTAGAAATCCCAGAGGAACAGCTGTTTATTGATGATCACGATGTGACTCAGGTGGCATTGCCGGATCTGCGTAGAGCCATTGCTTTTGTGCCTCAAGATAGTTTTTTGTTCAGTACTAAAGTCAAAAATAATTTGCGGTATGGAGTGCCCCTGGCAGAGATGCCGGAAATTGAGCAAGCGGCGAAACTGGCCCAGATTCAAGGTGAAATTCTCAACTTTCCGAATCAATATGACACTATCGTGGGTGAACGTGGTATCACCTTATCGGGAGGACAACGACAACGCACGGCTTTGGGACGCGCATTGCTGGTTGACGCGCCCATTTTGGTACTGGACGATGCCTTATCCAGCGTTGATAATCAAACGGCAACTCAGATTCTAGATAACCTATCCCACGGTACTCAGCGTAAAACGGTTCTTTTTATTACTCATCAGATGTCAGCGGCAGCAAATTGCGATCGCATCATCGTTATGGAACAAGGCCGCATTGTTCAAACAGGTTCCCACGACAGCTTGGTAACACGCTCTGGTCTATATCAGCAACTTTGGAACCAACACAAACTCAAAGAAGTTCTCCAGTAGGCACTACGGCAAAAAACGGAAGAATGCACACAGAGGAATGAAAAAATGACTGAAGGATTAACGTTTTAAGGTTCTAAATGGTCCTAACCAACCCTTCAACTGCTATGGGTGGTGACCAGAGCAAAAAATGCCTGGCGATATTTCGTCGCCAGGCATCCAACCAGAAGGTTAACTGAATGCGGATAACTGCTGATTTTGCTTAGCAATCCTCACAAAATCATCGATAGCCTTTACTCACCTATTGAATAGCACCAGGAAGTGCAAAGATCGGTAAGTACATTGCCACCAGAATCGAACCAACCATACCACCCAGGAAAATGATCATAATCGGCTCCATGATGCTGGTTAAAGCCTTCACAGCCTGCTCAACCTCATCTTCATAGAAGTCTGCAACCTTCATGAGCATTTGATCGAGTTCACCGGTTTCCTCACCAATGCTAATCATCTGGATCGCCATCACTGGAAATACCTGGTGCCTTTGCAAAGCCAAACTAATCATGCCCCCGGTCTGAATTTCGGAGCGAGCCTCCTCAATTGCATTGGCAATTACCTGGTTACCTGACGTATCTCGGACAATTTCCAAAGCTGTCAAAATCGGCACACCCGAGCGAGAGAGCGAACCAAACGTGCGGCAAAATCTTGCAGTGGCAGACTTCTGAACTAGATCACCAAAGAGTGGCAGCTTCAAAAACAGCCGGTCCATAGTTTCTCGACCAGCACGGGTTTTGTAATACTGGCGGTATACAAAACCAGCCACGATTAATACAGCAATCGTTAATAAAACTAGTACCGGATTACGCAGAAATCGGCTAATGCTAATCATGAATTGCGTAAAAGCCGGTAACTCTGCCCCTAATTCGGTAAAAATATTCTCGAAAATAGGCAAGAGAAACACCGTCATACCAATAAAGATGGTGACCGCAAGCACACCAACTGTTACTGGATAGGCCATTGCAGATTTAATCTGGTTCTGCAAGCGATTGAGATCTTCTAAAAGCTTAGCCAGACGGTTTAGGACTTCGTCCAACACACCACCAACCTCACCCGCTTGAACCATACTCACATACAACAAGTCAAAACTTGATGGATGTTTACGCATGGAATCAGACAGATTATTACCCTGTTGCACATCCGCGTTGATCTCTAAAAGTGCCTTTTTTAATTTTGGGTTAGGACACTGCTCACCCAAAATGCCAATGCCTCGAACCAGACCAACGCCTGCGTTCACCAAAGCCGCAAACTGACGTGAAAAAACTGCCTTATCTTTTACTGAGACCGAAACCATAGAGGTCCTGATTTCTTCCCAATTAAGGTTCAGTGTTCGATCCTGTTTGATGCTCTGAATGTAAACTCCACGCTCCTTGAGCATCGTCCGAGCTTCACCCGGCGTGGCCGCAACAACTTTCTCGCGCCGGGTACGGCCCGTAGTATCTCGCCCTGTAGCAACGTAGGTCGGCATGGTTTTACCTCTACAATCTTTTATGCTTAGAAGTCATTGAAGGCTTTATACAGGTTGTCCAAGTTTTAGGCAACCCTCGATAGCGACCAGCAAAGAACTGTTGAGCAATAACAACTCTTCACTAGCGACGTACACCTGTAGCCGGACGTCCTCGTTGTGCCTGACCTCTATTTGTAGTGCCTGCACCACCTGCATTAATTAATCGCTGCAGTTCATCGGCTCGGGACGACTTACCTATGGCCTGCTCAAAACTGATAGTTCCAGCTTTATATAAATCAGCCAAGACCATCTCTAAGGTTTGCATACCCAGCTTAGCGCCAGTTTGAATAGCTCCATAAATCTGAGCTGTTTTACCTTCTCGAATCAAGTTGGCAATAGCTGGGGTAACGACCATGATCTCTTGAGCCATCACTCGACCAAATTCTCCAGGCTTGGGATTAGCTTTTGGGATCAATGTCTGGCTCAAAACAGCAGCCAAAGAGTTAGACAGCTGCACCCGTACCTGCTGCTGCTGCTCTGGAGGAAAAACATCTACCATTCGGTCGATAGTCTGGGCCGCAGAACTGGTGTGCAAAGTACCAAAGACCAAGTGACCGGTTTCAGCTGCTGTGATAGCCAGGGAGATCGTTTCTAAATCCCGCAGCTCACCCACCAAAATCACATCAGGATCTTCCCTTAGTGCAGCTCTGAGAGCATTAGCAAAACTCTTAGTGTCTTCCCCAATCTGGCGTTGATGGATCAAGCTCTTGATAGGCTCATAGACAAATTCAATCGGATCTTCAACCGTCAGAATATGTTCAGCTCTCGTGTGGTTGATGTCATTAATCATGGAAGCCAAGGTCGTTGACTTACCAGACCCTGTTGGACCAGTTACCAAGATCAGGCCCCTGGGCTTACGGGCAAGTTCAATCACAATATCTGGTAAGCCAAGCAGCTCAGCACTGGGAATTTTGGAACTTAGAGCCCTTAAACAAGCTGCATAAGTGCCTCTATCTTTATAAACATTGACTCGAAAACGAGCCAGTCCCTTGACCCCATAAGAGCAATCTAATTCCCAGTTTTGCTCTAAGTGCTTCCGCTGAGTATTGTTGAGCATACTGAAGATTAACCGCTGACACTGCTCAGGTGTCATAGGTGGATGCTCAGTCGGAGTGAGATGACCACTAACCCGAATATAGGGTGGCAAACCCGCTGAAAGGTGAAGGTCAGAACCACCCCGTTCAACTACTTCTTCCATCAAGTCTTCGATCATCATTTCCATGGGGCCACCTCAGGTAGATATCTACAAAATTGTTGTCAGCAAAAATGCTGGGCAAATAGCAGGGATACTTGGCAGAGCTTAATGTCAGTAATGGAGATGATTGTACCCACTCCACCTTGACGAATTACATCATTCAATCCAGCTAATTAGACTGGAAACGGGGGGTTAGACAATATGGACAATCTAACCAATCATGATGTAATTCTGCATTACAGGTCGAGCAGATTAAAACACTCTTACGTCTAGCTTTGAGCTCAGCCTCTAAACCTGTGTCAGTAAATGTCACACGTTCTACCTCATCCAAAGTGGTGTAGCCTTGCTCTACTAAATTAAGGCTATAGGACAGTAGAGTTTGCATACCTTCTTCAACGGCAGCCTCCTTAATATGTTCTGCAGGGGCTCCATCTGAAATCATTTTCTGTAAATTTTCGGTGATGCGCATTACTTCATACACACCAACTCGACCTTTGTAACCTGAACCCTGGCAAGTTTGGCAAAGCTCACCAGCAGCTTTCACTGTCTCAACTTGATCTGGAGGAACCGTATTGGCACGGTAAAACTTAATATCACCTCCAGACGAACTGAGCCCAAACCGTGCTAATTCCTCATTATTAGGTACATAAGCTATCCGGCAATCAGTGCATACACGCCTTACCAACCGCTGAGCAAGAACCCCAATCAAGGAGCTAGATACCTGGAAGGCTTCTACCTCCATTTCATTTAAACGGGAAATAGCACCTGCCGCATCGTTAGTATGCAACGTAGTTAAGACCAAGTGCCCAGTGAGTGCCGCCTCAATAGCTGTTTTTGCCGTTTCAGTATCACGGGTCTCACCCACTAGAATCACATCGGGATCTTGCCGCAAAAAAGCACGTAGAAGCAATGGAAAGTCAATACCCTTCTCACGAATAACTTGTACCTGCGTAATGCCTGGTAGAGCATATTCAATCGGATCCTCTGCCGTACTAATGTTAATGCTTGGATCGTTCCGTTCTGCAAGGACTGAATATAAAGTCGTTGTCTTACCTGATCCTGTAGGTCCAGTTACCAGGATCAAACCGTAGGGGGAACTTGTCATATCCCGAACGATCTTGAGGGTTTCGTCATCTGTAATCAGCTTATCTAGACCAAGCTGAGTATTCGTATTATCTAAGATTCGTAAAACGACTTTTTCACCATAGCGGCTGGGTATCGTACTCACCCGAAAATCAACCTTACGTCCCTGGAAAACCCTTCGAATTCTACCGTCCTGGGGAATTCGTCGTTCAGCAATATCCAGCTCAGCAATGATCTTTAAACGAGCTGTAACCGCTGGAATAATTTTTTTCGGTAGCTTTTGAAAAGCTTGACGCAAAACCCCATCACGGCGAAAGCGAATACGTAAAAACTCCTCTTGGGGTTCGACGTGAATGTCAGAAGCATCTTCCTGTAAAGCTTTAACCAGTATTTTATTGACTAGTGCAATTACGGGTGCAGCGCCTGCATCCTGTACAGCCGTACTTAGATCTGCTTCTTCATCTAAAGCTTCCTCCAGTCCGGCATCGTCTAGATCCAGGTCCTCTAAATTAGTGTTAACATCAACAGCCTGTTCAAAATCTCGCTGCTTTTCCTTAGCGACTTGATCATCTAAATAGGCTGAAATCATCCGTTGATAGTCTTCAACGGTAATAACCATGCGACGCAACTTTAAATTCTTGGGTCGCAAAATACGATTTAGATCATCCTGAGCTTCCAGATTTTCTGGGTCCACCATTGCTACCAGCACGGTAGAAACCTCATTTTGAGTAGTTTGAGAAAGGGGCAACAAACGATGACGGCGACAAATATCTACGGGAATCAACTCATCAATGAGATTGCCAACTTTTGTATCGGATACGCTTTCAATCTCAGGATCTAATGACTCGACCCCATAAAGAATCTTAAGTTCGAATAGCTGTTGTTTTTTATACTGCCTTAAAAGCTCTGGACTTAACTGCTGACCTGTCAGTGACTCTAGAACATCTGTTAATGAGCGTCCTGACTTTCGACTTTCAACCAACGCCTGCTGCATTTGGTCTGTATCAACATACCCTGCTTGAATCAGCTGGTTGCTAAATGGCGAAAAGCTTCTTTGTAAAACAAGCGCTTTCCGAGATGATGAGGAATTTGTCATAGTCGCCGCAGAAAATCCTTACAGAAGGTTGCCCACAAAACGCTTCTCTGTAGACAGCTATAGAAAGAGAGTAAACCCCTATGAGTTGGGGATACTTTTACAATGTCACAGCATATTATTGTAAAATGCCGTTTCATTTCCCGATAATAGCTTGAACAATAGCATCCAGCTAGCCGCATCAAAGACTATTGTGCATTTACGAGGAGCATGAGGAGGCTAAATCACTGTAAGGTGCCACTTAATTTATGTAGTCATTACGTTGCATAATGCACTATTGTGATACGTCTAAAGTGAAAGTGGTTGAATAAACTCTACAAACCAGGGGCTGATAAGACCTATAGAATAGAGAGGTAGCTTTTCTGTCTGAGCCTCTTCTGCGAAGAGGTTTTGGAGTGAGCAACTCGCTTCAGGCATCAGCGTCTAAGGAAATTATTACTCCCTGTGTTCTGTTATTGATGAGGTTAAATGATGATAGAGGACGTTAATCCAGCAGAAAGCAATTCTATTGAAGAAGATGAAGCATCTGAGGCTACTAGTGGGGTAGATGCAGATATCGAGGAGCTTAAAGCTGAAGACGCCGATATTGATATTGATTTTGAGAATGAATTTTCCGAGGTAGCTGATAATGCAGCGTCTGTTGATTCTTCCGTTAATGAAGAAGCGGACGTATCTGAGGCTGACGTAGCGGTTATTGCTGGATTAGAAGAGCAAATAGCGCAACTCAAAGCACAGCTAGAAGATAGAAACAGCCAGTATCTGAGACTTACAGCTGATTTCGAAAATTTTCGCAAGCGTACTAGTCGCGAAAAAGAAGACTTGGAACTTCAGGTGAAGTGCAATACGATCAGCAACATGTTAGAGGTCGTAGACAATTTTGAGCGGGCTCGGGCTCAGATCAAACCTCAGAACGATGGTGAAATGGCTGTTCATAAGAGCTATCAAAGTGTTTATAAGCAGCTGGTAGAAGCTTTGAAGCGTATCGGTGTGGCACCAATGCGTGCAGAAGGCAAGGAATTTGATCCTAATTTGCATGAAGCGGTAATGCGCGAACCAACAGATGAACATCCTGAAGATACAGTCATTGAGGAGTTGGTAAGGGGTTATGTTCTAGGAGAGCGAGTTTTGCGCCACGCCATGGTGAAAGTTGCTACCCCTCTAGAGGGGTAACCTAAATCGGATTGTAGGTTAAGTAAAGTGTTTACCCAGAACATAGCTGTGTTGTCAGCTAAAACTAACTTGGTTATAAAGCTTTCTTGAATATCAAGGCGCTTTGTTAGAGTTTATGGTTTTGGGTATTGTATTTATATTGGAGAGTAACCTCAGCATTTTTTCAGAATATGCTGTCTACAGATACTTTCTGTGGGTATGTGTTACTTACAGGGTGTAGCCATATAGCAATATTTACTTAAGCTTATATGTCGGTTAATCCATAAGGTTAATACTCGCTTAGCTGCCTACGTCCTTCTCGATGGTAATTGCCATTTCTATTAGTTAGTTAAGGGTAGGATTTGGAGTCAAGTTAGTATTTCAAATCTAGTGGATCTCTATTTCTAAAATTGTGTGATTTTCTGGAGTAAGCAGGCTCTCAGATGGGCAAAGTTATTGGCATTGATTTAGGAACTACGAATAGCTGTGTTGCAGTGCTCGAAGGTGGTAAGCCTGAGGTAATTACCAACACGGAGGGCGGACGGACAATGCCAAGCATTGTTGGTTTTGCGAAGAATGGCGAACGGTTAGTGGGGCAGCTAGCAAAGCGTCAAGCCGTTACAAATGCAGAGAATACCATTTACAGCATCAAGCGCTTTATCGGTCGCCGCTGGGAAGATACCTCCAGTGAAAGAACACGAGTTCCTTATACCTGTGTACGTGGGAAAGATGACACAGTCGATGTTTTAATTCGCGGCAAAGCTTACACACCCCAAGAAATTTCTGCAATGACCCTGCAGAAACTGAAGCAGGACGCGGAGGCTTATCTGGGTGAAGCAGTTACCCAGGCTGTGATTACGGTTCCAGCTTACTTTACTGATGCCCAGCGCCAGGCAACGAAAGATGCTGGCAAAATTGCTGGACTTGAAGTACTGCGCATTATCAATGAGCCAACGGCTGCCGCACTATCCTATGGCCTGGATAAGCTTGAGCAAGACCAGACCGTCTTGGTATTTGACCTAGGTGGGGGCACATTTGATGTCTCCATACTGCAACTTGGAGATGGGGTCTTTGAAGTAAAGGCTACGTCCGGCAATAATCATCTGGGTGGTGATGATTTTGACAATAGTATTGTCACAGCGCTCTTGGATCAATTTAGAGACCAAGAGGGCATGGATCTTTCCACAGATCGCATGGCTTTACAACGAATCCGTGAAGCAGCTGAAAAGGCTAAGATTGAGCTTTCTAGTCGGGCAACAACCTCTATTAATTTGCCGTTTATTGCGGCAGATGAAACCGGGCCAAAACATTTGGAGTCTGAGCTGTCTCGGACCAAATTTGAAGAATTGGCAAAGTCACTGATTGCAGCAACATTAGAACCAGTTGAACAGGCATTGAAAGATGCTGAGCTTACTCCCGACGATATTGATCGAATTCTATTAGTCGGAGGTTCTACTAGAATTCCGGCAGTACAAAAAGCAATTTCTGACTATTTCAATGGTAAGACGCCTGATCGGTCTGTGAATCCGGACGAAGCCGTCGCGCTAGGGGCATCAATTCAAGCAGGTGTATTAGGAGGTGAAGTCAAAGACTTATTACTTCTAGATGTGACGCCGCTCTCTCTTGGAATTGAAACATTAGGCGAAGTATTTACTAAGGTAATTGAGCGTAATACTACGATCCCTACTAGCAAATCACAGACCTTTTCAACGGCTACCGATGGCCAGACATCAGTAGAGGTGCATGCATTACAAGGTGAGCGGGCGATGGCTCGAGACAACAAAAGCCTTGGTCGATTTGAGCTAACTGGCATTCCACCAGCCCCCAGGGGAATCCCTCAAATTGAGGTGTCCTTTGAAATTGATGCCGATGGCATTCTGCAAATATCCGCTAAGGATAAGGGTACAGGTCGAGCTCAAAGTATTCGCATTACCAATACAGGCGGCCTCACATCCAGTGAAATTGATAAAATGCGTGAAGAAGCAGAGGCCTATGCTGACGATGATGCTCGCCGGAAAGTAGTGGCTGAGATGAAGAATAAAGCAGACACCCTCTTCTACAGCTATGAGTCAACGATGCGGGAAAATGCGGATTGGATTAGTGAGGAGCGCAAGGCTCAGGCTCAGGAATCAGAGATTGCACTCCGGGCAGCTTTGAACAACAAGGACATTACGCCTGAAGAACTTCAAGAAGCACTAGATGCCCTGCAACAGACTATCTTTGCCATTGGTGCTGAGATGTACCGTCAGGTTAATGAAGACAACTATGACATTGCGATGGATGAGACAACTCCAGATATGTCCTCTTCTGCACCTTTCGAAGAAGTTTCCTCTGAGGCACCCCCAGTAGAAGAGCCTGCTGCTGCAACCTCTGAAGCAATTGATCTGCTCGCCGATGATCCTGAGTTTGATTTGGACGCCACGATAACGGCGGACTATGAGGCGATTGAATAGTAACCGAATTATGGAAGTACGGGAATTGCGAATTAGTAATGTGCCGTGCTTACGTAGAATAGTTGGGTAGGTTTCCAGTTGTCGTTGTTAAGCTAGCATTCTATGGCTCGTGATTACTATGAGGTACTCGGTGTTTCCCGGGGGGCCGATCAGGATGAGGTAAAACGTGCTTATCGGCGGCTGGCACGTAAGTATCACCCCGACGTTAATAAAGATCCGGGTGCAGAAGATAAGTTTAAAGAGATTAATCGCGCCTACGAGGTTCTGTCTGAGCCAGAGATTAGAGCCCGGTATGATCGTTTTGGTGAAGCGGGTGTTGGCGGAGCTGCGGCTGGTGGCGCAGGCTTTCAGGACTTTTCCGATATGGGTGGCTTCGCCGACATCTTTGAAAGCTTTTTTAGTGGGTTTTCGGGTGGTCCAACTCAGGCTAAACGTCGTGGTCCCATGCGTGGGGATGATCTACGGCTTGATCTGAAACTGGATTTCACTGAGGCAATTTTTGGTGGTGAAAAGGAGATTAAAATCAGCCACCTGGAAAATTGCATGACCTGTAAGGGATCCGGTGCAAAACCAGGCACACGTCCTCGTACCTGTTCAACCTGCAGCGGTTCGGGTCAAGTGCGTCGTGCAACTCGAACACCATTTGGTAGCTTTACTCAGGTTTCAGCCTGCCCTACCTGTAACGGGACAGGGGAAGTCGTTGAAGATCGGTGTGAGGTTTGTAACGGTGCAGGACGTAAGCAGGAAACTAAAAAGCTCAAGATTACCGTCCCTGCTGGTGTTGACAATGGTACACGCCTGAGAGTTTCCAATGAAGGGGATGCGGGGATGCGGGGTGGCCCACCGGGTGACTTGTATGTGTATTTATTTGTCAAAGATCACAGCAAATTTAAGCGCGATGGCATCAATGTGCTGTCAGACTTGAAGATTAGTTATTTGCAGGCAATCTTAGGTTGTGAGCTGCAGGTAGATACAGTTGATGGACCGTTGGAGGTTCAAGTGCCATCCGGGACTCAACCCAATACAGTATTAACTTTGGAAAACCGTGGAGTACCTAAGTTGGGGAATCCAGTAAGTCGTGGTAATCATCTATTGACTGTTCTGGTTGATATTCCTACCAGAATTAAGGCTGAGGAGCGGGAGCTATTGGCCAAATTGGCCGAAGTTCGAGGTGATTCAGTTTCAAAAAAGGGGCTTGAAGGATTTTTAGGTGGCCTGTTTAAGGGCTAGTCATTGGTGGGGGTTCTGTAATATGGCGGATGTCTTGAATAAACCTGATGAGCGGTTAGATTTACGTGGGACACCCTGCCCTCTAAATTTTGTGCGTACCAAGCTTAAGTTGCAACGAATGCCTGTCAGTGAACTTTTAGAGGTTTGGCTAGATGCCGGGGAACCAGTGGAGCAAGTTCCCGATAGTTTACGCTCAGAGGGATTTTTGATTGAAGGACTAGAAGCAAGTCCAGAAGGTTATTTCACCTTACAGGTACGACGACCTACGGTATGAAAGCAACCACGCGCCTATCGTCTGCGCCAGGCACCGTGGTTGCCTGTCAGGCCAACTACTATCAGGTAAGGCTATCTCTGGAAACCTATAAACCACTGTACTTTTTGTGTACCCGCCGGGCTCGTTTGAAAAAACTTGGACAGCAGGTAGTCGTAGGAGATCAGGTAGTCATTGAGGAGATGGACTGGCAAGATCAGCGAGGTGCGATCGCAACTATACACCCTCGCAACAATCTGCTCGACCGTCCTCCTATTTCCAATGTGGATCAAATTCTGCTGGTATTTGCGCTAGCCGAGCCCGTCTTAGACCCCATACAGCTCAGCCGATTTTTAGTGAAAGCAGAATCCACAGGTATTCCCGTTACCCTTTGCCTGAACAAGCGCGATCTGCTTTCTCAAACCGCCATTGACCAATGGCAAACCCGACTAGAAAACTGGGGTTATGAGCCTTTGTTGCTCAGCGTCCGTGATGATAAAGCCTTACCGACTGCCCTACTGGACACCTTAAACCATCGCGTCAGCGTAGTTGCCGGACCTTCGGGCGTGGGCAAATCAAGTCTGCTAAATCGGTTGGTGCCTGATGTTAAAGCCCGCACTAATGCTGTCTCGGGTAAGCTAGGTCGAGGCCGTCACACTACACGCCATGTGGAATTATTTGATTTGCCAACCGGCGGTTTACTGGCTGATACTCCGGGATTTAACCAGCCCGATATCACCTGTACCGTCGAAACACTGATGACCTGTTTTCCCGAGATTCGACAGTGGGGAGGACAATGTCAGTTTAATAACTGCCTCCATCGTGACGAACCGGGCTGCGATATTCGCGGTGAGTGGGAGCGGTATGATCACTATCTAACTTTACTTGACGAGGTTCTGCGCCATCAGCAACAGTTGGAACATCGCCCCGATGCCGAAGCAATTGAAAAAGTAAAGATGGGTAGCGATGGTCAAGCGCATCACGAACCAAAACTAGAAGCTAAGAAATATCGCCGTACGTCCAGGCGACGGCGGCATCAAGATTTACAAGATATGTGCTACGACGTCATGGGAGCCAATTCCATTGATGACTTAGATGACGCCGTGCTAGAGGAATATGGGTTTTAAGGTGAATCTTCTTCTTCGTTCCAAAAACTTGCTTCTAGCTGCTGAATATTTTTACAAGAATTTCGATAGCACTGGACCATTGGTCTACTTTTACCGATGCCACTCAGTTACACCACCTGGCTTATCAATGAGAGTAATGCCCAAGGCGGCCAGATCATCCCGAATTTGGTCGGCTAGAGCAAAGTCTTTGGCCTTTTTAGCGACTAATCGCTGATCAATTAAAGCGGCAATTTTCTCATCGCTGGGGCCTTCATTATCTACGGGAGGTACATCGGGGGTTGTTTCGATACCCAACACCTGAGCCAGACACACCAGGGTATACCATTGCTGCTTGAGACAATCACTATCGGCATCTGCTTTACCCTCATGGATCAAGAGATTTCCTTGACGACGCAGCTCCTTAGCCAGCTCAAAGAGAACGGCTACGGCTTCTGGCGTATTGAAATCGTCATCCATAGCTGCCTGGAATCGCTGGACCGCATCACTCTCATAGTCGAGTGCTAGGGTATCAAGGTCGGTCCACTTCAATTCTGAGCCATGATTGGCACCAAACAATAGGCCATCCTTAAGAGTTTGCCAGCTTTTGGCAGCCGATGAGATCGCATCAGCCGTAAAGTCCACCGGCTTACGATACTGAGCCTGACAGAGAAAGAGTCGTAGCGCCATTGGATGCAAACCATCCTCTGCATCCAGCAGCTGACGAATCGTGGTGAAGTTGCCCAAGGATTTAGACATCTTTTCACCATTTACATTCACCATGCCATTGTGCATCCAGTATTGGGAAAGTGGATGCCCCGTAGCCGCCTCGGACTGAGCGATTTCATTCTCGTGGTGGGGAAAGGTCAGGTCACCACCGCCCATATGGATATCGATAGTGTCCCCCATGCGATCGCGAACCATGGCCGAACACTCAATGTGCCAACCCGGTCGTCCTGGTCCCCAAGGCGATTCCCAGGCAGGTTCCTCTGGTTTAGCCGCTTTCCACAAAGCAAAATCAAACGGATCGTGCTTTTTGAGCTCACCGCTACCAACTCGACCACTGGCACCAGCCTGCATGTCATCTAACTTACGGCCCGAGAGCTTACCATAACTCTCAAATTTGCGTACTTTGTAGTACACATCACCACCAGCCGCATAGGCATATCCCTTTTGTTCCAATTCACCAATTAGCCGCTTAATGCCATCGATGGTGTGGGTGGCATAAGTATACTCATCGGCCTCCAGGATATTGAGCCGCGCCATATCTTCGTGGTAGGCCTCAATAAAACGCTGAGAAACAGCCTCCATAGTGATGCCTTCTTTACGGGCACGGTTCAAAATCTTGTCGTCAATATCGGTAAAGTTCTGTACATAGTGCACATCATAGCCGCGCCATTGCAGGTAGCGGCGTACGGTATCCCACACTACATAGCAGCGAGCGTGCCCTAAATGGCAGTAGTCGTATACTGTGACACCGCAGCAGTAAATCTTGGCTGTACCAGCAGTCAACGGCTGAAAGGGTTCTTTACGGCGAGATAAGGTGTTGTAAAGGACGACGCTCATAAAAGTGGCTTTTTAGTCAGATAGTTTTCTATGGTAAGTCGCTTTGGGACAGGACGATACGGCTGGGGAAACTGCTAATCACACTGACTAAGTGTTGCCCCGAACCCACATTACCCATCAAAAAGGGGAAGGCACTGATAGCACCTTCCCCAAGCTTTGTAGCTCAAGTTAATAGACTGCACCTAGAAGGTGACGTTAGCAGCCTGGACAGTTTCAACCTGCTTCTTCTTAAGCACCAACATAATCTGAGTTACCGCTGCCGCTCCTAAGAAGGCTAGCAAACCCTTAATACGTCCGGAACTTTGTAACACAATCTCAGTGTCATGCTGACCAAAACCACCCACATTGGGATCACTGGTAAGCGGTGCACCCGCTTCAACAGCATCACCCGCAGCCACAATCAGCTCAGGACCAGGCTGTAAGCTTTCGGTCACAGTCTCACCGTCAGCCGTCTTAATAGTCACCTCAGTGCTGTAATCGCCCTTAGCGATATCGGTAATAACGCCTCCTTGTGAAGCTGTGTAAACTACGTTGTTAGTGGATTGACCCGTAGGGTAAACCTGACCACGACCACGGTTACCACCAACATGAACCTGATACTTACCGAAGCTAATATCCTTGTTCGTAGCTGGATCAGGAGAAAGCACGGGGAAGACAATTTCCTGATACTGATCACCAGGCACAGGACCTACTAATAGCCAGTTTGGATGCTCTTCGCTGTAAGGCATGAAGTAAGTACTACCGACTTCTTCCTTAATCTCTTCAGGTATACGATCTTCAGGCGCTAGCTGAAAACCGTCGGGTAGCATTAGCACTGCACCTACGTTGAGAGCCCCCTTGCTACCGTCACCCAACACTTGCTGAGCATCAAGGTCATAGGGCACCTTAACAACGGCCTTAAATACAGTGTCAGGTAGAACAGCCTGAGGTACTTCAATCTCGGTTTTTTTCTGACCCAGGTGACAGTTGGCACAGACAATGCGGCCAGTTGCCTCACGGGGAGTGTCGTAGTTTTCTTGTGCCCAGAAGGGATAAGCCGATGCTGATTGAGCGTTGGTTAGCACCAGGCTGAGGGTTGCGATCGCAACTAAAGCACCCGAAGCAATAGTCTTCAGCAGCCGATTGAACACGCTTAAAAAATTAAATTTCATCCGTCGCACGCTAGCAATCCAATTACGTAGAGAGAAATCAAATGAAACAGACAACTTAAGCCCACCAAGGAGCATCGCCTGTCCTAAAGTCAGTGTCAGTCCAAGGACTCAGAGTTACCTTGTCATCATCAGATACGCTTGTTTTAGCCAGCGCCAAAGACAGAGGGGCCGGACCACGAACTACCTTACCAGCTGCATCGTACTGAGAACCATGGCAGGGGCACTTAAACTTGTTCTCGCTAGCATTCCAGGGAACAACACAACCTAAGTGAGTGCAGACTGCATTGACAGCATAGTTATCAATAGTGCCATCGTCAGTTACGACCAAATACGTTGGATCACCCTTTAAGCCTTGAACCAAAGAGCGGTCACCAGCACCGTGGGTCTCCAGGTAGCTAGCAGCTACAACATCATTACCCAGTTCATCCTTAGCAGTAACACCACCACCCGCTGAGCCACTGCTCGGAGGTAAAAAGTACTTAACAATGGGATAAAGAGCACCCAAAGCCGTACCAGTCGCTGCTCCAAAGGTGAGCAGATTCATAAATTGGCGACGTCCTAAATCAGGGACATCAGGGTTTCCAGAAGCTTGAGCCATAACTGTCAGACTATATATGCGAGTATGAATCCAAAGGCTGCATCGCCCATTGCAAGTCCCTGTGACTGGTAGCCGAAAGTACATTTACGGCTCATATCGTCACAGAAATTTGCAAATTACTATGAGTATTATTACATTTTGCCGCCTCAGATAAACTCCTCTTCTTGAGGCTAACTGCTGATAATCATCACTTTCATATGAGTTAGCTACCTGGTTTTTACTACTGCATGATTTTGCAAATAGGGACTCAAACCCTCATCAGGTAACTACTAGCATTGAAGCTTCTAAAAATTGAACGACATCGAACTAAGCCTTTAAAATCTGTATCTGATTTACTTCTCAGATTGGCGCGTTATCTGAAATCTTGTAAACAAATGTAAAAACCAATCGACTTAGAAGCCTATGACCCCCGAGAACTTTCAGGAACTACTTATTGACAAATGGGGATACTCATTCGATGTACAGATCCGTAAGACTTCCACTAAAGTCTTTTTTCAGGTGATGTGGCGCTATTTAGAACAGGTTTCTTTCCCCATGGATGAGGACGAATACTTGGCGCATTTGCAAGATATAGTTCTGTATCTTGAAGCGATGGGGTGCTTAACTCAAGTCAAGGCGGCAATCGAACAGACTAATGAACGTCCTAGATTAGGTAAAGCTGTGAGTATCCCTATCGATTTGGGAAGACGGGCATCTGAATGGCTCCTTGAATGATTCAGATGCCAGATTTTTAAGCAAAACTATCACTAACTTAGACTGAGATAGCAGTATTTAGCCGTCTATAGCGTGACCCGCCTTAACAGGTTGCTTAATAAACTGATATGCAGAAGGGATGTACTCCGCGCTTACAAGTCTGATAAAATTTTGTCCTAGGAATGTATTATAAAATACACATATGCCGCTAGGCTTACGGGTTAAGCGGTAATTCAATTTTTAAAAAATATTCTGGCCTCCTTTCAAGTCACTTAATCGGCACGAAAGTTAGTTAAAGCCATGACTTTAGGACTGGCACTGCTCAAATAAGGACATAGAGAGGCTAAAGATAATATCCCTCATCGAGGGTATATATCAGTGATACAGAGGATGACTTAGGCGGTTTGGCCAAACTTCTGACCAACCCAGCTCTCAGTTATGAGTCCCTAAGAGCATCATGTGCTTCTAGATCTACCAACATCCCTTTTTCTGATAGCCAGCGATAGAATACTTAACTTCTTTAATACCGTTGAGTCGTTCAGCTAAAGACTCAGTACTTACATCAAGTCCAGATATCAATGTGTATCTAGGATGTCTCAATTGGAAAAAGTCAGACAGAATTTTCCTGAGACCGATGTTACGATTTGCATGAACTCGCTAAGTATGCTTTGAGGGCCTGCCGTGATCAGCTCTGCAACACTGCCTGCTAAACCAACTCTGCCCAGTTTAGAAGACAACAGCCGCCTGAAACTGTTTTCAGGGTCGTCAAATCCCACTCTTTCTAGGGAGGTTGCCCGGTACTTGGGAATTGACTTAGGACCTATGGTCCGTAAACAGTTTGCCGATGGTGAACTCTATGTGCAAATCCAGGAATCTATCCGTGGGTGTGATGTTTATCTGATTCAACCCACCTGCCGACCGGTCAATGATCATCTCATGGAGTTACTGATCATGATCGATGCCTGCCGACGGGCTTCCGCGCGGCAGATTACAGCCGTGATTCCTTACTATGGCTACGCTCGAGCGGACCGTAAAACCGCTGGGCGTGAATCGATTACGGCTAAATTGGTCGCTAATCTAATCACCAAAGCCGGGGCTAGCAGAGTACTAGCGATGGATTTACATTCATCGCAGATTCAAGGGTATTTTGATATTCCCTGTGACCACATCTACGGGGCTCCCGTACTCGTTGATTATCTCGCCAGTAAGCGGCTAAGCGACCTGGTTGTCGTCTCTCCCGATGTTGGTGGAGTCGCACGAGCACGCGCCATTGCTAAACGCCTCAATGATGCACCTTTGGCCATTATTGATAAACGTCGGCAGGCTCACAACGTTGCTGAGGTGATGAATCTGATTGGGGATGTCAACGGCAAAACCGCTGTATTAGTCGATGACATGATTGATACAGGCGGTACCATTTCTGAAGGAGCTCGATTGCTCCGGGCACAAGGAGCCCGACAAGTATATGCCTGTGCCACCCATGCCGTATTCTCTCCACCCGCCGTTGAACGGCTATCCAGCGGTGTCTTTGAAGAGGTGATTGTCACCAATACGATTCCTGTGCCATCAGAGCATCAGTTTGCCCAGCTCACCACCCTAACCATTGCCAATTTACTCGGCGAAACTATCTGGCGCATTCATGAAGAAAGCTCCGTCAGCAGCATGTTTCGATAAAGTGTAAAAAT
>NZ_AWNH01000045.1 GCF_000482245.1 Leptolyngbya sp. Heron Island J | reverse complement strand
CCTTTCGCTGACCTATCTATGTCGCAACCTAAGGCCGGTTCACTTATCGTTTATCCGCGGATACTTCCTCTCACCGGGGCACCGAATTGGGGCTCTCAGTTCCCTTCGGCTTTATCCATCGCTTCACACCCCATCGTTACCGATGACGCATGGATGAATTGAGGACTCACCTAGACACTGGTTTGGCTATTGCAATGTTTCACAACAGCACTCGTTCGAGCGACTTCGTGTCGCACAGGCTTGGGATACTTTATCCTATTGCTACCCCGGTTTGCACAGATTATCAGGGTAGCTAAATTTGAGCTTTGGTTTCTTACCTGAGCACGTCTGAAGTGCAGTTTGTGGTTTGCCACAGATTGTTTTGGAGGTAGCGACGGTTAATAACTCTACGTTTGGAGACCAAAGCTAATGTTTCTTGAGAATACTGAGGGCGCGGCAACCGTTGCGCCTGAAATTAATATGCTGCCTGACTATCAGCATGAGACTGTCCGTCATATGCTGTTTGGCAGTCTAACTGCCGTGCGGCTGACCATTCAGGACTTGCATAAACGCCGCTATGCTGAACCTAATGACTGGAGTAAGCCGATTTCTACCGGGCGGCCCAATGAGGTGATGGCAATTTTAACGAAACGGATTGCGATCCTACCCTAAGCAACTGGTATAAAACCACGCGCTCAGGCTATGGGTGGAGGTATCAATGCCTGTCGAATCTAGAAATCTTCTTGTTCGATTTCCTCAATCACCTGTAGCCCTCTAGCATCACCCAAGTTCAAAATCGCCGCGCGGGCATCGTCTCTGACCCCTAGATCGTCATCATCGGCAAAAGTCTCAATTAGAGCATCAATGGCGGTGGCATAAACCACGTTGTAGGTTAAGTCCTGGCACAGTTCACCAATAGACCAGGCACAGTTGCTACGCACAATGGCAATAGGATCATTACGCATGGTTTTGACCAAAGCCGGGATAGCTTTCAAAATTGCCTCAAAGCTAATTTTGCCCATTTGACCCAAGGCGCTGGCGGCCCATAATCGCACCACAGACATATCGTTCTTAATTGCCTCTACCAGGGGGGCAACGGCTTTTTCATTGCGACAGTTGCCTAAGGCCCAAACAACGGCCTTACGCACATAGCCGTGGGAATCTCTCTTGAGCTGATTAATCAGCGCATCAACTGCGGTTTCACTAGGGTTGCGCCCTAGGGCATAGGCTGCATTCACACGTACCAAAGGACTGTCATCATTCAAAAGCTCGATCAGATAAGGAACGGCACGGGGCTCTTGAATTTTATAAAACGCACGAGCTGCCAACATGCGCTGCTGCAGGTTGTCTGACAGGAGTAACGGCAGCATTTGGTCAGGATTATACCGAGGTGTGTTGTCCTCTAATGGAATGTCATCTAAAGGATCAATGGGGGCGTCTAAGCCGATCTCAGTTTCTAAAACTTTAAGAGCATCAATATCGTCCATGGATTTAAGGAGGAATAAAACTTAGGTAATGGCCCAAATGAACCATTACCTAAAAAGTTAGTATGAAAAATGATAGTCAGGACCACCTAAAAGATGGCCTTGTCCTCATTTAGATAGAAGATAGGACAGTACGTGCTGCCGCTAGGGTATTGGCAATGTCATCGTCGGTGTGGGCCAAAGATGTAAAGCCAGCCTCAAACTGAGATGGAGCCAGATATACACCTTGCTCTAACATGCCTCGATGGAAATGGCTGAACTTCTCTAAGTCCGACTGCTTAGCATCGTCATAGTTATGAACAGGGCCTTCGGTAAAGAACATACCAAACATGCCGCTGATGTTACCACCGCATACGATATGGCCGTTCTCACGAGCAATTTCTAGCAAACCCGTAATCAGCTTATTAGTTTTTTCTTCCAGCTGTTCATAGGTGCCAGGACGCTTGAGGATTTCCAGAGTTTTGATACCTGCTGTCATGGCAAGGGGGTTACCGGATAGCGTACCCGCCTGATATACAGGTCCTGCGGGGGCAATCATTTCCATAATTTCCCGGCGACCGCCGTAGGCACCGACAGGTAAACCGCCGCCAATAATCTTACCTAGAGTCGTCAGATCGGGAGTCACGCCCAGCTTTGCTTGGACACCGCCATAGGCAATACGGAAGCCGGTCATGACTTCGTCGAATACAAGCAGCGCATCATTGTCTTGGGTGATTTCCCGCAGCCCTTCCAGGAAGCCGGCATCCGGGGTGACAAAGCCGGAGTTACCGACGATGGGCTCTAGAATAACGCCAGCAATTTCACCGGGGTTTTGCTCAAACAGGGCTTTGACGGCTTCAAGGTCGTTATAGGGCGCAGTCAGTGTAGCGGCTGTTGTGCTCTTCGGTACACCAGGAGAGTCCGGTAGTCCTAGCGTGGCTACACCGGAACCGGCTTTGACCAGGAACATACCAGCATGCCCGTGATAGCATCCTTCAAACTTGATCACCTTTTCACGCTTGGTGAATGCTCGCATCACTCGCAATACCGACATACAGGCTTCGGTACCAGAGTTGACGAAGCGTACCATTTCGATACTGGGAACCGCATCGATTACCATCTCGGCTAATACGTTTTCGAGATAGCAAGGGGCACCAAAGCTGGTGCCCTTTTGTAGGGCTTCAGCCAGAGCGGCATTGACCTCATCGTTGGCATGACCGCAGATAGCAGGTCCCCAAGTGCCGACGTAGTCTATATATTCGTTACCGTCAACGTCCCATATTTTGGACCCCTTAACGTGGTCAAATACGATGGGCTGACCGCCAACGGACTTAAAAGCACGCACGGGAGAGCTAACGCCCCCGGGCATTAAGCTTTGGGCAGCCGCGAAAATCTCATCTGATTTCGTCGTTTTTAATGATGTGGTGGTAACCAACGGGCTCTCCTTATGGTTAAAGTCGTTTGTCGAAGGGATAGGATAACAGCCTTCTATAGCTGTCATTGTGAATGGGTACTGTGAAATGCCTAATCCATAATTTGGATGAAAATCTCATCAGAGGAGCGATTGGCCATCTGATGAGCGGCACTAATTCGGTGATGGCGAAGATTGCAGTATTTTCAATCCTATCGTTTGTGATTCCCCTGATTGCAATATGTTAAGGAATGTAGCAAAGCAGGAAAAGCCCATGAACTGCGACAATAGGGCTGCACTGAGCTGAATTGATGCTGAACTAATACGGATCATGAGTACTCCGCTTTCTTTTGTAGGCGCTATCCCCACTGACAAAATTCGCTACAACGATCAGGGGCTGGTTCCTGCGATCGCACAAGACTATCTCGATGGCACGGTACTGATGATGGCCTGGATGAACCAGGAGGCATTGCAAAAAACTCTGGAAACCGGCGATGTCTGGTACTGGAGCCGCTCCCGTCAAGAGCTATGGCATAAGGGGGCGACATCTGGCCATTTGCAAAAACTTAAGGCTATTCGCTACGACTGTGACAGCGATGCGCTGTTGCTGACCATTGAGCAAATTGGGGATATTGCCTGCCACACCGGGGAACGCAGCTGTTTTCATCAGGTGGATGGGGGAATTACGCCTCCTGCCGCTGATACGCTTTCCCAGGTGTATGGGGTGATTTGCGATCGCAAAGCCAATCCCAAACCCGACTCTTACACCAACAAATTGTTTGCAGGCGGCGACAATAAAATCCTCAAAAAAATTGGCGAAGAATCGGCTGAAGTCGTTATGGCTTGCAAAGATGACGACCCTGATGACATTGCTGGAGAGGTGGCTGACCTGCTTTATCACACCCTTGTAGCCTTAGCCCATCACAACGTAGATATTAAAGACGTATACCGAAAATTACAATCACGTCGTTGACCTCGTGTAAGGGGCGTTCCATGGAACGCCCCTTACACGAGCAACCCATGGCACAATAGCAGTACAAATGCCCTATTCTGCCTATGGCCATCAAACCGTCCCAAATCCAGGCAATTCTGCAGCACAAACGGAGCCATTTTGAGACCTTTGAGAACGGTCAACGGTCGAGTCTGGATATGTATCAAATGGCCTGGCAGTCGTTGTGTCAGATGCCTACAGAAAAATTAGAGCGTTGGCTCACAGGTCAGCGTGGCAATCTTGGTGCTCGTCCTTTGGAGTCATTAGACCAGAAAACCCAGGGTATTTGTCGTAGCGGGCTGCAGTGGGGCAACCGTGAGCACAGTCTGCAATGGGTCAATGAGCATCTCAGCGGTGTGACCACGTTTGCGGTTGACGGCTCTCAGATTTTTCCGAGTAAAGATTTGGCTCCGCCGATTGCCCTGGTTCAAATTGGCTGGTTTGAAAATCCCCATACTTCAACAGCTGACTACACCAAAGACATTGAACTAGATGTGATGACGCCGAGGGATTTAGAACTGGGGGATACTTCAAAACCTTTGGATCGGCTGGTCAATAAACATCGATTTCAGATGGAAACCCGGCGACTGGTGGAGTATATCGAGCAGGTTAGCGATCCTGAACACTGTTTGGTGTTTTTTGATGGAGCCTTGGTGGCTACATTTGCCGATGCCTATGAAGATGAGGATCGTAAAGATTATATAGAGGCGTTGCTGGCTCTACTCCAGGCAAGTGAGGAGTATCGGGTGCCCCTGGTGGGCTATGTGGATACGAGTTCTGCCCATGATTTGACCACCTTGCTAGAACATCATTCTGCTAGCGTGGCGACGGTTCCCAAGGTGACGGATGCCCAACTATTAAATCGATATATGCGGTGGGGAGACTGCACACCGATTTTTCAGTGCGATCGCATGGGTATTTTGTCTGAATACAAAAATCACCCGGTGGATCACGCCAAGCGCATCACGTTTACCTATCTCAAGACCAACCAGGGATACCCTGCCCGTTTAGAAATGCCTCTTTGGATGCATGAAGTTGGTATGACTGAGCGTGTACTTAACTGGGTCAGGGCCGAAACCATCGTCGGCGGTGGGTATCCTTATGCTATTGAGACTGCGGATCAAACGGCTGTATTACAGACTAGCGATCGCCAAATCTTTTTTCGGATTCTGCAAGACTGGGCCAGTGAGGAAGATCTCCAGCTGCGCTGGTCTCGCAAAATGATGAGTAAGCTACGTCGCCGTTAAGAGTAACGGGATATTACGGATTCTCATAATTGATCCCTAACCTTGTTCAAAAATCTAAGCTAACTTTTTAGCTGTAAATTGACTAAGTATTTTTACTTAATCTTTCTGGTCGTGAACTTTGCAGTGTATTGGCTCAGTCTCGGCTTAACCAGGGTGTCTATCTATGGTTGATTAGGGAATCATTTACTTTTGTATTTTTTGATTGAGTTTCTGTACGGTTTTTTCTGATGGTTCTCCCTTCATTCCTAGACTGAATAACGAATAGGAGGACGAGAACTCCAATATATAACTGCATTCTGGGTGGTCTTACAGGCTGCCCTGCAGTTTTTCTCTTGGCACGCCTTATAAAAGGTTTCGAAACGCAAAAGGATTAAAACCTGATGACTTTGCCTTTATTGAGCTACCCCACCAGTTCCCAAAACCAGCGTGTGAAGGGTTTTGAAATCCCTGGTGATGAACAGCCTCGCATCTTCTCCACTACGTTACTGCTCGATGCTCAGGAACTTGAGACTCTGATTCTGGCAGCCTATCGCCGCATTTTTAATGAGCAGCAGCTGTTAGCGTGTCATCGCGATCGCTTTTTAGAATCTCAGCTACGTAGCTCTCAGATATCCGTACGAGAATTTATTCGTGGTTTGCTGCTCTCTGAATCCTTTAGACGGCTGAACTACGAGTGCAGCAATAACTATCGCTTTGTGGAAATGTGTGTCCAACGGGTGTTGGGGCGTCAGGTTTACGACCAGCGCGAAACCCTAGCCTGGTCAATTGTTCTAGCAACTGAGGGTATTCAAGGCTTTGTCGATGGCCTGCTAGACAGTGATGAGTACATGGAGACTTTTGGCGAAGATATCGTACCCTATCAGCGGCGACGGATTTTGCCTCAGCAGAGCATGGGTGAGCTCCCCTTTGAGCGTATGCCCCGTTACGGTAACGATCATCTAGATACCCTGAAAGCTTTAGGCAATGATTTCTCTGGCGATCGCGTAATCAGCGATGGTCTGCCTTCCGAGGGAATCCAAAAATTGGGTGCCGTCATTACAATTGCGGGTGCCGTTGTCCTTACCAGTGGTGTTGTCGCCGTGATCCTCTCCTGGTTTGGTTGGATCAAGATTTAACAAACAGTAAGTATTCCATGCTGGGGCGTTTGTAGTCCCAGCATGAATATGTGTAACCACACACTCACTACTCCCATTCATTAAATGTAGGTGGAGTCTGTCGCTGTCGGGTTCGACGGGTATCTTGCCAAGCACTACCAATGCCTTGCAAAATTCCTCGACCTACTAAGCCAATGCCTCGGCCAATAACTTCGGTGAGTACGTACACGACACTGCTGCCGACTAATGCAATTAAAGCTCGTACCCTTGGGCTAAGGGCGTCACGAGTCTCTAGTAGTAGAGTCATGGCCCAGGGAAAGCCTGAGAGTTGCTCAAGTTCTGGCCGACGTGGTGCATAGACAGGCGTCAGCATGATGCCGCGTGGCCCTAGTGTATATAACCGATACTGACTTTCAAAAATGTCCGTGGGCTCATTGACTAGACGATGCCAGCGGTAGCGCCAGGATAGGTCATTGCGGAATCGTTCAATATCTCGAGTGGAAATCAGGCGACGGCTATACAACCCTTTTTTGATCACTTCCACATCAGCCAATCGGTTGAGTAAGGGTTGCATTACCGCATTACCCATCTGAATCAATAAGTTTTCCAGCAGTTTTTCGCTGTGGGCTAAGGCCTCAGGAGTGGTAGCGATATAGCTGTTGCCATCTACGATCATGGCGTCTTGAAATAACCAGTGAGCTAATAACTCGGGGACTAGGGGAATCTGCTTAAGAATTTCCCGCTCAACGATGTCTTTTTCTTGGTATAGCACAGCCACCAACTCTTGTTCGACACCGTTAAGAGGCACGGTATAGTAACGACCAAAGAATTCTTCGATTGTGGCTACCCATAGGTCTCTTAATACTTGAGGCGATTTGTCATCTAGCTGACCTGGCTGTGGTGCAGACTGGCGCAAATCGTCCAGCAAATCTTCAAATCGACGCAGAATAATAAACAGGAGCTCCCGCTTTTTGTCGAGACGCAGGATGTCAATTTCGAGGGGCTCTGATGTGGTGTTTTCTAAATCAGTTTGAAGCTTAGCAAAGACGGCCTCAAACACCATGTTTTGCACATCTCCGCTGCGCAGACTTAAGGTGGCAGGCTCAGGCACAGTGATGGCGGCGGCGGCACCAACAGAATTAGGTCGTGGGGCAGGGAGTCCGGTGGTGGGGCTGGTGCGTCCACGGGGTCTAATATTTTTTTTCAGCCAGCTAGCATCTGGATAGTTGCGTGTGGTCCACAGATGCCGCACAAACCATCGAGCTGCCTTGAGTTCACGCATTTTTCCGGCTAATACTTGCTGTTCTAGCCACGATAGACGAGGACGACGTAGCTCTGCGGCTGTTTTGGCTAGCTGCTGCTCAATTTGTTTTAGACCTGTCAGCCGCATACTTAGCCGCATTGCTGTCAACGGATCGGGAATCGGAGGTGGGGACTGGGGTTTGGACTCCATAGATGGGCTACTAACGCCTCGGGCTACAGTGCGAATCAGCTGGGCTAACTCACGCACTGGCATACTGCGAGTGCCATAACCATCGGCCCCAACCTGACGGGCTGCGGCTGCTAGTACGGGCTCATCGCGGGCGCTGAGTACTAGTACGGCCAGCTTGGGGAACTCGGTTTTGATGGATTTACATAGCTGTAATCCTGAGCTGCTCACTGGTTCGGTTTTGGTTTCGCTAGCGCCCAGTCCTAAATCTACGATGACTAAGTTGAGGGGACGCTGGCTACGTAGGGTGGGGTCGGCAAAGGCATTAGCTTGGGTGCGATCGCATTTTCTGATCATCCCCATAGCCTCAGCGGCATTGGCAGCTTCAGCGGCAATTTGGAAGCCAGGCAGTTGCTCTAGCCAAACCCGCAATCCTAACCGAAAGGTGGGGTCTTCATCCACCAACATTAATTGCAAGGGAGGTTCACTCATGCCGCCTGATACTGTCTCGCTGTTTGCGTCTCACCTTTCTAGTATCCCCCACGGGCTACCGTTTGCGGTGTTGACGACTATATGCGTTGGGAACACAAGTATCTGAGTTGATGACTACTCATAGTCTGGCTCTTCTTCTTCGTAGTAGATATCCTCTATCGGCTGTTGTAGCGACTGGATATAGGAGCGTTCTGCATCCCAAATCGCGATCGCATTGCGAGCCTCACGATATAAAGCACGGCCTGGGGCAATCCGGGCGGCAACTGTGATCGCATCCGACAATCGACCTTGATAGGCGAGTTCCTTAGCCTCATCCAGGATTGGTCGATCTTCGGCTACTTGAATACGGTTTGTCCAATCCTTAATTGAATCCTGAGCTTGACTATATAATGCTCGCCCTTTCTGAATTTTACGTGCTTCTGTAATGGCATCCTGCAGCTTGCCCTTACTGGCCAAATCCAGTGCCTTGCTGTAGAGCGGCTGGTCTTCTAAGACCTGAATTTGCTTAGTCCATTGGGCAATTTTAGTTTGGGCATCGATACGTAACGCTCTGCCCTGCTCAATTTTAGCTGCCTCGGCAATGGCCGCTTGCAAACTTGCCTTATCCCCATTCTCAGCTAGCTGTTGTGCTCGACCCAAGAAAGGCCGATCTTCAATCCGCTGAATTTCTTTGGACCAATGGGCAATCAACGTTTGCGCTTGCTGCCGCTGAGGTCGATCTGCCGTAATGCTCTGAGCTTGCTCGATCGCGGTCTGGAATGATGCCTTTTGATTGAAATTGGCCACCAGCGTAGCGCCATAAAGCTGCTTCAGGTCACTAAGCTGATTGGTCCACAGCTCCAGTTTTGTCTGGGCGTCTGGATAAAATGGGCTACCATCCTTGATCCCCTGCATTGCCTGGATGGCATCCATTAAGTTGAGGATGTCTCCATAGGCTGGCTGCCAATCTTGACGAAATGTTGCCAGCCGCTGAGCATGGGCAAATTGCACTAGATCTTGGGTCTCTGGGTTAGTGGCGAGATCAGCGGGGACTTTCTGGATGACTGCGATCGCCGCATCTAGCTCCTCTTGCTCCCATTTTTGTAACCCATAGGTTAGCAAGGCTTCTGCCCATTCTGTCATCAAAGGTTTAGCCTCAGGCCACGCATAGGTTTGCACCTCAATCTGCTGCACTAAGGTCAAGGCTTCAGCCAAAGTCTCCATGTTGCGATCGCTGGCCAGAGTTTTAGCTTGAATTAACATGCGGCGAGCATCTTCTTCTTGCTGAATGTGCTGTCCCAGATAGCGATACCGCTCTTTAAGCCAATAATCGCTAGTCAATCGTTTGATCTCACGGAGCTGTTTGCGAGCACCGCTCCAGTTTTGATTCCTGGCGTCTGTGGTTACCGCAGTCGTGATCTCTTCGCCTTTAGACCATTCCCGCTGCCAACGTTCTGTCGCCACCTGCGCTTCTTCATAAATTTCCGCCCTGGCCGGAACATAGCCTAAAAGCTGAGTAGCTCGTTCTAGATGCCCTCTTTGCATGCGCTGCTGAGCCAGCTTGAATAGCCCTTTAGACCAGCGATTAGCGATCTCCTGAGAGTCTTGATACAGCGGATGGGTATCATCCCAAGCAGAAATAAGCTGTATGCCTGCCACTAAGTCCTGTTCAGAACCAGATACGGCAGCCTGTCTAGCACAGTAAAGTCGTTCACTATCGGCACTAAATACCGAAATCTGATCGCAGTTGGGTAAAGGTGGAAGCCGGGTGATGAAAGCTACGGCCCAGATCCCCAGAGCGCTGGATGTCGCCAGTAACAGGAGCCATACCACAGACCAAAACCAAGTCTGCCGACCCTTTGATGCGGTTACCTTAGTCTCAACTAAAGCAGACGCCTCCTGTCCAGCATCCAGCGGTGCTGAATCAAATTGCTTCGAATTAGTAGGCGTAGCAGTCATTAGCAGCAGTGTCCCAGAAGGTTGAGGCTATTAGTGGATAGAGCTTTCCCGAACAGCTCGGGAACCTACCAAAAAACTTTCAATGCGGTGTTGATAAAACCCACATTGCGTCTGACTGTCTTAACGGCAGACGTCAGACATCTAAATATCCTATTTGGCTTAACTTGCTAAAGCTGCCCTGCAAAATACATATGGGTCAGCCTATCTTTGGGGCTACGGCTCTAACAAGGCACCAACTAAATTAAGACGGCTCTAGCAACTCAACTTAAATTTTGCTGTCATTGTAGAGTCTATTGACTGGATTACACAGGTTTTCGAAAAAAACCTTTGCCTAAAAGAATATTCGGGTGATATCGCCCCCCATGATTAATCCATACACGCCTGTCCATTAAAAACCGGCAGGTGTTAAGCAACACCTGCCGGTTTTAGCTAGCCACTATTCGCGTGTACTAGCGGTGGTTCTAGTGGTAGGAATTAGTAGTCGAAGTCACCCATACCAGCACCAGCACCAGCTGCTTCCTTCGGTTCAGGCTTGTCTACGACGATGCACTCAGTAGTCAGCACCATAGCCGCGATGGAAGCCGCATTCTGGGTTGCAGAGCGAGTTACCTTAGCGGGGTCAACGATACCAGCACTGAGCATGTCTACATACTCGTTGTTAGCAGCGTTGAAACCGATGGTAAACTCCTTCTCCTTAACTCGCTCAGCGACAACTGCACCGTTCTGACCAGCGTTCTCAGCAATCCGCTTCAGAGGTGCTGTCAAAGCACGAGTCACAATCAGAGCACCTGTCAGCTCTTCCCCAGATAGGTTCGCGTTAGACCACTCTTCAAGGCCGGGAGCCAGGTGAGCCAGAGTCGTACCACCACCAGGAACGATACCCTCTTCAACGGCAGCCTTAGTTGCGTTGATGGCATCTTCCAGGCGCAGCTTACGATCCTTCATCTCGGTTTCTGTAGCCGCACCCACTTTGATCACCGCTACACCGCCAGAGAGCTTAGCCAAGCGCTCCTGCAGCTTTTCTTGGTCGTAGCTAGAATCAGACTCTTCAATTTGACGACGAATCTGCTCGCAGCGAGCTTTAACATCAGCTTCGTTGCCTTCAGCTACCAGGGTGGTGTTGTCCTTAGTGATGGTGACCCGACGAGCGGTACCCAGCATTTCAATGCTGACGCTGTCCAGCTTGAGGCCAGCATCCTCGGTAATTACCTGGCCACCAGTGAGGACAGCAATATCTTCTAGCATGGCCTTACGACGATCGCCAAAGCCAGGAGCCTTAACAGCAGCTACGTTGAGTACTCCGCGTAGACGGTTAACAACGAGAGTTGCAAGGGCTTCTTTCTCGATATCCTCAGCAATGATTAGCAGAGGCTTGCCGGAGCGAGCAACTTGTTCAAGTACGGGCACTAGATCCTGTACCAGGGCAATTTTCTTGTCAGTCAGCAGCAGGTAAGGCTCATCGAGAACCGCTTCCATCCGCTCGGTATCAGTAGCGAAGTAAGGGGAGATGTAGCCCTTATCAAAGCGCATACCTTCAGTGATTTCCAGCTCAGTCGTCATGGACTTGCCTTCTTCCAGGGAGATAACGCCTTCGCGACCTACTTTCTCCATGGCCTCGGCAATCATTTTGCCGACTTCTTCATCGTTACCAGCGGAGATGGTACCAACCTGGGCAATAGAAGTAGAGTCGCCAACGGGCTGGGCTTTTTCAGCAATACGCTCTACCAGATAAGCAGTGGCCTTCTCGATGCCGCGCTTGAGTGCGATCGCATTAGCACCCGCTGCTACGTTACGTAGACCTTCTTTAACAATGGCGTGGGCCAATACAGTTGCAGTGGTAGTACCGTCACCAGCCGCATCATTAGTCTTGGAAGCAGCTTGACGAATCAGAGCCACACCAGTGTTTTCAATGTTGTCCTCAAGTTCAATTTCCTTAGCGATGGTGACACCATCGTTAACGATTTGAGGAGAGCCAAATTTCTTTTCAAGAACAACGTTGCGTCCCTTGGGGCCAAGGGTAACAGCAACGGCCTCAGCCAGAGTATCCATGCCTTTTTCAAGGGCACGACGAGCATTCTCGTTGTATATGATGCGCTTAGCCATGAATCAACCTATATGTCAGAACGTTTCAAATGGGTCTGGGGTAAAAGGAGCGAGCTTCCTAAGTTCTTAACCTTGAGTGTTGAGTTTTCCGTTAAAAAGGGAGCGGCTTTGAGCCGTCAAGAAAAGTCAACTGCCTCTGACTTTTCGCCATATTTTGTAACTCAACACTCAACACTTCAAACTCAAAATTGCGCTACACACTAGCCAACAACTGCCAGGATGTCCTTCTCAGAAAGCAGGACGTAGTCGTCACCACCCAGCTTGATATCAGTGCCTGCATACTTGGAGTAGAGGACTTTATTACCAACTTCTACATCGGGGGCTTGACGGCTGCCGTCATCGCCACGCTTACCAGGACCAACAGCGGTTACTTCGCCAACCTGGGGCTTTTCTTTAGCGGTATCGGGTAGCAAAATGCCGCCAGCGGTTTTTTCTTCAGAAGCGCTGACTTTGATTAGAACGCGATCACCTAGGGGAGTGACGCTCGAAACACTCAAAGAAATGGCTGCCATAGTTTTCTCCGAACTTTGATAGATTCAATCATTCGGCAATTGCATCAAAGCAGTATCATCTGCCTGAGCAATCCCTTTTCTTACCTGAAATGGTTCTCGAGGGAAAGAAGCTGCAACCTGGACACGGTTTAGCACTCTCCATTGCCGAGTGCTAATTTATCGTTTGAAGAGAAGCGATCGCAACACGTTTAGGGGTACGGGTTCCCGAACTCAGGTGCTACCGACGTCGTTTAGATAAACTTCACGGTTTCAACATAGTTATCTTCACATGCGCTTCAGGTTTGATTAAAAATTACTCGTAATATTTATACAGTGGGTGCCATTTGTAATTCTTGATACTTTCCTGCCTAGTGCATATGCTGACACATCGTCTAGCAGTGGCTAACTTCATGCCTTTCCGAGTTTCCCACTTATTTCTCAACACTGCTCCACTATGGATACTGAGCTTTCAGGGAATAGCATTCGCTCAAGCTTCTCCAGGGACAGGCACAGCCGATTCAATGCCAACCAGCATTCAACCCGCAACGTCCGATACAACCGTTGTGCGGCAATCCAATCAGCTCAATATTGTGGGGGGTCAGAGCACTGGTGGGGCTGATGCAAATGTGATTCATCAGTTTGAGAGATTTAATCTGAATGCTGATGATACCGCTAACTTTGTGATCGATTCTGATGTTGCAAATGTCATTAGTTTAATCAACGATAGCCAACCCTCAACTATCAACGGCTTGCTCAAGCTAATCGGCAATGAACCAAATCTAGAAAGCAATGCCAACCTTTTCTTAGTAAATCCAGCAGGCGTAATTTTTGGCGCAGATGTCAGACTCAACATCCCTGCTAACTTGACTGCCACCACAGCATCAGGGCTGTTGTTTCAAGACAGATACCTCTTGGCGGTGGATGGGGCAGTTAGCGAAATAGCCCTCCCCAACCGTAGTGGTGCATCCAGTTCAGCTACACCGTCGATTACCGACTTAGACGGTACCCCCAGCGGCTATCTAATGCTGACTGAGTCAGCCAGTTCGTCCGATCCATTTTCGGCAACACTCCCCACAGGCAGTATTCAAAACCAGGGTGAGCTTGAGGTTTCCCCGAGATCGTCTATCACTCTGATTGGTCAATACGTCCAAAATGATGGTGACATTGTTGCCCCAGGCGGCGCTGTTACTCTAACAGCCAGTTCTGGCAATAATTTATTGCGCCTTAGCCCACCCGGAAGTTTAATTACTCTGGATGTGGTGCCAGCCGATACGTTGGCATTGGTATCTCCCTTGTCAGACAATTCTGCGATCGCAGCCCTACCAAACACAGATTTGGCACAGCTTCTGACAGGAGGGAACAACCAGGGCGCAAACCGTATTGAAGTCAATGCAGATGGCTCCCAAACGTTAACTAGCGAACCATCACCCCTTACACCCAAGGCTGGCACCGTACTGGCACGAGGCAGCATAGATGTGTCTGACAACACTCCGGTTGGAGCCTCTGGTTCACCAGGTCAGGTCACTATTCTGGGTGACCAAATTAATCTAATCGAGAGCCATATTTCCGCTGACGGCATTAGCCATGCAGGCACTATTTCCATTGGTGGCATGCCGATAGAAGATAGCTTTAATGCTGCATATGTTTTGGTCGATCGTAACTCTAACGTTTCTGCTAACTCTGCAGAATCACGGGCTGGCATCATTAGCATATGGGCTGATGACACTGTGCAGTTTTATGGTGAAGCAACTGCGACAGGTGGCTCATCTGATTTAGACGGCATCATTTCTATTGATGCAGGTGTTGACGTTGATATCCGACAGCCCGCTGGTAATACCACCAGGTAGATACAAAGCAAACTAACAACAAAAGATCTAAGTCATCTTCAATCACACATGCCTTAAAGCGGAGTCGTTGTTCAAACGGCCCGCTTTTTTGATGGCGTCCCCGTAGCAACGCCATTATGACAGAGGCAATCTCAGTATTTACACCTCGTTTCAAGAAAATTTTATGTCTATTTTTGATAAAACTTACGTAATTTCAGGGATGTTTCTAACAAAAAATGTCACTCTTGAATAGCCTCAAAAGGTTGCATAAAAGAGGATTAAGCCCCCTAGAAATCAAGACTCTTTGAACAATAGCCAATAGCGAGGTGAGTATTTTTTGATACATCAAGAAATTTAGGCATATCCAAACTTCTGGTACGTTATCCATGGGAATTTTCACCACCGATGCCCGTCAAATTGGCGTGGCTAGTCTTATCAGTGCTGGATTACTGGCATTCCTTAGCATTCCTGCTGAGGCAGCCTGTTTAGCAGGTCGCTGTAGTCAAGACGGTCTTGTGTTTAGTGAAGCATCACAAAATTTTCGAATTACCAATGTGACCGGCAGCGGCACTCCTAATAATCCATTTGTGGTCTACCAAGATATCTGGGGGCTAGATATTTCAGTAGCGGTCGATAATCTGACTCGGACGCCACAGCACTCAGTATTTAATCGACCAGGCTTTGCCATCAGTATTGTGTCGCGCAATCTCACAGGGGCTTTTGGGCGGTTTTACGACCATGAGCTACAGGAGACAGCGGGTTATGCAAGTGGTGAGAATGACGGGCTATCATTTGCCCAAGGCATTGGACCAGCACGCCCATATACATCAAGCCACTATTCAAGAGCCGACGAAATAACAGATGTACGTGACTTTATAAATTTTTATCGAGGGGCTGGTGTACGTCCTGGTGAAACCGTTCGATTTAACTATTTTGTTACCGACACAATTCCTAATCGAAGATTCTATATTCGTCAGCGCCCCGACTATCGGACTAATACTACGCCTACCCCCAGGGTCTCACCACAGCCACCCAGACAAAGCGCCCCGCCAAGACCTACAAGACCGTCTCCGGCCCCAGTTAACAGACCTGCTAAACCTGCCCGTCCGCCTGTAGCCTCACCGATACCAAAAACAATAGAGCTCAACCTGTCGTCAACCGACCGGCTGTTCAACCTCAAACAGAATTGCTTCCAATAAACTCTGAACCCTCTCAGTCCATACCCGAACCGTCAACAACCATCATGGGAGCATTGGTCATTCTCTGGGGCAGATGGGTAAGACAGCGTAGGTAAATGTAGCTGATCAGGCTTTAGGGAGAGAAATACTTTTCCTTGGGTGTAGCGCAGGAGACCTCCGACTATAGCAAATACCAGTGCCATGGGTGATACATCTAGTGATAATCTTTTACATGGCACTTTGAAAGTAAAAATAAAATTAAAAGTCGCCGCAGTAGCTAATACCCTTAGGATAAGGCGCAAGCATGGTCACCACTGCAGAGAAAACAAATACTGGCTATATCACTCAGATTATTGGCCCTGTTGTAGACGTTAAGTTCCCCGCTGGCGAACTACCTAGTATCTATAACGCGCTCAGAATTGAAGGTACTAATCCCGCTGGTCAAGCTGTTGCTGTTACTTGCGAAGTGCAGCAGTTACTAGGAGACAGCCAGGTGAGAGCTGTAGCAATGCTATCCACCGATGGTCTCGTTCGGGGAATGGAGGTCACTGATTTAGGTGTACCCATTAGTGTCCCGGTTGGCGCTCCTACCCTAGGCCGAATTTTTAATGTTCTGGGTGAGCCTGTGGATGAGAAAGGTGATGTGGATATGTCCACCACCTTGCCAATTCACCGTGCAGCTCCCAAGCTGACCGAACTTGAGACTAAGCCCTCCGTATTTGAAACAGGTATTAAGGTAATTGACCTCTTGGCTCCTTATCGTAAGGGTGGTAAGACAGGTCTGTTTGGTGGTGCCGGTGTAGGCAAAACCGTACTGATCCAAGAGCTGATTAATAACATCGCACTTCAGCACGGTGGTGTTTCTGTGTTTGCTGGTGTTGGTGAGCGTACTCGTGAAGGAAATGACCTTTACAACGAATTTATTGATTCTGGTGTAATCAATGCCGATGACTTGGGCCAGTCCAAGGTAGCCCTAGTCTATGGTCAGATGAATGAACCCCCTGGAGCCCGCATGCGTGTGGCTCTATCGGCTCTGACCATGGCCGAGTACTTCCGTGATGTCAACAAGCAGGACGTTCTGTTGTTTGTTGATAACATTTTCCGGTTTGTACAAGCTGGTTCTGAAGTATCTGCACTGCTTGGCCGTATGCCTTCCGCTGTAGGCTATCAGCCTACTTTAGGCACAGATATGGGTGATCTACAGGAGCGTATTACATCTACTCTGGAAGGCTCGATCACTTCCATTCAAGCAGTATATGTACCTGCGGATGACTTGACTGACCCTGCTCCTGCAACTACGTTCGCCCACTTGGATGCTACAACTGTGCTATCTCGTGGGTTAGCGTCCAAAGGCATCTACCCCGCTGTAGATCCTCTGGATTCTACTTCCACCATGTTGCAGCCTGATGTTGTAGGCGGCGAGCACTATTCAACTGCTCGGGCTGTTCAGTCAACACTGCAGCGTTATAAGGAATTGCAGGACATTATTGCAATTCTGGGTCTAGACGAGCTTTCTGAAGAAGACCGATTGACGGTTGCTCGGGCCCGTAAGATTGAAAAGTTTCTTTCTCAGCCCTTCTTCGTAGCAGAGATCTTTACCGGTTTGGCTGGTAAGTATGTGGCTCTCGAAGACACAATCAAGGGTTTCAATATGATTCTCTCTGGTGAGCTAGATGAGATTCCTGAGCAAGCTTTCTACCTCAAAGGTGGCATTGCTGAGGTTCTTGAGACTGCTGAGAAGATGAAGGCTGAAGCTTAAACAGCCGCCTCACTGATTGAGCGCAGATTATAGCTTTGTGAGTGGTGAGTAGTGTGAATGCCTGGATGGCTGACTGAAGGGTACGGTGAATTGTGTAGCAAGTTAATTCTTGTTGGACAGTTAAATGTCTTATCCCTTGCCACTACTCACTACTTGCTACTCACTATTCACTTTGATTCTTAGAGTTTTATGGCATTAGCAGTACGTGTGGTAGCTCCTGACAAAACTGTCTGGGATGCTGAGGCTGAAGAAGTTGTGCTACCGAGCACGACTGGTCAACTGGGTATTTTGAGCGGTCATGCTCCATTGTTGACAGCTTTGGATATCGGCGTGTTGAGAGTGCGGGCTGATAAGGACTGGGTTGCGATCGCACTGATGGGCGGTTTTGCAGAAGTAGAAAATAACGAAGTTACCATTTTGGTGAACGGCGCAGAGCGAGGCGACGCCATCAACCTATCTGACGCCCAAGCAGAATATACATCTGCCAAGTCAGACGCCGACAGTGTTTCTTCAGAAGACAAGCAGGCTGTGATTCAGGCAAGAAAGTCTTTGAAAAGAGCGCGAGCGCGTGTTCAAGCAGCAGGTGGAAGTATCTAACCCAACTAACTGATTCACTAGTAGATTGTGTGTCACATATACAGTGAAAGACTGAATTGCTAAAGGTAGTTCGGTCTTTTGGTCTAAAAGAAAGCCCGCTCTTTCCTTAGAGAAAGCGGGCTTTTACTTCTTATTAAATGAGGCTCAGATTCAAATCATGAACTACCAGTAAAAGCGACGTCGGGAAATTTCTCAGCCGCTTTTTGCATAGGCTGAGCTTTCCCACCTTCTTGCCAATAGTTAATGATTTCAGTGGCCTGATTCAGAAGCTCAATACGTTCCTCTTCAGCAATCCAAGTTTTAGACTCAAGCTCTAATTTCATCTGATCCCACGCATCATTACGAGGCCAGAAAAAGTAAGAGGTCAGCGGACTCGATCCCTTGCCCACTACTTGATCTACGGCGAGCGCCACGTCCTTGTCGAGCCAGAGAACCTTTAAGATAAATCGAGACAATGCAAACCTCCGCTGTACGCCTCTTGGCTTCAAAACTACACGGTCTACAATTCTAGCGCATTCCCTGCCCTAGTACATCGAAAATTAGTTTCTCTTACTAAAGAATGTCTAACCCTATTGCCCTAGCTATATTTGACATTGATGGCGTTGTTCGTGACGTAAGCGGTTCCTACCGGCGGGCCATTGCAGATACGGTTGAATATTTTACCCAAGGACACTATCGACCTACACCCACCGACATCGATCGCCTGAAAAGTGAAGGCATTTGGAACAACGACTGGAAAGCGTCTCAAGAACTCATCCAGCGCCACGGTCAAACTACAGCCACTGCATATAGCATCGACTACGAGGTGATTGTTGCCTATTTCCAAGAACGCTATCGTGGCCGCGGGGATGACCCCAGTCAATGGACAGGCTATATCACCCAAGAGCCTGTGCTTATGAGTGCTCAATACCTAGAAAATCTAGCTGAGGGCGGTGTCCCATCTGCCTTTTTTAGTGGGGCGACTCGGGGCTCAGCCAACTATATTTTGCAACAACGGATTGGTTTGGTTGAGCCAATTTTAGTAGCCATGGCTGATGCCCCCAGTAAACCCGATCCCACTGGTCTTTATATGGCCATTGCCCAACTCGAAGCAACAGAACCGTTTGGATTACCTGTTTTATATGCGGGAGATACGGTGGCTGATATGGCTACGGTGCGGGCGGCTAAAGCTGAGTTCCCCGAGCGCTTGTGGTTTGGAGTAGGGGTGCTGCCGCCCCACGTCCAAACAGATAGCGATTATCAAAATCGCTATTGCCAAACGTTGAAAGATGCTGGTGCCTCGCTGGTGGTACCCCACATCGAACAACTAACCGCTGAAGCAATTCAGAGCTTGCTCAGTTCTAAGGCCAGTTAGCTCCCAGAAAACGGTCGAATATCACAGTCCATACCCTTAACGGTCACTTGAATGGTAGGTTAGGCGACAGCCATTGCTTTGTCGTCGAAAACAACCTCAGTCACTGTTAGCTCCATGAGTCTATTGCCGTTTTTGCTCACGCTGTATTCTGTTGCTCCATTTTCGATTCCATTCACCATTGAGCAAGAACTGGAGTATTTGTCAGCTCAACCTTTGGAATTATCGGCACCAGACTCGTTTAGCCGTGATCTGATTACGCAAACCACGGCCCCGGAAATTATTCCATACATTCAGGAAGTGCGCCCTTTGCCAGGGGAGTTGGATGATGTACCTGTTTTCAATAGCAATAGCCCTGAGCTGATTGAAAACGACGGGATTCTGCTGTCTACTTTTCCAACTCGAGGTAAGGCTGATCCTGAAGCCCATTTAGACTATGCCTTTGAGGGGCGTTTTGATATTTTTGATCATCATGTTGTCAGGGCACGGGATGACAGCGATACGCGCACTCGCTATCTGGGGATTGTGGTTCATAATCCTAGCAACAGACCTGTCACCCTCCGCTTTCGTGAAGCGGCTAGCTACCTTAGCCAAGAAGCCCCCTGGTATGGTCGTAATGACGTAGAGTTTAACCTGGCGAGCAACCAGTTCTCAGGGCCTGGCAGTCGCTTGATGAACGATATTCTCCGAGATCGCCGTCAGCTGTTTTGGCCTGATCAGATTACAATTTCCCCCAGAGAAACCCATCTGCTGCTAAATGCGCCGTTGCCGGTTCGCAGTCTTTCTGTAGCAACTGACGGTAGTCTGACGGAGGATGATGAGCTGTTACCCCCTCTACCTAAAAGCCTCAGGGGCGATCGCAGTAATGCTAGATCTACTCTGTTGCGCCTATCAAGCGATGGCCCGGTTTACGTGGCTAGCCTCACTATGTTGGCACCGCTGACAGCGGGTGGTGAACGGGTGCCCAGTTTGGCGGAATGGCTGCAAATTTTAATCAATGGTAGTCTGGCCACCCCTCGGGATCTCAAACCCACTCAACCGGGTCGTCAGGCCGATCGGTTTATCTATGGTCGAGTGGCTGGGGTTAGCCAAGGGTCTCGGTGGCAGGCTCGTTTGACCGATCGGGGCTCATCACAGCTTGCCATTCCCCCCAAAGGACAACAGATTTCCTATGCTATTAGCACGGTTGATCACAATACCTTTGGAACAGGACAGATCCAAAGTGCTCCGATGCTCAGACGCTATAGCGATACGGCTTATCGGGCCCATGGGAATTATGGCACTGAATATGATCTGACCCTACCGCTCTATAATCCAACCGATCAGCCTAAAACAATTGCCCTGTCTATACAGACACCCCTGCAAAATGAAAATCTCAAAAATGCGCTGACCTTCTTAACTCCTCACGGTTCTCGCATTTTCTTTCGTGGCACTGTGTTGTTTTTATATACCAATGACCAGGGGGAACGTCGGGCTGACTATATTCATCTTGTGCAACGCCGAGGTCAGATAGGGCCGCCGTTAATTGAACTCACGCTGGCTCCTGGCGAAGAACGCTTTATGGAAGTGCAATTTTTGTACCCTCCCGATGCTACACCGCCTCAAGTGCTTACCCTAACAACTTACGAAAACAACTAGTACCCGCGATAGTAGAAATTTGGCCGCTATTTCATCCACCCATCCACATCTAAATAGTGGGCAAACTTACGCCACAGAGTACTAGGCTGAAACCTTTAAGGAGAAAACCAGCTGGCGATTGAACTAGTGGATTGAACAATATTCATCCCAGCCGCTGCAAATTTCTGATACGCAGCTTCAGCGGCTTCGGAAAAATCTACAATGCCTGGTACTACTACCGGTGAACTACAGTCTTCTATGAGATAGATTTTGCGAGCTAGTGTCGCATCCACTTGCTGAATTTCGCTGAGTAGGTCGTCAATGGTCCAGGCAACACAGTGACTTTTAGCTTGACCTGCGATCGCAACCGCGTCAAAAGTTAGCAAATGCTGAATCAGTGCCTGATTTTTTTTCGCCACGGGCTGGCCATCTGGATCATCTAAGACCTCTGGACGCAACACCGAATAATTTTCTGTCAACGGATTACTGCCCTTCAGTTCAAACCGCGTTTGACATTGACGAGCCAAATTGTGAAAAAAGCAGGCTTCTTCGAATGCTGACACCAAGCTATGGCCAATGCCACCCAGCATGGAGTGATAGGGCCACACCGTCAACGGATACTTCCCATCATCGCTGAGTCGTTGAACATAATGCAGGGCAAAGGCTTGCAGCTGTTCTAAAGAACCTCCCAAGTTGGCCACAATTCCAGGATTTACCCGCCATCGCCCATTGCGGACATCGTCTAATGCCACCATGGTCATGGGTGCAGGCATTTGACCATTGGCATCTATCCAAAAGGCGGCGTGAAAAATTTGTATGGCTCGATGGGTATCCATCGTCGGCACAATTTCTGTAATTTGGTCTAGATTACGATAAATAAACTCACAAAGGCGGTGTGTGTCGTCTACAGCTCCCTGACCTGACGTACCCCCCACAAATAACTCAAACCCAGGAATGCAAAATGTGTTTTGCACATCGATTGCCAGTAAACACAGCCGTGGGCGATCAGTATCTGCAGGTTGAATACCGTGAGTTTGAGTCCAAGCTTGGGCCTGAACTGCCCGTTCTTCATAGGGTACACGCCACACTTTCCCAACGCGGTCAGGGGCAAAAAAATCAGGAATTGGCAGAGAGGGAGACATGATGTGATTGATTTCTCCAGAGTATTGGTAGGTGCTTATGCTTTGAGTACAGGCATATAGGTGGCTCTAAACTGCACAATCACAGTCTTTAAATCCTCTGGCAGCAATCCCCAGACTTGATCGGCAATCGCCCCCGGCACTTCTCCATAAAAAGCTTCAGCAATACTACCGGTGATACATGTGAGGGTATCGGCATCTCCTCCTAGGGAGACAGCATTCCGAATGGCATCGGTAAAATTCGTAGATTCTAAAAAGGCAATGATCGCCTCAGGGACTGTTTCCTGACAGGATTCATTAAATCTGTAGCTGGGACGAATCTGTTCAAGGCTACGGTTTAGATCGTAGCTAAACTGAGTCTCTATATACTGCTTAATAGTGGCTTTAGACTGTCCCTGACGGGCTAAAAAGATAGCGGCAGCGGTAGCTTGCGCCCCTTTAATTCCTTCGGGATGGTTATGGGTTGCGATCGCTGTCTGTTCTGCTGCTGTGAGAACCTGCTCTAACTCCTGGTGGGCATAGGCTACAGGACTGACACGCATGGCCGAGCCATTGCCCCAACTATTGTAAGGCTGGCTATCGGTCGAAGCTGCCCAGGCTTGAAACCGAGCACCATATCCCCCCGATGGGTTAGGGTAGCGTCGATAGTAACGCTTAAAGACATCTGTGTAGGTTCCGCCGTGGAGCAAAACATCGGCCACCGCCACCGTCAAAATTGTGTCATCTGTAAAGGTGCTTTGGTCAGTAAATAGGGAAAAATTCTTAGTCTTATGAGCTTCAAACTCATAGACGGAGCCAATGACATCGCCTGTAATTGCGCCGAGCATAAAAAGAAGGAAAAACTAATAGTGTATTTATTACACTAAGATGTAACTTGTTTATAGCTAAATCGCATCTAGATGTCAACAGCTTCCATGGCCTATACCTATGACTATCCCAGACCTGCCATCACAGTAGACTGTGTGGTCTTTGGTATTGATCAAACCCAGTGTTTACAAGTTTTATTGATTCAGCGACAGCTGCCTCCCTTTATTGACCAGTGGGCGTTACCAGGGGGCTTTGTCCGGCTTGATGAAGCGTTGGAGCAAGCGGCTCGTCGTGAACTGCATGAGGAAACAGGTATTAAAGGTCTCTTTTTGGAGCAGCTACAGGCCTATGGTCGGCCTGAGCGCGATCCCAGGGGGCATACGGTGACGATCTCATTTTGTGCGCTGGTTAATCTTTGGGACTATCAGATTAAAGCAGCGACTGATGCTAAACAGGCTCGTTGGTGGCCAATGGAGCAGCTACCATCGCTAGCCTTTGACCATAAGATGATTGTGGATGATGCGATTTCAACTCTGCGCACGACTATTCGTCATCGTCCCATCGGATTTGAGCTACTTCCTCAAAAATTCACCCTGACCCAGCTTCAACGACTGTATGAAATTGTTCTAGATCGACCGTTTGACAAGCGCAACTTTCGTAAAAAGTTACTCAAACTCGATATCCTTATTGCCCTTGATGAAAAAGAAACCAATGTGGGTCACCGCGCTGCTCAGCTCTATCAATTTGATCAAGCTAAGTACACAGCACGGCGAAAAACGGGATTTAATTTTGATTTGTAAGGTATTTCTTAACCCAATAAGGAATAAATGTTGCCATCAATCAGCAAATGCGTGATTCCCTTGGCTTGCAGATAAGACGTTGCCTTAGTGATTAGCTGACCATCGGGCACCTTAATCACCCGTTGATTACGTCGTGAAAATCGTCTCGCGACGCGATGATTTTCAAAAATGGGTAAGGTTAGAGCCGATTCTTGCTCAGCAGGGATGTTGCCGAGTTCTGCAAATTCATTTAACGGATGAGTAATTAATTCTGATAGGCGATCAACGACTAGGTAGCAGGTACGAGGAAAAACCGCGTCCGATATAGGCATAATTTCGACGGCTTGTCCCAAAAGACCGGGTTCATCCTCCCCGTCCTCCTCGTCGCCGTCGTCCTCGTCGTCGTCCTCCTCGTCGTCGTCAAATTCAGCATCTAGTTCACTATCGAGATCATCATCAAGGTCATCTAAATCCTCATCGAGATCGTCGATTTCAACATCATCCTCTAACTCATCTTCGCTATTATCTGTATTCTTACGACGAAGACGTGGCTGTTCCAGTAGCTCCCTGGTAACGGCTGGTACATCATCTGATGTGGCAGCAGGAACAGGGGCGGCTATGTCAGTCTCCTCTTCAGCGGCTAATAGCTCTAGCTGACCCATATCTTCGGCTTCAGCCTGGCTGTCGACCTCAGCGGATCTAGAGCGTTTGCGAACTCGTCGTACAGGCTTTGCGGATGCAGGTTTCTCTTCCGTCTTTGGCGTTGGTGCTGGTACCGACGGCTTTTCTGCCGTCGAAGAACGTTTCTGAGAAATCAGTGCTCGATACTCTTCTTCGGGCAGTTGCGTTTTTAAGATACGGCTAATGGTACTAGTGCTGACACCATAGCGTTTAGCAATGGTAGAGGTGGTTTCTCCCGGCTGCCGATATATCTCAATTACATCGCGTTTATCGGCTTCAGACAGTTTTCGCGGTGCCATACTAGCAACAAACCTAAGGGGCGGTAAAAATGTCTTTCTAGTATGCCAGGTTTGGGTCTGCTGTTACGCCCGACGACGTGATCCCCGGCGTGACCGTTTAGAAACGTTATATTCGATGGTTGCTCCCGCTGCAAAGAAAAGCGCGGACAACGTCCAAAAAACTTCCCACCAGGCCCCTTCAATATAGTTGTCGCCAGCAGCAGCAAAGGCCATATCGGCAATGTATAGGCAGAAAGTTGCGATCGCAATCAGTTTCCATGACTGTGAAAAACGTCCGCCCCAAAATGCAACTAATAGTGCTGCTGCGATTACAACTAAGAAGCAGTCAGCTACTACATACATCAACACCACTGGGTCTTCAAACTGCTCAAGCGCTGCATCTAAAGCCTGAGCCCAGCCCGGAGCTGGCAATAGTCCAGCGACTATTGCTTCCTCAGTAGCAGCCGGTTCAGTCTCAGCAGCCGGTTCAGTCTCAGCGGCAGCCGGTTCAGTCTCAGCAGCCGGTTCAGTTTCCACGGTTTCCTCTACGGGCGCTACCAAGGGTTCAGTTTCAGCCGGTGCTTGAACTAGATGCATCTCAGCCGCCATTGCCGGTTGTGGTGAGAGCTGAGATGCTAAAGCCGGAAACCCATAGTTCAGCACACAGGCGAGCACAATACCCACTGCACCGATCGCAAAAATCATAGTCCATTGAGGTACTGTCAAATCAATACGGCGTGGTAATGCGGCGGTTAACATGCCGAACACCATGGCAACGTAGCTAATAAAATAGAAGCCATCACCCATTGATACAGAAGGATCTAAGCCCCAAACCGTACCCCATAAGAAGAAGAAAACGGTACCGGCTGCATAGGCTAGCATCCCGATACTCAATGCCAGCCACACAGTTCTGCCGCTAATAATTTGTGAACTCTTAGAATTTCGAAAACATAATGTAGCTGCTAAAAGAAAGGCAAAAATCTCCAAGAAATTAATTGAGATTAAAAACCAATCTGGTCTTGCATCTTCTCCGGGTGCGAGCGCTCCAAATAGTAAAAAGAAAAGGACAGACACTATGCCCCACCCCAGGCAAAGTATCAAAGCAGACTGGCCTGATTTGGCCGTAGAAGCCTTGGCGGACTGAGTCAATGCTCTACTCCCTAATGAGATAACACCAAAAATGACGCCCTGGGGCGATCAAAATTACTCGTACCATGGCCAACGATGGCCAGTAAGTAACTATAAATCAATGGTGAGGTTCTCTAACAAGAATCCCGCCATTATGCTTGCCGAACTGCAGCGATCGTAACCACTAATCTGAAGGCAAAACAAGTTATGCGATCGCAGCATACCCGTACCGTATGCCAAAAACACTGGTTTGCAAAAAAAATCAACGGTAAAAAAAGCGTAAGCCTAGGGTTTTTAGTCCAGTGCTGCTATTAGTTCCACAGTTGACCACTCGATAGCTGTTTTAACCAAGTTAAAAACGCATCTCGTTCTGTCGGTGAGAGATCATCCAATGCTTCCAAAGCACGTGCTGTGAAGTTAGATCTCCCGAAGTAGGTTCTACCAATACGATATAGCTCTTTAAATATGATGTTGAGATGATTGGTTTGCCACGCTGGCAAAGCCGCTGAAAAGGGATCTAGCTTTAATAGACCTGTGATTAATTCTGCAGAAGTCATCTGAGGCAGCCGCATCTGTTGCCCAATTTCCGCTAAATCCCCCTCAAAGCGTTTAGCCTGTTTGCCACCCATCAGATCTTCGATATCTTCATACATTGCCTGAATGATTAACACCCCTGCTCTCACATATACAGTGCTAACACCGTTGGCAGAAGCTGCAGATGCTCTTGTTTCAGACGATGACTGCTCTAGTTGAATTTTGCCCCACACGCTAAAACGCTCAGGTTCTTCGAGTAGAACGCAGGCCTTACCACGGTTGTCTGTCAAATCTCGCCAGAGAGTACGCGCTTCTTCTTCTTGAGCAGCGTTAAAAACGCTCAGTAAACGAAAGGTCTGCCCTTGATACGACAAAATCGGAATCTTTTGCTCTTTCGACGGATGCTGAAAACTACCGATTTCTACATCCTGGCGCTTTAAGATGAACATGGTGCCGCTAATAAATGCTAACCCGAGGAGCCCACGCTATTAGCTTGAGCGAGTAAACCCTTAGTCTATTGATCTGCTTTTCTGTCTTTAATCCTATGAGTAAGTTAAACCTAACTCATTACGATAGTAGAAAAACGATAGTAGAAAAACCTTTGATTAAAACCAATTTGTGACCCCAGCGTACCCAGTTCGCTGTTCTTCAGTGCACAGACTGCATCCGAGATAATCATTAGCCATGCTAGATTATGGTTAAGATCGCCTACACTTAGTGATTAGATTCTGGGTAATCAATAGCTGCCTACTGAATATAGGATTGGTCATTTATTGAGATAAACCTGGATGAGGGCAAAAAAAGATTGCCCTACTAATGTTGAGGACCCTTAGCTCAGTGGATAGAGCAACCGCCTTCTAAGCGGTCGGTCACTGGTTCGAATCCAGTAGGGTCCGTTTGATAAATCTGAAGGCCAATAGCAGTTTTTGGCAAAATGAGCCTGAATTTGAGACGATTTCATAACTCAGCCCAATAGGCTCAATTAATCTGGAGACTGACTACTTTCGCCAGGCGGACTTATGATTGCTTGTTCCTCAAGCAGTTTCAGCATTCTGATCAGGGTTTCTATCTTGGCCCCCTTATAGCGTTTACGCTCACGTTGTTCAAGGGCTTGTTTGCTAACACCAAGAGCATTAGCAGCATCAGTCATGGTTGGAAATACAAGCTTCCTTGCAGCGATTAATCTATCAGGTAGGTTTTCTAGCCAGTCAGATGCTTTCATGGTGAGTCAACCTATGGTTTGGCAAAACAATATAGCTAACCAACTTTAGACTGTCAACGGGGATCGCCTGGCAGTCGGGGCTATAGCACCTATATAGCTCAGGACGAAAGCATGAGGATGGATGAATGAAGTAGGTGCCTGCAGTGGTCACGTTTCCAGGCTCTAAATTGTTCTAACCAACCCTGCTCCCGTTGCTATATTTGCACCCAGATTTAAGGAAATGTCCTCTGCCATGTGTCAATTAATGCGAATGAGTGCCGGTGTAATCGCTCTAGCCAGTCTTTATATGCACCGTCCCAAAAGTATTGCTATCTTCAGGTATCCCAGGACATTGATCACCTGTAGGTGTGCAGAAATGTGTGGGTATAATTTGCGACTCTAAACCAATCGAGGGGAACGCTGAAAGTAACATGCGCTGGACTTAACTGCAGCTGGAGTCTTGTCAGTTCGGCAACCTAACTATTCTTTGGGTCCCTTTTTCATGATTAGTGTCTTAGAGCATTGCGATCGCTTAGTTGGATTAAGACATACATTTAGCCGCTTCTTTCCTGAAAAAGTTAATTTAGATTTCTCTGTCGCTATTCCTACCTACAATGGTGCTCAGCGTTTAGCTAGGGTACTAGAGTCTTTGCGCTGGCAGCTAAATACCCATGAACTTAGTTGGGAAGTCATTGTTATCGACAACAATAGTACGGATGACACGGCCAGTATCGTTCAGCACTATCAGCGTCAGTGGAGCCCGCAGGTGCCGCTTCGCTATGGGGTTGAATCCAAGCAAGGTGCTGCCTATGCTCGTCAGAAAGCAATTCAGATGGCAAGAAGTCCAATCGTGGGATTTCTGGATGATGATACGCTGCCTGACATGACCTGGATCGTCTCAGCCTATCGTTTCGCCCAAAAGCATCCGCAGGCCGGTGTGATCGCTAGTCGCATTCGTGGAAACTTTGAAACTACGCCCCCTAAAAACTTTGAGCGTATAGCCTCTTTATTAGCCCTGACTGAGCGTGGTTCTCGGCCGCTGCTGTATGCTCCTCAACACAAGGTGATTCCACCATCAGCGGGGATGGTGGTGAGACGGCGAGCATGGCTCGATCATGTTCCTCAAGAACTAGTGCTGACAGGCCGGACTAGCACCAGCATGTTAACTGGTGAAGATACGGAATCAATATTGCATATGCAACGGGCAGGGTGGGAAGTCTGGTATAACCCCAAAATGCGTCTGCAACATCAAATTCCTAGCTCTCGATTAACCCGACAATACCTCCGAAAACTGTGCTGTGGTATTGGGTTAAGTCGTTATCGAACTCGCATGCTGAGCGTTGCACCATGGCAACGTCCATTGATGATGCCTTTATACGTCGCGAACGATGTCCGCAAGATATTACGTCATTGTTTTCGCTATCGCCAGGATGTTATCTATGATGATGTCGCCGCGTGTGAACTCACACTTTATATCGCTAGCCTGATCAGCCCCTGTTTCATGGTGCAGCGTGGCATCAAGCAGCGACTAGAAAAGATAGGAATTACTCAGCTGAACGGTTAACTATCCGACGAGTATTGCTGCTGGAGATAGCTTTCTAAGCGATCAACATCTTCAGCCAAAAGAACATTTAGTTTGCCTGTGGTGCTCACACCGTTGGCATCGGGAGTAATTTCAACCCAATAGGCGTAGAGGTTTCCCAAACGCACTTCACCCTCGATAGTACTGCTCTCAGAAAAGTAGCTATAGATAGCCTGAGCGCGACGATAGTCGGCATAGATATCTGGTCCGTAAAGATTACGTAGGGAATCTTCTAGCCGACTCACAGTAACTGGCTGATCATAATCTACTAGCGTAAATTCTTCTCGACGTACGATGTTGAAACTTCGTTGTCTGCTGTTTGAAGACCAAATGCCATTATTTCCAGCTCGTTGAAAACCACCTATGGGAAAAACACTGGCTTGAAATGTAAACCGACGCGAGGGAATATCTGCCCGGTGCACGCGTAACCCTTCACGACTATCGGCCCGTAACGTGGGATGCCCCTGAATCCAGGTTTTAACTTCATTCACAGAATATCCTGGCAAACCATAGCTGGGGCCTGCAGCTATTAAAGTCGGCAAACTTATCCCTAGGGTCAGCAAGCCAAAGGCAATACGTTTGTTCATAGCTCCTGTTGGTGGTTTCAAATCTCGTTGATTAGTATGCCCACATAGATCCTGGAGCTATGCTGCGAACATACTCTTTATAAGCGTTGCTCATTTGGAGAATGAACTGACCGCTTAGAAAGCCTACATAGCGAACTCTTTAAAGCGACAAGCATATCGGGACACGGCAGCGTCTGAGTTAGTTCCTAAAGAGTGCCAAAGCCCTTTTTCTTTTTCTTTTTTTTGCTCTTTTTGGAGCCCGCACTATAGCCACGAAAACCTGGCCGACCACCCCCCATACCGGGCATGCCCATACCAGGCATACCGCCCCCCATACCTGGCATGCCGCCACCCATGCCAGGAAAGCCCCCCATGCCGGGAAGACCTCCCATGCCCCCCTGGCCCATTTGCTTCATCATGGAACGCATTTTCTGGAAATCGCTGACTAGCTTGCTAACGTCTTTATCACCATAGCCCGAGCCCTTGGCAATTCGGCGACGACGGCTAGGAGAGTTGGCCAGCAGATCTGGATCTTCTCGTTCCTGCTTGGTCATGGAGTTAATCATGGACTCACATCGACGGAGCTGGGTTTCACCCTGTTGCAGCTGGTCTGCAGATAATTTGTTAGACATACCCGGAATCAATTTCATGATCCCGGTTAATGAGCCCATATTTTTCATCAAGCGAGTTTGCTTGAGAAAGTCGTTAAAGTCAAATCGCGCTTCTAAAATTTTAGTCTGCAACTTTTCCGCATCGGCGATATCGACTTCTTCTTGCGCCTTTTCTACAAGAGTGAGTACGTCTCCCATCCCTAAGATACGAGAGGCCATACGATCCGGGTAGAAGGGCTGTAATGCTTCTACTTTTTCCCCAATACCGATGAATTTGATCGGCTTGCCTGAAATTTGTCGGATTGATAAAGCTGCACCGCCGCGTGAGTCTCCATCCATTTTGGTGAGGATGGCCCCGGTGATCCCAATTTGCTCGTGGAACGTTTGGGTCAGAGTAGCTGCTTCTTGTCCTGTCATGGCATCTACTACCAGCAGGACTTCATCAGGACGAATGGCTGTTTTTATTTGCTCCAGCTCAGCCATCATGTCTTGGTCGATCTGTAATCGACCGGCGGTGTCGACAATCACTGTATTGACGCCATCTTCTTTAGCTTTGGCAATTCCGGCTTTAGCAATTTCAACAGGATTGGCATCGGTGCCCTGCTCAAAGACAGGCACATCGATCTGCTTACCTAGAGTAATGAGCTGATCAACGGCAGCTGGACGATAGACGTCTGTTGCTACCAGCATTGCTGAGCGTTCCTGCTTGCGCAGATGGAGGGCTAGTTTAGCGGATGCAGTGGTTTTACCGGTTCCTTGTAGACCGGCCATGAGCACCACGGTCGGCTTGCTTTTGGTATCAACCAGAGGTTCATTGGCATCCCCCATCAGGGTGACTAGCTCGTCGTAGACAATCTTGATGAACTGTTGATCGGGAGCCACTCCGGCAACGACCTCAGCCCCTTGAGCTTTCTCCTGAACGTCAGTGACAAAATCCTTAACGACGTTAAAGTTGACGTCGGCCTCTAATAATGCACGTCTAACTTCCCGCAGTGCCTCTTTTATATTGGAATCTGAGATTTTATCTTGACCGCGTAGGGTCTTCCAAGCAGATTCAAATCGTTCTGAGAGGGCTTCAAACATAGGAAGAAGGGAAATCGGTTAACCGGAGTATTGTTCCATACTAATCGCTTTCTCCCGTCTACCGAATATCGAACCTGCAAACACTTGCTATGCTGCTTTAGATGCAAACTTCAAACGAATGAACGGGGATAAAAAACGAGCGCCGAATAATCGGACGTTAGTCTTGAGTGCAGATGATCGTCGCACCTATCGTCAGAAACTCGTTCAGCTCACTCAAGATAATGCATCGCACCAGACGTTTCAAAATATAACTATTTGGCAGGATGCCTTTGCGGCATTGCCGCTATTACCTAGTAAGTTTGTCGATTTACTAGTTGTTGATCCCCCTTACAACCGGTTTAAGGTTTTTAATCGCTCCACATTTACCCACCGCTCGCTAGAAGCTTATGAAACCTGGTTAGATAGCTGGATGTCAGAGGTTATTCGATTACTTAAGCCGAATGCATCTGCTTATATTTGCTGTGACTGGCAATCGTCGCCTGCGGTATACAGTGTCTTCTCTCGTTATTTTATTGTTCGTAGTCGGATTACCTGGGAACGGGAAAAAGGTCGGGGATCAAAACAAAACTGGAAAAATGCGTCGGAAGATATCTGGTTTGGCACTCTATCTAAGGAGTATTGGTTTGATGTTGAGGCGGTTAAGCTGAAACGTCGAGTACTGGCTCCCTATCGCGATCGCAACGGCAATCCCAAAGACTGGCAAACGACAGACAACGGTAAGTTCAGGATTACCCATCCATCTAACCTCTGGACAGATATTTCGATTCCATTTTGGTCAATGCCAGAAAATACGGATCATCCCACCCAAAAACCAGAAAAACTGATTGCCAAAATAGTTTTAGCCAGCAGTCAACCAGGAGATATGGTGTTCGATCCCTTCTTGGGTTCAGGCACCACATCGGTAGTGGCTAAAAAACTCAGCCGCTGCTATGTCGGGATTGAAATGGATGAGGAATATGCTTGCATGGCTGAAAAGCGCCTGAATTTAGCCGACTCCCAGCCTGAAATTCAAGGATACGCTGGGGGGTATTTCTGGGAACGCAATAGTCTAAGTTCTCAACAACAAGCCCGACGACAGCAAGGACGATAAACTTAGCAGTCTTACTTGTTCTGTAGATTTTTAGCTCTAGAACAGGTTTGATAAAACCATACTGTGAAGACAGAGCAAAACCCGTTGACTGTTTAAAGCCTTAAACAGTCAGTATTTTCGGCGTAGACCAGTCATTACAAATTCTAAAAACTGTCCTAGAGGTACATATATGCCGCCAGGAGTAGCCCATAATGGGAACATAAATTTAGCGAAAGCTACGTAAATACTGGGAATATCGTTCGAGACGGCACAACACTGTTTTGATGACAGCGGCAATCATTGATTGGACTTGATTTTGCAAATTATTAACGTCCAATCTTAGTATTTGTGATCTTAGGCACTTGTGAACAAGATATTGTCTTGTTTAAAGTCAAGTTTTCTGTTGGTTTGAGGGCTTGCATTAGTGCTCCTGATGCAGGTGCCACTGGGGAGCTTTGGCAAGGTCTGGAGCTTACTGTGTATAGCTAAAAAAATGCTGGTTTTAGGAAATCGAGTCAGTCTCAGCATCTTTTTGAGTGAGAAGTGACTGAAATGTTCGGTTTTGCGATCGCGCCAGCGTAGGTTAAAAGCAGTAACTTTCCTCAAGCTGATCGAATGTTTAGTAGCAGCGGCTGTACTCACAGTTTTTCAGGTGCTTAAAACGTCGTCACTTTAGGTTGAAAGAGAATATTGTTACAGGGGCGAATAGGAATCAGCTATGGTCGCATCTAAACTAGGGCAGCTAAGTAAGCAGGGATTGCTCATATTAGGCATAGTCAGTCTCATCGGAGGCATTAAAGCTGCCAGCAAATTTATTAATGTCGCAGATGCCGTTATGACCCAGCCCCAGGCGACATCCAATGCCGCTGTGCAAAGTGCCACGGAGTTTTTTGTCTGTAGTGAAGCCAATGACTGGCAGCGCCCCAGCCAGGACCAACAACAGAAGCAGTTGGCTAACGATGAACGTTACAGTGAACTCCTGCAAGATAAAGATTTTCAGCAATTAGCCAATCAGTTTTGGCAGCATGATGTCCTGAGTTTTACAACCTATGGTCTGAGTGCTCGTATGGAGCCCATTAACCTATCAGGGTTATGGTCTGTGACCGACGATATTTGGGCCAGCTGCTATAGCCATGATCAGGGCAGTGCCATTAATGATGGTACCCTGGCCGAAGCCTGGTTATTACATCATCACGTTGTTGATTTACAGTGGCAGGATGATCACTATGTCATGGTGGTAGAGCCTGACGCTCAAGGTATGCAAGTTGTTCAGTTTACTCGGCGTGAGTCAGAGGCCGAGTTACCGCTCACGGTGGTTACTACTCAAGGTGTGGTGGTTGAGCATCATGATGCTGACTGGTAGTCTCCCAGACAGTAGGCACTGGACAGTACAATGGGATTTACCTCAGATCTGTCTAGACCTGGGGATCGTGTAACGCTCAATGAGCTGAATCACCCCCATGACCTCCACCCTATCGTCTCCAGCTACTATTGATGCCGCTGTTGAGCAGCGTCGTAATTTTGCGATCATTTCCCACCCTGACGCTGGTAAAACAACCCTGACTGAAAAGCTACTTCTGTACGGAGGTGCTATTCATGAAGCCGGTTCGGTCAAAGCTCGTCGGGCTCAACGCCATGCTGTTTCTGACTGGATGGAACTAGAACAGCAGCGGGGGATTTCGATTACCTCGACGGTGCTGCAGTTTAACTATAGTGACTATCGCATCAATCTGCTGGATACCCCAGGTCACCAAGACTTTAGTGAAGACACGTACCGCACCCTGGCCGCAGCGGATAACGCTGTCATGTTGGAAGATGCGGCGAAAGGATTGGAGCCTCAGACACGCAAGCTGTTTGAAGTGTGTAAGATGCGTGGTTTGCCAATTTTTACCTTCTTCAACAAATTAGATCGCCCTGGTCAAGAGCCGCTGGCCCTCTTGGATGAAATTGAAAAAGAACTGGAGCTATTTACATATGCTGTGAATTGGCCCATTGGCATGGGAGATCGCTTCAAAGGGGTTTTTGATCGACGTAAGCAACAAGTTCATTTGTTTGAGCGCTCGGCCCACGGTAGTAAAGCCGCTGCTAACACAGTGCTGGAATGGGGTGATCCCCGCATTGAAGAATTGATTGATGACGATGATGTCTATAGTCAGTTTTTAGAAGAACTGGAAATGCTAGATGAGCTAGGTCCTGAATTAGATTTGGAGCTGGTGCATGCAGGTGAAATGACTCCTGTTTTCTTTGGCAGCGCCATGACTAATTTTGGTGTGGAACTGTTTTTGCAATCGTTTTTAGATTTTGCGCTACAGCCAGGTCCCCGAGAAAGCACCGTTGGTCCAGTACCTCCTACCCGAGAAGAGTTTTCTGGGTTTGTATTTAAGCTGCAGGCAAATATGGACCCGCGCCATCGAGATCGCGTGGCCTTTGTTCGGGTCTGCTCGGGTCGATTTGAAAAAGATATGGTGGTTAACCATGCCCGATCTGGCAAAAACGTACGGTTATCTCATCCACAAAAGTTGTTTGGTCAAGGACGTGAGTCCTTAGATGCGGCCTACCCGGGCGATGTCATCGGTCTCAATAATCCAGGTGTCTTTGCCATTGGGGACACTATCTATCAGGGCAAAAAGCTGGAGTATGAGGGTATCCCATTTTTCTCACCTGAGTTATTTGCCTACCTGAAGAATCCCAACCCTTCTAAGTTTAAGCAGTTTCGCAAAGGGGTATCTGAGCTGCGGGAAGAAGGGGCGGTGCAAATTATGTATTCGGCAGATGAGTCGAAGCGGGATCCAATTCTGGCGGCGGTAGGGCAGCTGCAGTTTGAGGTGGTGCAGTTCCGTTTGAAGAATGAATATAACGTTGAGACTATGCTGGAAATCTTGCCCTACAGTGTGGCTCGCTGGGTGACGGGGGGCTGGGATGCATTAAAAGAGGCTGGTCGGTTGTTTAATACGGTGACCGTTAAAGATAGCTATGGCCGTCCGGTGTTGCTGTTCCGTAATGAGTGGAATTGTCAGCAAGTGGAAGGGGATCATCCGAAACTGGCGTTGAGTAAAACAGCTCCGGTTGTTTCTGGTAAGGAGCCAGAAGATATCTAGGCGAGGCAGTCTCTGACAATTGCCTGAATAGGGCTCTGGCCACTCTAACGGCAAACTATTATAGATAGGCACTACAGAGCATGTCATGCAGATCTATTTAGACTACAGTGCCACTACACCGCCGCGACCCGAAGCCATCGCTGCGATGGCTTCGGTGATGAAAGATAGCTGGGGTAATCCATCGAGTTTACACAGCTGGGGTAGTCGGGCAGCTACGGTTATGGAAACAGCACGGATGCAGGTGGCTGATCTGATGGGTGCCCCTGCAGATTCGGTGGTGTTTACTGCCAGTGGTACCGAGGCCAATAACCTGGCGGTTATGGGGGTGGCGCAGCAGTATCGTAAGCCGCGCCATATGATTATTTCGGCGGTTGAGCATTCTGCGATCGCAAAGCCTGCGGCACTACTCGAACAGTGGGGATGGCAAATCACCCGATTACCAGTGAATTCCTATGGTCAGGTAAATCCAGAAGATTTAGCTAGGGCATTACGTGAAGATACTGTCCTGGTGTCCATTATCTATGGGCAAAGCGAGGTGGGGACAGTACAGCCGATTGCACAGCTAGTCGATGTGATCGAAGAGAGCGATCACCTGTCTAAGCCGCTCTTCCATTCCGACGCTGTTCAGGTGCTTGGCCGATTACCGATCGATGTGCAAAAACTGGGCGTAGATTTACTGTCCATCTCAAGCCACAAGCTTTATGGCCCACAAGGGGCAGGAGCACTTTATGTGAAACCGGCCACTGAGCTGCTGCCATTGATTAATGGCGGTGGGCAAGAGAATAATTTGAGATCGGGGACTCAGGCTGTGGCCACCATTGCCGGGTTTGGAGTGGCGGCTGACCTGGCTGGTCAGGAACTCGCTCAGGAACAGTCGCGATTGCTGAAGTTGCGCGATCGTTTAATTGACCGCTTGCACGATCATCCTGAGTTAATGCTGACTGGCCACCTACAGCAGCGGTTACCGCATCATGTCAGCTTTTACCTACCCCATGCAGATGGGAAGCGGATCTCTGGTAGAACCCTGGTGCGTCAGTTGAATCTGGCTGGTATTGGCATTAGTGCAGGGTCGGCTTGTCATAGTGGCAAGCTCACACCGAGTCCGATTCTCAAAGCCATGGGATTTAGTGATCGAGAGGCTCAGACCGGTATACGTCTGACCCTCGGGCATCAGACAACCGCAGCAGATGTTGATTGGACGGCGATTGTGCTGAGGCAGATTGTTGATCGTGAGATGGCGAGTCAGCCCGTGATGGCTAGATCAGGATATCAATGATAATCCCATAACGAAATTCAAACGCTTGGTTCCAAAAAAGCTGATAATCAAAGTTGATCGATTTCTGGAAACGAAAAATCTAACCATGTCTGACCTGCCGACTAGCCTTGAGGAAACCATCGATCAAGCTATTGCCTCGACTAAGGCAGCCATTGAAGATGGTATCACCCGTTTGCAGGTGGAAATGGTGATTCCAGAACTCAAGCAGCAGCCCATTGCTGAGCGTTTCCTAACCTTGTTCCAAGATCTAGGGTTGCAGTTCAAGGTTTATTTTCCTGATGCCGGGGCAGCAGCTCTGGCTAAGCGGGATTGGGGTAACCCAGATTTTACGATTCGGGGGATCAACGAAAGTCAGGCTGGGATTACTCCTGATGATGAGGCTTTTCTGATAGTTAATCCTTCTGCTGTTGAAGTGCAGGACGTGGAAAAACTCTGTAATGAAGCTCAAGATCGCCCCGTTATTTTACTCAATCCTCAGTTAGAAGATGTCAGCATTGTTGGCATTGGCTACGCCGCTCGTCAGCTGCGTGAGCGCTTCTTAAGCACATTGACTTCGGCCTATTATTACCGCCCAATGCCCGATGCTGCGGTGCTGCGTCGTCACCCTCAGGGTTGGCAAGTTTTGCAAGAAGTGGGGGACCAGTATGAGCTTAAAGCCGAACTGCCCGAACGTCCTTCTAGCGAAGTGCTTGAAAAAGTCCTTTACGGTGAAGATAACGACAATAACGATGCTCCTAAGCCGAAAAAAAGCTTGCTCGGTGAACTGCAAAAGTTTCTGAAAGCCCTCAGCCAGTAGGGAATACCGAAGTAAGTGGCATTGTCAGGCTGATCCATCGCCCGTTAGAGTACACATAGTCGTGTGCTCAAGATAGACATAGATGGCTATAGGACTAATTATTCTCTATTGGGTCCTGCTCATTGTCATGGCAGCTGGCATTGTTGGTTCCTTGATTCCTGTATTTCCAGGTATTGGTTTAATTGTTGCAGCCATTGTCGTTTGGGGTGCGACCGCAGGTTTTACAAAAGCAGTCTATATTGCGCTAGGTGTTGCCATTGCCATATTTGCTATCACAACGGCGATTGACTACCTGGCTGGGTATGTCGGTGCGAAAAAGGTAGGAGCCAGTAGCTGGGGACAGATTGGGGCCTTGGTTGGTATGCTATTAGGCCTTGTGGGTTTTCTGCCTGCTCTCCCCATTGGCGGGCCTATTTTGGGTCTTTTGTTTGGCTCAATGCTGGGCGCGTTTGTCGGTGAAATGTTGCATCGGCGGGACTTAGGATTGTTAGCACGATGTCAACTGGGAGCAAAAGTCAGCCTGGCGATTGTGGTTAGTTCCCTGTTAGGAAACGTCATTGCCGGAATATTGTCTATGATTGCAACAGTGGTGTTCCTAATAGCGACCTGGTCGACGGTGATGTCACCAGCGCTATAAGCCGTTGTTGAAAACCTGAAGTCTCTGACTTTTCGCACAAAATGGCCCACCCAGAACACTTGGAACTCTTGCACGCTGGGGTTAGAGTTTGGAATCGCTGGCGTCAACAAAATGCCCAAATCCGTCCAAATCTGAGAGCCGCCGATCTCAAAAGCGTTGATTTAACCGGATTTGACCTCCAGCAGGCTTATCTAAGCTGTGCTGATTTGAGCCGGGCTTATCTCTTTGAAGCCAACCTGAGAGCAACTAATTTTCAGGGTGCGAATCTGAGCCACTGCTGTCTAATTGGTTCTGATTTAACGCAAGCTTACTTAGCCAATGCGAATTTGTACCATGCCTATTTGTCCCAGGCAAATTTGACTGAGGCCTATTTTGGGCACGCCAATTTGGAAAAGGCGAATCTCACCGATACTGTGGTTAATCGAGCCTATTTTGGTCAGGCCAACATCAGGGAAACTGACTTTAGTGATGCTAGAGATTTGGGACCTTTGCAGCTCAGATTAGCACGTAATTTTGAGCTGACTAGTTTGTCAGGGGGTGAAGATTCAGAGCAACCGTTAGTTGCTTAAGAGCTGGAAATTGCTATCTGTTCCATGACCATAGGCAGACAACCTTGTGCTGCGTTTCGACTCAGCACGAGCTATCTACTTAAGTAACAACGTTGGTTGCAAATCCGCGCATTATTAAGCTGTGACCGAAGACGGATAATGCACTCCGGCTTGCTTGAGGCGCTGGAGCGCTTCTTGCAACCTCTCTTCTTCAGCAATCAAGCTCACGCGCACAAATCCTTCACCGCCTTCACCAAAGGCACTGCCTGGAGTCACGACCACCCCTGTTGTTTGCAGAACATGGAACGCGAAATCAGCCGCGGTCATATCTGGAGGGCATGGCACCCATAGATACATAGTGGCTTTGGTTTTGGGGACGTCCCAGCCTAGCTCTGCTAGCCCGGCAATCAGACAGTCTCGTCGGGTGCGATAGCGGTGACGTACTTCTTCCAGATAGGAGTCGGGGAGGTTTAGGGCTGTTTCTGCCGCAGTTTGAATGGCGGAGAAAATACCGTAGTCAAGATTGGTTTTGAGGGTGCGCAACCCTTGAATAATATGGCGGTTGCCAACCACAAAGCCTACGCGCCAACCAGCCATGTGATAGGTCTTGGATAGGGTGTGGAACTCGACACTGAATTCTTTGGCACCAGGAATTTCAAGGACGCTGGTGGGCTGATAGCCGTCAAAGGCGAGTTCGGCGTAGCACAGATCATGGACGAGCATGATTTCGTAGTGCTTGGCGAAGGAGACAATTTCTTCAAAGAATGCACGGGGAGCGGTAGCCCCAGTCGGGTTATTGGGATAGTTGAAGTACAGGACTTTAGCCTGACGCGCTACGTGCTCTGGGATTGTGGAGATGTCGATCAGCCAGTCGTTCTCTGGGGTCAACATCAGGGGATGGATATGGGCGTTGGCGATCGCGGGTCCCCGAAAATGGGCCGGATACGACGGCGTTGGTACCAGCACCGTATCACCGGGATCAAGATAGGCCAAGGCTAGGTGCGTTAACCCTTCTTTAGAACCCAGCAGCGGCAGCGCCTCTCCCTCGGGATCAAGGCTGACACCATAGCGGCGATGATACCAGGCCGTAATCGCATTGCGAAAACTGGCAGTGCCTTCAAAGGGAGGATAGCCGTGGTGGTTGGGATCAGCCAATGCTTTTTGGGCTGCTTCGATCACTGGCGCGGGAGTGGGACCACCGGGATTGCCCATGCCTAGATCAATTAAATCCAAACCTTGGGCTCGGGCATTGGCTTTAAGTTCATCTAGACGCGCAAAGGCATAGGGAGGCAGTTGCTCGAGTCGCTGTGCCTTTTTCATCCAAACTGGGGTCATGGCCTACCTCCTCATGACTAGTGTGACGTTGATTAGACTTTGGTTAAAGTAGACGCGGGCGATGGGGCGCGTCTACAGGGAGCTGTCGTTGAGACCATTGCAGCCATTACTTGCTGAGGACTGACCTCAAACGGTAAATGGTGAATGTCTGACTTCGGCTGACAGGCAAACTCAGCAGCCTGTCGTAATTCAATTAAGGACATCTCTCCTAAACCTAGATCTCCCAGGGTCATGGGCAAACCAATTTGGGTATAAAACCGAAGTAGTTGCTGACGGGCAGCTACAGCGAGAGCATTGCCCGATTCCATTTCCTCTAAGCGCAGTTGAACTAAGATACCATAGGCTACTTTTTCGCCATGGAGCATGTTGTGGCTAGCAGGGATTTGGGTGAGACCATTGTGGATCGCATGGGCGGCAACAGTGCGACACTGGGCTCCACCCATGCCACCAATGACGCCAGCCATGAGCACTGAAGCATCTACCACTTCGCGCCAGTCATCTCCACCAGGATTCTCTAAGGCTGTGACTGATTTCTGAAAGAGAATATCTCGCAGCACTCGCGCCTGCTGCACGGCTCCAATAATCAGGGTTTGGGAGGAATGACCACTGCTAACGGAGGCTTCGTACCACTTTGCGATCGCATCCCCAATTCCCGCTATTAGCGTGCGTTTAGGGGCAGTTGCTACTAGATCGTAGTCCAGCAGTAACAAAGTCGGACAAACCGGCAGCCCGACATCGTAACGAAAGGCTCCCTGCTCAGAATATACATTGGATAATGCCGTCCAGGCCGCACAGGTTGCAGCTGAGGTGGGGATTGTGACCACTGGCCGTTTAACTTGATGGCCTAACAGCTTAGCGGCATCCAGCGCTTTGCCGCCCCCCACCCCAATGATCACATCAGCCGCATGTTCTGCGACGGCCTGACGCAACTTTGCCAGCGCCGTTTCACAGCAGTCAGTCTGATAAGACGCCTGCGCAACTTTGAGGCCACTGAGCATCTCAGTTAAAAAAGGGATGGCTGTTTGCAGGGTGCGATCTCCCCCCACCAACAAAGGACGTTGTCCTAACCTAGCAACTAGGGGACCACACTCAGATAAAATTCCTGAGCCACGTACCACCTGAGCCGGAGCGACCATCAACGTAGATAACGTAGACATAGTTGATTCTTAGCAATCAGTAAAAATCTTGGGAAACATGATGGCTACTGAAACAGTATCTGTAACCTACAGTCTGACTATCACGTTAGGGATTAACAAAAATGGGGTTCTGCCAGAACAGTAGCCTATCCCACTTCAGGCTAACTGTCCTGGAGTGCCGCTCGCGTCTTAGCCAATGCAGAACGAGATAGCGTAATGCTATAGCCTGACTCTGACTGCGCATCCGGCTGAATTTGACCCACATATAGTAAATCTGAGATGCCGGGATCACGGTGAACAATGGTGCGGGCCCGCACCATAGGCGTCTGGCCACCACCCCCTAATCGACTGGGATTAAATGAATTGACTGCTGCCTGTTGCAATGTTGCCTCTAGCTCAGCATCTGTAATGTCCGCAGGAACTGAAATCACAAGCTGAGCGGCCCCGGAATCATAAACAGTGGTGTAGGGCACTGAGCCTTTAATTGTAGTGGTAATTAAAGGCTGAAAACTAAGGCCAAACAGCCCTGCTGTCAGTACACCACAGAATCCGGTTACACCGACTAGCCTAAAGCGAATACCCCACTTGGCAATAAACGCCAGTGCTGCCAATGCTGCAAAAGCTAGCGTGGTGAGACCCATCCACTTGGTTGCTTCTAAAAAGAATTCAGGAGTTGGCATAGCAAACTAGCGCTTTTGATGTGTAATCAGCATAACTCGATTAATCGTATCAGTGGACACCTTTTCATGGGTCAATACCTTTTGAATAACAGGTTATTTCCTTGCTTTCAATCATTAGGTTAGACCGTTCTATGGTGAGGGCTCACTAAATACTGTCTAGAGAATTTATCGAGATGCAATGCTGAAACGATCTCAAGTGGTGTATCTCAGCTTGTCTACCGTTGTCTTGGCAGGGCTGGGGCTGGGTTACCTGGGTTGGAAAAGCAGAGAAGAGCTACAGCCCTTACCTCAAGATCCCCATGTTCAAGTGTTCTTTAACCAGTCGGAAACCAGCCGCTATCAAGACCCCTATCGGCGTATGCGTCGGTCTGGGGATAATCTTGAACAGGTCTTGCTTGATGCCATTAACCAGGCGACTATGTCCGTTGATGTAGCTGTGCAGGAACTAAATCTGCCGCAGGTGGCCAATGCTTTGATTGAGCAGGCTCGGGCTGGGATAACCGTGCGGGTGATTTTAGAGCATCAGTACAGTGACCCATGGAGTCAGCGCGATCGCAACTGGATTCGCCAACAGGATGATTACAGCCGCGGCAAATACGAAAATTTGTGGGCATTTGGTGACATTGATGGCAACGGTCATGTTTCGTTAGATGAAGCCGCCCAACGCGATGCCATTCTGATGCTACGTCAGGCTGATATCCCGATTGTGGATGACACTGATGACGGCACCAAGGGCAGCGGACTGATGCATCACAAGTTCATCGTTGTCGATCAGCGTCGCGTCATTACTGGAACTGCCAACTTTACCCTGTCTGGTATGCATGGAGACTGGCTGATTCCCGAAAGCCTGGGTAATGCTAATGCCCTGCTAGATATTCAAAGTCCGGAGCTAGCAGCAGCCTACACCCATGAATTTGATCTGATGTGGGGCGATGGCCCTGGCATCCAGCCCAATAGCCTATTTGGTTCTCCAAAACCAGCCCGCCCACCCAAAATCATTGCCCTTCCCAATAGCCAAATTACGGTCCAGTTTTCACCGCACCGAGCTGATGCACCACGTGAGCAAACCACTAATGGTGTCATTGCTCAGACCTTGAGCCAAGCCAGTCAATCCGTTGATTTAGCCTTATTTGTCTTTACCGATCAGGGGATTGTCGATACGCTTGCTGCCCGTCCTAATCTGCGACTACGCACCTTGATCGATCGGAGTTTTATCTATCGTTACCACAGCGAAGCCCTGGACATGTTGGGGATGGCCTTACCTGATCATCGTTGTAACTATGAAACAGATAATCGACCATGGCGTACGGCTCTTAAAACTGTCGGTTATCCAGTATTGGCAGACGGTGACAAACTGCATCATAAATTTGCCCTATTGGATGATCGGACTGTGATTATCGGGTCTCACAACTGGAGTAAGGCTGCTAATCATAAGAATGACGAGAACTTGTTAATCATTGAGAATAGAACAGTTGCCCAACATTTTAAGCAGGAGTTTGAGCGCCTCTATCATCGCTCTGAGTTGGGGCGTACAGATGCTCTCGTGATGCAAATAAAAAAGATGCGAGAGAAATGTGGCGGGAGAGCATAGTGTTTTAAGTCTTTGCTTTTCTTAGTTTTACTAGTTTTGACTGAAGGCGTTTATAAAACAGATAAACCCGTCGCTGTCGGGTGAGGCTAGGAATATCTGAAGGGTACTGCTGTCGATAGTCAAAGAACTGGTTGAGTTCAATCAAAATGGTCTCTAATCGAGGAACTAATTGCTTGGAACGGTAGGGTTCAAAAAAACTTTCGGGCAGATTGTTGGGCTGCCAGTTTTCCAACACCGTTGTAATTCGTTGGATGTCATAGCCAGTGGCATACCCTGCAATTTTATGACAATTAGCACCAGGGTCGAGATAGTCGGCCAGGGCGTGATTGATGCTAGAGAACACCTGACAGCCGCAGGCCAAAGCTTCCATCGGTGGTAAACCAAACCCTTCCGTCAAACGATACTGGACCCAGTACTCAGCTGAGTCGTAGAGATAAATCTTGGCTCGATTAAATAAAGCCATCAGATCATCTACAAATGAGTCAATCACAACAACATTGAATTGTTGTTGTAGTTGGGGTACGAGTTGTCGATTTACATACTCAGACGATTTCCTGGCTTGTACTAGGATGTCAATATCGCGATTAGTCTGGCGATTGGTGACTTCTGCAGGGAGCTGATTAGGTAGCCAGTAGATGAGGGAGTTTTGCGATCGCGATCCCCAATACCCCATCGTATTACGACTGACAGAAAGGATTGGAACCTCAGGAGGGACTGAAAAGCCATAGCCGGAACTATGGGCATGATACACCACATGACAACGAGAGAGTTTCTTCAGCTGTCTAGGAACATCAAATCCCCAGCTAACAACAAAAATATAATGATTAAGATTCACCCTCTGTAAAAGATCATCAATAAATGGATGATTCTCTTCTCGTTGACGATACGTAACAACTTCAACTTCGCAAATCTGTTTAGCTAACTTAATCGTATTTAATTCCGCAAAAAGACCGCCACAATAAAATGAGCGAGTAGTTCCCGGTAGGAGAAAATAGAGCTTTCTCATCGCAAACGAGGTACAGACCGCCCAGTATTTTACAGGATGAGTGCGATAGACATCAGGTTGACTGTTCTCCCACTCTTCATACTCAACGATTACCTCTATTAGTTTCGTCAATAGATCCCATCTATCTTATGCTTTGATGATTCAAAAAATCATACATAGATTAGGGAGTATGCAATCGCTACTCCATCAGGAGGTTTCCATGAATACTTATCCCTCCAACTTCCAAGAACTTGAAGTCAAGCGTCGGCAACTAGAAAGACTGTGGCAGCCCACCCCAGTAGAGCGCCTCAGACAAAAATCCGGTCACTTGCTACGCGCAGCTGGTCAGTGGTTAGTGCAATCCCTCACTGAAGGTAATCAGCTCCGGATTTGGCTTAAAGAGACTAAAAAGGGTAGTTACTGGTGTGTATATGACCCAAGCTGTGGTCTACACCGCCAGTTTGATTCCGAAGAAGCGCTGCGTGTATGGCTAGAACAGCGCTACAGTAGCTAGTACTTTAGCTTAGCTTTGTAATCTGTATCAGGATTTGCAAGGCTAAGCTAAGTATTCTGAAAACTTCTAAAGTGTTTCAAAGTACATTGATTTTTGCAACCGTTACACACCCTCTCCAAAAGCTAGCGATTCAATAAAGATATAGGTCGCTCAAAGGGATGCTGTAACTATGAATATTAAGCTTGTTGTTACTAATGCAATATTAGGCACATTGGCCATAGCTTTGGCTGGGTATGCTCAGGACAATATCAACGCTCATAGTCATCATTTGTCAGACATACAAGCACAGACCTGTCCAGTGTTTCTTAATGACAGTACGTTGGTCAATGATAGCAACAATCAGCGCTTAGCTGTTCCAGTACGTCCCAATGAAGTCCTAGATCTGACCCTCCTTTGTTACAGTGGACCATCAGAAATATCTGAGTCAGAGCGCCTTGGAACAGATGTCAACTATCGTCCTGCTGAGACACCGCAATCAGCGACGCAATTTGACCAGCTGCCTCAAGATCGCGTTGAATTTTGAGTGCCCATTTCACTTGCAATGCAGCTAATGCTTCGATTGACTACGGTATAGTAGTTGAAACATCCATGGGAAAGTGCCATGTTCGGTTTAGGTTGGCCAGAGGTAGGCATTATTGCCATTGTCGCTGTCTTAATTTTTGGACCCAAAAAAATTCCTGAGTTGGGTAATGCTCTTGGGAAAACTCTACGAGGATTCAAAGAGGAGATGGATGCTGAATCAGCTGACTTCGAAGATGCGGACTATGTTGAGGATACGGAACAAACATAATTGATCCAAGTCTATAGATTTGGTAGGTACACGGTTGGAGCTACCTACTACTAGCAAGCGTCTAGTGAGCATATAGTAGGCATTACAGGGAAGTGGTTTACCATCTCCCTGTTTTTTTATGGTAGGGGGCTTCCCATATGAGTTGCCCCACCAAAGGAAATTCACCTATATCCCTAATCGTTGGTAAACCTTATCTAAATTTCTGAGTTGATAGTCAGGGTTAAACGCTGCTTTAATTTCCTCCGGTGATAAATTTTCCTTTACCTGAGGATCTTGAGAAATTAACCCATAAAAGTCACCACCCTCAACATTCCATGCTGCATGCGCACAGCGTTGAACAATGCGATAGGCATCTTCCCGAGTAATCCCTTTTTCTACGAGAGACAGCAACACCCGCTGGCTAAATACAACACCGCCATACATATTCATATTGCGCTTCATGTTTTCGGGGTAAACCTGCAGGTTTTGCACGAGTTTAGTTGTTTCTACCAGCATAAAGTGCATCAGAATACAGCTATCAGGGAAGATAACCCGCTCTACGGAACTATGAGAAATATCACGCTCATGCCATAGCGCAACATTTTCTAATGCAGCCAAAGCATTAGTACGAATAATTCGTGCCAGGCCAGTCAAACGCTCAGATTTAATTGGATTGCGCTTATGGGGCATAGCCGAGGAGCCTTTTTGACCCTTGGCAAAAAATTCTTCAACCTCTAGCACATCGGTGCGTTGGAGGTTACGAATTTCGACTGCAAACCGCTCGATCGAGGCAGCTAATCCCGCTAAGGTCGTCATGAATTCTGCATGGATATCTCGAGAAATGACCTGGGTGGAGGCCGTATCAGGCTTTAATCCAAGCTTCTGACAGGTTAGAGCCTCAATTTCTGGATCAATATTGGCATAGGTACCCACGGCTCCCGAAATTTGTCCAACGGCAATTTCGTCTTGAATACGACATAGACGTTCACGGTGGCGTAATACCTCAGCTAGCCACCCTGCCAACTTAACGCCAAAAGTCATGGGTTCAGCATGAATACCATGAGAACGCCCAATCATCACAGTATTACGGTGGTCCTGAGCCTTGTTGCGAATGACCTGAATTAATTTTTCCACATGGGATAAAAGTATCTTGTGACTAGCGACAATCTGTAGAGATAGTGCTGTATCTAATACATCAGAGCTAGTCATACCCAAGTGGATATAACGACCTGCATCGCCAACGTACTCGTTGACATTAGTCAAAAATGCAATTACATCGTGGCGAACTTCGGCTTCAATTTCCAAAATTCTTGCCACATCAAATTTTGCCTTGGCTTTGATTTCATCCACCGCTGCTTGAGGAATACGGCCCAGTTCGGCTTGGGCCTCACAGACGGCGATCTCAACCTGTAGCCAGGTTTTGAATTTATATTCATCGGTCCAGAGTTCGCCCATCTCGGGCAGGGTGTAACGTTCAATCAAAACTAGTGTCGCAGAATACAACCGATCCATTGTAAGGGTGCATTTGCCGGTTGCTAGGTCAAAGTTAAGAATAGTGAGGATTTGATTACATGTTTGCTAATCATATGAATGAGCTAAAACTAGGATGCACCATTCTAGGGCAGACAGTTTGTCAGGCATGACATGAAGTGATGATGTATGCCAGGTTTAATCTGATACATCTCTAGTCTATGTAATCCAATCTCACCACTTAACTTCCCCATAGCTTAGACGCAGCCAGTGCAACCTATCTGTTTACTCACTGATTGGCACCATTTCACCTAGAGCTAATTAGAGGATGGTGTTGATTGAGTCAATAGGAGAATAAATGATTACCCCTAGTAGCTCATCAGAACTGCTAGGGGTAATTGTTCTTTAGAAGTAAAGCTGCTCAACAAATCGCTCTTTGTTAATCGATTTCAATCGACTCAAAAGCATTTAGTACAGACCAAGATAAGCGTGTTGCTACAGTGGCAAGCACAATAATCAAAGCCATGGTTAGGACCGCATAGGGCATGTGCAGCCCAAACAAAATCATGCTGATAAGTAGCAGGGCAAGCAGTGTAATATCCAAAGCCTTGTCCTCAAATGTTGCTATCAATTTTAATATTAGATATTTTCTCCACGGAGTATTAGTCTAGGCAAAAAACTTATCAATGGTTCACGTTCCTGCAAACTCAAGCATGGCGTCATCAATCGTAGAGACGAATGTTAGATTATGTCCGTAATGCCTTAAAAACTCGGTGTATGCCTTCTTCTATCTGCGCTTCATTCATAAGCGTGTAGCCAAATACGAACTCCCCTGTATTACTGGGTACTTCATAGTGCACACGAGCGCTACATATTTCTACACCAACACCTGCTGCTCTTGCGATTACCTCATCATCACTTAGGCTAACCGGTAGTTTTGCCATCACATGGAGACCAGCACTATCACCCAAAATTTCCACGTCCGTACCGAAGTACGTATGTAAAGCGTTGACTAATGCCTCACGTCGTTGTGCATAACACAAACGCATTTTACGAATATGGCGTTCTAGATGACCATCTATAATGAACTCACTCAATGCGTATTGAGTCAGGCTGGGTGATTGACGGTCGGCTAGCCACTTAGCTGTACCAAATACGTTGACTAAAGTCTCTGGCAATACTAGATAACCAAGACGGATACTGGGAAACAAGACCTTGGAAAATGTGCCTACATATAGTACAGATGCATGACTATCCAGCCCTTGCAGAGATGGAATCGGTCGGCCACCATAACGGTATTCACTATCATAATCATCTTCAACAATCAGTGCTCCTGTCCTCCAAGCCCACTGCAATAACGCTAATCGTCGATGTAATGACATTAATACGCCTGTGGGGAACTGATGAGAAGGGGTGACGTAGACTAATCGAGGGGAGACATCATACTCTGATAATTTATCAACAATCAGCCCATCACGGTCTAATGGTATAGGCAACAGTTTTGCTCCACTCGCTTTCAATATATGTCGTGCACCCCGATAGCCAGGTTCTTCAATAGCAATACTATCGTCAGGATTTACCAATAATTGGGTAATCAGATTTAATGCCTGCTGACTGCCGTTAGTAACAATTACTTGATTAGGTGTGCAGCGGACAGCACGTGAATGTTGCAGATAGTCTGCTAAAGCCTTGCGTAAGTGCCAGTAGCCCAAAGAATTTTCAGCATAGTCAAGCCATTGGGTTGTTGCCCGACAGTGTTTTGATAACAGTTTTCGCCATAGTTCTACTGGAAACAGCTCTAGGGCAGGCTGTCCGTAGCGAAAGCTAATCTCACAAGACTTTCTAAAGGTTCTAAACTGTGCCTGCTTTATCCGCTGGCCATTGATAGATAGGGTGATTGGAACATCGGTCTGATGTTGGCAATTCACTATTCCTACTTCTAAGGATATTTCTGGTAACTGGCTGCATACATAGGTGCCTGACCCTGGTCGAGTCTCCAGGTAACCTTCACTGATTAACTGATCGTAGCCTTGGATGACCGTTGTTCGTGATAAACTTAAAGACTTAGCTAGCATCCGTGAGGAAGGCAGACGTTGCCCAGACCTTAGCCGCCCTGAGAGTATCGCCAATCGTAGTTGACTATAAATCTGCTGATGCAGAGGCGCTGGCAACGCAGCATCAATAACTAACGCCAATTCCATGGGTGATTATCAAAATTGGACTGATAATTAAATCTTAAATTGGTTCTAGCCAGAGACCAATTAGCAAAGTTAATGTAGCGGTTGAATTGTTGTTCTTTAGACAGAGGTAAAGATATGAGAGCAGCACGTACTCGGATAAAGCGTGTACCTAAGCGAGGGCATTACGATCTTGAAACAGTTTATTCTATCCTAGACGCTGGCCTAATTTGTCACATAGGGTTTGTCGTAGACGAGCAAGCATATGTAATTCCTACGGCCTATGGTCGTGAGGATGATCGATTGTTTATTCACGGCTCACCGGCCAGTCGTATGCTGAAAACGTTGCAGCAGGGGATTGAGGTGTGTGTCACAGTAACATTACTAGATGGACTAGTATTGGCTCGATCAGCAATGCATCATTCGATGAACTATCGCTCAGTAATGTTATTTGGAACAGCAGAGTTGGTCAGTGAACAGAAGCAAAGACAACAGGCACTCTATGCATTGACAGAACATATTATGCCAGGACGATGGGCTGAAACGCGAGATCCGAATGAACAAGAACTGCAAGCAACAACTGTATTGGCGCTGCCAATTAATGAGGCATCGGCAAAGATTAGAACAGGACCACCGACCGATGATGCCGCTGATTATGAGTTACCTTATTGGGCTGGAGTGATTCCTTTGAGGCTACAGCCAGGAGAGCCAATTGTAGATCCCAAACTGTCTGATGGCATTGAAATACCAGTGCATTTGGAACAGTATTTAACCCAAAGGCGGTATGGTTAGTCCCTTTAAGGTAGGCTTATCGGTTAATCTCTTGCTTTGAATCAACACCCCAAAGGTGCCGAGCCCTATAGGGCTCATATCCATGAGCTGATGAAGAACCTGGCGTCGCTGAATAAGTTGGTTAAAGCTATCAGGTCCAGGAGTGATTGTTTGGGTGAGAGTTGCAATTCGCTCGCCAAGACCAAGTGCCATAAGTAAGAGCCCCTGTTGGGTAAAGCCCAGGGGGGCAAGGCCAACTTTTACACCGTAACGTTCCAAAGCAGTAAAATCTACATGAGTAGTTAAATCTTGTTGGCCGATGTTGACGTAAGGATCGTCGTGATGACGGTGCTGATAATAACATTTGAGAGTACCCTGATGGCGGGCGGGGCTGTAATATCGTTGGGCAGTGTGGCCGTAGTCAATTGTTAGTAGAAAGCCTCTATCAATCTTGTTGGCAACAGTATCTAACCAATCAAGGGCAGCCAGATTGACCTCGGTGCGATAACTATCAGGATAGGCGTCAGTAAGCAGATCTATACCGATCAGCTTGAAGTATTCGAGTAATCTATTGCTGGACAAGGGACCCAGTGTTTCGTGTAAAGTATTGTCTTCGACAGTAACGTAGACTTCTCTAAGCTGGTTGTCGTGTTTTTGAATCACATGAACAGGGAACGCATCAATCAGTTCGTTGGAGAAGAGACACCCCGTAATTGGTGGAAGGTTTTCCAAAGTACTCCAGCTTACTTTCTCGTGGGTTAAAAGTTTTTGCTGTAAGGTTCGTAATATGGGAGATTTTTCAATAATGATGTAACGAAGTGCTGTATAGCAATCGGGGTGGTTTTGCTGTAGATGAGCGAGGACATCACCTGCAATCAGACCTTGACCTGCGCCTATTTCAACCAAGTGGAATGGAGTCGGTTGATCAAGTGAGCACCACATGTCTGCAAATTGAACAGCAAGGAGTTCGCCGAAATCATGACCCAGGTGAGGGGATGTAATAAAATCTCCCTCAGGTCCTAGAACAGATGCCTTAGTTGTGTAGTAACCATAACTAGGATGATAGAGGACAAGGTCCATATAGGACGCAAAGGTAATCTGTTGTTGTGGGGCAGACTGAATATGTGCAGTGATAGTAGTGATCAGGTCGGAGGTAGGCGTCATTAAAAAGTCGGCTTTAGTTGGCTTTAGATTGAAAATTAGCAGGCTCAAGTGGGTAGTCCTGTTTGCCAGTTACCATAACCCATGTGAAGAGAGCAAGACAGCTAATCCATAATAGGCAACTAATCCATAATCCAGCTATAGGAATGCCAACGTGTTCACCCAGATAGTAAGCTAAACCGGAGAACGAGTGACCTAAGGAAAAGCTAAGAGTAAGGGTAAGTGCCCAGCAGCCAATGAGTAGCCACACCCATCGACGGAACAAGGAAATCAGAATAGGGCTAAACCAGCCAAGCTGTGACCAAGGGATAAACGCTAAATAAGCTACGGCATTTGCATTAAAAGGAATATTTAAGAGTAAAACGTTGGATAAGTGAAAAACACAGGCTATAGTGAGCCATACATACCAAGCGTTACGCCAGAACATAGCGATTAAAAAGCCTAGTTCAAAGATTACAGCTGATGTATCTACTAGCTCCCAAAGTAGCGGTAAATCTAGACCCACAATCAGTGGAGCCAGTAAGTGGGTGCGACCGAAACTAAAGTAGCCGGAATATAGCCAGCTGAGGAAACCACTGGTAGATAAGTCGAAATCGACCCAGATAAGAGCTTTGCCAAAGCCTGCTGAAAAAAAACTAAATGAGATTAGTATGGCTAGCAGCCAAAGATTGTCTTGAGGTGGTTCAGGTTCAGGTAGGTTGCGGTTTTTGTAAAAGAGAAAATGATCAACTGAAACATATCTGCCCCAGTCTTTAAAGCACATTACCAGTAGCACGCAGAGATAAAGCACTGCGTCATGATCAATTTTCCCAAGAGAATATTGAAAACTGTTAGCAACGATTAAGAGCAGCAACAGGGAAAATGTTGAAAATCGTGTGGCTAAACCGATTAATAGAGTAATCGTGAAAATTGCGATTAAGAAATCAATGCTATAGAAAAAAAACTGATGCGGGAAGCTGGAGAATAAAGACGATAGGCTGAGAATTGGTGGATTGTAAAACGCATTGGGGATCGTGCCGATCCAGCTAAAGTTACTCCATTTGAAGAATAAAATAAACAAACAAAAGATTATTCGAAATAAACAAAGAGATTGAGTGTCAATGCGGGTTGCTTGTTTGAGTTGTTCTTCTAAGAAATATAATGAGTTACTAACGAAGTTCAACATCTGTTTGTTCGGTAATCTCATTTTCTATTATCATTCTTTTATCAATATCGAATAGGGTTCTGACTTGTTGAACCCTCAGTTTCTCTGTTTCTGGCATCTCCAACTCAATTAGTCGTGCCTTCATCCAGTCCAGAGCTGCTATTCGCTCTTCGGGAGAGGCTTCTAGTATGGTTGTAGCACTCAGTGTCCAAATGCCTACTGAAAAGCTTCTGGATTTTGGTTGACTGAGACCAAAGCCATTACGGGCAATGTGGGTCCAATATTGATGAGGAATTGTATTGAAAAATTGACGTGGATCGAGGAACTGTTCAGTACCATCATTGCCAATGGCAAGGAGTTCGGTTTTATAAAATCTGAGCACTCCTTCTGAGGTCGATATTTTTGTTGCTCCTGATGGTTGTAAAACGGCTGGATATGGCTCAAGACTATTACTGACTTCGCGTAGAAGAAACGGCAGAATTAAGCCCAATAAAATGATTAATCGTAGGACTAGCTTTTTTGTCACTTCTGCCTCGCTAGTAAATTTTTCCTATCTTAGCGATTCTAAGCTGCAGAAGTGTGAATCTTTGTTAGAAAACGATAGTATCTTGGTTTAAGGGTAGAATGCTTGCGATAGCAAAGAGTGAGAGAAATGACTGAATAAATATGACTATCTTAGATTTTCTTCATTGGTCTTTTCTGCGTTAGCCAACTGATATCTCACCATTTCAATGACCTTTACTGGATCAACTGGTTTAGGCATAAAATCTGTTGCTCCTACTGCTTTTGCTCGCATTCGATCGACAATGCCGTCGTTGCCAGTCAAAATTACAATTGGTGTTTTGCGAAATGTTTTGACTCGACGAATTTGCTTGCAAATCTCATAGCCATTGGCTACGGGCATGACTAAATCTAAAAAGATCAAACTAGGTTTATGCCGAATAATTTGTGCTAGCGCCTGAATAGAGTCTTGAATGCTGATGCAGCGGTAACCTGCTGGGCGCAGTGCTTCCTCGATGAGATAGCCTACTTGAGGACTATCGTCTATGCAAAAGATCAGCGGTAGTTTTTGGGCAGCTTTTAGGGGAGCTTTTGGGGCTGGCGTAGCGTATGGGTTGGGTAAATCATCAATGCGGTGGAGTATCACCATACCTCGGTCTACGTAAGCCGATATCATACATCCCAGTGAAGAAACTTCATGACCTGTAATCTGGCTTAGTTCTCGCAGCGATCGCGTACCGTGCAGTAACCGCTTCAAAATTTGATACGTACGTGGCTGGGTACATTGCTTTAACCGTTCAGCATCCATAATCACTGGAGCTAGATTGGGCGAAGCTTCATTGAGTTCTGCGTTCTGCCACGATTGTAATTCTGTCCTCACTCGATAAAACAGCGCTGTACTACTCAAAATTGCCATTGGTTCACTTAATCGGGCCTGATGATCCATAGAGTGTGCGATCTGAGTGATATTGCTGACTGCCTGACAAATATCAAAGAGTACTTCTGTTAGGGTGGCTTGGATGATAGCGATCGCAATCTCACGCGTCATCTGTTGTCTCCGTACTAGCACTGAAAGCGCTACATATTCCCAATGGTCAAATACTTCCGATTCCCTTAGCCGCACCTCATCTGGCGGTAAGTCTGGACAATGTGTCCGCAGCAAACGTTGCCACCGTCGAAACCGATGTTGCCCACCACCAGCCCATAGCAGCCGCCCAACTCGAAAATCAAGCCACCACTGCTCCCCAGTAATCGTTTTTAAGTGAATATAACCATTAGTCTGGGTCTGAATAATCGCCTTGATGTTTTTAGTCAGTGTAGCCACTGAAAACTCATGTTCTAACGGCAGCACATTAAGTACAGACTCAGTCATATTTTTGAATGCCCAGCTCTGGTTTTATTGGCAAAAACTACGGAAATGCCCAATATCCACCACAAATTTTGGCTGCCAAACGTTGACAAACGCTCTAGTGCTAAGGACATTTATACGCTCCATCACCATTCTCAATACAGCGTTTACAGATAACCTTTTCCAACGGAACGCTACACGCAGATTTAAAATATTAGAGGGTGCTTTAAAGGTAGTATTTAGCATTGGATATGCTCTCCTATTCTGCAAAGTAGGTGGGAACCCCCATCTCAAAGTCCCTTAAACTCAGCGGCTTTAGGGAGCCAACCAGTATATTTAATACGTTCCAGGCAACCTCTTGGGCAGACAATATCGTCGAGCCCAACTGTCTCACTAATGGGCGAATAACCATTAATGCTCCCTTAAGTTTCCCGAACTCTCAGAAGCGATAACGAAAATCTTCTCAAGACTGCTTTATCCTCTAAAGAGGAGTAGTCGATAGATTCAGAGTCATTCTTGCCTTTTCGAGGTTGGTGCTCGAACAGTAAGAATAGAGGAATAAGCTTAAAAAATCGCCGCTAGCCTCGTTAAGTATTTCTGGCGTTGTATCATGCTCAAACCAGTAATCCCAACCATTCTCTCGAAAGAACAAAGAGCTGAAAAAGCTGAATTCCTCTGATGAGCGTTAACCAAAGAAACTATAAAATCGAAGAAAGAATAGATATCGTATCTCTTAAATATTGACAGGGTAAGGTATTTTATACCTATTATTAAATAGAGCGATATGCTAGATTGTTAGACTTTTTGAATGGTTTAATTTTTATTGACTAGTATAAATAAGACTATTATTGCGGCTGCCCTTCATGCTTGAGGAGCTTTCCTCAAAAAAATACCGTTACCAGTATTGAGGAAATTTCTGCTTTCGATAGCCCTTGCTCACCTCTACCTGTCATGCCAGATTGCACACATTGCTACCTTTAAAGCTCCAGGCATAATGGATATCCAAGAACGTATCACCCGCCAGCGAGTTAAGCATATTGTTGAGAGCTATCGGCTAGATGGTAGTGATGTCGATGCGTTTGCAGATAATTTGACTAAGTTGCTGGAAATCTACCCTCAATCTCTAGTCGAGATTGCCTTGGTAGAAAGCATTGTTAAAGGTTGGTCAGAGGTACCTATGCAAAGAGGTATGCCATTTATTCAGGGTGTGCAGGAACGGCTACGTGCCTGGCAGCCTGAGCTTTGGCCATCTTCCCAGTTATCCAGTACATGCAAGTCTGCCCCAACATCTACGTTAGGGGGTACCTCTATAGAGGTACGAGTTGCTGATCCTAATCCTATAAATCCTGACTCCATAAACGTAACATTAACGCCGGGACAGTTTGAGCAAATTACAGGCTTGGATGCAAGTCTAGTATTTGACGATCAGGGTCGGATTCTGCTGAGGCGATCGGTAGGGATGATAGACCCGCTTGAGCAATGCTAGCAATACCCATGATGGTGTAGCCTGCTTGCATTAGAGGAACAGCTGCAGCCTTGGCGGTGCTTCCTGTCGTGTAAATGTCATCAATCAATAGGAGCGGTCTCCCCTGTTGCGGTAGATTTTGACCTAGCTGAAATGTACCTGTCACATTTGCTTGCCTGGCTTTTACTCCCAGTCTATACATCGCGTCAGTGGCTTTAATGCGAATTAGACCATCCTCTATTAAAGGCAGTCCTGTTACTCGACAAAATCCCTTTGCGATCAAAGCGGCTTGATTATACCCTCTTTGCTTAAGTTTCTGAATGTGTAGTGGAATGGGGATCACTATGGGGCGTTGCCGATAGATACTCTGAGGAATCGCTTTACTAAGACTCAACTGCCAGCATTGGCCTAATTGACAACCTAGCCAAAAGCCTAGCTCGGCTTGATGCTCGTATTTTAATGATGCGAGGACGTGTTTGAGGACCCCCTGGTATTTTCCCCACGAGAAAACTGGTACGACAGCGGTGTCAGGTAGTGTTAATTGGCTGGATAAACGTTGAATTGAGTGAATTTGTTTAGAGTCAGACCACTGACATATAAGCATCTGTTGATAGCAGCTATTGCACAGTGGCAGAGATGAGGCAGAGCGCTGACAAAGTGGACATGGACTCGCCAGGAAGACCTGAGTCAACCGATTTAGTAGTCTGGATAATGACATGCCGTCTATGAGCCTTGCTGAAGTTACCTTACTAAGCTCTGAGCCTAGGGCTATTTCTGACGAACCTCGACATTAGTTACCCGGCCATCAGGATAGACCAGAGAAATAGTGTTGCCTCGTGCAGACTCTGTTGTGCCAGAAGACTGACCTTTCCCGCTCTTTTTAGCATGCTCGTTATTTTCTAATCCTAAAGGGTTGTTTTTAGAACTCATATTGCTGTCTTTATAGAGGTATATGTTTAATTGTTCATCAGAGTGAACGAATACTGTCAGGGTGAAACTATGGATTTTAGATGCCTGATTTTTGAAATTATAATTTAGGACGCGGAGACTCTCTGTGATTGAGGTCTCAAGAAACGTTTGGACGACTTGTCGTAATTCTAACGACTAGATATTAAGCTGAGAAAGTCAATATTTTTAAGCTTGTTAAAAGATTTCTTTTCTACTACCTATAACCGCTTCAAAAAATAACAAAACATCGGCTAATAATCGGATTAGTTTGCGCAAATTGTCATAGTAACGCTCAATGATTCAGTTTGAGAAATCTCCCCATTGGCTGGTGGATATCACGTACAATCACACTGTTTGATTGATCTAGTACAGTACAGTTGAGAGAGGATAGACCCTTGAAAACCCGTGTGATTGTGGTTCGGCATGGTGAAAGTACATTTAATGTCAAGCGTATTGTTCAAGGGCACCATGATGAGTCACTACTGACGGCAACAGGTGAGGCCCAGGCAAGCCAGGTAGGGAAGTTTTTGCAGGGGATTGATATTGATACTGTCTATTGCAGCCCCTTGAAGCGGGCTGCGCGAACAGCTGCGTTGATTACAGAAACGCTGGAACAAGGGCATACGCCTCAACCAACCGACCTACTAAAGGAAATAAGTCTTCCTCTCTGGGAGGCAATGTCATTTGCTGATATTGAAGCTCAGTACCCTGAAGAATATCGAGCCTGGCGATATCAGCCTAATGAATTTAAAATGGCGTTGCTGCAAGCGGATGGAGAAACTCAGGATTTCTATCCAGTGCGGACTATATGGCAACAGGCAGCTCAATTCTGGCAAGAATTACTGAATCAGCATCGGGGACAAACTGTCTTGGTTGTCGCTCATAGTGCGATTAATCGCGCTTTAGTCGGTACTGCTATTGGTTTGGGTCCCCAAGCGCTGAACCGTTTGTATCAGGCAAACTGTGGTATCAGCGTGCTCAATTTCCCAGGGGCTTGGGGAGAGCCTGCTCAGCTGGAGTCAATGAATATTACGAGTCATACGGGAGCTTCATTGCCTGCTCTACGTCGTGGATTTAAAGGGCCAAGGCTATTGCTTGTACGCCATGGGGAAACTGAATGGAATCGAGAGTCACGCTTTCAGGGACAAATTGATATTCCTTTAAATGACAACGGGCGCGCTCAAGCCACTCAAGCAAGGGAGTTTCTTAAGGAGATCCCTATTGATGGTTCGGTTTCCAGTTCTATGATGCGTCCTAAAGAAACTGCTGAAATTATTTTGCAGCCTCATGCTGATGTTTCTCTAGAGGTGACTGATGGACTGTGGGAAATCAGTCATGGTCAGTGGGAAGGCAAGTTTGAGCATGAAATTGAAGCCGGTTTTCCAGGTATGTTAGAGGATTGGCAGACAAAACCTGAGACGGTTCAGATGCCTGATGGTGAAAATCTGCAGGATGTTTGGATGCGAGCGGTTAAAGCTTGGGACGAAATTGTTGCGCAGTATAACCAACATGAGATGCCTCAGACGGTGCTTGTAGTGGCCCATGATGCTATCAATAAAGCAATTTTGTGCCATGTCACAGGGTTGGGACCAGATGCATTTTGGCGCTTTAAGCAGGGGAATGGGGCCGTTAGTGTAATTGATTATCCAGACGGTACTGGCAGTGAGCCGATGCTGAGCGCTGCTAATATTACCGCGCATCTATCCGGCAGTCTGTTTGATACAACGGCAGCAGGTGCACTGTAAGGAAACGATTGGGATGCCCTAAGGGAATATGAATAGCTGGATACGACAAGTCCGTATACTGGACCCACTGACTCAGCGGGACCAGATAGGAGATGTGCTGATACGTAATGGCACCATCGAAGCCATGGGTGACTCTCTGGATGTGGCTGATGATGAGATTACGGAAGTGAATGGTCAGGGGTGTGTGCTGGGGCCAGGGCTGGTTGATTTGTATAGTCAGACAGGTGAACCAGGGCATGAGTCGCGCGAGACTTTAGATCAACTACTAGCTGCTGCTGCTCAGGGGGGCTTTACACGAGTTGGCCTGTTGCCCAATACAACACCTGCTGTGGATAGCCTGGCCCAGGTGGTGCAGCGTCTGGCGCATCGCAGGCCAAATCAGCCTCAAATTTTGCCATGGGGGGCTATTACCTATGCAACTGATGGCAAACAGCTGACGGATTTAATGGAGCTGAGTGCAGCTGGGGTTGCAGGATTTTGTGATGGCCAGCCTCTGCTCAATGGATTGATGGTGCAGCGTTTGCTGGATTACACCCAGGCGTTATCTTTACCGGTAGCGCTGTGGGCGTGTGATCGCAACCAAACTGGTACCTGTCGCGATGGAGCCGACGCTATTCGCCTGGGGCTATCGCCGCTGCCAGCTACGGCTGAAACGATACCCCTGACAGCATTAATAGAGGAGGAGGCCACCACCCATCGTCCGGTACATTTAATGCGAATTTCTACGGCACGCAGCGTTGAGCTAATCCGTGCCGCTAAGAACCGTGGGTTACCGATTACGGCTAGTGTGACCTGGCTACATCTGTTGTTTAGTACGACTGAGCTAGATAGCTATGCCCCAAGTTTACGACTAGATCCCCCGCTGGGTACGCCTGAGGATCGAGCAGCACTAATTGATGGTATAGAAGATGGCACCTTGGATGCGATCGCAGTTGATCACTGTGTCCATACCTACGAGGAAAAAGCTGTTCCTTTTGGGATTGCCCCACCAGGAGCCATGGGTCTGCAGCTAGCTCTACCCGTTCTCTGGCAGACGTTTGTCACAACCCAGCGTTGGAGCGCTCTGCAACTGTGGCGCTACCTCAGCTTAAACCCGGCTCGATGTCTGACCATCGAGCCCGCTACTTGTCAGATTAATAGTCCCGCTAATCTGGTCCTATTTGACCCCAACCATGCCTGGACTGTTACTGCCGACACGCTGAACTGTGATGCCATCAACACTCCGTATGCCCATCAAACCGTTTATGGGAAAGCGAAACAAATTTGGGTTTCACAGCTGCAGCCAGACAGTTAACTGAAAACTCAAAAGCGATGGCTGATTTAGAAGATGAACCGGTCTAGAACCGTTGCTATTTAAATTAAAAGTCTCTCATATCTAAAGCCATCCTGAGGATCAGCAATACCGCTCAAAATGACTCAGCAAGCTGAGACTGGCCTGGCTCAGCTTCAATCGCTAGTCTCGGTTGAGTAACCCTACTCGACTGGGAGGCCAAAACCGGACAACAGCTTTGCCAATAATCTGATCCTCAGGCAAAAACGGCTCACGCCAGGCATGGCTATCAACGCTGTTATTACGGTTATCGCCAAAAACGAGATAACTTTCGGTGGGGACAGTTTCAGGCCCCCATTCATAGTTAGGCGGAGCTTTAATATAACTTTCCTCTATGGGTTCATCGTTGATAAATACCTGACCGTCAGAAACTTCCACCGTATCTCCAGGTAATCCGACGATCCGTTTGATAAACGCATTGCGTGGTTGGCCTTCAGGGGTTAGTTCTGCTGGTGGCCAAAAAACAACAATATCTCCCCGTTCTGGCGAATTGAAATAGTAACTTAACTTTTCGACTACCAATCGATCGTTGACCTGTAATGTAGGCTCCATAGATCCGGTAGGAATATAGCGAGCTTCAGCCACAAACTGTCGAATTCCAAGGGCTAAAACCACACTGAGGCCGATCGTTTGCAGACTCTCAACCCAAATATTTGCGCCTTGATTTTTTTGATTAACCACAGCAACTGGCCCCAGGCGAGTAGGGGCACCCTAGTACATCTGAGGAAATCATAATCAATTTAATCTAAACCACCAAGACGCTTGGGAGGCCAAAACCGCACAACGGCCTTACCAATAATCTGATCTTCGGGTACAAAAGGTTGAGAAATATCCCAGGCATGACTGTCGTAACTGGCATTACGGTTATCGCCAAGGACAAAATAGCTGCCCGTTGGAATAGTTAGTGGGTCTTGTTCATAAGTCGGTGGGGATTGAATGTAGCTTTCATCTAAGGCATCACCATTTACTAAAACGGTACCGTCTGTTACCTCTACCGTATCCCCTGGTAGACCGACAATACGTTTGATAAATGCATCTCGCCTCTGTCCATCTGGCACAATCTCTGACGGTGGCCAGAAAACCACAATGTCGCCGCGCTGGGGTTCTTGAAACCGATAACTAATTTTTTCAATGACCAGCCGATCATTGATAAGCAGGGTAGGCTTCATTGACTCAGATGGGATGTAGCGAGCTTCTGCCACAAACTGCCGAATACCTAGGGCAAGTGCAATACTGAGGCCAATGGTTTGCAGACCTTCAATCCAGGGATTTTGCTGTTTTTGAGACACAGTTGACGACTAGAAACAGTTAAAAACAGTAGAGGGTAATGATGACAAGCGTAGCTGGTGGGTGAGTGAGTGATGAGGCTTAAGTCCTGCATTCGGCGGAGATTTTATATCTCTTAACTTCAAGCTCAAACCTCATCTCTATCTCTAGTTTAGATTAGCTATCAGATGGATTTATTGCTCTTTGGCCAGCTGATCATGCTGGCTGATTCTAACCTTGGTGTCAAAATGCCCATTGGGTGGTTGTCTTTCAATTTCTCTAACGATTTGCAACGGTTGGAGTTAATTGCCTGATAGAAAATGCTGGTACTTGAGCTTACCAGGCAGCAGGCCTTTTGATGCATGCTAGGGGAGGAGAGGAGACTGGATTTTGGTCTGATTGGTTCGTTTGAGCCAGATACCCCGTAATCCGGCTGCTTGTGCCCCTTTTAAATCATCTTTTCGACTATCTCCGACGTGCCATGCTTCCTGAGCACTGCAACTATGTTTTTGTAGGGCAGTTTTGAAAATGAACGGATCAGGCTTGGCAGCCCCTGCCTCGGTGGAAATGGTTATTGTCTGAAAATATTGCCGCAGGTCCAGTGCATCTAGCACCGCGTAAATGCGTGAGTCAAAGTTGGAAATGATCCCAAGGGAAATGTCCATATGCTGCCAGCGTTTTAGTGAACTGAGGGTGTCTTGATAGACTACCCAAGGGGCAGATGTGGCAAAGTGCTGGTAGACGCCTTCAAAAAAACTTTCGAAGTCAGAAAATTCTTGTAATATGCCTGCTCGCTGAAAGGTGTCTTTTGCGATCGCTAACCACCACAGATACTCACAGTGGGGAATTTCAACAGGAGGTATATCCGGGAAGGCCATCGCATCGGCTGCCGCAAAGCTACGATAAAACGCTTTGTCTAGATCCTGTGCAGAGGCATTGACTCCTGCCTGCTGCGATAGGGTTTGATACACTTCACCGACACTACCCTTGACTCCAAACAGGGTGCCAACGGCGTCGAGAAAGATGACTTTAGGCGTTGCCATAAGGGTGACAATGGACGTTGTGGGTAGATTTCAATCAAGTTTGGATTATGACACTGACAGCAGTTCTCGCAAAGGTTGACTAATCCAATTTAGCCCCACACGTAGCTGATGCTCAAAGGTTGGCATGCGGTACAGATATGTTAAGCGACGCGCAATGTGAGCTGCTGTGCCATCCAGTTTGAGCCCCAGGCCCGCCAGGGTAGCACTGTCGCTACCCAAGGTCATCATTTCCCCTAAATGCTGATATCTAAACGGTAGCGGGGGCCGTCCTGTTAGCGCGCCCCAAATATTCCAAGCTGTATAGTCGGCCTGCTGCAAAGCAGCCTGGGCCGTGGTTGGGACCATATTGCCGTCCGCATCTTTGCCGTCGGCCAGGTCTCCAATGGCAAAGATATGATCTTGATTCAGTAACTGTAGAGTTGGCTGAATTTTAAGCTGTTGTCGTTCGTTTTTTTCAAATGGCAAGCTGGCGACTAATGAATTGACACGATTGCCCACGGTCCATAGCACCAACTCCACAGGTAGTACATCTGTCTGATCCTTATATTCAAGCGAAATCGTATCCACACCCACTTCAGTCACCGTGGTTTCGTAGTCGATCCAAATTCCCTTTTCTGTGAGCGCATCCTGAGCGGCCTTTTGATTAAAGGCGGGGGAATTTTGCAAAATGGCGGTACCTCGTTCGATAATTCGGAGCCGACCGCGCTCCCCAAGCCGTTCTGCTAGCTTGCATACTAGCTCCACACCACTGTAGCCACCACCTACAACGGCTACTCGAATTTTGTCCGCATCTGAGTTTTCAATTTCTCGCAGACGTTCTTTTAAGGCGTAAGCGTCGTTGAGGGTACGGAAGGCGATCGCATGCTCCTTGACCCCCGGTGCCATATCCATGGGCGTCTCACCGCCAAGGGCTAGCACCAGATAGTCATAGGGGAGTACAGTATCGTCCTTTAGACATACGGAATTAGCCGCTGCATCAATCCCGGCTACGCCACTTTGATGAAACTTAATGCCGGTTCCGGCCAGCAACTCTGCATAGGGTGGCGCAATTTCCCAGGTTTGTAGCTCATCGCTCACAAGTTCATATAGCAACGGTGCAAACAAAAAGCGATCGCGCTGGTCGACCAGGGTAATTTCTGGCTTCGTTACCTTATCCCATGGCAATTTACTCAGAGCTAAGGCGGTATAAAGACCGCCAAAACCGCCTCCCAAAATCACAACACGCTGATTTGATACTGCCATTGAGCTATCGCTAATAAGTGTGGGTTATAGCTTATTAGGATAACTTGCTTGGCAGGGGCAAGGGGGATCAAGTCTCCCCTGTCACTATGAAGCCTCTGCCCGGAACCCTCGCTGCATAGGTGTTGCAAACAGATTGCGGAAACTAGCCTGACGAGTATCTGCAGGTTCAAGCGTATCTTCCCAGAGGCTCTCATAAAAGAAGAAAGCCATTCCCATCCCAGCGGAGCGAGCAGAGTTAGCTTTGGCTTCGATGAGGCTAATGGGAACAGGGGAATTACGCAGTCCAGTCAGAATGCCGGCGGCTGTTGGAATAGTCCGTTGAGCTTCACGCATGGATGGCGAGTAGAGATACCGACGAAAAACCCCCAGGTCATTGCGATAAATTTGTACGATTAGCTCATCCACCCAGCCCTGACGCACCCAGGCTAGCCAGTCCTGGAGCTGTCCTTTATAAGCAAAGTTGTAAGGATTAGGCGCTACCGAAAATATAAGGTTGCGTTGTCGAGCTTTAAGGTTAGCATTGAGCGCTTTGACAAATGCCGTTAGCTTATCGGCTCGCCACTTTACCCAATGGGGATTATGAGGGTCGCTGGGGGCATCTCTACCAGTTTCTGCTTTATACAAAGTGCGGGTGTAGCTGTCGTAGCCAAACTCCACTGGCAAAATAAAATGATCGTCAAACTGAATTCCGTCGACATCGTAGCGGCTGATCAGCTCCAGCAGCAAGTTGGTGATAAACCTTTGTACTTCTGGCTTAAACGGATTAAGCCAAACCATATCACCCCCCTCTCGACTCATATCTATAGGGTTACCGTTGCGTTTTTGAGTTAGCCAGTCACTATGGATTGTGGCTAATTCAGAGGTGGCCGGTGCCATGAACCCAAACTCAAACCAGGGGATTACTGACATTCCTTTGGCATGGGCTTCAGCTGATAGTTCTGCCAAAATGTCATAACCCTGTATACCGCGCCGTACAAAGTGCTGGATACCTTCTCGCTGTGCAATCCCACTATCGAAAAAAGTATAGCCACCATTCCAAACTACTGGATATAGAGTGTTGAAATTGAGCTCAGCTAACTCATCAATAGCCCCGTGGAGCTTAGGACGATCTATCAAAATATCCGTATCATTTGTGGTTAGCCATACCCCACGAATTTCTTGAGCAGCTGTAGGTCGGACCAAAGCTGCTGCTGGCGTAAACGAGTTCAGGGTAATGGAGGCTAGTAAGGATAGCCCAAATAGCAGAATCAATAGCGGATTCCAGCGCCAAGTATGTGAGTTCATTATGTCTAGCAGTGTCCAAAAAGAGGCATCTTGCTATCCCGCAAGGTGGCTTACAAATAGGGATATAGCCAATACAGGGTCAATTATTCATAGATTTGCAACCTGTTTCAGCACGGGCAATGATGTAACAATGCAAAATTCATCATTGCTAAGTTTTAGAGTGCTCTAAGACAGAGAACTCACCGTTAAGCAATATTACGATGACTGGGATCGCTTTGGGAGCCCAGTTTTACTATGGCGATCTAGAAAAATCGGAAATTCAAATAAGCACTTTGATGTTCTTGCTAACTTTGCATCTACCCGTTATGCAAGATGCTGAGGGCAATGTTGTGCTACTCATAGATTGTATTTATGGAATGCATAAATTCATTTTTGTCAAGACGACAAGTCTCGAAACGTAAATTGCGTTATATTTGTTTACAAATAAATGCTTGCTTTGCATTTCGGAGAGCTAAATCTATGTTTGGTATTTTGTTAGCTGTCATTATTGTTGGTTGGGTTGGTGCCGCCATTATTGGCACCCAGGCTTATTTTCTCGGTGAGCAATCCAAGCCTGTTCATGAGCGCAACCTCAGCTCAGACGGCTTCGATACTATTGCTAAGGTTGTGACTGGCCGCGATACCGACCACAATGCGCGTGTGTCAACATTTAGCGGTGATGCTTATTCCAGTACCTTGATTGGTAACTAAGGGAATGAACGTCACTCCAAGACCAAGGGAAAACCCGTCAATGTGTGCCCTCGGTTTTCTTCTGAATAGGCTTTGACTGCTTTTATAGAACTCAGGTAAGCGCAAAGTTGTACTCTTGCCCTCGCTACTAGCGGGGGCTTCTTTGTACATCAAGGGAAGGTTGGTTAGGACAAAGCCCTGAGACTTCGGTAGTTAAAGTGTTTTTCTCACTCGTCCGTCCTCATGCTTCTGGTTTTCGCGATAGCTGTTTAGCGCTGTCCAAAGCCTAGTTGTCGTAGCAATGGATGCTCTTTCACCATTGGTAAAACTTCTTGAAACCAGAGGCGAGCCATGTCTTCTTGTCCTTGTAGCATCAGTAGACGACTGCGAGTTAACATGAGACTTACTAGGCTGTCTTCGGTAAAACTAGATTGCTGCAGTAGCTGATTGAGAACGGTTTCGGCGGCATCTAAATTCTCTTCTTGTAAGTAGAGCTGAGTCAATGCAATCCGACTATCTACATCCTCGGGATACTCGTCAATAATTTGCTGGGTTAACTGACGTGACTCAGTCAATCGTTCTTGGTGGGTATAGGCTAACGCTAAGTTATTCAGCAATATGGGATTGTGAGGCTCTATTGCTAAAGCTTGCTGCAAATATGCTTCTGCCGTTTCTGCTGCCTTAGGTGATTCCAGAGCAATCTTCTTTAAAGCCTTATCTAATAGCGCCTGTGTGTCCGATGATTGTACGGCAGCTGGTTCTGGCACAATTTCATAGTTTGCCAGGGGTAGTCTCTCCTGCCATTTGCCATTTAGCCATAGCTGTGTGATCGTTAGTTGCTGGTGACGGTCCAGGTAAGATGCTATGTGATAGCGCTGTGACTCACTGCCGTGGGTACTGCCAGCAAATGTGTTGAGTGCTGCTAGATGCTCAGCATTGGGGTGGCTTTTGGCGATCGCTATGGCAAGCATACGGGCTCTAGGACTACCTCGCTTCAGCCATACTGGTACGAGTTGACTAATGAACGGATGAGTCTCCAGGAGCGTATTCACCGCTGTTACTAAAGCTGGCTGGGGGGTGCGATCGGGAGTCAGGGCAAACGCTACCTGACGTAGATCTTGATACACACTAGTTGCTACCCAGCTATTGAGTTCAAATGGCCATGGGCCTTCTTTAAAGGTGGGTGTCATATCAAAATCATCCAGATTTTCTTTGGCTATGGCCATATCTGGGGATAGCTCTAGGGCTAACTGCCAGTGTTTTCTGGCGGTTGCTAGGTCTCCCTGCCGTACTAGAGCGACAGCCACTAAATGGTGAAAAAGTCCTGATACTACCGGTTGGTTATTTTTTTCGGGTACTGGCGGCACGCTAGCCAACAGGTTCAAAATTCCGGCCATATCATCCAGATAGGCCAGTGCTTTGGCTTGACGAGTCATTTCATCAGGGTCAAGGCTAGAGTTTGCTAGCAATGGAGCTTTATGGGGTTCAGCTGCAGCAAAGTTGCCGCGAAAACAGAAGCACTGGATCAGATCAGCCCGTAGAGAAATACTCTCTGGGTGTTGCTCTAGAGCTGTTTGGAAGGTTGCGATCGCAGTCTCATACTGATTGTTGGCTACATATGCCCAAGCCAAACTGTTGTAAGCATGCACAAAATCAGGACGCTGTTGAATCAGAGACTGGGCTGTATCAATTGCTTTTTGAGCTTGGCCAGTGGTTGTGTAGGCTCGAGTTTGCTCATGGAGAATCCCTAAATCCCAATCATCTGGATAGCTCAGTCCCAATTCCTCCAATACTACAGGTAAATTAGGCTCAATCATTGCCAGATGTTCTTTGGCCTCAGCGCTGCTCTCATAATCTGGCCAGCGCTCAATTGCATAGCGATATTGTTGTACTCCTAGCAACGGATAGTAATTCAGCATGTAGGCATAACCCAACAAGAAATTAACCCGTGCATCGTTAGGCTTTATCGCTAAAAACTCTTCACAGGTGGCCTGATGCCGATGTAGCTGGCCCATCTCGTCATACACTTCCAACAAATGCGTTAACACATCCAAGTCCTTGGGATGAGAGCTTTTTAAGCGCGTGAGGAGAGAATGTGCATCTGTCCACTGTTCCCGACGGATCAGAGCCTTCGCATGGGCCAGTTCAGTGGTCAACGATTGGTTGCCAAACCCACGGCTGAATCCAGCCTGCTTCTTTTTCTTCTTTGTTTGCTTTGCCATCGGAAATTCCCAGTAGATGTATTCACCTTAGATTCCAGTGGCATGACTCAGCCCAAAGGTTTAGAAAACATTCAGCAAGTGGTTGCAGTTGGCTATGGGTTTGAGATCAGCCAAAATTGATGCGGAGACAAAAGTGTTAAACTCAACTCCCGTCTGTGCCTATCCTGCAAACGTAATTTCCATGTCCAACTCAACCTGGTCCGGTCGCCATACTGGCAAAGATGCCCTCCGCCAGAGGATTTGGTCTACCCTGAAGGCCCACAAGGCGACCCGGCGTGATCCAGTTGGTCACATTCCTAACTTTCTGGGGGCTGAGGTGGCTGCCGCTCGACTTGCGGAAACTAGCCTTTGGCAACGGGCTCAGGTGATCAAGTGCAACCCTGACTCACCCCATACAGCTGTGCGGTTGAAGGCTTTAGTAGATGGCAAAACCCTATATATGGCCGTTCCTCGACTGTTTCGCAAAAAGTGTTTTGTGGAATTAACAGCGACGGCCCTTGAACAAAAAGGTGTGGCCCTAAAAGAGGCCGCTTCTATGGGCGGTGCTATGAGCCATGGACGCTTGATGACGTATGCCGAAATGCAGGCCATTGAGCTAGTGGTGGTGGGGTGTGTAGCTGTGACTCTAAATGGTGGTCGTACCGGTAAAGGGGCCGGTTTTGCTGATTTGGAACTAGCTATGCTACGAGAGTGTGACCTGATTGCAGAAGATACCCCCATTGTGACCACTGTCCATGATTTACAGGTCGTTGATACAGCATTACTACCGATGCAGCCCCACGACTGGGGGTTGGATTTGATTGTCACCCCCACACGTTGTTTGGCTACTGACAATAACCATCCCAAACCTCAAGGGTTAGATTGGGATAGTATTCAACCGGACCAAATTGCCAATATCCCGATTCTGCGGGCTTGGTCGAAACGGCGTAGTTAGGCCTCAAGATATAACTATGGTGGGTATTGCTCACCCATCCTCTCCATCGTCCATAATTCCATGGCTCTTCCTCCCACTCTACTCATCCGCACTGCCAAGACTATTTGGACTACCCTTTGGCGCATGATGATGTCTCAGATGGCACCGAGTGATCGGACAGGGGCGTATCAGCGACCGAACAGTGGATTTTGCGATCGCATCCCCTCCGAGAAGTTTCCAGCTACGGCTCAACGCTATCGTTTGATCGTCGGCATGGGTTGCCCATGGGCTCATCGTACCCTGATTGTTCGGGCTCTTAAAGGATTAGACACGATTATCCCGATCACTGTTGTTTCCCCCTCAGGGGATGAAGGATGCTGGGTATTTGATCATCCCTCTGCAATAGAGTCCTTGAATTGTCGTACCATGCCTCAGTTTTACGCTAAAGCCCAGCCAGGATACCAGGGGCGAGCTACGGTTCCCGTTCTTTGGGACAGCCAGACAAACACAATTATCAACAACGAGAGTGCAGAAATTATCGAAATCCTAAATAACGCATTTAACGATTGGGCAACTCAACCTGAGCTAGACCTGTACCCTGCTAAGTTGCAAGGTGACATCAATGTCTGGAATGAACGCATTTATGCCACCGTCAATAACGGTGTTTACCGGTGTGGATTTGCTCAAACCCAGGTGGCCTATGAAGCAGCCTGCAATGAAGTGTTTGAGACATTAGATGTAATCGATGATACATTGGCGAGCCAGCGCTACCTTTGTGGCAATCGATTGACGCTGGCCGATGTTCGTTTATTCACGACCTTGATTCGTTTTGATGTAGCTTATTACGGTTTATTTAAGTGTAACCGTCGTCGTATTGCTGACTATGAGCATCTTAGTGGCTATGTGCGGGACATTTATCAGCTATCCAATATTGCAGCCACCTGTGACGTTGAGGCCATCAAACGGGATTACTTTGGTAATCTGTTTCCACTAAATCCAGGAGGAATTATCCCTGTAGGGCCAGACCTTGTAGCCCTGAAGGCTCCACACGGTCGTGAACAACTCTGATGGCCAGCGTTGTGCTTTAAAGTTAAAGTGTTAAAATTAAGGTGTTAATCCTTTTCTATATAATTTCTAACTGAATTTAGATCGATATAGCGATCCGTAGCATTTCGTAATTCTCGCGCAATCATACCTTCCGTAGATACTACGGTAATGTGCGTATTTTTAGACCGCAGCAATTCGATAGCCCGTTCAAAATCTCCATCACCACTGAAGAGGACGACTCGATCATATTGTGCGGCTGTATTAAACATATCAACAACGATTTCAATATCTAGGTTCGCTTTTTGCGAATAGCGTCCAGAGTTGTCGTCGTAATACTCTTTCAAAATTTTTGTACGTACCGTATACCCGAGGCTAATCAGGGCATCACGAAAACCACGCTGATCCTGCGGATCTTTGAGTCCCGTATACCAAAAAGCGTTGATTAAAGTCGAGGGGACTGTTTCGTTTGTAAAGTATTCAAGAACACGCTTAGGGTCAAAAAACCAGCCGTTTTTTTGCTGGGCGTAAAACATATTATTCCCGTCTACAAATATAGAAAGTCGGCTTAGCGGTTGCGTATGCATAGAAGTAAAACAATAACAATAACTGGAAACTCAATAGCTGTAGCCGAGGATCAAACAATCGGAATAGCTACTTAGAAATAGTCCAGAAGCTAATATAAGAAGAGCAACTACAAGCTTTGATTTCGTCATCAATCGCCTGTACGTAACCAACGATGTAAGAAAATATACAGGCCACTAATTCATGATAGATAACTAAAACCAACTCATGTAGGGTTTGTGGGTGACGATATATAAATAATCAAAAATCAAAATTTAGATGGGCTTGACTGTTTCAACTTAAATTGATTAGTCGACTAGACGTTCATCACCTGCCTCGTATATGTAGAACACTCATAAAAATTCATAGAGCTTTGTATCCATACCTTTTCATTTAGAATGCTCAATTTCAGCACATAAACGCGCTTTGTTGTACGGACAACTGATTCGGCGAACCACAATGACTATCTAAGAAAGCTTCGTAACCTAGACTGGTCATGTATCGAACATATTGAAACTTACATTTACAACCTCTGTGCAGAAAGGGCAGGTTACTACTATAAGGCAGATCTGACTATCGTGTGGATGCCTCTTTACCTTCCTCTAGCTGCGCTCAAGCCTATTAAATCCATAGCCCACTTAAAATAGAACTGACACCTACCTGTAGGGTGTTTCAGATAGCCTATCGACGGCTTCCAGGAACCACAGATATAGACTGCTTATAAAGGCTTCAAGCTATCATAGTGTTAGATTTCTGAGCTAAGACCGTATTACTATCCCACAGTTTATGTAATTTTATACACTGCATTTTATAAATACTGAAAATATTCAGATTAAGTGGCTGCTGAGGGCAGAATCAAGTTTTATTTTTATACAGGGTGCATCATCTTTTGTGTTGATTTGTACAGTATCTAGATATTTGCTTTTATACGGATGAAACAAGATGGAGCAGACATCACGGCTACGCTGACATCCCAAGATCGTCTGCGTAGATTTATGCCGAAGATACATCTTGCGCGACGATGGCGAGCTTGTCTAAATATTGTACTGATTGGTTCAACTGCGTTAGTCACAGGTTGCAATTTGAATATCGTCCGTTCATTGGAGCATCAAGGTCAGGCTCTAATGTGGGAAATTCGAGGAGTGATGCCAGCACCCGAAGATATCGTTATCTTGGCCATTGATGAAGAATCTCTATCCCAAGGGCAACATTATTTAGATCAGCCTGAGTCATACCCCGAATTGGCCGCCATTAGTTCATGGCCATGGCCACGCTCGACCTATGCCTTCGCTGTGCAAAAGCTTGTGGATGCGGGAGCAGATGCGATCGCACTAGACATCGTTTTTGCCCAACCCAGTAGCTATGGTCCAGAGGATGACAGAATCTTTGCTGAAGTCCTAGCCAAACAAGGCTCACAAGTGGTTTTGGCTGCACAGTATGGCGATATTGATTTGAGGCAAGGTTCGTTATTGCAGCCGACACTCCCCTTACCTGAATTTCGTGAGCTACCAGTTCAAGTCGGAGCCATTAACTTTCCCATTGAGCCCAATGGCAAAATTCATCGTATTAGTCGGGAATTTTTGAAGACCCTTGAAGTCCTGGAAGCCAATCTCTTAGGGGAAGAACTTACCGTAAACGACAGTGCCGAACCTGATGTGTTGAGTTTTCCTGAAGCAACCCTTGAAGCTGCCGAAATTACGGACTACAGAAATAGCGGCGATCACATATTCTTCCATGGACCTGCCAAAACTTTTCAGCATGTCCCTTTTTGGTACATTTTGGATGATGAGCTTTGGAAAACTCAGCTGGATAATGGTCGGTTTTTTGAGAATAAGATTGTTCTAGTTGGTTCTACTGCCTCACTGCATCAAGACTTTCATGCAGCTCCATTTTCTAAAAGTTTATTATACCCAACTCCCATGGCCGGGGTGGAAATCTTAGCGAATACTGTTGCAACACTTCGCGATGATCTAGCACTTTATTCTGTTGCTCAAAAACCCTGGTTAAGTGCTCTGATCGTCACTGTTTGGCTAGGAGGGATGGCAGCTGTTATCAGTAAAATCTCCTCTCAAACCCCCTTTCGTCGTCTAATAGTTGCCGCAGTTGCAGGTATTGCCTGGGGGGTAGTTAGTTTTGTTATTTTTACGACAGGGGGGCTGATTATTCCTATCGCAATACCTGTTGTAGGTGTATTAGGTTTTGCAACGGCAGACTTTGTGATTGGGTTCTTTAGTGAACAACTGCATAAAAAGACATTACGCAGTACACTGGCACGCTATGTGACATCTCCCATTGTGCAAGAGATTATTAGTCAACAGGATGACTTTAAAGATTTGCTCACAACCCATGAGAGTAAAATGATCGGCACTCTCCTGAGCGATCGCTATCGAATTACTAAAATTTTAGGCGCAGGGGGATTTGGCGATACTTATCTGGCCCAGGATATGCAGCGGCCCGGCTGTCCTATCTGTGTCGTTAAACAATTAAAAATTGTCAGTGATAATCCTCGAGCACATCAGCTAGCCCAGCGTTTATTCGCATCAGAAGCAGCCACTTTGGAGCGGTTAGGTGAGCATGATCAAATTCCACGTCTACTAGCGTATTTTGAAGTTAACTATTCCTTCTATCTGGTGCAAGAGATGATTGAAGGAACATTACTTAAGGACGTGCTGGACCCGCAGCAGCCAATGTCACAACGGGCCGCCGCACAATTTTTACTCGATCTTTTACCGGTAATTCAAGCCGTCCACGAGCAAGGTGTGATTCACCGAGATATCAAGCCATCCAACATTATTGCTCGCCATAGTGATAGTCGCTATGTGCTAATCGACTTTGGTGCCGTAAAGCAAATTTCCAATCAATTAACAGATACCAATGCCCGCATTACTTCGACCGTTGGCATTGGTACCCAGGGGTACATGCCCAGTGAACAATCTGCGGGGCTACCTAACTTTAGTAGCGATCTATATGCCCTTGGAATTACTGCTATCGAAGCGCTTACTGGGTTGCCTCCCCACACTCTTCAACGAAACTCTCACGGCGAGATACTGTGGACTGATAAAATACCTAACTTGGAGCCCGGTTTGGCTAAAGTCATTGAGAAAATGGTGCGCTATGATTTTAACCAGCGCTACTCAACTGCAAAAGCCGTGCTTAAAGATCTGCGGCAGTTAAAAATAGAGGGGTTGTCAGAAGAGTCTCCCGATAAAGAGTTGCCTGCAATAGAACCAGTGAATAATACAGACGCTAAAGTGTCGACAGTGATATTGCCGACGGATTGGGATAAGAATTATAAACCACCAGATGCTACCACGGCCCTGGATAATAAAGAGAACGAATCCTAATCTGCAAAGGTTAGCTCCACAGCTCCTTTCAGGTGAGCAAGCAGTTCTGGGCTAAGTGTTTGCTAGAAGTCTGAACTGAGTGATGGCTGTTGCTAAGCTAATTTAATCCAGGAAATACAGCTTCGGGATTATTCGCTCCGTCTGGTGGTTGCTGCTGAGCCCAATCAAATGAACCATCTGGAGGAATTTCACGGTCTGGCACCTGATCCGCTTCAGGAACTACATTGGGTGGCGGCTCATTGGGTGTAATATCTGGGTTGGGTTGAGCAATGGGTGGGGGTGTTGTAGGTACAACGTCTTGATCAGCCGCAATTGGTGTGGGGCCTGCTCCAGGATTCGGTGTCTCGTTAGGTATGTTGGGTGTTTCGGGAACAGTTGGATTTGGTGTAACCGTAGGTGGCGCTACAGGTTCAGGTGGAACAGTAGGAGCCAATTCCCCTCCTGGTTTAGTGATGGGGTCAACTGGATTAGCAATAGGGTCAACTGGATTAGTAACCACTGGAGTTGGATCAACCACAGGTTCTGATGGCACTTCAGGTACTACAGGTCTGGGTTCCACGGTGACAACTGGAGGCTGTTCAACAGCAGATGGTTGAGCAGGCTGCCCTACAGGCGAATCTGTGCTCAGGGCATTTCTAACTCTAGAGCTGGTTACGGGGACCACTGAGCCGTCTTCAGTACTACTACTACCTACTATTTCAGCCGAGGTTGGATATGTCTGCACCGGTTGGGATGTGGCAACTTGTTCTTCGGTATTCTGGTTGTGGAACATCGCTGCCGGTGATGCGTCAAAATTAGGGAACTCTGAAAAGATAAACTCGTTCAACCCATCTACATCAGCAGCACTAACAATTCCTGGGGCAACAAAACCTGGATTTACTACCACTGTTTCCGCTGAGTCGCCTTGATCAAAGTCGCCTTGAAGCTCAAGGGCATCTTGAATTTCCTGCCAGACGCCCTGAAGGTCTTCAGATAAGGTTTCAGGTGGGGTTGGGCTGTCTAGCTGTAAACCTTCAACTAAGCCGCTGGTTTGATAAAACGTTCTCAGATCAAACTCGTGTCGCTGGGTAATGGTGTCCCCTTCAATGACAATCATTTGTCCAGCATAGATGGAGTGTTGCTGTGAACCGCTCTCGTTGTAAGCAATCATTGGCCCAGCTGGATTATTCGTCAGAGCACCAACTAGGGTCACCGGCGATGAGCAATAACCTTCAGCAGTCAGGTCAGCCAGGCAACGAACTCGAACGAACAATGCAGAGCCTTGAATTCCTGTAACGGCGTTGGGTGTCTGTATGGTGGTACGGCCACGACCGGGGGGAATCAATAGTAAGACAGTCCCGTTGGAAAGTTGAAAATTGCGAGTGTCAGGAGTGAAGCGAAAAGTAGCTTGTTCGCCGACCCGTGCTAAGGAGCCATCATTAAAGCGAAGTTCAGCCCGTGATGATAAAGCTGTACGTAGGGCATCACCGACGTTCAGCACGTCTTCAACTCTGGCTAATCGTGCTGAACGATTGCTGGGGATAAGATGAACCCGATTACGCAAGCGCTCGACTCTAGCCCAAGTAAGTGACGTTTGAGCAAAAGCCACACTGGGAACGCCAAATACAAATGCAGCACCCAGTAGAAGGGAATACCAGCGAGCAGAAACTTTGCACATAGTAAGGCAGGGGCTAATGGGCAGAAGTACTGGGCAATGCACCGAGCAGGTACTTTTACTCTGCTCCATTAGTAATAGTACCTAACTTTCTGGGGTGATGGCCATAGTTCTATTTACCCTTTCTTTAAAGAAAGCCTCAAATCTTGTAATTTACTTAGTCTTTTTCCTGAACATTCAGTATTTTCTTACGTCTGGGCAATATGTTTCAGTACTTAAGCTGCAGTCGTTAGACCCAAACCACTAATCGAGTGGTTCCTATGAACTATAGTGACAAATGCGTGTTTTTTGGGGCACAACAGTTGGTTAGCACTGTCTCGTGTGCTGGATGATGGCAGATGGATAAGCGGGCTAATACTTGCTATGGAACATAAATGATGGGGCTGTTGTCTAGGCAATTGGCAGGTATCCGAGTTTTGGCCCTGTGTTTGGGCAGCTGGGGATTGCTGGGCTACGGCGTTAATGCTCAGAATGAAGTGATTGGGGTCGCAGATGTTGCTGACCGCTCCAATGCGATGGCTTTGGTAAAAGGTGCCAAGACTTCACATCAGCTCGATATTTCAGCCCAGTTAATACCTGCATCTGCTCACTCAGATTCCTTAGGTAAGGAGGATGCAGAGTCTTCTACGCAGTGGGACTGTGCATCACCTCTACTAGCGTCATCGTCTGTACTCTGTCGGTATTGGTCGCGATATCTTGATGAATCTTTACAGGTGTTGGCTGATAATCATGGCGATGGCAGCCTTAGTGAGGAGGCTGATGATAATGAGCCGCTAGAGTCGGAGCATGAGCAGCAAACTGATGACGATAGTGACGATAGTGATGTAATCGATGATGAGCTAGGGATTTTGCGATTGAGATCGCAACCCATCGGTATTGATAGCGAACTCGGCGTATTACGTATTCGCCCGACAGAAGATGTGCCTCTGGAGGTAGAGCCGGAGCCAACCCGTCAAACCACCGTCTTTTTAACTGGACGCGGCAATATTTATGGGGGGAACAACCTGTTTCGTACCCCTGATCCCATTGACGATCGTATTTACCAAACAGGTATTGGCATTTTTGCCTTTCCTCGTATTTCTGACACCACCAATTTAGTTCTGAGCGCTGAAGCTAATTTGGCTCGATACGAAGATTTATCTGTAGTTGATTACAACGAACTACAGTTCCAGGCCGGTATTCGTCAGCGCTTGGGTCAGCGTAGCTACGGTCAAATTAACTGGCGCTACCAGAACCTCAGTACACCTGGTAGCGACTCCTTTTTTACGGCTGACTACATTGAACTGCTACTGAGCCGTCGTGACATTCTAAACAACCGCACTTGGCTAGATACCTACTATCAGGCACGTTTAAGCTACAGCGATCCAGAAGAGTTTAGCCGGTTTAGCCAGATTGCCACAGGTTCTTTGAATTATGGATTTGATCCTCAAACCCGCGTTAGCCTTCTTTACCAGCTGTTTCTAGACGATTACACTGAAACAGCTCGCCATGACACGTACCATCAAGTGCTTGCCCAGTTCAGCCACGATCTGTCTAGCACTACCCGTGTTAGTCTTTTTACCGGATTTCGATTTGGTCGTTCGTCTCGCTCAAACGTTAATTTTGACGACACGATTTATGGAGTCAGCATTAATATCACCCTGCCACTTTTCTAAAGAGATGCGGTTGACAAATGAGGTTCTACTGCGGCTGCCAGCTGTTCTAGCATGCCTTGGGTAGTTTCAAAATCAACACAGGCATCGGTAATGCTCTGACCATAAACAAGCTCATCTAAGTTCTCGGGAATTGACTGTCGACCAGCTTTGATGTGACTTTCAATCATTATCCCGAGAATATGGCGAGAACCTGTCTTTAGCTGTTCCGCTATGTTGGTGAGTACTACAGCCTGTTGCTGATGCTGTTTATTGGCATTTGCATGACTACAGTCCACCATCAAACGAGGATTGAGACCGGCTTGAGCCAGCTGCTCTACAGCTTGTTCAACGTTTTGCAGATTGTAGTTAGGACCATTTTTCCCGCCACGCAGCACTAAATGTCCGTCTGGATTACCAGTCGTTGCAACAATGCTGGCCAATCCACTGTGGTTGATTCCCAGAAAATGATGGGCACGGCTTGCGGCCATCATGGCATTGGTGGCTGCCTGTAAACTGCCATCAGTATTGTTCTTGAAACCAATGGGCATCGATAGACCGGATGCCATTTCTCGATGGGTTTGACTTTCAGTGGTTCTGGCTCCGATGGCTGTCCAGGAAATGACGTCAGCAATATATTGAGGAGTGATTGGGTCCAAAAGTTCTGTGGCGGCTGGTAAACCCATTTCAGCTAAATCAATTAAGAGCTGACGCGCTAACCGCAGCCCCTGGTTAATGTCATAGCTGCCATCGAGGTGAGGATCGTTGATCAGACCTTTCCAGCCAATATTGGTGCGGGGTTTTTCAAAGTAGACCCGCATGACAATTTCTAGTTGGTCGGCTAGGGCATGTCGTAGTTTCACAAGTCGCCGACCGTAATCGTGGGCTGCTTCAACATCATGCACAGAGCAGGGGCCGACGATTACCAGCAGACGACGATCCTCGTTGTAGAGAATGTTGCGGATGCGATCTCGAGTTCCAGCCACCAGGGCTGCCGCCGATTGGGTTAAAGGCAGTTCCGCATGAAGCAGAGCGGGACTGATCAGTGGTCGAGTTTCAACCACATGTAAATCTTGCGTTTGATGCATAACAGAGGAAAAATCGCGCTTTAGAGCTATCAATATGTCAAACCTGCAGAGGAGACCATTTGCAAGAATGCTCTAGGGTATCGTAGCTGGTATCCATTGTGACAGGTCTTGAACGTAACGCGTGTAGACTGGAGAACTAGTTAGGAGTTAACCGTTGTGAAAACTCTGCCCAGCTTAGCTGTCGTTCAATGTAATTAGGCTGCTCTGGCTGGTAAGGACCTAGTAAACGATCGATGCCAGTAATTACTGCACTATCAGGTAACACAGGCACATCAGGATCTGAAGATGTTGGTCGCATCAAAGAACTAGAGAATCCTCTAAATATTAAGACTTCATCTAATTCTCCATTCACCTCAGCAGCTACTAGCAAAACCTCTTGTGGATGCTGAAGCGTGTACTGTTCAAGCTGCTTTTCAATTGAAATTGTCATAACCTACTGATTTAAGGCTGACCGTCCTTGACGCCCTAGTTTGAAAAAGATGAAGTAGCTCAGGGTGAGTATATAGATAATTAAGGCTAAAATTGCCCAAAATCCGAGAAACCCAGGTGTAAAACCAGCATGAAAGGACTGTCTAAACAATTTTGGGGCCTCTAACCAAACCTGACAGCTATCACTGGCAAAGGCTGTCCGGGCAAACCCACAGCGCAGAAATGGCAGTTGAAACAGTACTCCTGCACCACAATAAAACGTTAATGCCCAACGCCAGGCTGTAAATATAAGCTTAAGCCAGGAAAATGGCTGTTCCCGAATTTCCTCATTAAGATCAGCCCAAAACCACAGTGATATGGGCATCATGACCCGTGCCATGGCAGCCGTTAAAAAACTAAAGGGCAGACCAGCAATCATCAGATATACAGTGATCGCTAGGAGACTGGAAACCTTCCAATAAATCACTAGCAGCTGCTGTATTACCTCTGCTTGGGCTACCAGTGCCCACACCAAAAGGACCAGCGGCAACAGCACTGTGAAGACTACAGCCAGCCGATAGTCTGTCCAAACTAGTGACTGTAGTAGTGCAGAACTCGGCATAAACATCATGAAGCGTTATCAAAACGCCCTCTAGATTAACATCGTAGAGCCCAAACACAGCAAGTGAGCGTGCCATTATCCAGGCCTGAAACCGCCTATAACTAAGGCCGAGTCCTTAGTGTAAGAAAACTCGGCCTCAATATATCTGAGACAATTACATCTTCAGTGCTAGGGCCATCAATCAGCTTGGTTGGACCAGGCTAGATGGCGCTTAGTCTTCATAGATACGGCATTCATCTGCGTCGGGATTTTCATCGCAGTATGTTTCAAAATTGGTTTTGGGCTTAGAGGCCTCACGCTGGTGTGAAGCTTCAGCCTGAAGTTCTTCCACTGCATCCCACGCAGCTGCACAGGTTTCGGAGTTACCGCCATCAGTGCTGCAGACATCGCGGGCTGCTTTGATCTCTTCAGAAATTTTTTCTTGGATATCGCTCATAGCTTTAAGTTATTTACCTTTACTTTCAACGAAGTATTGAACTTGAAAGTGTGCTTATAGCTGACTTTTCGTGGCCTGCTTGGAGGTCCCCACCAAAAGTAGCATAGCGTTAGAGGTGGTCTACTTTTCTATGGTAGCCTCGGTTTTTTCAAACTAGTTGTATCTAAAGAAGCATTTTGTAATTAATAGAACTGATGCATGCCCAAGGTATGCTTAAAGCCCTGCATCAAATACCCAGATTTATTGGGAAAGACCTACTTGTGGGAGCCACCGATACCTTAGGTATGCTGTCTTAACCCTGGGATTATGATGTTGGGTTTACACAGGGGCCCCTGCTATTAGGTCTTAAGCCTGTATCCCTGGAGCTAGACTGTTACTATCTTTATTTTTTAGAGTATTGAGTTTGCCATCATCGCCACTAAACGCCATGAAATGGGCTAATGCTGTCTCTACCCATCCTTCACTAGAGTTAGCCCTGAGAGAGGTAGTTGAACGGGTATTAACTCAGCTAGAGGCGGCACCTAATTTAGCAATTATCTTTATTTCATCAGCTTTCGCCAGCGAGTATTCCCGAGTCTTACCTTTGTTAAAAGGACCGCTTGGTGGAGCGCATATTATTGGTTGCAGTGGTAGTGGTGTCATTGGTAGAACCGGTGCAGGTCATTTGCTTGAGGTTGAAGAAACTGCAGGGATCAGCCTGACGGTTGCCTGTTTACCCGATGTCAATATACAGGGGTTCCATTTATCCATTGAAGAGTTGCCGGATCTAGACAGTCCCCCGAGTGAATGGACTGAAATCATTGGGGTCTCTCCAGCAGACAAACCTCATTTTTTGCTGATGGCGGACCCGTTTGCTTCCGGTATGAATGATCTATTACAAGGGTTAGACTTTGCCTACCCAGAGTCAATCAAGGTTGGTGGCCTTGCCGGTATTGAGAGTATTAGTCGGAGCTGCGGTTTATTTTGTGGGCAGCAACTATATCGCCAAGGTGTAGTTGGGGTGGCCCTTTCTGGCAACATTGTGATTGATGCCATTGTGGCTCAAGGTTGTCGACCTATTGGTCCAACGTTTCGTGTGGTCGAAGGGGATCGTAATGTGGTTACTAAAGTCGCTGCTCAGGCTTCCCAAGACGAAGCAGATGCTCAAACCCCCCTTGAAGCATTACAAGAGCTGTTCCAGGATTTGGATGAAACGGATCGTCAGCTGGCCCAGGAGTCATTATTTATTGGTTTAGCCCAAAGTAGTTTTAAGCAGGCGTTGGGCCAGGGCGATTTTTTGATTCGTAATTTGGTAGGGGTTGATCCAAAAGTGGGAGCAATTGCTATTGCTGACCGGATTCGCCCAGGCCAACGCATCCAATTTCATTTGCGAGATGCTCATACGGCTAAGGACGAACTGAAAACGCTACTGGAAACCTACCGCCTAGATAATCAAACTCGTGTTTCTCCCGCTGGGGCGCTGTTGTTTGCCTGTAATGGCCGGGGTACTAATTTATTTGATTTACCTAGCTGTGACACTCAGCAGTTTAATCAGCAGCTAGGGCCCATACCTTTGGGTGGGTTCTTTTGCAGTGGTGAAATTGGGCCGGTTGGGAACACAACGTTTTTACATGGATTTACTTCAGTTTTTGGTATTTGCCGGGAGTTAGAACAGTAAAATCCAGACTATCTAATCAGATCAACTTGTTTGTTGAGCGATGCTTCTTGGATGGTAGTGCTCACTTAATGGAGCCTACCGATGGAGCATTCGTGGTGGACGCGAGTTCTATCAAGGTTCCCTGGGGTAAAGATTTGATGAATTGCCAAGCTTCTTTGAGCTGCTGACGTCCGGTGGTAGTACTGAATTGAGTAAAGCCGCCAAGAAGCGCGATCGCAAGGGCACATACCAAAGCCCGATGCAGTGTCCTTGTCGACAACGTTGCCCAAGATTGATGGGATGGGCCAGGTACCTGTAACGGTGGTTGCTCTGGCACAGGCGCTGTGCGAATAGCCTGGCGTAGTCTGAGCAGACGCTGATACATCTGCTGCATATTTGGGTCATACATCAGCCACTGGGCAACCAGTTGCCGTTCCTCAGAGGACACCTCATCATCGATATAAGCGCTTAAAAGCTCAAACCGAACCTCTTCGTCATAACCTGAAGAGGCCGATAATCCTTGATCAGAGGCTGCAACCGATGCCGACTCTTCACAGGTGAGCTCAAGAGGTGGTGACCAACCAGCTAAAGTCTTATGACTATCGGACGAGCTACTTTTATGCGGCTGTGCATTATGGAAAGACATAACGTTTGGAACCCTAATCTACCAGTATCGTAGTCCCTAAAGGCAATTGCCTTGGGGCGTCTACTCGCATGCCTGTTTAGAATACTTCCTACATCCATTAGCGACATGAGGAGGTATTTGGCCAAACAGACCACTTACTTCTAGGAAGAAGTACCTGAAGTAGTGCACTCTATTTACCCAGACGTTGGGCCTAGCAAAAAGTATCCGGAACGCAAAGACTTTTTTGATGGAATTTAAATCATATTTAACTAAAACAGTCCTAGTCATTGACAAAGTTCAATTTGACGAAAATTCTCAGCTAGACATATTGTCTGTTTTGTGAAGCCAGTAATATCAAGATTGTGTTCCTTTATACGGGGTACGTGCGAAATCTTGACGAACCTCCCCGACAGAGCAGATAAAGGGCGTAGGGGGTAAGGGTATACTAGGTTTTAGCCGTTTGCTTATCCAACCATGCAGCACTTGGCCAAGGTTTGCCACACAACGTCTGAGGGCGCGCTTGTTTTACAGTTTCTAGCGCGTCAGCTCGAAGACTATCTTTGGGAACTATCGATCGGGGATCAAGAAATTTTATCTACGCTACCGGTAAATTTTAACGAAGGCACCTTGGTCTTGGTTGAACTTGATGCGTCTAATCAGGTGGTTGAAATCCAAGAAGCAACAGATTGGGTGTTAGATTTAGTTTCTCAGTTTTTGACACAGGGGGTCACTCCCCAGTTCTTTCATCAGGAAGTAGAACGGGCTGAGCAGTGGCGTCAGTCTCTCACTCTGCAGAGTCAAGAAATTAGACGTCGGGCCTTGGAAACCGCGGCCCGACGTGATGAAATTCAAGCGTTAGAAAAAAAGCTGAGGCTAGAGCAAGAAGAACTGGAGCGGCAGAACGAGACACAGTCACCCTAGTTAGAACCCATGGAGCTGATGCTTACGCCCTAAATCAGCTCCCAATATTTTTTATTTCTCTAACGGTTGCAGTTGTCAGATTTTAGGCTGACTTTTGTGCAGACAGTAGCGGCGTATTCACCGCCACTTGGGGGGTGCTGGTGTTGTGGAGAAACAGGGTGCGAAGCAATCTAGCTGCTGCACGCTGAGCCAGGTTGCGAGCGACCCGCTGTCCCATTTGACGAGTTTCTGGTTTGCTGAGCACTTGGGGTACCAGTCTGACAACGGTGCCGCCACTCATGCCTTTGGTTTCTCCCAAAAGGCTCACAATACGACTGATGTGCTCCCATTCTTTACCAGATTGACCTGGGGCAACGGATGCATTGGCTGATTCTTCATTGCTGACAGCTGCTTGCAGCCGTTGAACTAAGCTGTGGCCGAATTGATCCAGACTTTTGGCCAATTCGTCCGCAATGTGATCACGAATATGGTTGCCCCGTTCTGAGAACAGGTAATCAATTGTCTGCTGTAAAACCTTTTCCAGGTCATAGTCTTGACTGGACCGTGCATTGCGCAGTAGATTCTCTAGACGATTCCAGCGGAAATCACCATCTTTGAACAATAGCTCCTGCAGAGACTGGCGTAACTCAGGTGCAGGATCGGTGAGCAGCCGCTTAGCGACATAGGGATAAGCTTTGCTCAGTACCTTAAAGTCCGGATCAACGCTGATAGCAATGCCATCTAAAGTTACTAGAGAACGAATAATCAGTGCATAGTAAGCCGGTACCCGGAACGGATATTCATACATTAGGGCGGAAAATTCATCCGTAATGCTTTTAAGGTTTAGCTCTGCTACTGAAGCGCCTAAAGCATTGTTAAATACAGTAGCCAGCGCTGGAATAATGGGGCTGAGATCCGTTTCTGGGGTAAGAAATTCTAGCTTGACATAATCATTGGCAAGCCCTTCAAAATCACGATTGACCATATGGACAATCGCTTCGATTAGACCGTAGCGCTGATAGCTTTCTACGCTGCACATCATGCCAAAATCTAGATAGGCTAGCTGACCATCGTCGGTTACTAGCAGGTTGCCGGGGTGAGGATCGGCATGAAAGAAGCCATGTTCCAAAAGCTGTCTAAGGGAACATTGCACACCAATTTCAACAATCTCAGTTGCTTTTAGGCCTTTGGCTTCGAGTATTTCCGGTTCGGTGAGCTTAGTGCCATTGATCCACTCCATGGTAAGTACCCGGCGAGCGGTCAGCTCTGTATAAATTTTCGGCACAATAATATTAGGCAGATAGCCGTAGAGAGACTCAAATCGTTGGGCATTTTCCCCTTCGTGGGTATAGTCCATCTCTTCAAAAATGCGAGCACCAAATTCATCCATGATGCTGACTAAATCGCTGCGCACTACGCTGAGGTTGTTACAGGCCCATTGGGCTAATCGTCTCAGTAGATAAATATCACGGGTAATTTGTGCAGTAAGTCCGGGCCGCTGAACTTTGATGGCGACCTCTGCGCCAGTTTTAAGTTTTCCTTTATAGACCTGTCCTAGGGAAGCAGCTGCTACAGGGTTGGGCGAAATTTCTGCGTAGATATCCTGAGGTATTTGCCCCAGGTCTTCTTTAATCAGCCGAAAAGCGATTTCGTTGGAGAATGGAGGGATTTGGTCCTGCAGCTTGACTAACTCTCCCATAAAAGCGGGAGGCACCAAATCGGGGCGTGTTGATAAAGCTTGACCAATTTTGATGTACGCAGGGCCTAGCTTAGTCAGTACTTCGCGCAACTGGATGGCTCGCTTAACCTCATTGGAGGCTTGGCGTCCTGTCTGTCGATCCCACAGCAGATCTAAACTAAATCCAAGGAAGGTCCACACCAGTTCGACTAGGCGTAGAAAAATCTGTAGAGGGCGTGAGCGATAGTAATGTGCGATCGCAGCTGGGTCATAAGTCAGCAACTGATCGACAGACTGTACTGGCGACCCTGAACGGTCATCTAAGCTAGAGAACGTTGGTGCAGCATGCATAGACTCTATCCTTTTGTAATAAGGCTTCTAAATAAGTACGGTCGCAGTATGACTGGACCAGCATTGACGCCTCAATCTAGCATCAAGCATATCTATTGTTAACTATTGTAACAAGTGACTCTCCCTGATCCTCATCAACTATTGTTAATGCCAGCGCTAATGCCAGGATAGGTTGCGCTGTGGAAGAATGACAGTCGCAGAAACCGAAGTCCTTGGCCATAATCCGTCAGATGCCTGTCCATACCACATCCATTTTGCTGATCCTCCCATTGACTAAGCCTATACAAAATTCCATAAAAATTGCTTCAGAGAAGCGCTAGCTGGATATTCCACTTAATTTTCACAGTAAAAAATCCGCAGTAAAATTGATAAGCTCGGCCGCCGAGCAATTCCGTTATTTGGCTATCCTCAACTGTGATCTGCTCTAGTCGTCACACCTATCCACAATTCAATTGGCTCAGGAGGCAATGGCCATGCTAACCTCCTTAAAAATCGATAATTTCACCCTGATCGATCAGCTAGAACTATCGCTAAAGCCTGGCCTCAATGTTCTGACTGGCGAAACAGGAGCTGGTAAATCTATTATTCTTGATGCTATTGATACAGTATTAGGCGGAAAAGCCAGTGGTCGTCTAGTACGCACAGGCGAAAGAAAAGCCCTAATTGAAGCTATATTTCAAGCTCCTGCTCCCGTTGCCGAGTGGTTAACAGCTAACGATATTCCACTCAATGGCGATGGTGTCCGCTGTAGTCGAGAACTAACCACAGGAAGAGGCAGTGTTCGCAGTCGTAGCTGGTTAAATGATGTTGTTGTCAAAAAAAATCAATTAGAAGAGTTGCGTCGTCTTCTAGTAGAAATTACCGCCCAAGGCCAAACTGTGCAGCTCGGTTCCTTGGATGCGCAGCGGGATTGGCTCGATGGATTTGCCGGTAGCCAGCAGTTGCAACAACGTCAGGTAGTAGCTCAGGCCTATACCGCTGCCATTAATGCTAAACAAGCTCTCGATCGCCGACGTCGTGCTGAACAGCAACGGCAGCAACAGCTAGATCTGTTTGAGTATCATGCCCAGGACCTGAGCAGTGCCAACTTAGAAGATCCTGATGAGCTAGATCACTTAAAGCAGGAGCACCAGCGCCTCAGTCACAGTGTGGAATTGCAGAAGCAGAGTTATGACGCTTATCAAATTCTCTACGAAAGTGATGGTAGCTTTGATAGCTGTTCTGACTTATTGGGACGTGTAGAACAGCTACTCAGTTCGATGCAGCGCTTTGACGAGCAAGTGACGCCCATGCTTGATCTAGTGAGTGATGCTTTGGCTCAGGTGGAAGAAGCGGGTCGGCAGATCAATACCTATGGTGAAAATCTGGAAACCGATCCAGTGCGCTTAGCCGATGTTGAGGCTCGCATGAGCTACCTCAAACAGCTATGCCGGAAATATGGCCGTGATTTACCTGAACTCATTGAGTATTATCAAGAAATACAGGTGGCTCTAGATGCCCTTAATGGTGATGGTCAGTCTATTGAGGTCCTAGAATCTACCCACGAGCAGGGCCAAGCCACACTCAATGCTGAATGTCTCAAGCTTACAAAACTTCGAAAAAAAGCAGCTAAACGTTTGGAATCGCAGCTGGTTGAAGAACTTAAGCCCTTGGCTATGGAACGGGTCAAGTTTAAAGCTGAGCTACGGGCGACTACCCCCCAGTCCCATGGTGCCGACGAAGTTGAATTTCTCTTTAGTCCTAATCCAGGCGAGCCCTTAAAGCCCCTGACTGAAACTGCTTCTGGAGGAGAAATGAGTCGATTTCTTCTCGCTTTCAAGGCCTGTTTTACGAAGGTGGATCCCATTGGTACCCTAATTTTCGACGAAATTGATGTAGGCGTCTCAGGACGTGTAGCGCAAACTATTGCAGAAAAGCTCTATCAGCTCAGTCAGCATCGTCAGGTTCTTTGTGTCACCCACCAACCCTTAGTTGCAGCCATGGCGGATGCCCACTTTCATGTGGATAAACAAGTTGTTACTGACGGTAAAAAGAAGGCGAGCGAGCGTACAGTTGTGAGGGTTACGGATCTTGATGCTACGGCTCGCCGAGAAGAACTTGCCCAGCTGGCAGGTGGTCGCTCCCATCAAGAAGGGATTGCATTTGCTGAGTCACTGCTCGCTCAAGCGGCCACTATTCGTGAAAATTAAATACATCTTTGCAGCATACAACTGGTCTGTGTAATGCAGCTACTATAGTTTTGATCGAGGAGTCCAATAGTTTGGATGGGCTATTGAAAAGCCCATTCACTTTAAATACGAACCATGGTTATGGGAGACATCAACCAAGTTGTACTATTTTGAGTACAGTTTACTGCGGATGATAGCTGATATGAGATTATAGCTCAAATTTTTGAGTACTGGTCAGGCTCTCAAGGAGCGCCAGTTTCTCGCCAGCATTAGCCATTATTTGTTTGAACCTGTGATTAATCTTTCTGTCATTTTATGGCACCTTTTCAAGACTCCTCTGGCTGGTGCGACTGCTCTTAATCTTTGGTTGTTGTTATCCACATACAGCAATTCGCTCGGAGTCCACGGTTGGTATCATACAGTCTCACCTAAGCCTTGTTACTTGCAGTTAAAGATTACTGCATCATTGCAAACTACAAATGCACAAATTGCTTCTCAGGTGTTGGAAGTAACAAACACCTCCTCTTTGGTTCAGCTACCTAGGCAAGAGTCACGACACAGCCCAATGATTATATGGTTGACAATTAGTTTATTCTTAACCAGTCTATGGGTTTGCGTGTTGCTCATGATTGTTTATCGTTGCCGTACTTACCAGGCAAGGCTCCTGCGAGAAAATGAAGAGCGTTATCGTGATTTAGCGCATCTGGGCTCCGATCTGTTTTGGGAGCTAGATAAAGACTTGAGGATTTCCTATTTATCTGGTAATTTCCATTATCTTCAAGACGAAGACCTAACCGATAAAACTCTCCGTCAAGCCCTGGCTCCTATTCCTAATCTAGAGGCAGACTGGGAGCGATTTGATGAGCACTTACATCAACACCAGCCGCTTGAAAATTTAACCCTGCGCTTACATACATCGAATAAAGCTTTGCGCATCTTTAAGCTCAATGCCCGTCCGTTATTTGATAAGCATAATGAATTTCAGGGCTATCGGGGTGTACAGAGAGAAATAACAGAAGAGTATAACCTCACGCAAACCATTGCTTACCAAGCTACTTACGATCCACTCACAGGACTAATTAACCGGAATGAGTTTGATACACGTCTACGACAGGCGATCAAACGTGCCAGAGAACAGAGGATTCAGTCGGTGTTGGGCTACTTGGACTTGGATCAGTTTAAAGTTGTGAACGATACAGCGGGTCATTTAGTGGGTGATCAGCTGTTGGCAGAACTGGCTCGGTTGTTACAACAGAATATTCGTAGCTCTGATAGTTTAGGTCGGCTGGGGGGAGATGAGTTTGGATTATTGTTGGAAGGATGTTCCTTAGAGCAGGGAAAAATAATTTCTCAGGCTTTGGTGGACAAAATAAAAGACTACCAGTTCACATGGCAAGGGCGTCAGTTCCAGGTAGGTGTGAGCATTGGGCTAGTGCCGATCTTAGGTGATGCTTATAATGTTGTTGAATTACTCAGTCGAGCCGATTTGGCTTGTTATAAGGCTAAGGATTTAGGGCGGGGTCGGGTTTATCTTGCTGATTATGACGATACAGAGCTTGATCGGCGGCATCTTGAGTTAGTTCAGATTGCTAATATTCCTCAGGCCATTGAAGAAAATCGATTCCACTTAATGGCGCAGCCAATTATCTCGCTTTTTGATGAGGAGTATCACCACGTTGAGATCTTATTACGGTTAACTGATGAACAGGGTAAGGTTGTGCACCCCAATCTTTTTATACCTATGGCTGAGCGCTATGATATGGTCGGGCTGATTGACCGCTGGGTGGTTAAAACAGTGCTGACAAATTACTATCACTATTATCCTCAGGCAACAACTATGGTGGCAATTAATCTCTCGGGTAGTAGCTTGAGTGATGAACAGTTCACTGCATTTGTGATAGAACTGTTGCAACAATCTTCGATGCCAGCAGAAATGCTATGTTTTGAAATCACTGAAACAACTACGATCTCTCAGCTTGACCAGGCTCTAAAATTCATTACCACTTTGAAAAACCTGGGAGTTAGCTTTGCTCTAGACGACTTTGGTAGCGGTGTTTCTTCTTTTGGATATCTGCGAAGTCTGCCGGTTGACTATCTGAAGATTGATGGAGATTTGATTCGCAATATCGATAAAGAACCTTATATTCAAACCATTGTGGACATGGTTAATCAGGTCGCTACTATGATGGGCATGAAAACAATTGCGGAGTTTGTTGAGGACGATATGATTTTGGCCAGACTCCGCAAGTTAAATATTAATTATGGGCAAGGGTATGGGATTGGTGAGCCACAGCCATTATGTGCAGGTCGGAAGAATGAGGGCGGAGAAATGAGGAAGATACCTGAGGTATCAAAGTTTCAGGATTTCTAAGTTACCCTAACAATTCTCTCAACTGCGATAACAAAAAAGCCCCAGGGAACTCCCTGGGGCAAAGAATAAAAGTTTCTAAATCTCATGCCAAGCAGAGAGAACGAAGATCAACAAGAAGTTAGGCCGTAACCAGTGGCTTGACTTGTGCAAGCATGGATCGGAGTTCATCTCCTTCAATAACTTCCTCTTTGAGTAACTGTTGTGAAATGCTTTCTAACAGTTCTCGATTGTTTCGCAGAATATTTAATGCTTGCTCATGGGCTGCTTCTACCAAACCTTTGACTTCAGCATCAATTTCTCTAGCTGTGGCTTCACTCATATTACGACGTGCATTGGGCATGCCGCTGTCTAAAAATGAGGTTTGCTGCCCCTTGTCATAAGCTAAGGGGCCTAGTACTTCGCTCATACCGTAGGTGGTGACCATTTGCTCTGCTACTTCTGTAGCCCGCTGTAGGTCATTGGCGGCACCGGTCGTAATTGAACCAAAGACAACTTCTTCGGCAGATCGCCCGCCCAACAGTGTGGCAATTTGACCTTTTAGTTCTTCGGCACTTCGAAGAAATCGATCTTCAGTTGGGAGCTGGAGCGTATAGCCTAAGGCTGCCATGCCGCGTGGCACGATAGAGATTTTCTCGACCTGGCCACTATCTTCCATTAGGGCACCTACCATGGCATGGCCTACCTCGTGGTAAGCGACAATTTTCTTCTCTTTCTCGTTGAGAACGCGGCTCTTTTTCTCTAGGCCGGCGACTACGCGCTCAATGGCTTCGGCAAAGTCGGCCTGGATGACGGCTTGACGATTGTTGCGAGCGGCCAGCAGTGCCGCTTCGTTGACTAGATTTGCTAGGTCGGCACCGGCAAATCCAGGAGTTCGAGTTGCGATCGCATTCAAATTAACATCATCTCCCAGCTTTACCTCTTGGGCATGAATTGTGAGAATTGCTTCGCGGCCCTTCAAGTCTGGACGATCTACTAGCACCTGACGATCAAATCGCCCCGGACGCAACAACGCTTGGTCTAAGGTCTCAGGACGGTTTGTTGCGGCTAAAACAATAATAGTATTGTCACCTGCACTAAACCCATCCATTTCTGTTAGTAACTGGTTGAGAGTCTGCTCACGCTCATCGTTACCACCATAAAAACCACCGGACGCCCGAGACTTACCAATGGCGTCAAGCTCATCGATAAAGACAATACAGGGAGCCTGCTTTTTAGCCTGCTCAAACAAATCTCGTACTCGTGAAGAACCCACACCCACAAACAGCTCAATAAACTCAGACCCCGAAATACTAAAGAAGGGAACTCCCGCTTCGCCTGCTACTGCCTTGGCTAGCAATGTCTTCCCCGTTCCTGGAGGGCCGACTAACAAGACACCTTTAGGGATTTTGGCCCCAATTTCAGTAAACCGCTTGGGGGTTTTGAGGAAGTCAACAATTTCTACTAGCTCGGTTTTGGCCTCTTCTACCCCTGCAACATCTTCAAAGGTGATTTTGGTCGCTTCATCTTCTACATATACCTTAGCCTTGCTTTTACCAATGGAGAGGGCTCCTTGGGGACCACCGCCTCTGGCTAAGAAAAAGCGCCATACAGCAATAAAGATTAACGGTGGAATCACCCAACTCAACAAACTACCAATCCATTGATTTTGAGGGGGTGGCATTGCTGCGAACTCCACACCATTAGCTTCGAGCAAATCGGGTAACTTTAGGTCAAAAATCGGTGTGGTGGAATAAACCGCACCAGGCTCTCCTAGCTCATTTTTGACCTGATAGCGAATTTCATTTTGGCCGACCGATGCTTGGATAACCTCATGCTCCTGCACCTGATGAAGAAACATGCTGTAAGGAGTACGCGGTGTGCGCTGAATCGGTAGAAAGATATTTGCTGTCAACAAAATGGCTCCTAACAAAAACAGTAGGTTGCTAATTTGTCGAGAGCGCGGTGGGCGCGGATCTTTATTAACGGGCATGAGTTGAGATTCCTTACAGATACGTCCTTAGCTTTAGCGTATCAACGCAACTAGAGAAACAAATTGATTGAAAACCGTACATAGTCGGTCGGGTTTTCAACGCTTATTTATACGGAGTCACAACATAGCTGTGAACCAACCCAGGCTAGAGACGGGCTTTGATATGCAGTGCGACTGCTTGCTGTGGTGCTATTGCAAATGTGGCGTTGCCTTCGGTATCGACGACGATGACTGTATCGCAGCTTGCTAGGGTATCTCCGACCGAATCAACCGAGGTCGGTTTGGATAAGATGTTGCAGTAGCTGCCAGCTGGCAGACCCGTCATTAATGTTTCACTCAGGACGCTATTGTCGTTATTGATCACAACAAAGCCGCGATTGCCTCGGGCAAATGCGATTTGGTTATTGCCGTTATCCCACCAATGAATGACGCTAGGGTTGCCTTGGGTGACATTGCGAAATTCCACCATATTGGCGATATCAGACCAGCGATGTTCACACACCCAGCCGTCACCGCAGTTCACCGGTAAGGTTTGCCCCTGTGCATCGGCTGGTGGGCCGACCCAATTACCCTGCTCTCGTGGCCAATCATAGCTGGACATGATTTTGGGGGTGCCATAGGGCCAGGCTAGCATAAAGATGTTGGCTAGGCGGTAGCTGGCTCCGTTGTCTGCCGGTGCATAGAACGTGACGATATTACGATCGCGACTCCGCTGAGTGATGTGGTTATCCGTAAACACGATTGCTTTATGACTGGGGATGAGTCCCCAGGCTTCGCCAAAGAGCACCAGATTTTTTAACTCGCCGTAGAGTATTTGCTCACCGAGATTACGACCATAGCGAAATTCGGTCACTGCTCCATTGCTAAAATAATCACTAGGTTGGGCTGCGTCAGTGCCACTGACGGCTTGATAGATAAAAGGTCGACCGCCTTCGGGATGAAACTTGCTATTGAGCGGATGCAAACGGCGCAAAATTTTAGCTAAATGCTGTGGTGGAATACGGTGGGCTGCATCAATACGAAATCCTGCCACACCCAGGGATAGTAGCTCATTCATGGCAGCTGTGATCGCAGCTTGCACCTGCTCACTTCCCGTATCCAGATCCTGGGGATAATCTAACTGGCTGGTGTGTATTGCTCTAGTAGCTGCTTCAGCATTGTCATAGACCTCGGTAGCATAGGGATCAGTTAAATCACTGCTGATGTCGAGGGTATCGTCATCAACACCTTGAGAACCCTCCCAGCGGCTGCTATAGTCCACCATTTGGGCAGTGCTGTCATTCGCTAGAGCCAGAGAATTGATGACCACATCGGCATACACGTCTACCCCAGCGCTATGGCAGCGACTCACCATATTAGCAAGCGCTGCCCGATTGCCGCTGCGGCTTGATAGCCTATAGCTCACCGGTTCATAGCGCTGATACCAGGGAAATGGCATTGTCTCTTGCGCAATGACTCGATGCTCGTGGGGTGGCGAAATCTGTACGGCACCATAACCATAAGGCCCTAGCCAGGTCTCACATTCCTGGGCAACATCTGACCAGCGCCATTCAAATAGTTGAACAATCACTGAACGGGAACTCGCTACCTGTCGTCCACCCGAGGTTGCTGGTAACTGGGCAGCTACTTGGCAACCTGCCAGCCCCAGGGCATAGGCTACAGCGACTGAACGACTGGCGAATGATGCCAGCCGCGCTACCAGGGAAGCCACTGGGCTGAACGACCTGAGATCGCAGGGAAACGAATGATTTCAACTGGCCAAACAAGCATCATATAGCCTCAAAGTGTCTCCAACATCGGTCACGCATACGAGCAGCATCCCATCGACCAAGTATTATTTTTTACACAGGTGTGACATCCTACTCAGAGTTCTTGAGATTTTCTTTAACCTTCAAAACTACGTTACCTAATACAAAAACCTGCTTCCAGAGGGGGAATACCCCTGAAAACAGGCTTTAAAGATTAAAAAGTAAGCGTAGCTCAGGTAAAATCCAAAGCTAGCTCACCGGTAGCTGGTTTAAGTACAATCTAAAATTACCAGCCTTTATCAGCTTGCGACAGTACGTAAGCTGCAACATTTTCAATTTGCTCAGGGGTCAAACGACCACCAAAACCAGGCATCCCACCATTACCATTATTGACCTGATAGACGATTGCCTCAGAGGTGTCTTTGCCGTAGGCAACTAAGTCATCTTTTTTCAAAGTTTTAGCGGGGTTAACTGCATTGCCACCACCAATGTGGCAAGCAGCACAGTTGGCAGAAAACACCTGAGCACCAGCGCCAGCATCAGCTGCCATAGCAGGAGAAGCTACTAGGAAAAGAGCGCTCGCTACAAATGCCGTCACTGTAGCCAAAATAGACTTCATCGGATACTCCTCTCAAAAAAAGTCACAGTCTGAAATCAAACCATTTCAGCCAAAAGCTTGAAAGTTTGACCAAAAATTATCCTCTCCAGTTTTTTTAGGCCGCGTCAAATGACGGCAGGTCAAACATTAACAACTGTAAAGTGGAAGGGCCATCCACCTTGGTCCTCTACATTTAGCCTGTGACCGTGGTGCGTAATATTTGCCAAATAGTTAAACTTTTGCCGAAACCTATATATACCAGGGTTATTATCCTGATGATTTTCTGGAGAAGAGGAGCTGTTATCGACGGTGATCACTCCATGCAAGTCATCTAATTGTTGGGGTGTCGGGATAGCTATGTAGAACCCAGGCTTTATTTTTTGTTTATCTGCCTACGGAGACATCCGGCATTCTAAAATAACTAGGTATTCGTAGTTAAGCGTGCTTAACTGCCTCCAAATTCAACCTTGAGAGAATCACTATGACCTTTATTAATCGCGTTTTGCGAGCCGTGGGTGCGCTGCTAGTGACAGCTGCTTTGGTTTTCGCAGGCACTGTTTTCAATGCGGCTCCTGCCTATGCTACTGAGTACCAAGTAAAAATGGGGTCCGATGCGGGTCTGCTTGCGTTTGAACCAGCAACTCTGACCATCAAGGCTGGCGATACGGTTACTTGGGTTAACAACAAAATGGCCCCCCACAACGTGATCTTTGATGCAGCTCAGGTGCCTGGCGGCAAAGAAGTTGCTGATCAGCTATCCCAGGAGCAGCTGACGTTTTCTCCTGGTGAGTCCTATTCATCTACATTTTCTGAGCCTGGCGAGTATAGCTACTTCTGTGCTCCCCACCGTGGTGCTGGCATGGTCGGTAAAATTATCGTTGAGTAAGTGTTTGATTGGCCGTAGGGCTATCTAAACGTGAGAGAGGGTTGACTTGTTAGGGTCGGCCCTCCTTTGTTTTTAAAGTTGTGCTTGGCTGAAGTTAAACTGTGGGTGTGGTGAAGGGTAGAAGTTTGAAGACGGAGGACGCTTGAAGTGTTGACGTTTTCGGGCTCTCACTTGTCCAACCCCTTTATCTGCTACATCTAAGCCTGCTTGGCTAGTAGGGGCGCTGCTGCTAGTAGTGTTTTAGTGTACGGGTGCTGTGGTGAGGTAAATAGCTTCTCTGTTGGCCCTAACTCGACAATTTTGCCCGCATTCATGACGGCAATGCGATCGCAAAGATAGCGGGCTACCCACAAATCATGGGTGATAAATAAATAGGTTAGATCAAGTTCAGTTTTGAGCTCTAGCATCAATTCCAGTACCTGAGCTTGAACGCTGGCATCCAACATGCTGACAGGTTCATCGCAGATCACCAGTTTTGGTTGCGTAATCAGGGCGCGGGCGATGGCTACCCGTTGCTGCTGCCCCCCTGACAAATCACCTGGGTAGCGATGGTAATAGGCATCCGTCGGTGTCAGGCCCACCCGCTTTAACATGGCATGGACCTGCTGCTTAGCCTCTGTCGCACTGGCCAAACCATGGATGATCAATGGATCAGCAATTCCGCGACCGATGGTCATCATTGGATTGAGGCAGGCGTGGGGATCTTGAAAGATCATCTGAAAGTTACGACGCTGCGTCTGTAGTTGCGCCCGTGACATGCCTACCAGGTTTTGCCCCATAAACTCCACCCGACCGGATGTTGGTGGAATAATCTGCATCAGTGTTCGCGAAAAGGTACTTTTACCACAGCCGGATTCCCCAACCAGGCCTAAAACTTCACCTGGGTATAAATCCACAGAGATGTCATCCACCGCCTTAATGGTTGCCGGGGGGGTGCGGTTAAATAGCTTGGAGAGCAGCCCTGGTTCTAGAGTGTAATGCTTGACCAGGTTCTGCACCTTGAGCAGTGGATCGGCAGCGTTGTTTGCGACTGTTTCAGGGGTGGCTTCATAATTTTGGAGCTGATGGGCTGCCCGTAGTAATGACTGGGTGTAATCTGCCTGGGGATGGTACAGGACTTGCTCCGTTGGCCCCAGTTCAACTAATTTACCCTGGTACATCACAGCAATGCGATCGCAATATTCCCCCACCAGGGCCAGATCGTGGGAAATCAAAATTAGGGCCATGCCGCGCTCGCGACAGAGCCCGGTAAGCAGATCCAAAATTTGAGCTGAGACGGTTACATCCAAACTGGTGGTGGGTTCATCGGCCACAATCAGCTTGGGGTTGAGTAGTAATGCCAGGGCAATGGCTACCCGCTGCCGCATGCCGCCGCTAAATTCATGGGGATACTGCTCCCAACGGTTGGCAGGAATGCTGACGGATTCGAGGGTTGCGATCGCAACTTCCTTAGCCGCCTGTTTCGATAGATCTGAAAAATGGGCACGTAGAGTTTCCACACAGTGATCCCCGATCGTCATCAACGGGTCTAACCGTGTCATTGGATCTTGAAACACCAACGATACCGCCTCCCCCCGGAACCGGCGAATCTCCTGATTCGAAAATCCAAATACATCCCGACCCTCAAACAGTGACTTGCCTTGAGTGCGGCTGCCTCCAGGTAGTAATCGCAGCGCTGCCCGACCTAAGGTCGATTTGCCACAGCCCGACTCCCCAACCAACCCTAGAATTTCTCCAGACTTTAGAGCCAGTGACACATTCTCAACGGCCCAGCTTTCTTGCCGCGGATAGGCAACACAAAAGCTATCGAGCTGTAACAGGGGAGAAGTCATGAAAAAAGGAAGACAACGTCTAACCCATTAAATAATGAGATGGGTTAGCTTTACGTCCCCTTACTTCTCAAAACGCCTCATCAAATACGCCACCCCAAAATCACCACTCGGATGCTCCTCAAGCAGTTTTGCCAGCTCAAACAGTTTCTCGGCGATCTCTGGCCCTAATTTTTCCGCAGTTGCCACTCGTTCACGGTAGTCAGCTTCAGCAATACGAGCATGACTCTGCCACTCATCTGTAAATAACACCGGAACACAGGTACTCAACCCCAATTTATCTAGCATTTCCCATTCTCCGTCATCACACCAAATCCCTTTACAGCCAGGGCAGCGTTCAATAAAGAATGTCACCTGTTTGAGTGTGATGCGCCTGCGGACCAGATAAAACCCACAGCTAGGACAGAGTCCAGCTCGACTATCGTAGCGAGAGGGCTGATAACTAATATCACGGTTGATGGGCACCGTTAAGCTGTTTACTTCAAAAGACGGATCTGCCTGAGGCTGTTGCCACACTTGATAATCTTCGGATCGAATCCAGGAGCCATGACACGTTGGACAACTATAGGCTTTTAGATCATCTACCAACTGACCTGCTAGCAGCGCTTCCTGTGGATGTTTCGGACAGAACATCGCTCTCCGTCAATAAAGTACACAAACACCGGATGAGAATACTTACCATACCCACCCTCAGCACTGTAGGGGGTAGTACAGGAAAACTCAAGCATTCATCTAAAATCACCTAGCCCCAGGGATACACTAGGCTGCCCAGAATTTTTCAGCTGATTATATTTACTGCGCACAAAGGTTATTGCGCACAAAGGGTGATTAAGACTTGAGTAAACCCCTGCAGCTGTTCCAAGCGATGGCTAATCTGGCCTAAACGCTGCTGGTATGTCCGACTTTGACGGGCTGACTGAATAAAATTAACTTCCACAGCTAAAAGCCTCATGTGGCGATGCATTTCAGTGATTGCCGAACGCCATTGTGGTTGATTTTGAGAGAGCTCTAACTGGTTAATATTAGGCCAGAGTGTTTGATTAAAAAATCGCTGTAACTCTTTAGCCTGTTGCAGGATGTCCGCCTGCCCCAAGTCCCCTTGGAATTGAGCTAACTGCTGCGTGTAAGCATGCAGCGCATCGACCGTAGCAGTGAATGTCATGATTCAGTGATAATGTAAGATTTTAATAAAGCTAATCAAACCCAATTTTTTATATCTATAGCTTTTATATAAGAGTTTTACCGTTCTGCAGCTGGGCGCTTAACCTAGAGAACAAGCAAAATTACATGGGGGCTAATCTAAGCATTTGAGATGAATTTACCTAGCTCACTAGGGTGAATTATCTTTGGCAGCCATTGGCAGATTTAGCATCAAGCTATAGTTGTAAGAATTTATACTCTTAATCTATCCTACGAATAAGAGGTCGAATATCCTGGGCAAAATCAGTTCCGAAGGGTTGATATTTTGCGCCACAGGAATGGTTTCTTACATGGAACAAATGATTGCGGATCTTGCGTGACCGCTAGATGCCGAGTCTCTGTGGCCGATGTGTTAATTACCGACCGATAAGCAAGCATCGGTAGTTGCGCTGTTCAAGCTATCCAGAGCAGAATTTGGTCTTTCCAGTCTTTATCCTCCCCTCTACTTACCATGACCTCAGCAGCTCCTGTTCTCCCCAATGACTGCACTTTACCCACCTGGCTTAGGTCCTGCATTCTGGAACATAGTCAACCTATTGAGGTGGATGGAGACAGTAAGTTTTCAATTGAACTGCCTAAAGATAACAATCAGCTAGTTTGTCGAGCGTTTGAGTTTGCCTATCAATTACATAAGGGACAGATGCGGGCTTCTGGTGAGCCATATATTGCGCATCCAGTTGCTGTAGCGAATATCTTGCGCGGTCTGGGAGGAGACAGCGCTATGATCGCAGCCGGTTTCTTACATGATGTTGTTGAAGATACGGATGTTTCAGCCGATGAAATTGAAGCCCACTTTGGGGCAGAAGTTCGCCAAATGGTTGAGGGAGTCACTAAGCTCTCAAAATTTCAGTTCAATAGCAAAACTGAACGCCAGGCTGAGAACTTTCGACGCATGTTCTTGGCTATGGCCCAAGATATTCGGGTGATTGTCGTCAAGCTGGCGGATCGTCTCCACAATATGCGAACACTACAGCATATGCCGCGCGAAAAGCAGGTGCAAAAGGCCCGTGAAACCATTGAGATTTTTGCTCCATTAGCCAATCGATTGGGCATAGGACGTATCAAGTGGGAGCTAGAAGACCTTTCCTTTAAGTATCTTGACGAGCTGGCTTACCAAGATATCAAAAGCTTGATTTCTGAAAAACGTACGGATCGAGAGGCGCGACTCGAACAAGTTGCAGATTTATTAAAAGTCCATCTCGCAGACGATGGGATCAACTGTCTTGACATTAGCAGTCGACCCAAGCATCTTTACAGCATCTACCGTAAGATGCAACGTCAGCAGAAGGATTTCCATCAAATCTACGATATTGCAGCCGTACGTATCATTGTGGGGACTAAAGTAGAGTGCTATCGCGCTCTAGCGGTCGTCCACGACCGATTTAAACCGATTCCTGGGCGATTTAAAGATTACATTGGCTTGCCTAAGGCTAACCGATACCAGTCACTCCACACCGCTGTGATCGGTGAACAAGGGCGGCCTATTGAAGTGCAAATTCGCACCATGGAAATGCATCGTGTTGCAGAGTATGGCATTGCTGCCCACTGGAAATATAAGGAGACAGGCAATAGTAATACTAAGGTCAATGCTGAAGATGAAAAGTTTACCTGGCTACGTCAGCTACTGGAATGGCAGAGCGATCTAAAAGATGCCCAAGAGTATCTCAGCGATGTCAAAGACAACCTTTTTGATGAAGAGGTTTATGTTTTTAGTCCCCGTGGTGATGTCTTTGCCCTCAGTCAAGGTGCTACCCCGGTTGACTTTGCCTATCGTATCCATACTGAGGTTGGGCATCACTGCGCTGGTGCCAAGGTTAATGAGCGCATCGTTACCCTGGATACGCAACTCAATAACGGTGATATTGTTGAAATTCTGACGAATAAAAATTGTCGCCCTAGTCTCGACTGGTTAAATTTTGTGGTTTCTGCGGGTGCGCGTAATCGTATTCGTCACTGGTATAAGCAATCTCATCATGAAGAAAATATGGCCCGCGGCCATGCCATGCTTGAGAAGGTCATGGGACGAGATGGACTGGACTCATTACTTAAATCAGTGCCAGCCCAAGCTGCCGCCCAACGCAGTAATTATCCTTGTGTGGAGGATATGTTAGCTGCTCTGGGATATGGCGAAATTACCCTCAATGCGGTGGTGAACCGGCTCCAGGAGGCTACCAAAGAGCTACAGCCCGTAGCCGATATCGATGATGATACCCTTGCAGAAAATATTAACGAAGGTGCGGTTGTACGCACTCGCTGGGGTGGAGACGCTGGTAAAGGCGGTTCTGATAGTTCCATCATGGGTGTTGAAGGGCTATTGCATCATATTGCAGGTTGTTGTAACCCTCTACCGGGTGAACCGATTATTGGAGCTGTTTCTAGAGCAGGGCGAGGTATTGCCATTCACCGTCAAGGCTGTCCAAATGTGTCCTCTGTGCCTGGTGATCGTTTGATACCAGTGTGTTGGAATTCAGCCGACTCTACAACTGGCAGACCTCAGACCTACCCGGTCATGCTGAAGCTTGAAGTGATCGATCGAGTGGGTGTGCTAAAAGATATTTTGAGCCATCTATCAGACCTTAAAATTAATGTTCACCGAGCCACAGTGACTACGTTTCCGGATCAAATTGCTGAAATTGATCTGGGGATTGATGTGAAAGACCATGCTCATTTTGATCGAACAGTTAAAAAGCTGCGTAAAATGACCGATGTTCTCAAACTTAAGCGCATTAGCCAGATGGATTAACGGCAAATGTTTTAGATGTTGAGTGTCTCATAACTACAGCTCCTCAAAGTTGGATGGTCAGGGACCAACCAGTATCTTTGGTGATTTTCATACGACCTTAGGAGACTGATGCAGAATCAGGCGGTTGCCAGCAGGGTCGTAGGCGTAGATTTCTTGCCCGTGGCTGGTATGGATAATATTATCCGATGGTGGGTAGCCGAGCTGTGTCAGAGTTGCGATCGCATCCTCCAAATCCTCCACCTCTACACACATGCTCATACTGGCTGCTGACCCGGCAAATTCTTGAATATCGCTCGGTTTAAACAACGCCAGCTTGAGCCCTGGCAGCCCAAATTCCCCATAGCGCTGAGGTATATAAACCTGAGGGGGTTGACCCAATAGACCTTGATAAAACTCCACCAGAGTCTGTAGATCTTCATGGGCAAGCGTTATGAACGCGTCTTGAATTTTAATTGGGTGAATACTGCCCACTTTTCCTGCCTCACTAACGCCCAGATTTAATATGAGTCATCCCTAATCATTATTTGCCAATACAAAAACGACTAAAAATCTCATCCAACATAGACTCAGTCATTTCTTCCCCTGTGACTTCCCCCAGAGCGTGAATCGTATCCCGAAGGTCGATGGTCCAAAAATCTAGCGGCAGCTGTGCCTCAATGGTTGCTTCCACCTGTTGCAGTGAGCTATGGGCACGCGTCAGGGCAGCAGCCTGACGCTGATTAATAGCCAGGTCCAAATTGGCAGCGCTGACGTCACCTGCTTGCACGATCTTGAGAATGGCGTTCTCTAAATCCTCAATTCCCTGACCCTGAGCTGCGGCTGTTTCTACCATGGGTGCATCAAACTGAGGCAGGTTCACTGGAGCACCTAAGTCCACTTTGTTGACGACTAGAATGTGAGGCTTGTGTCGGATGTCGTTGTAAAGAGTGGCTTCGGCTCCAGTCCAACCTAGGGTTCCATCCAGGGTCAGCAACACCAAATCGGCACTTTGAGCTGCTGTCTGCGACCGTTCAATTCCAAGCTGCTCTACTTGGTCGGTGGCATCTCGAATCCCAGCCGTATCCAGTACCTGAACGGGAATTCCCCCCACCACTAGCTGAGATTCGACGACATCGCGAGTAGTTCCTGGTAAGGCTGTTACAATGGCGCGATCGCAACGGCTCCAGGCATTGAGTAAACTGGATTTCCCCACATTGGGCTGACCAACAATCGCCACCTTGAGTCCTGTACGCAGCAGTTCGCCCTGATGTGCTGTTGACAAAATTTGCCCAACTTCGGCCAGAATATCCTCTAGCTGTAAGCGTATACTCCCTTCGTCTAACGGGGGCAGATCATCCGCAAAATCAATGCGAGCTTCCACTTCAGCCAGTACATCTAAACAACGGCTACGACAGTGTCGAATTACCTTAGTGAGTTTGCCTTGAATGCCCGCAAGGGCGGCTTGCGCAGCTTGAGGCGATTGGGCCCCGACCAAATCAGCAATACCCTCGGCCTGGGTCAAATCTAAACGACCATTGAGAAATGCTCTTAGGGTAAATTCCCCAGGTTCTGCCAGGCGTGCCCCCTGGGCAATACATAGCTGCAGCACCTGTTGCACTGCCATGATGCCACCGTGACAGTGAAACTCCACCACGTCTTCACGGGTGTAGGAGCGAGGGGATTGCATTAGCAGCAGCAGTACTTCGTCAATAGTTTGTTGGGTATCAGGATGGGTAATGTAACCATAGAGAATACGATGGCTCTCCCAAGAGGCTGATGTCTGGAATAATCCCTGAGCAATGGTTATAGCGGTGGTGCCCGATAGCCGCACAATGCCGACACTGCCCTGCTGAGGCACAATCGCAGTTGCGATCGCAGCAATCGTCTCCCCCTGGATAATTTTTGCTCCTGCCTCTATCACGTATTTGCTCCTGGAGTGCGGTCTCAAGTTGTAACGATACCCTATGCCGCCTCCCCATCAGGCCCATCAGGAATGACCAAAATTGCCTATGTTGTCATAATTGATGCTAGTAGCCGATTAGACGGCGGCCCTGCCTCATTACAGAATCACTTATAAGGAATCCAGCCGTGGCGGCTCCCAACGGTCATTTTGACTACAAACAATCCAGCCCCTCTCGATCTCACAAAAGATCACATTTTCCTACACGTCGTAAACGAGCAAAACTTCAGCGTCTGTTTAGATATATCTATATTCGTTTTATCCGTCTCCGAGGCCATCCCAGAGCTATCGCGAGAGGTCTAGCAGCAGGGGTTTTCGCCGGTAGCTATCCCCTGTTTGGGTTACAGACAATTATTGGTATTGCGATCGCAGCGGCTGTCCGTGGGAATAAGCTTGTAGCCGCGGCAGGAACATGGATTAGCAATCCTTTCACCTACGTTCCTATTTATGCTTTCAACTATAAAATTGGCCGTCTCATTCTTGGACAATCCACTGAAACAGTCCTGGCTAGTCGTTCTCCTCAAGAGTGGATGAGCCTGGGCTTTGACATCACTATTGCTCTACTCACAGGCAGCACTATCGTTGGCATTGTGCTCGCTATTGCTAGCTATTACGTTGGCCTACATTTGACCCACAGTCTTAAATCCAGAAAGGATAAACACTAAAACCGCCAAATACTAGAACTATGGTCGTGATCTAATTACAATCAATACTAAGGTGAGGAGATCCAATCAAACAAAAAGGCTAGATATCAAATTAAATGCACGTTATAATGAACACTCGGTGCATCGGCAAAAGTGATCAAAAGTAACCATCAACTCAATGTTACTTTTGACAACTTTAGACAATATGAACTAGGGTTCGTTTATTGGTACTGGTTTTGTACTCATTTATTGAGTGCTAGGAAGAATATTCTCGAAACCCCCTATATTTCGTTTAACTAGTTTGTCAGTCTTGGCAGCCTTTACAGAACGCCGTTTTTCCATAGTGAAATGTTCCCGAACACAGCTTGCCACACCATCAAGTATCGTATTAGCTGCCAACATAACTCCCACAAGGCTACTCGCCTAACTTTTAGAGAAACTGCGCCTCGTAATCACGACCGTTTAAAGCCCTATTTATATGCGGCTAACTACACTGTCAAAAGTGTGGATGAAGCCTATCAGCTTCTGCGTGAGTACCTCTACACAAACGGTGTAACTTCTGTGGAAGAATTGGACTTCCCTAATCGTGGCAAGATTGAAGTGGTGCCAGGATCTGCCTGGTGCGGCTTTCAGGCGAATATTAAAGTTGATGGGGAAGCCAGTGATAAGGAAAGAGACAGGAGCAAGCGGTTAGCGAGTTAATGCTGTTGAGCTGCACTGCTCGCTTATAGCTTTGCTCTTGGGGTTCCTTTGGATGAAGGGTTACCTAAAACTGCTCATCATCGTAATTTCCCTGCATAGGGGCTGCATTGTCCCGTTTGGACCCTAGAAGATCGAGTCGCTCAACACGAATTACAGGGCTGGAGCGCTGCGCACCGGTTGTTCGGTCCTGCCAACTATCAAGCTTAAGCGCACCTACTATACCTACTAAGCTACCCTTTCTAACATAGTTAGCAGCGACCTCAGCATTACGCCCCCAAAGCTCTAAATTAAACCAATCCGGCTGATCACTATTACGAGTGCGTCGGTTGACGGCAATAGTGAATTTGCAAAGTACATTACCCGACTCAAAGTAACGTACTTCAGGATCTCGTCCGGCTCGGCCTACCAGATTTACCACATTTAGACTCATCGCTTTTTACCGATAACTTCCTAATAGGACTACTTTATATGGGAGATATACTGACTATCTAGCCTTATTCTTTTAATTTCATCCTCTTTGTAATCATGAGCAGCTCTCCCCATCTCCCTATCCATTAAAACTTCAGACCGTGTAACCTTGGAGTATGGTTGACTGGTACGGAGTGATCAATTATCAGCGTGCCCTCAGGATGCTAAGGGATATCACTTCAGTGGAGACGCCTCTATGTAAGTTCAGAACTACGGACTGGACGTACATATATAAAACGTAATAAAATCCACATCGGCTTATCAACCGTTTATTTGTCTTTTCATAGCTCGTTTGGGGGCACGTCTAACAGTGAGTTTACTCGATCGCTTTTCATTCTCCCGTGACATGGGCATAGACCTGGGGACAGCTAACACCCTGGTTTATGTCTCGGGTAAAGGCGTTGTCTTGCAAGAGCCCTCCGTCGTAGCTAGGGATAAGGATGGTAAACCCTTAGCCGTTGGTGAAGAAGCAAAGCGTATGCTAGGGCGTACTCCGGGTAATATCACCGCCCTACGTCCTTTACGTGACGGTGTTATCGCTGACTTTGACACGGCCGAATTAATGCTTAAGCACTTTATCAAACGAGTGCATGAAGGTCGTGCCCTAGGAATGCCTCGCATTGTGATTGGTATTCCCAGCGGTGTTACTGGGGTTGAGCGTCGAGCCGTTATGGATGCAGCACTACAGGCTGGAGCTCGCATGGTTTACCTGATCGATGAGCCCGTTGCGGCTGCTATCGGAGCTGGGTTACCAGTTGCTGAACCCACAGGTAACATGATTATCGACATTGGTGGCGGCACTACAGAGGTGGCTGTGCTGAGTTTGCAAGGTACCGTACTGAGTGAGTCGGTGCGTGTGGCTGGCGACGAACTCAGTGACTCTATTTCTCAATACATGAAAAAAGTGCACAACCTGGTGATTGGTGAACGCACTGCTGAAGAAATCAAGATTAATATCGGTTCTGCTTATCCAAGTCCCAACGATGGCGAAATTGTTTTGGACGTTAGAGGATTGCACTTATTATCCGGGCTACCGAGAACAGTCACTGTAAAAAGTGCTGAAATCCGCGAAAGCATGGCAGAGCCACTGTCGGTCATCGTTGAGGCTGTCAAACGGACTTTGGAAAGAACTCCTCCGGAGTTAGCAGCTGATATTATCGATAGGGGCATAATGCTGGCGGGAGGCGGAGCTTTGCTCAAAGGCCTGGATACTCTGATTAGCCATGAAACGGGAATTGTGGTTCATGTTGCAGCTGACCCGCTGAGTTGTGTTGTATTGGGAACGGGTCGTGTCCTTGAGAACTTTAGTCAGATGGAACGGGTCTTCAGTGCTCGTTCTCGCGATCTGTAAAGGCTCCGTAGGCGATTGATGACTACTGTTTGCAAATTATGTTTGCACTGAGACGCTGGTGGGATAGATACGCGACAAGGGCAGGTATTGCTACCCTTGTTATCGTTTTAGCCTGGGCGATGCGTCAGAGTCAGGGAGCAGTCATTTATGAGATTTATCAGGTGTTGACGGCACCGCTACAACCTGGTCTAACTCAGGCAGAACGTTTGGAAAATGCGTATATTTTGGAGCTGCAGCAGCGGGTTATTGAGCTAGAAAATCAAAACCAAAGTCTGCGAGAGAATATTGACTATGCTGATGGTCAAGGCAAAGTGGCAGTAGCTGCTGTGATTGGCCGCAGTGCGGATAATTGGTGGCAGCAAATTACCGTCAATAAGGGCAGCTCACATGGCATCACCGAGGGAGATATGGCTACCGGCCCAGGAGGTTTGGTTGGTCGAGTTATTAGTGCTTCTCCCAATACGAGTCAGATTTTGCTAATCACTGATCCGACCAGTCAAATGGGGGTAAAAGTTAGCCGTAGCCGTTCTCTAGGTGTGGTACGGGGCAATGTGGATGGGCGTGTTGTGATGCAGTTTTTTGAAACAACGCCTGATGTTAAGCCTGGTGATGTTATTGTGACATCTTCCTACAGCCGTTTATTTCCCCAGGGGATTCCCGTTGGCCGTATTGAGAGTATGGATTTGAAGAAGAGTCCTGCTCCTGAAGCGGTTATCCAACTTTCTGCTCCACTCAGTATCCTTGAGTGGGTGACGATTCATCCGTTTGAAGCCAAAACTGATGTAAATGCTCCCCCAGCAGAAATTATAGATAGCGAGTCGCTACCCTAGTTTTGGCTAATTGACGATGACTGCATCTAAAGGCAAGGAAACCCTTTCCGATTTTCAAAAAACGTGCCTCAATGTCTTAATTGTGGTGGGGTCGGGATTGCTTTGCTTACTTTTATCACCGATGCGGTTCCCTGGAATTGAACTCCTAGGTGTTTCCCCTAACTGGTTGCTGATATGGGTTGTGATTTGGAGTATCCATCACCCCATTTTTGATAGTGCGATCGCAGGTATTGTTTTAGGTCTATTACAAGATGGTCTGACAGGGCCCTTTCCTACCCATGCCTTGAGTCTGGCCATTATTGGCATGTTGACTGCCCGTCTTCAGCGTCAACGCATCATTCAAGAAAATGTTGTTCTGATTGCCTTTATTGTCTTTGGTATGGCTGTGGTTGCTGCTACCGTCATAGCCCTGCAAATGAGTGCTCGCCACTTGCTTTGGCCTGATTCACCCTATCTGAGTCTCTGGCAAATTTGGCGTATCCATCAGCGCGTTGCCCTCAGTTCAGCTATCCTCAGTAGTCTTTGGACACCAGCGCTGTATTATCCACTGCACCGCTGGTGGAAAAGATAACTTGGTGTGCTCAGCTCCTTTTTTTCGTTTAATTTTAAACTGCCAGTCCAGATTAATGGTTTTCTAAAATATTGCCCTAGGAATGAAATGACTGCTGGTTTTAGGCTGCCTGCAAAACTTGAGTCATGTGCCTGCTTTGCACAGCCTTAAGTAAATTCGATTCAATCGATGTGGGTTGATAGCGTTCAAGATAAGCATGGCTACGAACGCCGCTGGTTAAGGCTACGGTGGTGATCCCAGCTCGCTGCCCAGCAATAATATCTGCCTCGGTATCCCCAATCATGCAGGTAGGCTCTGTCTGATAGCCTTGACCACGCTGCGCTGCGATCGCGCGCTCCAACAACGTTACCTTTTGCTCAGCCCGGTTGAGATGAGCTGCATTCATATCCGATGCCCCAAAGATCTCATCAACATACTGACTAAGATCATGGGATTGTAAAAACGCTTGTACCTGACGCGGATGACGCAGTGTAACTAATACTAGTCGTATGCCCATCTGTCTGAGCTGATGGATGGCCCTGTCAGCACCGGGTTGTAACGCATCCCACTGCAGTAGGTGAGGATGGTTCACAATACGCTGAACCTGCTGTAAAAATGTTTCCACTAGGCTCGTCGGTACGCCGGAGCGAATCGCAATGTCAGTATCGGCTACACGATTTCGTTTCATAGCCCAAAACTGATTTTTAGCCAGCACTTGCAGTGATAGTACTTCACCGTGCTTTTCCTGATGGCTTGCCTCCAGAGTCGAAAGACCCAACCGATAAGTGCGATAGTAGCGCTCTGAAACATCCACAATCGGACCATCAAAATCACAGAACAACACCTGCCTAGAAGGTGCTTGAAACGAGGACATTGGATTAATACTGTGCAGCATAAAGGGAATTGGGATAGTTGTACTCCGGCATCGTCTCTATGGATGATTGCTAGTCTGCTTAATGTTTCTTTACCTTATCAAGGGACACCGGAACCTGCACAATCGCATTAAAAGAAAATAAAGTGTCACGTTATCTGTATTACTTATGTAGTGACTCTTTCGACTAGAGAATAACGATCCCCCTTGGGTCCCCCGATACACTCTGACAAATTGATGTCTGTGCGATCGCAACATGCCGGTCAGTACCAAATTTAGACTACCCGGCATCTCGTTCTAACACCAAAGTTACCGGGCCATCATTGTCAATGGTGACTTGCATGTGAGCACCAAATTGCCCTGTCTCTACGTTTAACCCACTCTGTTGGAGTTTCGCTACAAACTGTTCATATAGCTTAACGGCTTGGGCGGGTGGAGCTGCTCGAACAAATGAAGGACGTCGACCCTTACGGCAGTCCCCATAGAGCGTGAATTGGCTAATCACCAATAACGATCCCTGAATGTCCTGAATTGATAAATCAAATCGACCAGACTCGTCAGCCGGAAATAGCCTAAGGGATAGGCACTTCTATACCATCCAATCTAGTTCTGCTTCTGTATCGGTTTCAGCGATCCCCACCAACAGATTCAGGCCTTGGCCAATACGACCCATCACCTGGCTGTCTATAACTACTTGGGAGGTTGTAACCCGCTGAATAACAACGCGCACTAGTCCCCAAACCCTCTGCCACGCTTGTTAGATTCTAGACAAAAGCATTTTTCAATTTCAGCTTCTAACACATCATGATCAAGATTCTGGCCGATTAACACCAACTGAGTTTTGCGAACTCGGCCATTCCACTCTTCATCCTCCAGGGAGAAGCGCTTACCGCTGAGATGGAAGATATGACGCTTTTCACTTTCGTCAAACCACAAAATGCCCTTAGCTCGAAAGATATTTTCTGGCAGCTTATTGTCCAAGAAAGACTGAAATTTGCGGATGGCTAAAGGTTGATCTCGCTCAATGGAGATCGATGTAAACCCATCTACATCTAGATGAGAGTGGCTGTGGTCATGGCCATGCTCGTGCTCATGTTCGCTATGGTCATGGTCATGATCACAGTTGGAATGATCATGATGGTCGTGGGCTGAATGTCCGTGATCATGCTCGTGATCATGATGGTCGTGGGCTGAATGTCCATGGTCATGACCGTGGTGAGCCTCCTTTTCATTTTCATTGGGCTCAAAATACTTATCGGATTCAAACAAACCTACACTCAAAATCAGTGGCAAGGGAACCTGAGATTGATTGGTCCGTAAAATGCGAGCCCCTTCTTTAATGTCCCGAACTTTCAGCTCTAACGAATCCAAATCGCCTTCATCTACCAGGTCTGTTTTGTTGAGCAAGATAATATCGCCGTAGGCGATTTGATTGTAGGCTGCTTGGCTGTTGAACAAATCAACACTGTAGTTTTCTGCATCCACCAGCGTCACAATGGAGTCCAATCGAGTTAGATCCCGTAGCTCAGTGCCAAGAAATGTCAGGGCTACAGGTAAGGGATCGGCTAGACCAGTGGTCTCGACGACTAGATAATCAATTTTGTCTCTACGTTCGAGTATCTTGTAAACCGCCTCCAACAGGTCATTATTGATGGTGCAACAAATGCAGCCGTTATTGAGTTCCACCATGGTGTCGTCCCCTGTTGTGACGAGCAGGTCGTTATCAATACCGACCTCCCCAAACTCATTGACTAGCACCGCTGTTTTAAGCCCGTCTTGATTGGTCAAGATATGGTTGAGCAAGGTGGTTTTGCCACTACCTAAAAAGCCAGTAATGATGGTTACAGGTAAGCCATGCTTGGAGTCATCCATTTGCTTGGATGGGGCTGATATCGTGGCAGTCATAGAATGTTAATGGTGGATTCGGTTGGAACTATGCAAAGTTTATTATCTCGTATTTGTCAGAGAATGAGGGCCAGGCTTTACCGAACGAAGCAAAGGCTGTGGACACAAAGTTACATTAACCTCGATTTTTAATTGTCATGACTTCAACAATGGCCAGAGCTCGATCGCTGGGAATTTCAAGAATACGGTAGAGATCATCCAAAAAAGCTTGTTCTTGAGGCGTAACACTACCATCGGCTAAGACCAAGTCGGTTGCTAGGGCAAAGGCTGTTGGTTTTAATTCAGCAGGAAGGACAGCATTAGCAGCTTCTACGAGACGACCAGGACCATGCTGCTGCAGCTGCTGTAGTAGTTCGTCTTTCATTCGGTTGACCATCTCTATGGAGTAACTTTTGAAAAGACGCATACGACTAAGAAGCATGTCCATTTCTCGGCCTTCTTGATCGGAGAGATAGCCATCTGCTGCGATCGCAACTAAACAAATCGCTGCCAGCGCTTCTGCTGGACTTAAGGGTAGCGACTCTGGCGACGGGTCAAACACCTTATCAAATAGCCCCATAACACCCTTCGAAAAAATAAGTTGTGGTCTGAATAATCAAACCAAACTTATTGTGAAACATCATGGGGAAAAACAAAAAGGAGGAACTTTATCAGCTCCTCCTCAAATCATTCTAGCCACGAATCAGAGAAATCAGGCGTAAAGCTGGCACCCTAGGCCATCTGACGCAGTTCATCTTCTAATTGCTGCAACAAACTTGCATTTCCTTGCTCACGAGCAACTGCAATTCGATGCTCCAACGAACGTTGAATACTTTCACTATGACTGCGAGCTGCTTCACGCAGTAATTGGCGACGCTCATCCATTAATGGGGTGAGCTCAGCGAGCTTACGTTGAAACGCTGAAAATACTGACTTTGGTTCAGCCTGAGCAACAGTCTGACGCTCACCATGACGATTAGTTTGATAGGTGGCACCGCGATAGGTTAACGCCACTTGAGGCTGTGGGAAAGGCATGTGGCGCACATAGTTATAGTGATGAGTGCGACCACGATACTTGCAAAGAATATCGCTTTCAGAAACCTCTAACATAGGCGGGTTGTGGTCATATTCAACACCACGATAAGTAAGTTTCATCAGAGTGATCTCCTCCTGAATAAGCACTGGTATTAGTGCGTTCCTTCGGGCAGACCAATACAACCTATGGGACAATAGCTGTACAGGACCCCCTACTTCCGTCTCATCGTCGACCAAGGGACGAATTCTTGGAGATGAACGAGGATATGTTCTGTATCTATTTTTACCGTTTTCAGCTTAGATTAGCAACTCCTGATATTTTTGATTGAAAATCCTGAACAGCAGGCTTATCAAGGCTTTACAGCTTTGTGTATTTTTGATTCTAAAAATTGTGTCAAAACTTCATGACTTTTTTGTGGCGCTCCTGCTTCTCCTACGGAGTTTGTACCCAAGCTATCCTGTTATTAGCCAGGCTTGTTCTCAGCAGATTTAGCTATGCTTGAGACCATTATTTCTCTGCCAATGGTCTATGCTTAGAGAAAAGAACTTAGCAAAAATTAATATTTGCAGTTTTGGGTATTGCTATGAAATGCACCATTAACCGTCGGGCTCAGTTTTCCGCCAGCCATCGATACTGGCTGCCTGAGCTGAGTGACGCTGAAAATCAGGCCCAATTTGGACTATGTACCCGTGCTCCAGGTCATGGTCATAACTATGAGTTATTCGTCTCTATGGAAGGAGATTTAGACGAATACGGCATGGTGCTCAATTTGTCTGATGTCAAAAAAGTGATTAAGCGTGAAGTTACTAGCCAGTTGGATTTTTCCTACTTAAATGACGTCTGGCCCGAATTTCAGATTGATCGACCTGAGGCAGGGCTGTCGACCACAGAGAACATTGCTCGTGTGATTTGGCAGCGGCTTGCGCCCCACTTACCCATTACCAACGTTCAGCTATTTGAAACCTCTACCCTTTGGGCTGACTATCAAGGAAACGCCATGGAAGCTTATTTAACCATCTCCACCCATTTCAGTGCTGCTCACCGCTTGGCTTTGCCCCATCTGACGCTGGAGCAAAACAGTGAAACTTATGGCCTCTGTGCTCGTGTCAATGGCCATGGTCATAATTATCATCTAGAAGTCACTATCAAGGGTGAAATGGACCCTCGTACGGGTATGATTGCTGACCTGGTGGAGTTCCAGAATGCGGTCAACACTCATGTTGTAAAGCCCTTTGATCACACATTTTTGAACAAAGATATTCCTTACTTTGCTGAGGTAGTGCCCACGGCTGAAAATATTGCGGTACATATCCGTGATTTGCTGCGTGAGCCGATTAAAGAGATTGGTGCCAGCTTACATAAAGTGAAGCTGATTGAGAGTCCTAATAACTCGGCTGAAGTTTATTGCGAGGAGGTGATGGAGCCTGCCGCTACACAATCTGTGGGAACACCTGAGTTAGCTGCGGTCTAGGGCAGCTTTGTTATTTGCATGACGACCGTATCTTAAGGGAGGTTAATGCTGCTTTGAGCCACCCAGTATTGTCATAATCTCAGCGCTCATAGACAGTTCGCTGAGTCTAGATTGCGCTTAAATAATTGAGGTCATATCGGTGATACGTGTAACGATATGACCTCATCTTGTGATCTGTAAATCGCTTTAAGCCCTACTGCTTCATGGGGATAGCAACGCGCTTACGTAAGGACTGTGCTCGACGTTTGGCTGTTGCATTATCTGGCTCAATCTTAAGGGCCTGATCGTAGCTTTCGAGCGCTTGCACGGTTAGCTGTTTTTTCTCATAGCTGTGCCCTAAGTTATTTAGGGCAGTCACATAGCCCGGGGCAATTTTTAAAGCTGCCTTGTACTGACGAATGGCTAAGTCAAATTGCCCTTGAGCAAAGTAGGCATACCCTAGCGCGTTATAAATGAGCGGAGCGTTTTCAGTTTCTTCCTCGTCTGTCATCGCTTTTAGGGCCTGCTGCAGGTATAAAGCCGACTGGGAAAAGAGCTTTTTATCTAGCAGTAGACTGCCTAGCTCGTAATATTCCTGAGCGGTACCTTTTTCTTTGGTGAGCTTCTTTTGTAAACGACCAAGGGTGCTCTCAATACGGCGAGTCTTAAATACCTGGCGAATGATAAAAAAGGCTGAAAGCCCCAGTAGGGCGATAAGAATGCCCAGGTATGTCAAAAATAGGGTGCTATTTTCCATGAACTCGCTCAATCGATTAGTGCGTACGGTAGCTTTATTCTCCCATGGTAGCTACGGTAACCCCCAATAGGTAGCTCGATCTTGTAACCAACCTTCGTCATCCCACTGCCGAATGGCCGCGTTAATGGCTCTACGTAAATCGTTGTATTGAGTGCCTTTGGGAATTGCGATCGCAACTGGTTCTACTGAAATGATGGCATCTAGCAGTCGATAATGACTGTCCTGTTGCTGCCATCCCGTCAACAACGATACATCGCCAGCAAACGCATCTACCCGACCACTGTCTAATGCAGTGACGGCTTGCTGATAGGACGATACGGGCACTAGCGTTGCATTGGGGAGCCGATAGCGCAAATGGGCCAATGTGCTGGAATCGGCCAGAACAGCCAGACGACTCAGAGCAAGTTCGTCAAGGGTATTGATTTGGGGCGAGGTGGTAATAAACCCGGTGCCGTCTAAGTAGTAAGGCTCACTAAAGCTAGCAATTCGCTGCCGTTGGGCGGTCACGGTGATGGCTGCGATCGCAATATCCACTTCACCATCAACGACTTCATTAATCCGATCCAAATTACTTACTGGTCGCAATTCTAATGCTGTTTCATCACCTAGCAAATCAAGAGCTAGACGGCGGGCAATATCAATTTCAAACCCATTTAGCTCGCCCGTGACATCGCGATATCCTAGCGGAAACCGATTGTCCTTAACTGCAATGATCAACCGACCGCGTGACTCAATCTCAGCTAATTCAGCAGATGCAACAATTGGGGGCACAGTCACCTGCGCCCCCAAAAGTAAACTTATACCCAGCAAATACCGCCCAATAAGTCGCCACATGCGGCGATATTAGCCTTTCTTGCCCGCTAGCTCAACTACCTTTGTAAAGGTGTCGGGGTCTAGAACCGCCATTTGAGCCAGCATCTTACGGTTAATCTGAATATTTGCAGACTTCAAATCGCCAATTAAACGGCTGTAGGTAGTGCCGTTGAGACGAGCCGCCGCATTAATACGAGTAATCCACAACCGACGAAAATCACGCTTTTTGTTTCGACGATCGCGATAAGCATACCGCAGGGCCTTCATCACCTGCTGGTTAGCTGTGCGGAAGAGTTTAGAATGGGCTCCCCGATATCCCTTCGCAAGCTTGAGAATTTTCTTGCGGCGCTTGCGAGCTACATTGCCGCGTTTTACACGTGCCATATTAGGTCGTTAATTTGAGAAACTATTGAACATGTACAGACGTTCGGAAGAACGTCAAACCCTCTACAAATAGGGCATCATTCCTTCGATGTTGGGAACGTCAGCATCTACGACTACCGCTTTCTTAGATAAACGGCTCTTGCGAGAAGTTGACTTGTGCTGCAGCAAATGGTTTTTAAACGCCTTACGACGCATGATTTTACCGCTTCCACTACGGCGAAAGCGCTTAGCAGCGGCCCGGCGAGTCTTAAGCTTGGGCATGATTTTGTGTTTATGTTTACACGGTCTACCAGTCTACTATGTCAGCCAGGCTTGCTTCAATCATCCAGGTAAAAATCATCTGAACTAATCGTAATTTTCTTTAGAAAACGGACTACGGTAGACGCAGAGCAAGAGAAAGGACATTAGCTATGCGACTAATCATCTTGGGGGGACCAGGATCGGGTAAAGGGACGCAATCTCAGAAACTCGGCGAACATTTTGCTATTCCCTGGATTTCGACCGGGGATGTGCTACGGGCAGAAATCGCCGCTGACACACAACTCGGTCAGGAAGTTGCAGAATCTCTGGCCAAAGGGGAATTGGTGTCCGATAACCTGATGATTAATTTTATTAAAGAGCGGTTACAGCAGCCGGATGCTACCAACGGTTGGGTTTTGGATGGATATCCCCGTACAGCTTTTCAAGCTGAAGAGCTCGACTTTTTTTTAGAGAGTTTCAATACTCAAGTTAACTATGCTGTTTGGCTAGAAGTGCCTGCCCATAGTCTGATTGAACGTTCTGAGTATCGAGCTGAGATCGATGACAATCCTGAAGCTCTGCGTCGTCGCATTGAGACTTTAGCTGAGACCACGATTCCTATGCTCGAATATTACGAGTATCGGCAACGACTTTTGCGGATTGATGGCAATCAGCCACCCGACGATGTCAAACGGGATATCTTGGCCAGGCTTCGCTAGTTCATTAGATCGATTCTTTACCATTGTCTGGCCCAACCTCTGGCACAATAGCCCTGAATCGATCTTGTCTGAAAAAGACCTATGACTATCCACCCCAACCTCCAGACTGCATTTGCCCAAGGCCATGCACTTAAGATTATTAGCGGTTTGACCAATTTTGATACAGCTAATGTTTTGGCCGTGGCTAAAGCCGCTCAGCAAGGAGGTGCCACGTTTGTTGATATTGCCGCAGATGCCGATCTGGTTCGGCAGGTCAGTCAGCAAATTAGTCTGCCTGTATGTGTTTCAGCCATCGATCCCAAAGCGTTTCTCGCTCCTGTTGCGGCAGGTGCCAACCTGATCGAAATTGGGAACTTTGATATGTTCTACGCCCAGGGGCTGACGTTTACAGCTGCTGATGTGTTGACCCTCACGCAGCAAACCCGTGAGCTTTTACCCCACATCACTCTATCGGTCACTGTGCCCCATACTTTACCCCTGGATGAACAAGTGCAATTGGCCGAAAACTTGGTCGTAGCGGGGGCCGACATCATTCAAACTGAGGGAGGCGTTAGTAGCCAACCTGCTCATCCTGGAACTGTTGGTTTGATTGAAAAAGCGACGCCGACATTAGCGGCGGCCCATGCTATTTCGCGAGCTGTGCCTATGCCTGTTCTCTGTGCATCAGGGATTTCGGATGTGACTGCGCCGATGGCGATCGCAGCGGGTGCTGCTGGCGTGGGTGTCGGGTCTGCTGTCAATAAACTAAACAACGAAGTTGCCATGGTTGCGGCTGTCCGTAGCCTCCGAGAGGCGCTGCATACGGTGACGCGTTTCACTGCAAACGTATAAGTGTCTGCTTGAGACCAGAAAGGTTAGCCATAATCATCTTTCTGGTCTTGGGTTTTACCCTAATGAGTAGGGAGAGACTATGGGAAAACAACGTATTCGACCCATCGCCCTCGGTTTGATTGAGCACCAGGGGCATGTTTTTGTGAGTCAAGGCAATGACTCAGCTAGCGGAGAGGTATTTTATCGTTTTCCAGGAGGTGGCATTGATTTTGGTGAATCGAGCATTGATGCTCTAAAACGTGAATTTCAAGAAGAACTCCAGGCAGACCTTACAAATGTTGAGTATTTAGCGTGTCTGGAAAATATCTTTACCTGCCATGGCAAATCAGGGCATGAGCTGATCCAGCTTTTTCGCTGCGATTTTGTGGATCAAGGATTCTACGATGTGAACAAAGTCTATACCCTACTGGAAGGTAAGGACAAACACAACGCGATTTGGATACCCATAGAGCAAATTAGGCCAGAGGGCCTTAATTTAGTACCTAAAACCTGCCATCCCTATGTGCATGCTTCATGGGATAAAAACGCTACATAGCCTGTCGTAACATGGTTGCGATCGCACGGTTTCCTTGGGATTGAGCCAAACTTAGGACACTTACTCCCCGTTCACTGATTTGGGGATTTGCCCCATGGTTTAACAACAATCTGACCAGATCGGCATTGCCAACTTCTACTGCCCGATATAAGGGTGTTGCTTGGTCAGGATTGGCATCGCTCTCCAGCAATAGCTGAGTAATCGCTACATTGCCCATTTCTACAGCTTTATAGAGCGACGTGGTACCAGCAACCTGGGCATTGGGATTGGCTCCACCCCGTAGCAACAGTCTCACAATCTCGAGATTGCCCATCTCAGTTGCACGGTAAAGCAGCGGCACACCATAGTTAGTGCGACGGTCAGGCGAAGCATCCGCATTGATTAAGATGCGCACCAGATCTAGATTACCCATATCAACGGCCCTGCCTAGAGGCGTTTGTCCCCCGGCACTGACCACATCCACGTCTGCGCCATTGGCCACTAGCAGCTGGACCATAGCGCGATTGCCATGCTCAGTTGCGATCGCTATCGGATAGCCCACATAGCGATTGCCAGCATCTACGCTAGCGCCCCGCTTGAGTACACGTTCTGCCTGTTGTATGTCGCCACTGTGGACGGCCTCAATCAGTTGCTGGTCAAGGGAAGGCAGCCCAGCCTTCAATGACTCTATCTGGGCAATAGACCCAGACACAGCGAACGTAGCACGCTCTAATTGCGTTTGAACAAGGCTAGGACTAAAGATACCTATAGCCAGCAGAGCACTAACCAATTGAATAATAGATGTGCTTTTAACCATGGATTCTAAGCGGCAACTTACTTACACAGTCCATCGACGTCATCCTAAAGTTTCCGGAGATAGAGAAAGATTGCCAGCCTTCATCAGCTACTTACAGATATAAGTAATTAGCAAAAAAGGAGAAGTCTAAGTAAACCTCTCCCTTACACACTAATTATTATCAATATCGATTTTTACACTTTATCGAAACATGCTGCTGACGGAGCTTTCTTCATGAATGCGCCAGATAGTTTCGCCGAGTAAATTGGCAATGGTTAGGGTGGTGAGCTGGGCAAACTGATGCTCTGATGGCACAGGAATCGTATTGGTGACAATCACCTCTTCAAAGACACCGCTGGATAGCCGTTCAACGGCGGGTGGAGAGAATACGGCATGGGTGGCACAGGCATATACTTGTCGGGCTCCTTGTGCCCGGAGCAATCGAGCTCCTTCAGAAATGGTACCGCCTGTATCAATCATGTCATCGACTAATACAGCGGTTTTGCCGTTGACATCCCCAATCAGATTCATCACCTCAGCAACGTTGTGAGCCTGCCGACGTTTATCAATAATGGCCAAAGGTGCATCATTGAGGCGTTTAGCAATGGCGCGTGCTCGTGCGACTCCACCAACATCGGGAGAGACGACAACCAGGTCGCTTAGCCGCTTACTGGCGAGATAATCAACGAGTACGGGAGCCCCGTAGATGTGGTCACAGGGAATATCAAAATACCCTTGAATCTGCGATGAATGTAAATCCATCGCTAGTACTCTGCTAGCCCCGGCTTTGGTGATTAGATTAGCGACCAATTTAGCCGTAATCGATTCACGCCCAGCGGTTTTACGGTCCGCTCGAGCGTAGCCATAGTAAGGAATCACGGCTGTAATCTGCCGCGCGGAAGCCCGTCGGCAGGCATCGATCATGATCAGTAACTCCATGAGATGATCATTGACCGGTCGGCAGGTGGGTTGAATCAGATAAACATCACACCCACGGATAGATTCCTGGATTTGCACATAGAGTTCACCATCGGCAAACTGTTTACGGACCATAGGTCCTAAGTCAATTCC